>NZ_JALKFX010000071.1 GCF_023243045.1 Frankia sp. AgB32
GCTGCACGCCCTACGCCTCGCGTTCCGCGGCGCTCCCTGGATGCCACCAGCCGCCGCCCCTACCTGACGGCTGCCCCACCCGCCTCGCCGCACCGGCCACGCCCGGAGCGGCCCACAACCACGCCCACGAACCCTCACCTACAGCAAGATCACTAAACCAGGTGAATGTTTACGCTCCGGCGTGTCGCCCAGGGCCACGCCGGGCAATGTGGAGTCGTCTGCGTACCCGGATCCGGACCAATAGTGGGCGAGGAGGAGGCCGATTCTACCGCGGTGCCGTCCATTGCCCCGCGTTCCACAAGGAACTCACATGTCGTCTGGGCGTCTGCGAGGCCCACGATGACCTGCGTAGACTTTGCCGGACCCGAACCGATCCCCTTTCGGGAGAGGGAGTTCACGCCGTGTCGCTTCTGTCCACGATCAGCTGTCCCCAGGACGTCAAGCGCCTCGACCCTGAGGAGCTCGGCACCCTGGCGGCCGAGATCCGTGATTTCCTCATCCACGCCGTCGCGCGTACCGGGGGCCACCTCGGACCCAATCTCGGGGCCGTCGAGCTGACGCTGGCCATTCACCGAGTCTTTGACTCGCCGTTCGACCGCATCCTCTGGGACACCGGACACCAGTCCTACGTCCACAAGATCCTGACCGGTCGGGTCGATGAGTTCGACGGGCTGCGCCAGCGCGGGGGGCTCTCGGGCTACCCGTGCCGGGCCGAGTCCGAGCACGACATCATCGAGAACTCGCACGCGTCGACGGCCCTGTCCTACGCCGACGGGCTCTCCCGCGCCTACGCGCTGCGCGGGGAGGACCGGGCGGTCGTCGCCGTCGTCGGCGACGGCGCGCTCACCGGCGGCATGTGCTGGGAGGCCCTGAACAACATCGCGGCCGACGACCGGCAGGTCGTCGTGGTCGTCAACGACAACGGCCGGTCCTACGCGCCGACGATCGGCGGCCTCGCCGACCACCTCGCCGCGCTGCGCCTCGCGCCCGAGTACGAGCAGGTCCTCGACGTCGTCAAGCAGGTCCTCGGCCGCACGCCGCTGGTCGGCGCGCCGCTGTTCGACGCGCTGCACGGCATCAAGAAGGGGATCAAGGACGTCGTCCAGCCCCAGGGCATGTTCGAGGACCTCGGGCTGAAGTACGTCGGCCCGGTCGACGGCCACGACGTCGCCGCGGTCGAGTCGGCCCTGCGCCGCGCCCGCGACTTCGGCGGGCCGGTCATCGTCCACTGCGTCACCCGCAAGGGCTTCGGCTACCCGCCGGCCGAGCAGGACGATGCGGACAACTTCCACGGCGTTGGCGTCATCGACCCCGTCACCGGCAAGCCGGTGTCGACGTCGAAGTCCACGAGCTGGACGAACGTCTTCTCCGAGGAGATCGTCCAGATCGGCGCCGAGCGGCTCGACGTGGTCACCCTGACCGCGGCCATGCTGCAGCCGGTCGGCCTCGGCCCGTTCGCCAAGGCGTACCCGGACCGGGTGTTCGACGTCGGCATCGCCGAGCAGCACGCGGTCACCTCCGCGGCCGGCCTCGCCATGGGCGGCCTCAAGCCGGTCGTCTGCCTGTACGCCACGTTCCTCAACCGGGCGTTCGACCAGGTCCTCATGGACGTCGCGCTGCACAACCAGCCCGTGACGTTCGTGCTCGACCGGGCCGGGGTCACCGGTGAGGACGGCGCGTCGCACAACGGCATGTGGGACATGTCGTTCCTGCAGGTCGTGCCGGGGCTCGCGATCGCCGCGCCGCGCGACGCCGCGACCCTGCGCGCCGAGCTGCGGGAGGCGGTCGCCACGACCGACCACCCGACCGTGGTCCGTTTCCCCAAGGGCAAGGTCGCCGCGGACGTGCCGGCGATCGACACGGTCGGCGGCGTGGACGTGCTGTTCCGCTCGCCGGCGGTGGCGCGCCACCGCGAGGTACTGCTGGTCTCGGCCGGCGCGATGGCCGCGACCAGCCTCGAGGTGGCGCGCATGGTCGCCAGCCAGGGCATCGGCATCACCGTCGTCGACCCGCGCTGGGTCAAGCCGCTGCCGCCCGCGCTGGTCGACCTGGCCCGCGACCACGACCTCGTCGTCACCATCGAGGACAACGGCCGGGTCGGCGGCGTCGGCTCGTCGCTGGCCCAGCTGCTGCGCGACGCCGACGTGGACGTGCCGCTGCGTGACTTCGGCATCGCCCAGCGGTTCCTCGACCATGGCAAGCGTGACGAGGTCCTGACCGAGGTCGGCCTGGCCCCGCAGGACCTTGCCCGCAAGGTCGTCGAGGCGATCGCGAAGCGCCAGCCGGCACTCGAGGGCGACCCGGGCGCGGACAGCGCAGGCGCCTCGGCGGCCCGCGTCGTGCCGCGCTCCGGCGAGCAGGTCGCCGAGCAGCACTGATCACCTGCCCGGCGCGGCCGCCCTGCCGGCCGCCCTGCCGGCCGCCGCCGGGCCGTTCCACCCGCACGTCGATGTGTCCGCGCCCGCGCCGAGCCGGGTGCGGACCCGGTCCCCGGGCGGGCGGGGTCGCGCGCGAGCGTGCGCCGGCGCCGCCTAGGCTGGCCGGGTGGGTCAACACAGCTCGCCGGGCGCCCCGGCGCCGGCCTCCCCGGCACCCGCGCCGGACCAGAGCTCCGGAACGGCGCGGTCCCGCCGCCGTGGCCCGCGCTGGTGGCTCGTCCGCGGCGCACTCCTGCTGGCCCTCGGTCTGCTCGCGGTGGCCCTGGTCAGCCAGTGGCGCGACGTGCGCGACTCCTACTCGCAGCTCACCGCCGCTTCGGTCGTCGCCTCGGGCGCCGCGACCGTGCTGGCCGTCGGCACGACCGTGTTGTCCTGGCGGGCCCTGCTCGCCGGGCTCGGCGCGCGGCTGCCGCTGCGCGCGGCCGTGCGGATCTTCTTCGTCGGTCAGATCGGCAAGTACATCCCCGGCAGCGTGTGGCCCGTCCTCGCCCAGATGGAGCTGTCCCGCGACTACGGCGTGTCCCGGCCGAAGGCCGCGTCGGCGAGTCTCGTCGTGCTTGCCCTCGCCGTGCCCAGCGGCGGCCTCGCCGCCGCGGTGACGCTGCCGTTCGTGTCGGCGAAGGCGCTTGCCAGCTACTGGTGGGCGCTGGTCGCGGTGCCGGTGTTCGCCGTCCTGCTCTTCCCGCCGGTCCTCTCCCGCCTGCTGGCGTTGGCGTTCCGGCTGCTGCGCCGCCCACCGCTCGACGAGCCGCTCACACTGCGCCCGATCGCCGCCGGATCGGGCTGGCTGTTGCTCAGCTTCGCCTGGTACGGCCTGGCGACCTGGCTGCTCGTGCGCGACCTCGACCCGTCCGTCGGTGGCGCCCGGCTGGCGGCGCTGTCCGTCGGCGCCTACGCGCTCGCCTGGACCGCCGGCTTCCTCGTGCTGGTGCTGCCCGCCGGGGCGGGAGTGCGCGAAGCGGTGCTGGTACTGGCCCTGGCGCCCGCGATCGCCAGCGGGCCGGCGACCCTCGTCGCCCTGGTCGCGCGGCTGCTGGCCACCCTCGCCGACCTGGTGTGGGCGGGTATCGGCGTGGCGCTGCGCGGTCGCGGCGCACTGCCGTCCGGCGCTGCCACGGCGGGCCCGGACGCGGACGCGGCGGCAGCCCGCGTCACGCTCGCGACCGGTGACGAGTCCGCCGATCCGGAACGAGGCACCCCCGCCCACCGGTGACGTGCGGTGGCGGAAAATGCGCAGGGACGGGCATCCGGGCGATCTCGCCTGGATGCGGCGACGCCCGATCGTCAAATGTCCGATCTGATCTGCCCGAACACCGACGTTACGGGCAGGATGGGTGCGTGTTTCGAGGCGGCCGGCGAGCAGGGTCGGATGCCGAGGGGCGGGTCGCGGCGCGAGGGAGTTACATGAACGGCCGAGCCATATGAACGGGCAGGGCAGCGAGAACCCGTCCGGTCGGCAGGAGAGCGGCACCCCGGGTGTCGACCCGGCGGGCTCGACCGGCCCCCAGCCCGCCGGCTGGCCGGTCCCGGGGGCGCCGCCGGAGAGCACGACCACCACCGGCCCGGCCGGCGCGGCGGCCCGACCGGCCGCGCCCCGCGATCTCACGTTGTCTCCGCTGGCCCGGCGTCCCGTGCCGCCGGCGGCGGCCTTCCGGCCGGCGGGCCCGATCGGCGCTGGCCCGGCTGGCGGGCCGGCGGCGGGCCGCCCGGTCTGGTCGACCTCGCCACCCGGTGCGCCCGCGCCCTCGAACCCGGCTGGAGCTGGCACTGGTGCGCGGTGGCCGGCGGGCTATGGCGGCCACCCGGCGCCGCTCGCTCCCCGCCCCCGCCCCGGCGGGCATGTCGCCCCGCCCGGCTTCGGTGGACCGGCCGCGGGCTGGGGCGGACCGGGCTGGACCGGCGGCCCGCCTCCGCCGCCGCGCCGCGCCGCGACCCGCTGGCTGGTCCCGCTCGCCCTCGTACTGGCGGTGGCCGTGGGCGCGGGTGCCCTCGGAGTCGTCCTGCTCGGCCGGTCCGGCGACGGGTCGAAGAGCGCGGTGCGGTCGTATCTCACCGATGTCCGGGCGGGTCGTTACGACGCGGCGTACGGCCGGCTCTGCGACTCGGTGCGCAGCCGCCGCTCGGCCGCCGAGTACGCCGTCATCATGCGTGCCTTCGACGGAGTGCGGGGCAATGTCGCCCGGTTCTCGGTGCTCAGCGTGCAGACCGTCCATCCGACCGCGGCCCAGACGGTTCGCGAGGTCCAGGTGACCGTGCAGCGTGGCCAGACCGCGGCCAGCCAGGAGTCGTACGAGGTGGGCAAGGAGTCCGGCGGCTACTGCGTGCTCACGCCGGGCGCCCCCTTCACGGGCTCCGGCGCGGACGCCGGCTCGGGTCAGCAACAGCCCGGCCCCTTCTCGGGTGGCGGCGGTGGTGGTTCGGGTGGCACCGAGGGTGGTCTCGGCGACAGCGAGCCGGCGCGTCCCGCCTGATCCCGCCTCGGCGGACCGCCGGACGCGAGCGGCTCCCGCCGGCCCGTCCGGGCCTTGCGGGAGCCACCGACCCCGACCGGCGCCAGGACCGGTCAGGGTCGGCGAGCCGGTGCGACCAGTCGGGCTGGTCAGCCGACGGGCGACGGGCTGAGCTGGCCGGCCGCTCCGGCGGCCGGCTGGGCGGGCTCGCGGCCCACCGGCGCACCGGCGTCGGCGGAGATCCCGTCCGCGGGCTGCGTCGCATCGGCGGCCAGGCCGCTGCGGCGAGGGATGGCCAGGGCCGCGAGCAGCGCCATCACGAGGGAGATGGCGCCCAGCCACACCGCCGGCTTCGTGCCGTCGATGAACGACGCCGGCGTGTCGTAGCCGCCGCGGGCGGCGAAGACCGAGGACAGCACCGCGATCCCGAGCACACCGCCGAGCTCCCGCAGCGCGTTGTTGGCGCCGGAGGCGATGCCCTGCCAGCGGCCGGGGACGACGCCGAGCGCGACGGTCGCAATCGGCACGAAGAACAGCGCCATGCCGATTCCGGAGACGACGAACGGGCCGACGAGCGCGGTGTAGGACATGTGCGTCGACAGTACGGTGGCCATCCAGGCCAGACCCACGGCGTTCAGTGCCAGGCCGGCGATCAGCAGCGGCCGGCCACCGATCCGGTCGGAGACGGGGCCCGCGAGCGGCGCGATGAGCAGCGGCATCGCCGTCCACGGCAGGGTGCGCACCCCGGCCTCCAGCGGCGAGTAGCCGTAGACGTTCTGCAGGGACTGCGCCAGCAGGAAGATCGAGCCGAACATACCCACCGAGAACAGCAGCGCGGTGATGCTGACGGCGGCGAACCCGCGGTTGCGGAACAGGCTCATCGGCAGCATCGGCGCTCCGCCCAGGCGGGCGACCCGCAGTTCCCAGGCGACGAACGCGGCGACGCCCAGGGCGCCGAGGATCAGCGCGGCGAGCACCGGGGTGCTCGTCCAGCCGTGCCCCTCGCCGCGCACCAGGCCGAACGTGATGCCGAACAGACCGGCGCTGACCAGACCCGCGCCCACCAGGTCCAGACGGGAGGAGGGAGCCCGCGACTCGGTCAGGGCGCGCAGCCCGATCGGCAGCGCGACGAGGCCGACCGGAACGTTCACCCAGAAGATCCACTGCCAGCTCGCGCCCTCGGTCACGGCCCCGCCGATCAGTGGGCCGACGGCCACGGCGAGGCCGGTCATCGCACCCCAGATGCCCAGGGCCATGCCCCGGCGCTCCGGCGGGACGGCCGCGGCGATCAGGGTCATCGTCAGCGGCAGCACGAACGCGGCGCCGACGCCCTGCACGGCCCGGGCGGCGATGAGCATGCCGATGGACGGCGCCAGCGCCGAACCGGCACTACCGAGGGTGAACACCACGAGCCCGCCCAGGAACACCCGACGGCGCCCCAGGCGGTCACCGAGAGCCGCGCCGGTGAGCAGCAGGACCGCGAACGGCAGGGTGTAGGCGTTGACCGTCCATTCGAGGCCCTCCAGGCCGGCGCCGAGATCGGTCCGGATCTGGGGGAGCGCCGTGGTGACCACCAGGTTGTCCAGCGACACCATGAACGCGGCCAGCGACGTCACGACAAGGGTCCACAGGGTGCTGGGGCGTCGGGCCATGACCGTCCTCCTTCCATCTGGTTGTGAGTAGTCACTAGCTTGCAAGGTAGTGACTGACCACTACTAATTCGGGGGATGCGGGTGCGGCCGGGCGCGAGCTCGGCGGGATCAGCTGGTCGGGTCTGCGGGCTCCGCGTTCGGCGCGCAGAGCAGCTGCGCCCACTGCTCGCCTATCGCGGGGAGATCCATCGCGGCGATGACGTTGATCAGCATGCCGTGCGCGAAGAACTGGCTGATTTCCTCGAACGGCAGGCCGCTCACCCGCGTCACGGTCTCCCACAGTTCGCGGAAACCGCTGCGCGTCGCGGCCTGGATGTCCGGGTCGTAGCAGCTCGAGTAGGCCTGCAGCTGGGTGAGCAGGTAGGTCTGGTCGGTGAACAGTTCCCAGTAGGACAGCTTGATCGCGTCGAGCGCCGCGGAGCCGGTGAGCTCGCCGGCGGCCCGCTCGAAGTGCGTCGCCGTGCGCCGGAACGCCTGCTCGACGACGGCGATGAACAGGGCCTTCTTCGTCGGGAACAGGCGGAACAGGTAAGGCTGGGAGATGCCCGCCCGGGCCGCGATCGACTCGGTGGACGTGCCCGTGAGGCCACCGTGGGCGAACTCCTCGACCGCGGCGGCGAGCACGCTCGCCCGCCGTTGCTCGGCGCTCATCCGCGTGGTGCCGCGGTCCGTCCGGGTTGCCATGCCGAGCAAGCTAGTGGCCACTCACTACCTTGTCAAGCTCGCCGGCCGGGCCTGTTCGGACCGCCGGGCGGGCGCGCGGAAGCTGGCTGGGTCGCCGCGTGCCCTGGATACAGACGACCTCGGACTGAGGTTTGACCGTACAAGGCGGTTCGACCAGGTGTTCCTGTCGTCCTTCGCGCGGCTGGAGGAGCGGTTGGACCGGCGGTTCGGCCAGACCGGGGCCGATCTCCAGGCTGTTGCCGCCGCGGTCCGCGACCGTGTGCCGGCGGCCTGGGACAGACACCGTGAGGTCCTCGCCGGCAGCGCGGAACTCCAGACCGACATCGGGGAGTGGATCGCCCGGATGCTTCCGCGTCTGGCCTCGACCCGCTGATCAGCTGGCTGTCAGAAGGCCGAGGTCTCGGCGTGGATGTGGTGGCGGTCGAGGCCGGCGGCACGCAGGGAGCGGACGGTGGCGGCCACCATGCCGGGCGGGCCGCAGACGTAGGCGTCGTGCTCGGCCAGGTCCGGAACGAACGCGGCCAGCCGGTGGCAGGCCAGGGGATCGTCCTGCTCGCTGGTCGGCGTCGGTCCGGTCAGGTAGTGCACGACCGCGCCGCGGCGGCCGGCCAGCTCGTCGATCTCCGCGCGAAAGACGATCTGCTCGACCCGTTCGGTCCGGTAGAGCAAAGTGATCGTCGAAGCGTCGGTACCGGTGCCGGCATCAGTGCCGAGGTCCTCGAGCAGGGCGCGCAGGGGAGCGATGCCGAGACCGCCGGCGACGAGCAGCACGCGGCGGCGCCGGCGCGCCCGGGCGGTCAGCGCGCCGTACGGGCCGGACAGCAGCAGCCACCGGCCGGGCGTCAGGACGGCCAGCGCCTCGCTGTAGTCGCCGACGGTCCGGACGGTGAACCGCAGCCGGTCCGGCCCGGGGGCTTCGGACAGCGAGAACGGATGGGAATGCCACCACATCGGCCCCCGCAGCGCCCGCAGCCGGAAGTACTGCCCGGGGTGGGCGCCCACGGCGTCCAGCGCCTGCCCGGACACCAGGATCGACACCACCCCCGGTGCCTCCGGTTCGACGGCGGCGACGGCGAACTGGTGACGCAGGGTCAGCCGCGCCGGAGTGAGGACCCGGTACCAGAGGAGCGTGCCGAAGGCCCCCAGATGCAGCCCGGTCCACACCACCCGGGCCGGGCTGGCGGCCAGCTCGGGCCCGTAGAGCTCGTGGGCGAAGCTGACCACGATCGCGGGATACACGGCCAGGTGCTGCAGGTGCCACCAGCCGTAGGCCATCGTCCGGCGCAGGGCCGGTACCGAGCTGATCCCGGTGACTGCCAGCAGCGCGAGGCCGATCACCGCCAGCCACACGTACGGCAGGTCCACGCTCACGCCGATCAGTGCGGGGACGAACGGGGTCCCGATCGACGCCGCGTTCGCCTCGATGGCGAGTCCCGCGTGCGCCGCCGTCAAGGTCAGGAACGCCAGGCCGCAGCCGAGGTGGATCCGCCGGGCCGGGCGCATCGCCACGGTGTGCTCGAACCAGGGCACCCGCGCCGCCAGCACCACCTGGACGGCACCCAGGTAGCCGGCGACCAGCCCGCACAGCCGGGCCGCGCCACTCCACCAGGCACCGGGGCCCGTCGGCGGCTGATCGGACACCCGGTGGAGCCACCAGCCGGTGACGACAAGCGCGCCGAGAGCGACCAGCCCCACCACCACCGTCGGCGGACGAAGCGCCCGGACGGTCGGCATTGCCCCAAACTAACCCGCGAGCCGGACTCGGCCCGGAGCGGGATACCTCGCCCGCCGCGGCCCGGATCCGCAGGTCAGACGGGGAGGGTGGCGACCCCGGGCGCGGTGAAGCGTTCGCCGGTGACGGTCTCGCTGATACCGGAGCGGTCCAGGTACGGGGTGATGCCGCCGAGGTGGAACGGCCAGCCGGCGCCGAGGATCATGCACAGGTCGATGTCGGCGGCCTCGGCGACGACCTTCTCCGCGAGCATGAGGTGGATCTCCTCGGCGAGCGCGCGCAGCGCCGCCTCGCGCACCTCGTCCACCGTCGGTGGGGGCGGCGCGCCGTCCGGGCCGGTGGCGACGGCCAGCGCGGCGGCGGCGGCGGGGTCGACGGTCTCGTTGCCGTCCGGGCCGGTCGTGTAGACGCCGCCGCGGCCCGCGGCGACGAGGCGGGCCAGGCCCGCGGGCTCGCGGAAGCGGTCGGGGTAGGCGGCGTGCAGGGTCTCGGCCACGTGCAGCGCCACCGGCGGCCCGACCAGCGCGAGCAGGACCAGCGGCGACATCGGTAGGCCCAGCGGGTCGAGGGCGTGGTCGACCTGCTCCACCGGGGTGCCCCGCTCGGCCGCGGTGAGCACCTCGCCGAGGAACCGGGTGAGCAGCCGGTTCACCACGAACGCCGGCCGGTCGGCGACCAGCACCGCGTTCTTCTTCAGGCTCTTCGCCACGGCCAGTGCCGTGGCCACGGTCGCGTCGTCGGTGCGCTCGGCGCGGACGACCTCGACGAGCGGCAGGACGGCCACCGGGTTGAAGAAGTGCAGCCCGGCGACCCGCTCCGGATGCTCGAGACCGGCCGCCATCGCGCTCACCGAAAGCGCCGAGGTGTTCGTCAGCAGCACCGCCGTCGGCGCCACGACCGCCTCCAGCTCGGCGAACACCTTCTGCTTGATCGCCAGATCCTCGAACACGGCCTCGATGACGAGGTCGGCGTCGGCGAAGGTGTCCTTGCTCAGCGAGCCCGTGACGTTCGCCTTGTAACGGTTCGCCTGGTCGGGGGAGATCCGCCGGCGGCCGAGCAGGTTGTCGATCTCGCGGTGCACCGCCGCGACCCCGGCGTCGAGCCGGTCGGCGTCGAGGTCGGTCAGCACGACCGGCACCTCCAGCCGGTGGGCGAACACCAGGGCCAGCTGCGCGGCCATCAGGCCCGCGCCGACGACGCCGACCTTCGTCACCGGTCGGGCCAGCGCCGGATCCGGGCCGCCGACGGGGCGGCGCGCCCGCTTCTGCACCAGGTCGAACGCGTACAGGCTGGCGGCGAGCTCGCCGCTGACCGACAGGTCGGCGAGTGCCTGCGTCTCGGCCTCGAAGCCGTCGGCGCGGTCGGCGGTCTCGGCGAGCGCGAGCAGGTCGAGCGCGCGGTAGGCGGCCGGCGCCGCGCCGCGCACCTTGCTGTCGGCCAGCGCATGCCCGGCGGCGATCGCGTCGGCCCACGCCCGGCCGCGTTCGACCGGCTCGCGGTCGGCGGCGGGGTCGACCTCGCCGCGCAGCACCCGCCCGACCCAGGCCAGCGCCTCCTCCAGGAAGTCGGCCGGCTCCAGCAGGACGTCCCCGAGTCCCAGCTCGAATGCCTTCGTTCCGGACAGGACGCGGTTCTGGCTCAGCGCGTTGTCGAGGATCACCCGGATCGCCCGCTCGGGCCCGATCAGCTTCGGCAGCAGCTGGGTGCCACCCCAGGCCGGCACCAGGCCGAGGAACACCTCGGGCAGCGCCAGCGCCGGGATGCCGCTGGAGAGCGCCCGGTGGTCACAGTGCAGCGCCAGCTCCAGGCCGCCACCCAACGCCGCGCCGTTGACCAGGGCGAACGTGGGGACCTTGCGGTCGCCGAGGCGGCCCGAGCCCAGCCGGACGAACGCGTCGTGGCCGAGCCGGCCCAGCGCCTCCATCATCGGGCGGAGCTGGTCCACGTCGGTGACCGACGTCCGGAAGGTCAGGTCCGCACCCACGCTGAAGATGAACGGCTTGCCGGTCACGGCGATCGCGGCGACCGGCGGCTCGTGCGCCTCGATCTCGTCCGCAGCGGCGAGCAGCGCGCGCAGCCCGGCGGGTCCGAACGTGTTCGGCCGGGTGTGGTCGTGGCCGTTGTCGAGGGTGACGAGGGCGACCGGACCGGTCACCCCGGGCAGGGTCACGTAGCGGACGGGGGCCGCCGTGACGACCTCGTCCGGCAGCTCCAGGGTGACCTCGTCGTCGCTCATGGGCGCCCCTCCGGGCTCTGGGGAAGTCGGGATCTCGCGAAGTGTCACGGCCGGCGGTCCGGTCAGCTCGCCGACGCGCCGTCGGCGCGACCCGCCGCGGCGTGCTGGGGGTTCTCCCAGATCGTCGTCGCACCCATGCCGAGCCCGACGCACATCGCGGTCAGCCCGTAGCGCACCTCGGGATGCTCGGCGAACTGGCGGGCGAGCTGGGTCATCAGCCGCACGCCGCTGGAGGCCAGGGGGTGGCCGAGCGCGATCGCCCCGCCGTAGGGGTTGACCCGCGGGTCGTCGTCGGCGATGCCGAAGTGGTCGAGGAAGGCGAGCACCTGCACGGCGAACGCCTCGTTGAGCTCGAACAGGCCGATGTCGTCGATGGACAGGCCGGTGCGGGCCAGTGCCCGTTCGGTCGACGGAATCGGGCCGACCCCCATCACCTCGGGATCCACCCCGGCGAAACCGAACCCGACCAGCGTCATCTTCGCCGGCAGCCCCAGTTCGGCCGCGACGTCGGCGGCGGCGAGCAGGCAGCCGGTCGCGCCGTCGTTGATCCCGGCGGAGTTGCCCGCGGTGACCCGGCCGTGCGGGCGGAACGGGGTGCGCAACCCGGCGAGTCCCTCGAGGGTCGTCGAGGGCCGCGGCGGCTCGTCGACGCTGACGAGGTCCCAGCCCGACTCGACGTGCCGGGCGGCCATCGGGACCAGATCCGGCTGGATCTGCCCGTTCGCGTACGCCTTCGCGACCTTCTCCTGGGACGACAGCGCGTACGCGTCCGCCCGCGCCCGGGTGATCGCCGGGAAGCGGTCGTGCAGGTTCTCCGCCGTGGACCCCATGACCAGCGCGGACGGGTCGACCAGCCGCTCGGAGACGAAACGCGGGTTGATGTCGGCGCCTTCGCCCATCGGATGGCGGCCCATGTGCTCCACCCCGCCGGCGACGGCCACGTCGTAGGCACCGACGGCGATCGAGGACGCCGCCGTGGTGACCGCGGTGACGGCGCCGGCGCACATCCGGTCGACGGAGTAACCCGGGACCGACCGGGGCAGCCCGGCGAGGATGCCGGCCGCCCGGCCGATGGTCAGCCCCTGGTCGCCGATCTGGGTGGTGGCCGCGATCGCCACCTCGTCGACGCGCTCGGGCGGCAGCGCCGGATTGCGCCGCAGCAGCTCCCGGATCACACGGACGATCAGGTCGTCGGCCCTCGTCTCGGCGTAGACGCCCTTCGCCTTTCCGAACGGTGTACGGACGCCGTCGACGAAGACGACGTCGCGGACCTGGCCGCGGGCTGAACCGAACACGGTGGCCTCCCCGCCGGCGATCGCGTGGCGCCGGCTGCTCCGTTCTGGGCTGCCGATCGGCCGGGCAGGCGTCCACCACGGGTCACCGCCACCGGTCGGCACCGGCGCGGACACCGCCGGTCCCGCGAGCCTACGACAATAGTTACCGGCCGGTAAGTCGCTCGTCCGCTATGCCCCGGTCTCCGGTGTCGCGGACTCACGACCGGAAGGGTCGCGGGCCGCGGCGGCGCGGCCACTCGGAGCGGACGGGGCCGCCGGGTCGGCCACTGTCCCGCCACCGGCCATCCCGCCACCCGCCATCCCGCCGCCCGCCGCGACGGTGTCGCCGCGTGAGGTCGTCGCCGGCGCGGTCCGCGGCGTCGCGGCGCGGGAGCCACGCCCGCTGCCGCGACCACCCCGACCGCCACGCGCGCGGGCTCGATCCGTGCCGGTGCCGGCCGCGCCGGTACGCGCCGACGCCCGCCCGCCCGGCCGGCCCGGCGGCAGCGTGCCCGCCTCGTTCTCGGCGTCGATCGGCGGATCGACCAGCGCACCGGCCACCGCCGTACAGGTCAGCTCCCGCTGCCACGGCCGCGCGCCACCGGCCCGCAGCGCCTCGTCCACCGTCAGCGTGGTCAGCTCGTCCGGCGGCGACCAGGAGACCCGCCGGGCGAGCACCGGTTCGAGGAGGTTCTCCACCGGCATGGTGTGCTCCTCGGCGATCGTCGAGAGCGCCGCGCGCACCCGGGCCAGCCGGGCGGCGGCCACCGGGTCGCGTTCGGCCCACCGGTTGGCCGGCGGCAGGCCGTCGCCGCTCGGGCCGGCCGCGGCGGGCAGCTCGTCCTCGGCGAGCGCCGCGGCGCCGCGCAGCGCGTCCAGCCAGGTGTGCGCGGTGCGGCGGATCCGCGGCCCGGAGAAGACCGGTAGGCGGATCAGCGCCGCGGCGTCCACCGGTGCGTTGAGGACCGCGTCCATGATCGCGCTGTCCGGGAGGACCCGGCCGGGGGCGACGTCCCGGGTGCGGGCGAGCCGGTCACGAGCGGTCCACATGGCCCGCACGGCGGCGAGCTGACGGCGGGTGCGGGCCCGGTGGATCCCGCTGGTGCGCCGCCACGGCTCGGCCCGCGGCTCGCGCGGGGGTGCCGCCACGATCGCGGCGAACTCCTGCCGGGCAAACTCGATCTTGTCCTGCTCCACGAGCTCCGCCTCCAGCGCGTCGCGCAGCTCGACGAGGAGTTCCACGTCGAGTGCGGCGTAACGCAGCCAGGGCTCGGGCAGCGGCCGGGTCGACCAGTCGGCGGCCGAGTGGCCCTTCTCCAGCCCGTAGCCGAGCACCCGCTCGACCATCATGCCGAGACCCACCCGTTCGTAGCCGAGCAGCCGCCCGGCGAGCTCGGTGTCGAACAACTGGATCGGCCGCAGGCCCAGCTCGGCGAGACAGGGCAGGTCCTGGTTGGCGGCGTGCAGCACCCACTCGACGTCCCCGACGGCGTCCTGGACGACGCGGAGGTCACCCAGCGCGATCGGGTCGAGCAGCAGGGACCCCGCGCCGCGGCGGCGGATCTGCACCAGGTACGCGCGTTGGCTGTACCGATAGCCGGAGGCGCGCTCGGCGTCGAAGGCGACCGGGCCGGTTCCCGCGGCGAGACGCCGCGCCGCCGCCGCGAGCTCCGCGGGGTCGACGATCACGGGTGGGACGCCGTCCACGGGAGCGAGCAGCGGGATGGGCTCGCGAGCGCTGGTCTCCGGTTCTCCCTCCACCTTGGCGCTTACACCCCCGCTGACCTGCTCTGATGGTTCTGGAACCGTCGACGTCACGATCGGCGATCGTACGTCTGATTCCCCGCGGGGGCAGCCGCACCGTTCGGCGGATCAGGACAATTATACGCATGGTGATACCACTGCCTGGTACAGTGGCCAGATCATTCAGGGGTGAAGTGCACCCCCGCCTGCGGGAATGGGGCACGGCTGGGCGCGTCCGGCCGTCCGGGCCGGTTCCGCCCCGCCTCAGGCGCGGCGCTGCGGCAGTGGGAGGACCCCGGACAACGCCGGCGGCAGGCCCGCCATCGCGGCGAGCAGGTCACCGAAGGCGTGTAGATGAGCGGTGGCCGCGGCGGAGGTCCAGGACGGGTGCGCATGGCGCGCCGCGGTGGCCCGCTCGCCGTCCGCCGTCGAGGACTCGGGGTCCGACGCGGTCTGCGCCCAGTCGGGTGACCAGGAGCAGCGCAGCTCGACGTCCTGGGTGTCGCCCTCGGCCCGCAGGACGCCGAAGCGCCGCGACGAGGTCGTCGTGACCGTGCCGCCCAGGGCGCGCACTCTCGCGCCATGCCCGTCCAGGGCCTCCCGCAGCCACGACCAGGCAACCTCGGCCAACAGCGGGTCCGCGGCGATCTCCGGGTCGACGCTCGCTCGCGCGTAGCAGACGATGCGGGTGGTGCCCTGCCAGGCGGGCTGGCCGTCCGGGTCCATCAGCACGATGAGCCGGCCGGCCGCGGAGTCCGCGTCTCCGGCCACGCCGCCGGCGAGGGCGAAGGCGAAGGGCGCGAGCCGACCCGGCGCGGCCACCTCGTGCACGATGATCTCCGGGCGCAGCCGGGAGGCGCTGGCGCGCAGGGCGTCCGTGACGGCCAGGAAGATCGCGGGGGTCGCCTCGAACGACGGTGCGGCCTCCATGAGGGCAACGTTAGGGCGTCGACCTTGATCGCGCTGTGTGGACGCCGGAGCGTGCACCTTCGACCCCGTTGCGTGCGGTCGGGGACCGAGGAGGCGGTGCGCGCCGCGATGGCCCGACGCGTCCCGAAGGGCGGGAGCCTCCCCGGCCAGCGCCGTGGCATCGGTGGGCTCACCGAACTCGCCGGGCCGGCCGGTCGAGGGGCCGTAGTCCGGCCGGGAGGCGGAGCTGTGCAGGCTCACGCGGGAATCCGGGCGGCGCCCCGTTCGCGGCCCTCGCGGCCGTGTGGGACCTGCGCCGCGGCACTCTTCCCGGCGGGCCGGGCTCGCCCCGCGCTCCGGCCCGGCGCTGCCGGGCCGACCAGCCCCGCCGGGCCGATCAGCACCGCCGCGCCGCACTCGGTGCACGCCCACTCCGGGCAGTCCGCGCCGTGACCGTCAGCGCACGGCGGCTGGGTGAACCGCCGCTCGTCGCCGCAGCCAGCGCAGGCGAACACGATGTGATCGTCGAGATCCACCCGGACCAGCTCCACTGGAACACCACTCCCCGCGCACGTCGACCCGTGCCTGCGTCCCGCCGGACGCGATGGGCGCAGCACGGCATGACGCCCCATCACGGCGGCCGGCCGACGAGGGAGCGCGGGACAACGCGCACCCTCTGCCCTCATTCCGACCGGACTGACGGTGCCATGGCCGGAGCGGATGTCCGCGCATTCCCTCCGGCGTGTCGCGTGAGCCCCTCTCGATGGGGTTGTGTGGCGGAGATCCCTGCTCGGGCGGTTCGGCCGGTTCGCCCCCGAGGGCTCTACGGCCGTGTCGCTCCGCGGCTGCGGCTGCGGCTCAGCGGGTCCGGGCGGCCGGTTCGGTCGCCGGGGGAGCGGTGGTCGGGGTGGCGGCGGGCGCCGGGCCGCGCAGCCAGTGCCGCTCGACGAAGAACGGTGCCACCGGCAGGACCGACGCGACGAGCGCCAGGATCGTGCGCCGCCGCGGCCAGCGCTCGGTGAAGGCCAGGTAGCCGACCAGCGCGCAGTAGGCGAGGAAGAGCACGCCGTGGATCGGGCCGAGCACGCGGACGCCCTGTGGGTGGTCGGCGCCGTACTTGATGCCGGTGGCCACGAGCAGCAGCAGGAACGAGGTCGCCTCGGCGAGGGAGACGGCGCGGGCCGCCGCCCGGATCCGGGGGTCGCCGTGCGGGGTCTGGCTGGTCATCGATGACCTCCGTCGTCGGGTGCGTCCAGCGGTGCCGTCCGGGCGGCTCCGGACGTTCTGGCCGGCCGCCTACCTGGGTGGACAGCGGCGTTCGTCACATCGGGCCGGACGGTGGGCGCCCGGCCCGCCCGCCGCCGCCCCGCGGGGGGGGGGCGGGGGGGGGGGCGGGGCCCCCCGACCGCGGTCACCCGGGGTACCACGATCTCCTTCAGGACCTCGCAGCAGGTCGGCAAGGTGCGGCTGATCCGGCC
>NZ_JALKFX010000072.1:0-1438 GCF_023243045.1 Frankia sp. AgB32
ACGGACAGCGCCGGGGCGCGCCGTGCCAGCAGTGCCGCCACCTCGGCCGCCGGCAGCGAGACCGCCGCCATCCCGCGCCGGCGCCCCCCCCCCGCCCCCCCCCCCCCGGGCCCCGCGTCGCTGTCCGGACCCGGCGACCGTCGCCGGCCTACCGTGCTGCGCTGGTGCGGATGCTGGTGCTGGCGTGACTGGTCGGCGGCGGTGACCCGGGACGGGTGAGTGGGTGTGGCCCGTCACCCGTCGCGGGTGGTCGGCCCGCGGGCCAGGGGATGTCCGTTCATGTCCCGACCGCCTGCCCGGTCAGCAGGCCGGCGCGAGCCCCGGCCGGGCCGGCACCCGTCGGGGCACTCCGCGTCGGGAGCGCCCGGTGAGGATGGCCTCCCGCTCCGATTCGCTGAGCCCGCCCCAGACGCCGTACGGCTCGCGAGCCGTCAGGGCGTACTCACCACACGCTCCGATCACCGGGCAGCGGGCACAGATGGCCTTCGCCGCCGCCTCGCGGGCGGCTCTTGCCGGTCCGCGTTCTCCTTCCGGATGGAAGAAGAGTTCCGTACTCTCCCCTCGGCACGCACCGTGAAGCTGCCATTCCCACTTTTCCGCGCCGGGGCCTGGAAGTCGTCGGACGTCGGTCATCGGCCTGAGCCCCCCTTTCGACCTGAGCGGCAAGCGCCGCGGGCTCACCGTAGTACCGGCCACCCCTTTGGCGATCTTGAAAAATTCACCCGGGCGACCGGGTGGCGGCTGCCGGCAGGTCCGTCGTGTCGCTCGTCGAAGCCCACCCGGTACGGCCTGGCCCGACGTCCCTGCGCCGTGCCGCCGGCGGCTCCTGGCTGCGGCCGCTGGTCCCCGGAGGACCGGGTCCGGCCGGCGGGGACATCGGGTCCGCGGGTCCGGCGGACAACTGCGTGGACGATGATTCGCCTACCCAGGCCGTCGCCCGGTCACACGGCTCCCGGGCCGGTCGACGCCGACGCGCCTGCGCCATCTACTCCTCGGCCGGCGGAATCTCGACGAACCGTCCGAATCTCTCGACCTCCTGTCACGCTCACGTGAAGTCGGCAGCACCGCCGTCCCGCCCGGCGTCCGGATCCGGATCGTCCGAACTGTGGGTGTCCGGGGCGGTCGTCCGGGCTGCGGTGATCGGTCGGCCACGATCGGCCTCGGCGAAGACCGCTTGGCAGGCACCGACCGTCGGGCGTCGGACCGCCGCGCGGCTCATCGCTCGGCGGTGGACTGTCCGGGGGCTGACCAAAGAGGGTTGGCCCGAAAGTCGTAACCCGCGGGCCACCCGTGGTCGTCCTGTGCGTCTCGATGGACGTCCCGGTGGGCGTCGGGAGGGATCCGAAGCGACGTCGGCGATCATCGGCGCCCGTGCGCGGCCCCGGGGGGGGGGGGGGCCCCGCCCCCCCCCCCCCCCCCCCCCTCGCCCCCCCCCCGG
>NZ_JALKFX010000072.1:1448-16425 GCF_023243045.1 Frankia sp. AgB32
GGGGGGGGGGGGGGGGGGGGGGGGGGGGGGGGGGCGCCCCCCCCCGGGGGGGGGGGGGGGGGGGGGGGGGGGGGCTTCCTGGGCTGTCCTGCGGCGCCGCCGCGGCGACGACGGAGGACCCGGCGTCGCAGACGACGCCGAACGACCCGGCGATCAGCGCGAGTCGGCCTCGGACGCGGCGGACGCCTCGTAGACGCCGTCGGCGAAGCCGCGGGCGTATTCCCAGCTCACGTAGCAGGACGGGTCGGGGGAGAAGGCCGGCTCATGCACCCGCGTCCGCCCCTCGTTGAGCAGGTTGCGCAGGTTGCCGGCGAGCAGCTCCCAATCGAAGTAGTGGGGCTCAGCGCAGCCCTCGCAGTCGACGACGAGCCCGCGGTACCCGCGCGGCTCAAGCAGCGTGCGGAAGACGTCGAGGTCTCCCAGCTCGGCGAGGACCTCCTCCCGCTCGTGCAGGGACAGCGGCTCGAGCAGGGAGAGATCGTCGGCGGAGTCGAGGCGCGCGAGCTCGGCGGCCGGATCCTCGGGGTCACCCGCGAAGGGGTCGACAGGCTCGTCGCTCACGTCGACCACGCTACGCTTGCCCGGACTGCTTAGTGGTCCCGATCTGGAGTCTCGGCACCGTTGTGCGGTGCTTGTGAGTGGTTTCAGATCCGACCTTTTTCTGTTGCGCGAACCCGGCTAAGCTGTGCGGCTCGCCGCGGACCGGATGCGACCGCGCCGGCGCGACCGCGATCTCCGTCACGCGGGGTCGGCCCACCGGTGCCATCGGCCTCTACGATGGACATGTGCCGCGGTCCGGCCCGAGATCCCGCTCCGTGTTCGACGCGAGGCCCGTGTTCGACCCGAGGCCCATGTCCGACGCGAGGCGTCCGATCCGAGGTTGGGCGGCTCGTCAGGCATCCGGCGGAGCCGTGGCCGCCGGCCGGTCCCGCAGCGCCGCGGCACCGGTCAACCCGGAACGGAAGGTGCCATGAACGCTCCCGTCGCCACCGATCTGTCCGCGTCGGCGGGGGACCGCGCCGATCCCGGGATCGACCGTCTCGGCGCCGACGCGGCGCCCGTCCCGCCCAAGCTCGCGATGATGGGCCTCACCTTCGACGATGTGCTGCTGCTGCCGGCGGCCTCCGACCTCGTCCCCGCGGAAGCCGACACGACCACGCGGCTCTCGCGGTCCATCTCGCTCGCGGTGCCGCTGGTGTCCTCCGCGATGGACACGGTGACCGAGGCGCGGATGGCGATCGCGATGGCGCGCCAGGGCGGCGTCGGTGTGCTGCACCGCAACCTCTCGATCGACGAGCAGGCCCAGCAGGTCGACATGGTGAAGCGGTCCGAGTCCGGGATGATCACCGCGCCGGTGACCTGCGGGGCCGACGCCACCCTCGAGGACGCGAACGTGCTGATGGCGCGGTACCGCATCTCCGGGGTTCCGGTGACCGAGGCGGACGGCCGGCTCGTCGGCATCGTGACGAACCGCGACATCCGCTTCGAGCGTGACTACTCCCGCCGGGTGCAGGACGTGATGACCCCGATGCCGCTGATCACGGCGCCGGTCGGGGTGTCCACCGAGGACGCGCTGGACCTGCTGCGCCGACACAAGATCGAGAAGCTGCCGATCGTCGACGAGCGGGACCGGCTGCGCGGGCTGATCACCGTCAAGGACTTCACCAAGCGCGAGCAGTACCCGAACGCCACCAAGGACGCCGACGGCCGCCTCGTCGTGGGTGCCGCGATCGGGGTGGGCGAGGACGCCTACAAGCGGGCCCAGGTGCTCGTCGCGGCGGGCGTGGACTTCCTCATCGTGGACACCGCCCACGGCCACCAGCGGGCCGTGCCCGACATGGTGCGTCGGATCAAGGCCGACATGCCGGTCGGCGCCAACGGCCGCCCGCTCGACGTGATCGGTGGCAACGTCGCGACCGGCGCCGGCGCCGCCGCGCTGATCGCCGCCGGCGCGGACGCGATCAAGGTGGGTGTGGGCCCGGGTTCGATCTGCACCACCCGGGTCGTCACCGGCGTCGGCGTTCCGCAGGTGACCGCGATCTACGAGGCGTCCAGGGTCGCCCGGGAGCACGACGTGCCGGTGATCGGCGACGGCGGCCTGCAGTTCTCCGGCGACATCGCGAAGGCGATCGCGGTCGGCGCCGACACCGTGATGCTCGGCAGCCTGCTCGCCGGCGTCGACGAGAGCCCGGGCGAACTGATCTTCATCAACGGCAAGCAGTACAAGGCGTACCGGGGCATGGGCTCGCTCGGCGCGATGCGCAGCCGCGGCACGGCCCGCTCGTACTCCAAGGACCGCTACTTCCAGGACGACGTGCTGTCCGACGACAAGCTCGTCCCCGAGGGCGTCGAGGGACAGGTGCCCTACCGGGGGCAGCTTGCGGCCGTGGCGCACCAGCTCGTCGGAGGCCTGCGCGCCGCGATGGGCTACACCGGCTCGCCGACCATCCGCCGCATGCAGGACGAGGCCCAGCTGGTGCGGATCACCTCGGCCGGCCTGGTCGAGAGCCACCCCCATGACGTACAGATGACGGTCGAGGCGCCGAACTACAACTCGGCACGCTGACATCGTCACCCGGCGCGGCCGGGAGTGACCGACCGGCGTGCGCCGGCCGGCCCCCGCCGGTCGGCCCCGAGCAGGAGGCCCAGCAGTGGCAGAGGTCGAGATCGGCATCGGCAAGAACGCGCGGGTCGCGTACGGTCTCGACGCCGTCGGCATCGTCCCGTCGCGGCGGACCCGCGACCCCAAGGACGTCTCCCTCGCCTGGGAGATCGACGCCTACCGCTTCGGGCTGCCGCTGGTGGCGGCCGCGGCCGATGCCGTCACCTCACCGGCGTCGGCGATCGAGCTCGGTCGGCTCGGCGGCCTTGGCGTCCTGCACGTCGAGGGGTTGTGGACCCGGCACGCCGAGCCCGAGAAGCTCATCGCCGAACTCAGCGAGATCGGCGCCGAGCAGGGCCCGGCGGCGGCGACCGACCGGCTGCGCGCGCTGTACGCCACCCCGGTCGACCCGGACCTCATCGCGCAGCGGCTGAACGAGCTGCGCGAGGCCGGTGTGACCGTGGCCGCGGCACTACGTCCGCAGAAGGTGCGCGCGTTGTGCCCGCATGTGCTGGCGGCCGGTGTCGACCTGCTGGTCATCCATGGCACCGCGGTGTCCGCGGAGCACCAGTCCCGGCAGTCCGAGCCGCTCAACCTCAAGCAGTTCATCGGCGAGCTCGACATTCCCGTGCTGGTCGGCGCCTGCGCGTCGTTCTCGACCGCGCTGCACCTGATGCGCACCGGGGCTGCCGGGGTCATCGTCGGCGTCGGCTCCGGTCTCGGTGACCGGACCCGCGAGGTGCTGGGCGTCGGTGTCCCGCTGGCCACCGCGATCGCGGACGCGGCCGGCGCGCGGATGCGGTATCTCGACGAGTCCGGCGGTCGGTACGTCCACGTCGTCGCACACGGTGACATGCGCACCGGCGGTGACCTCGCCAAGGCGATCGCCTGCGGCGCCGACGCGGTGATGGTGGACGCCGCGCTCGCCGCCGCCCACGATGCCCCGGGCCAGGGCGGGATGTGGCCGATGGACGTGCTGCACGCCGATCTGCCGCGTGGGCGCTGGGCCCCGGTCACCCCGACGGGGACCCTCGAGCAGATCATCGCCGGACCGGGTGCGGCTACCGGAACGGGCCTGCTCAACCTCGCCGGCGGCCTGCGCACCGCGATGGCGACGACCGGTTACGCGACGCTCAAGGAGTTCCAGAAGGCCGAGATCATGGTCGCCGCAACAGGCTGACGACCCTCGGTCGGGGCCGTGCAGGCGGCGGTCCCGACGGGCAACACGGCGGGGCGGTCATGGACCGGGCACACCGGCGGCGGTACCCGGTCGATTCCGACCCGACATGGACATGGCACCCTGGGATCGTCCGTCTCCGGCACTAAGGACGACCGATGCGCCTCGACGAGCATGGCCGCTGGGTCAGTGATGACGGCGCCTACGTCTGGGACGAGGCTGCCCAGACCTGGCATTCCGCATCACCCACGCCGCCGGCCGGCTCCGGCGGGGCCCCCTCATGGCCGAACACGGCCGCCGGCTCCGCCCGGCCCGGGCAGACGAACGCCGGTCCGCTGGCCCCATCGGGGGGGATGAGCCCGGAAACGGGGGTCCCCCACACGGCCCCGGCAGTCCAGGACCGCGGACGGCCCGGCGGGAGTGCCGGCAGTCCGGGCGCCACCGGCCCCACCGGCCCCACCGGCCCCACCGGCCCCACCGGCCCCCCCGGCGTCCCGGCCGCCGGTGGTGGCGGCGGCGCGGGTACCGGCATGCTGCCCTCCTTCGGTGGAACCGGGCAGTTCGGTCGCTGGGCACCGACCGGCGCCCAGGAAACCGTCCGCGCGTCCGGCGGAGCCGGCCCCGGGACGGCGACCGGTGCGGGGCTGGCCGGCGCGGGCCGCAGCGGGTCGGGCCTGAACGGTGCGGACCCGCTCGGCGCGGACCCGCTGGGACTCGCAGCGCGCGCCGCCGACCCCCTTCCGACCGGCGCGAACCCCCTCGGGAACGTGCCCGGGGCGGGCCCGGCCCACGACCGTCCGAGCGAGCCGGCCCAACCGGGCACGGAGGGCGTCACCCCGGGCGGCCGAGGGCTGGCCACGACCAACGACGACTGGGACGACGACGGCGATTCGACCGGGGAGATCCGCCGGTTCGGCAGCCCGGCCCCACCGGCGCGCGCCACCGGCGTCGCGCACTGGGAGGACGACGCCGACGACCCCGACGGCGAGTACGAGGACGACGCCCTGCCGGACGATGACGACCCCGATGGCTACGGGCCGGCGGGTGAGCGCGGCTGGTCCCCGTCATCCGGACGCTTCGCAACCCGGGCGGTCCGCCCGGAGCGGGAGGCGGCAGAGCCGGGCGGCGGGCTCGGCGGGGTTGTCGCCCGGGCGCGACAGCGTCCGGCCGTGCTGATCGTCGCGGTGGTCGTGCTGCTCTGTGCCGGACTCGGTCTGGCCGGATTCCTGGCGCTCGGCGGGGGTGGATCGGACGGGGGACAGTCGTCGGGGGCCACTGCCGCCGGCAAGGGCCGCTACGAGAAGTCCGTCCGGGACGCGTACGTGAGTTCCTGCCTGGACGTCAGCAACGGCAACGAGGGCTACTGCACCTGCACGCTGGACAAGCTTGAAGCGAACTACACGCAGGAGGAATACCAGCGGTTCAGCGCCGAGGTGCAGTCCGATTCGTCGCAGCGGGTCGTGCGCGAGATCTACGCCGCCTGCCGTGACAAGCGATGACCACCGCCCGGGTACAGTGGTTCGGACGCACTATCACCACAAATCTGTCCAGGTGGGTGGAGGACGAGCCAGCTAATCGTTGCTTTTTCGTCGTTCCTACGGTAGGACAACCATCACTCGTAGCGAAGTGGTTGCGAGAGAACGAGTCGTGCCGTCGCGGTTCGGAGTCCGTGCGTCTCTACGATGGCCGTCCACATCGTGCTGACCTGGGGGGCAGGAGATGCCGCCCGATGACCATGCGCCACCGCCCGGCCCGGGGAGCTGACCCCGTCGCCGGCCACGCCGCCGCTCCCGGCCTCGCGCAGGGATCGGTGGCTGTCTCGTGACTACTCACGACGCCGACCTCAACCGGCCGCTCCCGCCCCGTCGGGACGATGACTTCTTCGCCGTCGAGCGGGTCGGTGAGCCCGAGCAGCCGGGCGCGGCCCCGTCGCCCGCCCCGTCCTGGGGGCCCACGCCGTGGACGCCCGCCCCGGGCGAAGCGCCGGCGGCGCCGGCCGAGTCGCGGCGGAGCGCTGATCCGTTCGACGTCACCAGCACCTGGAACGGACCGGCGCCGCGGTTCGGGAGTGGCGCGGGGGCCATCTCCGTCGACCCGCCCGACCCGGCCCCGGCCCCGGCGGCACCGCCCGCCGCGCCGGGCGGTGCTCTGCCGACGTCCCACCTGCCATCGATCTTCCCGCCCGCGCGGCCCGGCCCGGGCCCGGCCGACCGCGGTGCCGGGACTGGCCCGGGTGGCGACCCCCGGTCCGGTGCCGGCCTGGGCGGCGGCGGTGCGTTTCGCGCCGACGGTGCGCCCGGCCAGGGCGGTCCGTCGGCCTACAGCGGTCCGTCGGCCTACAACGGATCTGTGGCGGCCGACGAATCCGCGGCTGTCCACGGACACCCGTCGGCGTACGGCGCCCCGGCCGGGTACGACCTGCCGCCGGTCCAGCGGGTGCCCCCGCCCCACGGGACGGCCCAGGCCCCCGCGCCGCGCCCGGCCTACCCAAGCCCGGCCGCGTACGAGGAAGCGCCGTCCTGGCGCGGTCCGGCGACCGGCTCCGTCCGGGTCGGCGCCGCCAGCCCGGATCCCGCCCCGCGCAACGGGGATGACGGCGGCTACAGCGATCCGTTCACCGGCGGTTTCCCGATCTCCGCGCGGCCGGTTCCCGCTCCCGGCGCCCGCACCGGCGCGGGACCGTCGACGGGCGGCCTGCGGCGCACCGAGGCGCCGGCCGAACTGGGGCCCCCGCCGCCGTCGCGTGGCTCGTCCTCGCCAGGTTCGCCGTCTCCGGGGCACGGATTCGGCGCCGCCGCGGCTGGTTCCCCGCTCGCCGCGACCGGGGGCCCGAGCCGGTCGCCGGTCGCGGATGCCGCCCGGATGCCGCCCGCACAGGCCCGTCCCGCGGGCGAGCCCGCCGCGCCGAGGCCTGTCGACCCCTGGAACGGCCACAGTTCACCCAGGCTGTGGCCGGTGCCCGGGCCGAGCGAACGCTCCGACCCGCAGCGGTCCGACGCCGCCGGTCAGGTCACGCCCTATCCCTCGACGCCGCCGCGTGGCTTCGGCGCCGACAGCTACCATCCCACCGGCCCGCGGGGCACCAACGGGGCGGCGCCGAGCCGGGCGCCGGCCGCACCGGCCCTGCCTCCCGTGGGCGGTGCGGTGCCCGCCGCCCCGGCTCTCGGCCGGGCCGCGAGTGCGGTCCCGCCGGCCGGGCCTGGCGAGGTGGCGCCGGGACGTGGGCGCGGCGCAGGCCCGCCCGCCGGCCCGGCGCAGTCGTGGGACCCGGTCGCCAGGGACTCGGGCTGGCGTAATCCGCTGACCGACACGGGCAGTTTCGTTCGCCCGGCGCCGCCGCCTGGCCCGTCGGGATCGGTTCCCGAGCGGGAAGATCCGCTGTCCGGGCCGCTGCCGGTGGTCCGCCGCCGATCGACGGGTCCAGCCTCGCCCCCGGATGGGGGCACCGGATGGCGCACTCCCGGGGCCCCGCCGGTGGACCAGCGCTCGGCCGCCCTTGCCACCCGACGTGGCCAACCGGCGACGCCGGACCGGCGAAGTCGGCCGGAGCCCGCGCCGGGCACCGGCCGCAGCCCCGGGCCCCCGGCCCGTCGGGTCGAGGAGACGATGACGACGGCGCGGCCGCTGTACCGGGAGGACGCGCCCGGGTCCGGGTCGCCTCCCGGCGCCCGGCCTGGAACCGGCGGGCCGAGCGGGCCTGGGGAGGCGGCGGGTGCCAGCCCGCGGCCCGGGCGGGCAGCGGGCGGTGCCCCGGACCGCCGTCCGGAGACTCCGGCCGAGATGACCTCGCTGGTGAGCCGCCGGGCCGGGGGCCGGGGCGGCGCGCTGGCTCCGCCCGGCGACGGCGACAGCGGCTGGCAGCCATCCCGATCGGTGCGCAGAACGGGCGCCCGCAGCGTGCCGGCGGACCGCCGCCGCACGCCCAATCCGGTGACGGACACGAACAGCCTGCAACCGGTTGCCTCGACGTCCGGCGACCGCGAGGCGACCGGCGGCCCGGAGGAGCGCGGCGCCGAGACCGGCGAGCGACGGCGACGCACGGGGGCCAGGGGGAGCGCTACCGGCTCGGGCGGGCGGCGCGCGACGGGAGCCCGGACCGGCGAGGTGACCGGCTCCCATGCGGTGCCCCGGCGGCGGGCCGACCACCGGCACGCGGCCTCCTCCGCGTTGCTCGAACCCACCGACCGGTCGGCCGGCCCGCTCGACGACGAGGACGAGCCGCTGTCGGCGGACGGTCTGGCCTGGCTGCGTCAGGGCTGGATCGGGCCGCTGGCCGTGGCCCTGGTCGTCGCGTTGCTCGGAGTGGGCGGTTTCGTCCTGCTGCGCGGGCATGACGGGGGTGGTGCGGCGCCGGCGGCGACCACGGCCGCCGACGTCTCGGCCAACGCGGTCGCGACGAACCCGGACGCGCTCGCCGGCAAGGCGATGATCGACGGAAGCTGGCAGTGTCGGCTGGTGACCGCCACGAACCCCCTGAAGCTGTCGACCGACGTGGTCGGCGTGCTTGTGGTCGCGAGGACGGACGGCGCCTACACCTGGCAGGGCAGTGCCGGCCAGTACACGATCACCGCGGTGGCGGGCAATGACGGCGGGAATGTGATCGGTGACGTGAAGTTCACCAGTGGCCCGTTGAAGGATCTGACCGGCACGCACATCGCCAAGCCGGGGGGCGGAATCCGCGGCCGGGCACAGGGCACCCTTGAACTCAAAGCGAGCGGTGCGGCGCAACATCGATTCTGCGGAGTGAACTGAGAACATTCGCTCCCCTGCCCAACGTGAGCAAGGTGTGCGAAATGTCGGATGGGCCCGTCTTGGCGTCTATGCGATCTACTCGGTTTCGGACCCCGGTTGCCGGGTTTAAACCGGCGTGAGGCAGGATCAGGTGCCATGGTTAGGTCTTTCCGTGCAGGTGGCTGGCAGCATGCGGCCGCCGGTGACAACAATGACGCCGCCAGCGGGGTTGGTGGCCTCGCGCCGGCCGCCGGTGGGACCGGTCCAGGCTCGGTCAGCCGGCGCACTCTGCTGAGGTGGGGCGGAACCGCCGCAGTGGCCGCCCCGGCCGCCGGCCTGCTCGCCGCCTGCGGCGGCTCGTCCGGCTCGGCCGGGCCGCGCACGGTGCGGATCGGCTATGTCGTGCCGCGCACGGGCACCCTCGGCCTCTACAGCATCGTCGAGTCCTACGTGATCCAGATGATGCGCACAATGTTCGCCGACGGCATCAAGGTGGGGGGGCGGACCTACCCGGTGGAGATCGTCGTCCGGGACTCCCAGTCCGACCGCCTCCGGGCCGGGGTGGCGGCCGCGGACCTGGTCTTCAAGGACAAGGTCGACCTGGTGCTGGTGGGCGGCACCTCGGACACGGCCATTCCGGTGTCCGACCAGTGCGAGATCAACGAGGTGCCCTGCATCTCGACCCTCACGCCCTGGCAGTCCTGGTGGGACGGCCGCGGCGGCAACGTCGACATGCCCTTCCACTGGACCTATCACCTTTCGTGGGGCATGGAGGACATCGTCAACGACGCGGTGTCGATGTGGAAGCAGCTGAACATCACCAAGGTGGGGCTGGTCTACTCCAACGACGATGACGGCCGTGCATTTGCCAATCGGGACTATGGAATTCCGACGATCAGCAACTACGGTTTTCAGGTCATCTCGCCGGCCACCGAGGGCTTCGAGCCCGGGATTGCGTCGTTCGACGACTATGTCAACAAGTTCAGGTCCGAGGATGTCGGCGCGATCGTCGGCGTCGCGCAGGCAGCCGACTTCGCCGTCCTGCAGCGGTCCATCCACGGCGCCGGAAGTTTCACCCCCAAGGCGCTGACCATGTCCAAGGCGCTGGACCATCAGACGGACCTGCGCACCCTGGGATCGAACGGTGACGGGTTGACCACGGAGATCGGCTGGTCGCCGTCACATCCCTATCGCAGCTCGCTGAACGGCAAGACCTCCAAGGACCTGGCCGACGCCTTCGCCAAGGACCGGGGCCGAGCCTGGACGACCGGGCTGGGCTTCGGCTACGCCCTGTTCGAGGTGGCGGTGAAGGCGCTCAGCGGTGCCGCGTCACTGGAGAAGGAGGACATCGCCAGCGCGATCCGGGCCGTCGACGCCCAGACGATCGTCGGCCCGGTGGCCTTCGGTTCCCAGCAGAACGTGCCGAAGAACGTGGCGCGGATACCCGTCGTCGGCGGCCAGTGGGACCAGGTCAACAACGACTTCAACCTGCAGATCGTGAACAACAGCGGCAACACCAAGGTCCCGGTCGGCGGCCAGCTCCGGCCACTGCCGCCCCCGACCTAGCAGTCGGACCCGGCACGCCTGAGGGGCCCCGTGGCGAACTGTCCACGGGGCCCCTCACGCGTGCCCGGTCGCGGGCCTGACGCGCACCCCCCGCTAGGCGCGGGCCGCGGCGCGGGACATGGTGTGTTCGACCACCGCGATCAACGCGCTCTTGGTCGAGTCCCGGTTGCGGGCGTCGCAGGTGATGATCGGCACGGCCGGGTTGACCTGCAGTGCCTCCCGAACGTCCTCGATCGAGTGCCGCAGGACGCCGTCGAAGCAGTTCACTCCGATGACGAACGGCAGCTGACGCTGCTCGAAGTAGTCGACGGCGGCGAAGCAGTCGGCCAGTCGGCGGGTGTCGGCCAGCACGATGGCGCCGATCGCGCCGCGCACGATGTCGTCCCACATGAACCAGAAGCGGTACTGCCCTGGCGTGCCGAACAGGTAGAGGATCAGATCCTCGTCCAGGGATACTCGGCCGAAGTCCATGGCGACCGTGGTGGTCGTCTTGTCGGTGAGATGGGTCAGGTCGTCCACATGGGCGCCGGCCTCGGTCATGACGGCCTCGGTGCGTAGCGGGACGATTTCGGACACCGAGCCCACAAATGTGGTCTTTCCGGCGCCGAAGCCGCCCGCTACCACAATCTTGACCGAGGTCGTGGCGACGGAGGAGTTGACCCGTCTGTTGTCAGAGCTTTCGAAGGCCACTGAGAACCCTTTCGAGCAACGCGAGATCCGGTGCCTCATCGCGGTCAGGCTGCTGGTGGACGCGGACGAAGCCTTCATCCGCCATGTCGCCTACCAACACGCGGGCTACGCCCAGAGGCACCCGGAGCCCGGCAGCGATCTCCGCGATGGATCGCACCTGCCGGCACATGGCGGCGATGGTCTGTTGCTCGAGGTTCAGGCCGATGGCCCGTTCCTCGCCGAGCGGCGTCGTGAAGACGAGCGCCTCGATGGCGAGCTCGTAGCGTGACCGAGTTCGCCCGCCGGTCATCGCGTAGGGACGGACGACCGGACCGGGCGCATTCTCGGGATCGATACTCACCCTGACTCCCTGTGCTTCCGCTCGGTCACCGCGGAAGCGTTCCCTGCAGCTCGGCGCGCAGCGCCGGGGTAAGGACATCCTTCGCCCGGCTGACCAGCAGTGCCATTTCGTACCCGACCAGCCCGATGTCGCAGGACGGCGCGGCCAGCACCGCCATGCTCGCGCCGTCGCTGATCGCCATGATGAACAGGAAGCCGTGTTCCATCTCGACGACTGTCTGGGTTACGGCACCTGCCTCGAAGACCCGCGCGGCGCCCTGGGTCAGGCTCACGAGGCCCGAGGCGACTGCGGCGAGCTGGTCGGCCCGATCGCGGGGAAAACCGTCCGAAACGGCCAGCAACAGGCCGTCCGCGGACACCACCACGGTGTGCGCAACACCCGGGACTCGGTCGACAAAGTTGTTGATCAACCAGTTGAGGTTCTGGGCATCAGAACTCACGGGTGTCACCGTTCCTCCTGCGCGTCACGTCGAGGATTTCTCGTGGTGTCGACTCCGACATCACGTCCCTGCCGCACGCCCTGGTAGAAGCTGGCAAGCCGGCCACCGACGGCTTCCGGGGATCTGACCGGGGTTTCGGCGGGACGCCGGCGAGGCGCGGGTTCGGCGCTGCCGGGCACGAGATGGGTCATGGGGACTCGTACCGGTAGGCCCGACTGCGTCGTGCCACCCGTGGTTGGACGGCGCGACGCCTCGGCAGCCCGCCAGCCGGCGTCTCCGGGGGAACTCCAACCATCCTCCCCCGGCGCCGTGGGGGCCGCCGGTGGCACCGGCGGTCGCGCCGCCGGCTGTTGGTAGGACTGGGCCGCCGCAGCGGGTGGGCCCACCGTGACGGGCGAGGCCGCCGCAGCCGGTCGCGGCTGCGGTTGCGTCGTGCGTGTCGGGATCGGCGCCGCGGCCGGGGCGGACTCCACGGTCGGCTCCCTGACGGGGAGCGGACGAGGCCCGGTCAGCGGGTCGGCGCCGGAGCGCGCCGGGACCCGGTGCCCGAAGGCACCGCCGAGGCCCGAGCGCCCAGCCGGCCGGGCCGGCGCAGCCGCCGCCGCCGCGGTCGGTGTCGGCCGCGCCGCGCGCGGCGCCGGCTCGTCGGCCGGGCTTCGGCGCTGGAACCACGCCGAGACCGAGTCGAAGATCGGCGAGGTCTCGTACTCGTCCCCTTCGGCCTCCGCCTCCGCCTCCGCCTCCGCGCTGGGTCGCTCGCCGGTGTTGTCGGCGGCCACCTCGGCGGGACGCAGGCGGGGCCCGGTCGTCTCCGATGGGCCGGTCGACTGCTGCGGGCCGGTCGACTGCTGCGGCTCGGTCAGCCGTGGCCCGGTGGGTGCCTGGGGACGGGGTCCGGTGTCCGCCACCAGCGGGATCCCCGGTTGCGGGCCCGTTGCCGGCGGGGTGGCCGGCTGCGGGTCGGCTCGGTTGTCCGCGTCGGCGGGCCCCCGGTTGACCGGGGCGAACACGCTGCCCTGCGGCCCGGTGGGGATCCGCTCGGCCCCCGGACCCGGCCGCCCGCGGACGGGGAGCCTGGAGGCCGGTTCCTCCCGGTTGACCGGCACCTGGTCGAGCTCGGTCGGCCGGGGGCGGGTTGGCCAGCGGTTGTCCCCGAACGACATCGGGCTGGTCACGTCCGGCGCCGGGTGGTCGCGGCGGGCGGCCGGGCCGCGTCGCTCGATGTGCTCGGTGTCCGGGTTGGCGCCTGGCGCCGGACGACCACGGCCGTTCGGTCCGGTGCCTTCCCGCGGTAGGGCGAGTTTGGCTGCCCCGCGGTCGAACTCCGGCTGGTCGGGCAGCTGCGGTTCGCGCTGCCGGGTGAGATCGGCGTCGAGCGGGACCGGTCCGGTGTCCGCTGGGGCAGTCGGCTGCGGGGTGCCCGGGCCGGCGCCGAACGCATCCAGACCGAGTTCGCGACGGTCGGCGGTCGGCAGCGGGCCGGTTCGGTCGGAGTCGATCTGCGCGGCCAGGGGACCGGTCAGCGGGAAGGGGCCGGTGTTGGGCAGGCGTCCCGGCCCGCTCTTGTCGTCGAAGATGCTGCCCCGGGCAGCCGGCTCGGCCCCCGGCCGCAGCCCGTTGCCGGCTCCGTTGGTCGGTCCGGTGCCGGGCAGGGCCGCCAGGCCGTTCGGGCGCTGGCCCGCGTCGATCCCCGGGCGGTCGCGCTCGTCGCGCTGGCCGCTGTCGCCGGCCGGGCCGGTGATCGCCGGCTGGGCCGGCCGACTGATCGCGGGCACCCGGCCGACCCCGGGGGCGTCGCCGGTGACCAGCTTGGCGGGCAGCCGCACGACCGCGGTGATGCCGCCGGACGAGGATTCGCGCAGCTGCACCCGGATGCCGTGCCGCCCGGCCAGCCGGCCGACCGCGAACAGACCCATCGTCCGGGACACCGACACGTCCACGATCGGCGGGCTGGCCAGGCGCTCGTTGACGCGCTCGAGCTCCTTGGCGGGCATTCCGATGCCGCGGTCCTCGATCTCGATCATTGCGCCGGCGCCCGGGCCGAGGGAATGGCTGGTCACGAGCACGTCGGTGACCGGCGGCGAGTACGAGGTGGCGTTCTCCAGCAGCTCGGCGACCAGGTGGACGACGTCGCTGACACCGTTTCCGGCGATGGAGACCGGGGCCGCCGAGGTCTGCTTGACCCTCGTGTACTGCTCCACCTCGGAGATGGCCGCCAGGACGACCTCGTTGAGGGGCACGGGGTGGGTCCAGCGGCGGGCGGTGTCCGTGCCGGCGAGGACCAGCAGGCTCTCGTTGTTCCGCCGCATTCGGGTGGCGAGGTGGTCGAGCTTGAACAGGTTGGCCAGCTGGTCCGGGTCCTGTTCGCGGTTCTCCAGGTCGTCGATGAGGCGTAGCTGCCGCTCGACCAGCCCCTGGCTGCGGCGGGAGAGGTTGATGAACATCGCGTTGACGTTGTTCCGCAGCGATGCCTGCTCGGACGCCAGCCGGATGGCCTCGCGGTGCACCCCGTCGAAGGCGCGGGCGAGTTCGCCGACCTCCTCGTCGGTATCGATACCGATCGCTTCGATCGAGTCGTCGATGTTCTGGTCGGTGGAGTCCCGCAGTCGGCGGACCGCCTCGGGCAGCCGGCGGTCGGCGATGTCGAGCGCCGCGGTCCGCAGGGCCAGCAGCGGCCGGACCAGCGATCGGGCCACGATCAGGGCGGCCAGCAGGGCGGCGGCGAGGATGAGCACGACGAGCAGGCCGGACAGGAGCGCCCGGCGCTGGATGCCGCCGCGCAGCGTGTCGACCCGGTTGTCGACGAGATCCAGCAGCTTGCCGGTGGCGTCGATGCTGGTGTCGATCGTCTCCTGGGTCGCCCGGTTCCACTTCTCGGGCGTGAGGTCCGCGGGAAGCTGCTGCCCGATCGGCGAGGCGAGGACCTGCTCGATGTCGTCGTCGGTGTTCTGAATGTCCTGGTTGCCGGGATCCACCGTCGGGTTGAAGATGGCGATCTGCTTCGGCCCGGCGAAGGTCTCCAGGTCGTCCCGGTCGCGGGTGCGCTGGGTCTCGGCCGACAGGAAGTCGCGGTAGTCGGCCTCGAGGAACTTCCGGTTGCTTCCCTCGGTGATCAGACTGAACACCAGTGCCTGCTGCTGTGACAGCAGCTCCGTCCCCGACATGAGGAAGTAGGCCGTATTGATCCCGTCCGTGAGCTCCTGGTCGTCATTTCCCTGTGGGATGAGACGAATCAGGTTGATCAGCGAGTCGATGATCGGCTGATACGCGATTTCGATGGCTTTAGGATCGACCAGCCTTTGGATCGTCTGCCGCTTCGTCGGCAGCGAGTCCATCCTTGTCTGCACGTCGTCCAAGGTGTCCATTCACGGGTGACGGTTCCAGTAGCCCAGTGTTGATGTTGGTTTAGGTGGCGGGGGCGGGTGTCCTGGG
>NZ_JALKFX010000073.1 GCF_023243045.1 Frankia sp. AgB32
GGGGGCGGGGGGGCCCCCGGGGGGGGGGGGGGGGGGGCGCCCCGGCGCCGGCCGCCCGGGCGCCCCCCACGCCGGTGGCGATGCTCGCGCCGGTGGGCATCCGGATCGTCTACGGGGCCGAGTTCGCCAGCGCGACGACGACCACCCGCATCCTCGTCCTGGCCGCCATCCCGCAGGCCGTGGACTACCTGCTCATCCACGTGCTGCTCGGCTTCCGGTCCGCCCGTTCGGTGCTGGCGGTACAGGTCCCGGTCGCGTTGGCAACGGTGCTGGGGCTCGCGTTCGCGCTGCGCCTCGGCGAGTTGCCGGCGGTCGCCGCGGTCTCCGGCGCCACCTACACGGCCTCGGCCGCGGCGCTCTACGTCGCCTGCTCCCGACTGCTCACCCGCGCCGGCCGACCTGGCGCACCGCCGTCGGCCGACGCGGCCCGCATCCCCGGCCCGCGCCGGCCGGCCGAGGCCACGCCCGCCCTTCCCGCCCCCGACCAGGAGATCCGTTCCGCGCAGGAGCGCCTCCCCCTCCAGGAGCGACAATGACCACGACGCCTGCCGTTCCCCGGCGCAACCTGCCCGACACCACGACGCGCTATCTCGACCTGCTCCGTTCGACGCTGACGTTCTCCCTGTGGGACGGCGGGGACGGCAGCGTGTGGGAGCCGCGCGGACGAGCCCCCCGGCTCGTGTCCCGCGCCGTCCAGCGCCGCGGCATGGAGATCGTCCGGCGGACCTCGCCGGACGCCCGCGGCGAGGGCCGGGACTGGCCGCGCCTCGCGCACACCATGACCGGCGAGCGGCGGATGCGCAACCTGCAGGAATGTGTCGAGCAGGTGCTGCGGGACGACGTCCCGGGCGACCTGATCGAAACCGGCGTCTGGCGCGGCGGGGCGTGCATCCTCATGCGCGGCGTGCTCGCCGCGCACGGCGACGGCGACCGGACGGTCTGGGTGGCCGACTCGTTCGCGGGCCTGCCGGCACCCGACCCGCGGTACGCGGCCGACACCGGCGACCGCCACCACGAACAGTCCGCCCTCGCCATCTCCGCCGACCAGGTACGGGACAACTTCCGCCGCTACGGCCTGCTCGACGACCAGGTCCGGTTCCTGCCCGGCTGGTTCCGCGACACGCTGCCGACGGCACCGATCGAGGCGCTGTCCGTGCTGCGCCTCGACGGCGACATGTACGAGAGCACCATCGACGCGCTCGAGGCCCTGTACCCGAAGCTGTCCCCCGGCGGTTTCTGCATCGTCGACGACTACGGGGCGGTGCCCGGCTGCCGGGCGGCCGTCGACGACTACCGCGCCGTCCACGGCATCGGCGAACCGGTCGTCGACGTCGACTGGACCGGCGTGTACTGGCGGCGCAACACCACCACGCGGCAGTCATGAGCGGCGCCCCCCGGACCGGCCCGTGGACGGTCCTCATGGTCTGCACCGGCAACCTGTGCCGCTCACCGATGGCCCAGCACCTGGCCGCCGCGCACTTCCCGGCCAACCCGCCCGATCCGGCCAGCCGGCTGCTGATCCACAGTGCCGGGATCGCCGCGCAGCCGGACGACCCGATGCATCCGCACGCGGCGGCACTGCTGCACGCCCGGGGTTTCGACCCGGCGGAGTTCCGGGCCCGGCCGTTGACCGCGGACCTGGTCGAGGCGAGCGACCTGGTACTGACCGCGACCCGGGAGCACCGTTCGGAGGTCGTCGGCCTCGCCCCCCGGGCGCTGCGCCGGACCTTCACCATGCGCGAGTTCAGCCGGCTGACCTCCGGGGTCCGGGGCGGCGACCTGCCGACGGGCCAGCTGCGCCTCGTCGGCGAGGCGCTGGCCGCCGAGGCGTGGCGCGCGCGGGGAGCGGGCCGGATGGTGCCAGCCGCCCTGGACGACCTCAGCGACCCGGTGGGCCAGAGCCGGGACAAGTTCGAGGCCTGCGCAACGATGATCGACGACGCGCTGGCGGGCCCGCTGTCCCTGCTGGCCCGCGCCTGTCAGGCCTGGCGGGCCGTGCCGGCGCCGCGGCGGCCGACCTCGGCACGCGCGGCGCGGCCCGACCTCGAGCGACTCGCCCAGGTCGGGCTGCGCGCCTCGGCCCTGCCCGGCGGCGTGGAACCGGCGCAGGGATGAGGATCCTCGTCGCCGGGCGCTGGTCGAACGGCTACCTGGACGAGACCGTGGTCGGCGGGCTCGTGCGGGTACGGCCGACGGTCTGGATCACGCTGGGCCCGGCGGACGGCCAGTACTTCGTCCGCGCCGGCGGCTCCCGGGCGCTGGCCGCCTACACCCGGGAGTTCGGGGTGCGCGCGGTGACCCGCAAGGCCGCGAGCCGGCTGCGGGAGCGGGATCGCAATCGCCGTTACGTCGGCATCGGCCTGGGCGTGGTCGTCGACGCGGACCCGGCCGCTGTCGGCGGCGACCGTGGTCCTGGCGCCGCGCCGGCGCGGGACGCCGCGTTCGGCACCGGGGCGGCGGTCGCCTTCGTCGCGCCCTGTCATCCCGCCTGCATGGAGCGGGTCGTGCTCGATCCCCGCCTGCTGCGCCCGCTCGCCCGCGGGCACCGCTCCCCACCGGGGCCGCTCGTCTACCGGGCCCGCCCGGCGAGCGCCCCGCCGGCCGTCGACGAGACGCTGATCGGCTGGTCGCCGCTGGCCGGCGCCACCCTGGACCCAGCCGTCGTCGACCGACTCGCCGCCTGGCTCGCCGCGGAGTGGCGGGGGCCGCGGCCGGACGATCGTCTGCTCGGCGGCCACAGCCCGGTCGCCACCCACGACCGTCGGCGGCCGGGCCCGCCGGCCGGCACCAGCCGACCGACCGCCACGCTGTTCGGGCTCGGCCACTACGCCAAGACCCAGATCGTTCCGCACGTCCGGGACCACCTGGACCTGCGCTGCGTGCACGAGATCGACCCGTGCCAGATCGGCGCGCGGCGCACCCACCGGTGGGCCTGGGACACCTCCCCCGTTCCCCGCGACGACGAACCGACGGACGTCGTCCTCATCGCCGGCTACCACCACACCCACGCCCCCCTGGCCGTGGGCGCGCTGCGCCGCGGCGCGGTGGCCGTCGTGGAGAAGCCGGTGGTGACCACCGCGGAGGATCTCGACGAGCTGACGAAGCTCGTCGACACCGGCGGCCGGCTGTTCGCCTGCTTCCAGCGGCGGCACTCCCCGCTGAACGCCTGGCTACGGGCCGACCTCGGACTCGACCGCGGCCGCGAGCCGATGCTCTACAGCGCGGTCGTGTTCGAGGAGCCACTGCCGGCCCGGCACTGGTACCGGTGGCCGGCGTCGCGCACCCGGCTGGTGAGCAACGGCTGCCACTGGATCGACCATTTCCTGTGGCTGAACGACTTCGCGCCGGTGCGCCGGTCCACGGTGACCGCAGCCCGCGGCGGCACCTTCACCGTCTACGTCGAACTCGCGAACGACGCGGTGCTGTCGCTGATGCTGACCAGTGCCGGCGGCAGCCGCTTCGGCCTGCGGGAACACACCGAGCTGCGGGCGAACGGCGTCACCGTGACCATCGTCGACGGCGCCCGCTACACGGCCGAGGCCGGCGCGCGGATCCTGCGCCGACGCCGGGTCAACCGGCTCGACAGCTACCCGGCGATGTACCGGGACATCTGCGCCCGGATCGTCGCCGGCGATCCCGGGCAGGACGCCCGGGAGATCCGCGCCGTGGCGGAACTGACCCTCGACCTGGACACGACCGCGGCCGGTCAGGAAGCGGCCCGGTCGGCCGCCACCCGGTAGCCGGTCGGCCAGCGACCCGCGCCGAGCAGCGGCGACTGCCGGGCGTCCGGGTCGTCCGCGCCGGTGCCCGACGCGACCATCCCCACCGGCATCCCTACCGGCACCGACTCCGCCGGCATCCAGGCCATCGTCGCCGGAAGCGCGTTCGCCGGGGCCGTCATGGCGAGGGTCGGTGCCGGCAGGGCCGCGGGTGCGGCCCATTCCCGCAACCAGCCGACGACCCGGTCGCCGGCCATCGGCCCCGAGACGAAGAAGCCCTGCACCTCGTCGCATTCCCAGCCGGCGAGGGTCTGCCAGGACCGCTGGGTCTCGACGCCTTCGGCGACGATGCGCAGCCGCAGCGCGTGGGCGAGGGAGACCGTGGACCGGACGATCTCGGCGGCCGCCGGGTCGCGGTCGAGGTCACGCAGGAACGTGCGGTCGAGCTTCACCTCGTCCGCGGGCAGTTCCCGAAGGTAGGTCAGCGTGCAGAAGCCCGTGCCGTAGTCGTCGAGGCTGACCCGCACGCCGAAACGCCGCAGCCCGGCGAGGGTCCACCGGGCGGCCTCCCGGGCCTCGAGGTGGGTGTCCTCCGTCAGTTCGATGACCAGCGCCGAGGACGGCAACCGATGCCGGGCGAGGGCCGCGCGCACCACGCCGACGAAGCCGCGATCGATGATCACGGAGGCGGGGACGTTGACCGAGACCGTGAGCGTCGCCCCCCGGGCGCGCCAGCGCGCGCAGTCGGCCAGCGCCAGCTCAAGCACGTGCATGGTGAGTTTCGGCATCAGGCCCGCGCGGTCGATCTCGGGGAGGAAGGCATCGGGCTGGCGCATCCCGTCGACCGGGTGCCGCCACCGGACGAGCGCCTCGACGCCGCTGATCCGCCCGCTGCGCAGGTCGGCCTTGGGCTGGTAGCTCAGCTCGATCTGACCGCGGTCGAGGGCCTGGCGCACCTCGGCGCGCAGCAGCAGGCGCGCCCGGTTGACCGGCGGCGGCGAGGGAGCGTAGACAGCCTGACCGGCGCGGGAGCGCTTGGCGGCGTGCATCGCCTCCTCGGCGTGGCGCAGCAGCTCCGCCGAGGTGCGCCCGTGCTGCGGCGCGTGCGCGATGCCAACGCTGACGTCCGGGCGCACCGGGATGGCCGCGAGCACGACCGGTTCGGCCAGCACCGCGCGCAGGCGCGCGGCCAACGACTCGGCCCGGTCGGCGGCGGCGCCGCGCAGCAGCACGGCGAACGCGTCCCCGTCGACGCGGGCGAGCACGGTGGCGGCGGGCAGCTCGGCGCGCAGGCGCCGCCCGACCGTGACGAGCAACTGGTCGCCCAGCTCGTGGCCCAGGGCCTGGTTGATGTCGCGCATCCGGTCGAGGTCGAGCAGCAGCAAGGCCACCGGCGCCGCCCCGCGCACCCGGTGGCCGCCGCCCGCCAGGCAGCGGCCACCGGTGTCCAGGAAGCGGCGGCGGTCGGCCAGGCCGGTGAGCTCGTCGACCCCGGCGCACCGGTGCCGACGAGGGCCGCGCACCGCACGGGCGACCGGGCCAGCGGACGCGCCGGCGGCCCGCCGCCGGCCGGCGCGGGTGGCGGAGGTGATCGCGGCCGCGGCCAGCACCGCGGTGAGCAGGCCCGTCAGGACGCCACTGACTCCCGGTAAATGCCCCCGCCCGGCGCAGCCGACCAGCGGCGCCGTCCCGACGAGCGCGGTCAGCCCCGCCCATCGGCGCAGCGCCGAGCGGCCGGGCCGCACCGCGGGGTGGCGGCATCGGCCAGGCTCGGGTGCCGCGGGACCGCCGCCGGTCTCGCGATGTGGCGCGGGCGGGCTTTCCGGCACCCGTCCCGCGCTGTCGACGCGCATAACCGAACGACGCACTATCCGATCCCGCCCATTCATCGAATTCCCCCGGAGACGATCCCCCAATGGCCTTACGCCATGCCCGCGGGTCGGCCGGGATGGGCTGTCTCGGCACATCCGGTGCCCAACCTCAGGCACCCGACCGTCTACACCCAGAGCCTCACCACGCACCGATCCCCACACTATGCGAGCGTAACGCCGCCCAGTTCGCAGGGTATCCGATGCCAGACTTTCCGCCGCGCTCGGTGCGGCCCCGACGGATTGGCGAGGTACAGGCATCGGTCGCCGAACCTTTCCAGCGACGAGCAAGAAAGGGAACGTCCGGTCAATTTCGGATATTTTGCCGCACCACCGCCAGAGAGAACAGGGAACCAGGCGGCCGAAACGGCGTTCAAAGAACCATTTAGTTACTGAGAGTAACTTTCCCGCCGGGCAGCACCGACTCCACCGCGGGGAACACCACGAACATCAGCAGCGCCACCAGTGCCAGTACCAGCAGGGCCGCCACCACCGGTCGCAGCCCGCGAGGCCCGGGAAGGTGATAGTAGAGCCAGGCGTACATCGCTCACTCCCCCTTGAGGGCCGCAGGCAGGCCGGCGGACTTCGCCGTGGTATCCACCAGCTCCCCGTACACGATCAGTCGATGGCTTGCGGAGAATTTTGGATGACAGGTTGTCAAGGTGATGAGACTCTTGGTTGGTGTCACCCCGGGCCGTTTCGGCACCGGGTCGGCCACGTCAATCCGATTCGGGGTCACAACCTCGGAGCCGGTGACCCGATAGGTGTAGTAACGGTCTCGAACCTCGACGACGAGCGGATCGCCTGTCTTTAGTTCGTCAATACGATTAAAGGGCTTTCCATACGTGGTCCGATGGCCCGAGACAACGAAGTTTCCGACCTGGCCGGGCATCGCCGTACCGGGCATGTGACCAGGCCCTCGGCGCAGGTCGGCGACAGCCACACCCTCGACGACGACCGGCGCGTAGTCCGACCCGAACCGGGGCACCCGCAGGATCGCCACCCCGTCCCCGAGCTCCACCGGCGGGATGACCGGCCGAGCGCGGTCACCGGCGGGCGCCGGGGCCGGCGGCGGCTTGTGCCATGCCTCCACGAGCTGCTGGTGCAGGTGATCCTGGGTCCGCTCGGCGAACAGGTCGGTCACCCAGAGCTGGTAGGTCAGAAACAGCGCCACCAGGATGCCGGCCGTCATCAGCAGCTCGCCCAGGCCACGCGCGAGCCGCCCGGCCAGCGACCGACCCCGGCGGGGTCCGGCCGCCACCTCCGTAGCCGCCACCTCCGTAGCCGCCACCTCCGTAGCCGCCGCCCCCTCGGCGACCGTCCAGGCCGGCACGGCCACGGTCGGCGGGTCGACGTCGCCGCCGGACGCGACCGGGAGCGCCACACCAGGCGCGCCGGACGCCACCGCCGCATCAGCGGACAGGGGCGGATCGGGCGAGTCGCGGGCGGTTGGCACCGCGGCGGGCACCTCGCCCGGGTGTCGAGCGCCAGCAGGGTCGACACGAGGGCCTTCCGGCGTCCCGCCAGTCGGGTTTCCCTGCTCGTCCCGTGCCGCGGGGACAGACGATGGATCAGCCACGACCACACTATGACATGAGATCGATACTTTAAGTGACAACCCGGTCCGGCATCGCCCCAGCGCGGGCGACGCGCGGCACCAACACCTTCACCTTGCCTCACCCAGTGAGACGATTTTGTTACTCTGAGCACCCAATCGAGCACGGAGGGATTACTTCCGCGCCTCGGTCCACGCCACTGACCGAGTCAGGGGGCCGAATGAAAACCGTGGCCGTCATCGTCCACTGGGGCCCGCCCGCGCCCACCGTCGACGTCGCCGAACGGCTGGAGTCCTGCCCGTCGATCGCCCAGGTGAGCGTGGTCGCGAATGACGGCTCGCCCCGGCCGGCCGAGCTGCCGACGGGCACCGCCTGGCTGCTGCCGCCGCGCAACCTCGGCTTCGGCGGCGGCTTCCAGCTCGCCGCCAGGGACTATCCGGAAGCCGAGTCCTACCTTCTGGTCAACAACGACATCCGCATCGACGAGGCGACCATCCGTATCTGCCTCGACCTGCTCGCGGGTTCGAACATCGGCGTGGTGGCGCCCACCCTGGTCAACGGCGACGGCCTGCAGTCCGGCTCGGCGAAGCTGAGCCCGGTCCTCACCGCGCCCCGCGCGCGGCGTCCACCCCAGGACCGGCCCTGCGAGGCGGACTGGGTCACCGGCGCGGTGATGTTCATCAAGGCCGAGGTACTGCGGCGGGTACCGTTCGACGGCCGGTACTTCCTCGGCTTCGAGGACGTCGACTTCTGCTACCGGGTCAGGGACGCCGGCTGGAGCGTCGTGCTCAGTCCGAGCCGCGCCTGGCACACCGGCAGCACCACGATCCCCCGGCGCGGCAACGCCTACTACATCGTGCGCAACCGGCTCTGGTTCACCCGGATCCGGGGCTGGCGGCTGCGCACCGCGCTGGCGGCCGCGAGCACCGCGGCGGTGGTGCTGCCCCGCACGGTGCTGCTGGACCTGGTGCGCGGGCGCGGTCTCGCGACCTCCGCGCTGGTCCGGCACGGACTGGCCGACGGGCTCGGACGACTGCCACCGCCCGGCGAGCCCCTCGTCGACGAGCCGCGGGCGGCCCAGTGGACCTCGTGGCGGTAGCCCGCCCGCCGGCCCCGCCCCGTGCCGGCCCCGGCTCGCCCCGTCGCGCCGCGGGGCGCCGGCCGACCCGGCACCGCCGGCGCGGCGGTGCCGGTCAGCCCGGCCACGGCCTAACGGTCGCGGGCGGCCGGCACCCGTGCCGACGTCGCCTGCTCACGACGCTCCCCCGGGCCCGGCACGACGGCCGCGCGGACGGCGGGCCCGGCGGGCCCGGCCAGCACCGCGGGCCTGGCCGGCGCGGCCAGGAACAGCGACTGCCACGCGCACAGGTTCGGCAGCCGGTCGAGTGCCCGGCGGTCCGCGGCGCGCACCCAGGCCGACGGCAGGAACTCGCGGCCGCGCCACCACGGCAGGCCGCCGGTGGTCGTCGCGGCGACGATCCGCAGACCGCCGTCGGCCAGCAGCCGCCGTGCCGAGTCGACGGTGTAGAAGCGCAGGTGGGTGGCGTCCATCAGGCCGGTGTCGGTGTATTCGAAGCGGCCGAGGACGAACTGGGCGCGCTGGCGGTAGTGCAGCACGTTGGGCAGCGCCACCAGGATGCGGCCGCCCGGCGCGAGCACCCGGCGGGCCTCGGCCAGCAACGGCACCGGATCGGCCAGGTGCTCCAGGATGTGGGACAGCAGCACCAGCTGGTAGCTGCCGTCCGGGGCGAACGGCAGGCCGTGGGCCAGGTCGGCGAGCTCCACCTGCTCGCACTCCCGCCCGGCGGCCGCCCGCTCCGAGGTGTCGATCGTGACCCCGGTGACGCGCCAGCCCCGTTCCCGCAGCAGCCGCGCGTTGTCGCCCGCGCCGCAGCCGCAGTCGAGCGCCCGGCCCGGCCGGATGTCGATCAGCTCGAGCAGATCGGGATTGCCGCCGTTGCGATACCGAAGATCGATTTCCATGTCCGACTCCCTGCCGCCACCTGGCGTCGCCCTACCCGGCACGGTCACCCGCGCGCTGGCCGCCGGCGGCGAGGTACGTAGCCCCCGACCGCACACACGAGCCCCAACAGACACACAGAGTAACCCCTACGTGACGCAGACTCGTCGACCCGCCCCGGGTCCGCCGTCGGCCCTCATCAGCCTTGAAGGAGGCTTCATGGAACCGGGCAACCCCGCGCCCAGGAACGTTCCCACCACCGGCGGCTCGCCGGCGGGAGACCCTGATCAGCGCACGGCGGCGGGCCCAACGTCGACCGAGAGCGGCCTGTCGCGACTAATCCCGCGGCCCCGCCGCGGCCACCAGCCCGTCCCACCCGCGACCGAGCCGCCCCGACAGACCCTCGAGGTGATCTTCACGGGTCCGAACAGCCTCGGCGCGATCCGCCTGCTGTTCGCGTGGATCGTGCTGCTCCTGCACGGACTCGCCCTCAGCGGCCACCACACCCCGGCACTCGGCCGCCACGAGTACGACGCGGTCGCCCTCGACGGGTTCTTCGCCATCAGCGGTCTGCTGGTCACGCGCAGCGCGACCCGGTTGACGATCCGGCGCTTCCTGCGGCACCGGGCGCTGCGCATCCTGCCCGGCTTCTGGGTCTGCCTGCTCGTGGTCGCCTTCGTCCTCGCGCCGATGGGCTGGTGGCACGTGCACGGCTCGCTGCGCGACTACCCGATCACCGGGGCCCACGGCGCGCTGCGGTACGTCACCGACAACGCGCTGGTCAGGATGCGTTTCTACGACATTGCCGGGACCCCCCAAGGCACCTTCTTCCCGGCGCCGGGCACCGGCATGCCGCTCGCCTGGGACGGCTCGCTGTGGTCCCTGTGGTGGGAGGTTCAGTGCTACGTCGGCATCACGCTGCTCGCCGTGGTCGGTCTGCTGCGCCGCCGGCCGGTCCTCGCCATCGGGGCCATCGCACTGGGCCTGTCGATCATCGAGGCGTTCGGCCCGCCCGGCACCCTGCCGGCCCGGTTCTCCGCGGACATGGCCCGCTTCACGCTGAACTTCCTGGCCGGCACCCTGATGTGCCTGTACGCGGAGCGCATCCCGCTCTCGGGTCGGATCGCCACGATCGCCGGAGCCGTGTTCGTCGGCTCCTTCTACCTCCAGGACCAGCCGCTGATCTCGGCGCTGCCGCTGGCCTACCTGTGCGTGTACCTGGGCGTCCGGCTGCCGCTGCGGCGACTCGGCGCCCGCCACGACCTCTCCTACGGGCTGTACATCTACGGCTTTCCGATCCAGCAGCTCGCCGCCGTGTACGGCCTGCACCACGCGGGCCTCATCGCCTACCTGCCGGTGACCGTCGCGGCGACGGTGGCATGCGCCACGGCGAGCTGGTTCGCCGTGGAGGCGCCGGCGCTTCGCCGCAAGTCGCCTCGCCCGCGCCGGCCCGACGCGGCCGATCGGTCGCGCCGCGGCCTGCACCGGCGGGGCCGGCAACGGGCGGCGCCAGCCGTTCCGGAGCCCGCCCCCGTGGCGAACGCCGCGCGTGCGGCCACCGAAGGTCCCTGACAGGACCCACGCGGAAGCCAATGGTGACGGTGACACACCACCCAAGGCGCGACGGACACCAAGAGAAAGATTAACATCACCCATCGTGCAGCTTCCTCGCCGTCTCCCTCCTCTCGCAGCGGCTCCCGACCAGCCCGCCCGCGTCCTGCTGCTGACCGTCTCCCGCGGGCTCGGCGGCGGCATCGAGCGCTACCTCACCACCGTCGAGGAGACGCTGCGGGCGGGCGGAGCCGAGCTGGCGCGGATCGACATGCTGGCCCCGGGCACCGAGCTCACCGCCGGCGCCCGGGCCCGATTCGCGCTGCGGGCCCTCGACGCCGCCCGCCGTTTCGGCCCGGCGGACAGCGTCGTGACCGGGCACGCCAACCTCATCCCCCTCGCGTCCGCCGCGATGCGGCTGACCCGGGCGAGGTTCGGGCCGGTGCTCTTCTACGGCACGGACATCTGGAGCATGCGGGCAGCCGACCGCGCCATCCTGCGGGCCGACCCCCTGCTGCACCCGATCACCATCAGCTCGTACAGCGCGGGTGCCCTGTCCACCGTGGGACTCGCCCCGATCCTGCCGCCGGGCATCTCACCGGCGTGGCGCACGACGCTGCTCGGCGAGGCCAGCCGGCGCCGGCCGCTGCCGCCGGTGCCGACGATGCTCAGCGTCTTCCGGCTTGCCGACTGGGCCGGCAAGGGCGCCGCCGCGTTGCTGGAAGCGGTCGCGGCCGTGCGCGCCGAACTCGGCCCGGTCCGCCTCGTCCTCGCCGGCCAGGGGCCCGCGCCGGGCGCGCTGCACGAGCTGGTCAGCGCGGCCGAGGACACCGAGCTGGTCGAGTCGCCGACCGACGACGAACTCGCCCGCCTCTACGCCACCGCGGACCTGTTCGTCCTGTGTACCCGAACCCGCACCCGCGGCCCGCAGGCCAGCGGCGAGGGCTACGGCATCGTGCTGCTGGAGGCCCAGCTCGCCGGCTGCGCGGTGGTCGGCCCCGCTTCCGGCGGCAGCCACGACGCCTACCAGGACGGCGTCACCGGCCAGACACCCGTCGACGAGTCGGCCGCGGCCCTCGCCGAGGTGCTGCGCGGGATGCTCGCCGACCGGGCCCGGCTGGCCCGCACCGGGCGGCGAGCCGCCGAGTGGGCCGAGGCCGCGACCCGCCCGGACGACTACATCCGGCTCGTGTGCACCGCCCTGACCGGCCGACCGCCCACCGCCGACCGCACCGAACTCCCCGCCCCCAGGCCCGGGCCCCCCGCCCCCCGCAGTCGCCCCCGCGCCGCCGCCGCCCCCTCGCCGACCCCGTGACCACCGACCCCGTGACCACCGACCCCGTGACCCCCGGTCCCATGGCGAACCGGCCCATGGCGAACAGTTCCCAGGCGAACGAGGGCAGCGTGCTCGTCGACTGCGCCGGAGCACGTGTCGGCGGCGCCAAACGCCTGCTGGACGAATTCGATCTCTACCTGCGGGACCGGAAGCACCCGCGACCGCGGGTGATCGGCCGCGACCGGCCGCTGACCGCGTCCTGGCTGCTGCGCCGGGAGTTCGCCGACGACCGCCGGCGCGAGCGGACGCTGGCCCTGGCGTTGAACAACGTCTCGTTCGTGACCGTCGGCCGGGAGCGCAGCGTCCTGCTGCACGGCGCCCAGCAGTTCCTCGGCTGGGACGAGGTCCGCGAGCTCGGTCGGCGGATCAGCCCCGCCGTGCACGCGCAGGTGCCGGTCGTGTGGGCGGCGATGCGCCGGGCCGACCGCGTGTTCGTGCCGTCGACGAGCATGGCCGAGCGGGTGTGCCGCGTCGCCCCGGCCCTGCGCGACCGGGTGGTCGTGGCGTTCAACCCGGTGACCCCACCGGACCCGGCGGTGCGGCGGGCCCGCGCCGACGAACGCCGGGAGCGGGGCAGCCGCCCGGCGGCGGTCGACATCCTCTGCCCGTTGATCATCCTGCCGCAGAAACTGGTGACCCGACGGCTGCGGGCGGGGCTCGCCGCGCTGGACATCCTCGCCGCCGCGCCGCACCGCATCGACGCCACCCTGACCGTCACCGGAAGCACAGCGCAGATCGAGGATCCGGCGGTGGCGCACCATCCCCGCCTGCGGCTCGTCGGCGGCGGGCACCCCCCGTCCGCCGTCACCGAGCTGATGGCCCGCTGCGACGCGATCTACTTCCCGTCCGTGCTGGAGTCCTTCGGCTATCCGCTGGCCGAGGGCCGGATGATGGGCGTGCCCGTGGTCGCGCTGGACAGCCCGCACAACCGCGAGATCGCCGGGCCGGCGCTGGTCGGCTACCAGCGGGAAAACGGTCCGGAGATCGCCGCCGCGCTGTACGGCGCACTGACTGTCGATCTCAAGGCGGACCAGAGCGGCCTGTTCGCCCGCGGTCCCTACTTCGATCTCCTGCTCGGCGCCGACGCCGGCCGCTGAGCGGCAGGGCCCGGGGCGACGGCGCGAAACTCAGCGCGTGCCCTCGGCGTCCGCCGCCAGCGTGGTCGGTTGCAGACCGGCGTGATCATACGCGGACTGGCTGTGGGCGGCCTGGCCCGCGGCGAAGCTGTCGACCGGTTGCGGCTGGGTGGGCGCGCCCACGGCAAGTCCGCGCGAGGGCGTCGGCGCCGCCGCCACGTCGAGACGGCGACCCACGAGCAGGTGCTGGCCGACCACATCGTCGTCGACGTCGACCATCGCGGACAACGGCACCAGGTCGAGTTCGCCGAAGCCGGCGTCGGTGGCGAGCCGGCGGACCTGTGCGGTGCTGCGGCCGAAGCAGTTCAGCGCGAAGCGCATCTTCGCCCGTCCGGCGAGGCCGCGCTCGGCGCGCCACTGCGCCTCCGTCCGCCAACCCGGGTCGTCGACGACCACGTGGACGAGCAGCCGCCCACCCGGCCGCAGCGCGGCGTGCCAGTCGCGCAGCGCCCGTGCGAACACCCCGTCGGTGAGGTGCTGCACGACGGCGATGGAGTAGACGACGTCGACGTCATGCCCGGTACGGAGAAACTCCTCGACGGTGAGGTATTCCAGGTTCTGCGCCGGGTTCAGCACCCGGGCGCAGGCCAGCACTCCCCGGGAGACATCGACGGCGGTCACCGCGTGGACGCGGGGCGCCACGGCAGCGGCCAGGTAGCCGGGGCCGCAGCCCACGTCGAGGACATCGTCGTCCGTGCGCAGGTAACGCCCAAGAAGGTCCTGGGCGAGCGTCTGCCGGGACCGGCGGTTGCGCTCGGCCGCCGCGTCGCGGTCGTGCTCACCCGGCTGGAAGTAGTGCGGACTCCAGGCGAGCAGGCGCAGCGCCATCTGGGGACGGCGCCGGGCCGGGGTCGCGGCCAGGACCGCCGGCACCCAGCGGGCACCGAGAAAGTTCTGCGCGCCGGCCGCGGCCATCGCGAACCCCGCCAGGGATCGGAACCGACGCTCGACGGTGGATCCCCTGCCAGCCATGCCCGCATCCTCTCGGCCGCAGGCGACACCGAACGTGTCGCCGCGCGCGGGACCAACGACCTTCGATCGACCACAGAGATCGAAGGCGAGGAGGCCCAGCGCTAACCAAGAGTATTAATGCGAACACCTAGGGTCAACGACCGGGTGGTCGCGCCGGCCGTTCTACTCCAGGTAGTCGCGAAGCTTCTGCGAGCGGGAAGGGTGGCGCAGCTTCGAGAGGGTCTTCGACTCGATCTGCCGGATCCGCTCCCGGGTCACGCCGAACTCACGCCCGACCTCCTCCAACGTCCGCGGGTGACCGTCGGTCAGGCCGAAGCGGAGCTGGATGACCTTCTTCTCCCGGTCGGAGAGGGTGTGCAGCACCGAGTCGAGCTGCTCCTGCAGAAGGATGAAGCTCGCCGCGTCGACGGGGACGACGGCGTCGCAGTCCTCGATGAAGTCGCCGAGGTGCGAGTCCTCCTCCTCGCCGATGGGAGTTTCCAGCGAGACCGGCTCCTGGGAGACCTTCAGGATCTCCCGGACCTTGTCCGGCGTCAGATCCATCTCCTTGGCGATCTCCTCCGGGCTCGGCTCGCGGCCGAGGTCCTGGAGGAGCTGCCGCTGGATGCGGATCAGCTTGTTGATCGTCTCGACCATGTGCACGGGGATGCGGATCGTGCGCGCCTGATCGGCGATGGCGCGGGTGATCGCCTGCCGGATCCACCACGTGGCGTAGGTCGAGAACTTGTAGCCCTTGGTGTAGTCGAACTTCTCGACCGCGCGGATCAGACCGAGGTTGCCCTCCTGGATGAGGTCCAGGAACAGCATGCCGCGGCCGACGTAGCGCTTCGCGATCGAGACGACCAGGCGCAGGTTGGCCTCGACCAGCTTGCGCTTCGCGATCTGACCGTCACGCTCGATCGCTTCGAGATCCCGCCGCATCTGCGGGGAGGTCTTCTTCGTCGCCACCGCGAGCTTCTCGGAGGCGAACAGACCGGCCTCGATCCGCTTGGCGAGGTCGACCTCCTCCTCCGCGGTGAGCAGCGGGACCTTACCGATCTCCTTGAGGTACATCCGTACCGGGTCGGAGGTCGGCGCCTTGAGCGCAAGCTCCTCCTCCTCGCGGCGGCGCCGGGCGAGGAGATCTGCCTCGTCGGGGCTTTCACCCCCCGCCTCCAGCACCTCGATGCCCTCGTCATTGAGCACCTGCAGGACCGTCTCGGCCTGCTCCGGGGGCAGCTCCGCCGCCTGAATGGCGACCGAGACGTCCTCGGTGGTGAGGAAACCGATCTCCTTGCCCCTGGTGATGAGGTCCTTGACCTCGTCCACCTGGGCTTCGCGGGGTAGGACGGTAGGACTCATGGGCGGAATCTCGTCACTTCCTTCTCGGGATCGACCCTGGTTACGCGGCACCTACGCCCCGCTCCCGGAGTTGACGCTTGTGCTGTTCCAAAGCGATCAGCTCACCGTAGGCACGGTTGAAGGCCTCGGCGTCGACCACCGGGTTGAGCCGCTGCACCCGCGACTTCAGGTCGGTGATCCGACGTGTCACATGCAACTCCTGTATGCGTGACATCTGCTCGTCGACATAACGATCATCAACATCGCGATCGCACAACACCCTTTCCACGGCCAGGGCAGTGACGAAACGGCGCAGCTCCTCCTCCGTCGCCGCCGCCGACACCTCGGCCACCCAGGCGGCCAGGCCGCCGACCCTCGCCAGACCCCCGCTGGCACCGCCGAGACGCGCGATCAGCTCGCGGACCGTGCGGTGCGCGGGAACAGTGAACATCTCCGGGGCCAGCGTGTCGAACATCGGACCAGCAAGTCCCGGAAACTGAACGGCGAGCTTGAGTGCCTCCCGCTCGACCACCGCGACCGGGTCGACGGTACCGGCACGGCGCGGACCGAACGCGGAGGCGACGGCGGCGGTGCCCGCGCCCGCGCGGGACCGGTACTCCGCGACCCGGCCCGCAACGAACTTCTCGTCGAGAAAACCGAGCCAACGATCCAGGTTCACCGCGTAGCCGTGTCGAAGACCGGCGTCCTTGATCCGGCTGACCAGCGGGGCGGCGGCGTCCAGCGCCGCGAGCCGACCCTCGTTGGTGTCGAGGTCGTAGCGGCCGAGCACGCCGCGCAGGGCGAACTCCACCAGCGGCACGCGGCGGGCGACAAGATCACGCACGGCCGTGTCGCCGCCGCGCATCCACAGTTCACACGGGTCGAGGCCGGAGGGCTCGACCGCGACGAACGTCTGCGTGGCGAAGCGCTCCTCGTGCTCGAAGGCGCGCATGGCCGCCTTCTGCCCGGCGGCGTCA
>NZ_JALKFX010000236.1 GCF_023243045.1 Frankia sp. AgB32
GCCCGGGCCTGGGCTCCGCCGCCGCGGTCGCGCCAGGCGGCGACGACGCCGCCGGCGCGGTGCGCCCCGCCGGCGTCGAGCCGGCCATGACGCGGCCCGACGCACCCGAAGGTGCCAGGCCCGAGACGGCGGCGTCGGGGTGGGCCCGTCCCACCGGGGCGGTCGGATCCGGATCGGAGCGTGCGCTGGCCGGATCGGAGCGTGCGCTGGCCGGATCGGGCTACCCGGCGGGTGAGCCGACCGGTGCCGGTGCGCGGGCGGGCGGGCCGGTCCGCGATCCGCTCGGTCTGCGCGCGGTGCGCCGGGCCGGTGCGATCACTCTCGGCATGGCGGTGCTGATGGGCCTGCTGGTCTGGCTCTACGGCACCTCTGCCACCAGCCTTCGCCCGCGCGACCTGCCCATCCTCACCGTCGGACCGGAACCGGCCGCGACCGCGCTGGCCGACCAGATCAGCCGGGTGGAGCCCGGCGCGCTGTCGGTGCACACCGTCGGCACCGTCGCCGCCGCGGATCGCGCGCTGCGCGACCGGGACGCCTACGCGGCGATCGTCATCGGCGATGCCGGGCTGACCCTGCGGGTGGCGTCCGCGGCGAGTCCCGCGGTGACCGAGGCGATCACCCGTGGCATCCGCGTGTTCATGCCCGGCCTGGTGATCCCGGTCGTCGACGTCGTCCCCAACGCCCCGCGCGACCAGGGCGGCGGCGGGCTGGCCGCCGGATACCTGCCGATGGTGCTCGTCCTCGCCGCCGCGGGGGTGCTGCTGACCCGCCTGGTCCGCTCCCGCGCGATCCGGCTGGCCGGGATCGCGGCGCTGGCGGTGCTCGCCGGCTTCGCCGGCGCGGTGGCCCTGCGCGGCGCGCTGCACGTGCTGCCGGGCTCGTTCCTCACCACGATGGCGGTGGTGACCCTGCTGGCCCTGGCGGTCTCGGCGCCGGTCGTCGGCGCCGGCGCGGTCGCGGGCGTGCGCGGCCTCGTCGGCGCGGTGCTGGTGATCGTCGTCGGCGGCGCGCTGTCGGCGGCGTCGTCGGCGCCGGAGATGCTGCCGCGGCCCTGGGGGGACATCGGTCAGTTCGCCCCGCCGGGGGCGGGCGCGACCCTGCTGCGCTCGACCAGCTACTTCGACGGCGCGGCCGGCGGCCAGCCGGTCGCCGTGCTGGCCGCCTGGCTGGTCGTCGGACTGTGGCTGGCGTTCGTGGGGGAGCGCGGCGCCGCGCGCGCCGCGTCGTCGTGGCCCGGCGCACCGGCGCCGGCCCGGTCCCGCGCCGTGGACGCGACGGTGGACCAGCCGTGGCTGCCGGCGGGCCTCGCCGTGCGGACCGAGGCGGACCGGGTGGCGGCGGACCGGGTGGCGGCGGACCGGGCGGCGGCGCAGCGCGCCGAGGCGATCCGCGGGGCCGACCACCGGGCGGGGCAGGCGACGGCGGATCCCGCGCCGGCCACCCGCCGACCCGTGACGTCGACGGATCGGCCCGCCCCGGGCGACCCGTGGACGCTGGAGCGCACCGTGCCCACCGAGCCACCGTCCGCGGACAGCGGGGTGCGGGTGCCGCCGAGCCGTCCCGCGGACGTCCGCCCGGGCGGCGCGCCGGGGCCCGCAGCGGGCGGTTCGCAGGGTCCGTGACGCCGAGCCCGAGCGTCTGGCCCCGCCGGGACGTCATCCGAGCATAGGGTCACAGACGTGGATCGCCGCATCTTCGGTCTGGAGAACGAGTACGGCGTCACCTGTGTGTTCCGGGGGCAGCGAAGGCTGTCCCCGGACGAGGTGGCGCGGTACCTGTTCCGTCGTGTCGTGTCCTGGGGACGCAGCTCCAACGTGTTCCTCAAGAACGGCGCCCGCCTCTACCTCGACGTCGGGAGTCATCCCGAGTACGCGACTCCGGAATGCGACTCCGTGCCGGATCTCGTCACCCACGACAAGGCCGGCGAACGGATCCTGGAGGGCCTGCTCGTCGAGGCCGAGCGGCGGCTGCGGGAGGAGGGCATCGCCGGCGACATCCATCTGTTCAAGAACAACACCGACTCGGCCGGTAACAGCTACGGCTGCCACGAGAACTATCTCGTCGGCCGGCACGGCGAGTTCTCCAAGCTCGCCGACGTGCTCGTGCCGTTCCTCGTCAGCCGGCAGATCCTCTGCGGCGCCGGCAAGGTGCTGCAGACCCCGCGCGGCGCGGTCTACTGCATCTCCCAGCGCGCCGAGCACATCTGGGAGTCGGTGTCCTCGGCGACGACCCGCTCGCGGCCGATCATCAACACCCGGGACGAGCCGCACGCGGACGCCGAGCGCTTCCGCCGCCTGCACGTCATCGTCGGCGACTCGAACATGAGCGAGACGACGATGCTGCTCAAGCTCGGCTCGACCGACCTCGTGCTGCGCATGATCGAGGCCGGGGTGATGCTGCGCGACATGACGCTGGAGAACCCGATCCGGGCGATCCGCGAGGTCAGCCACGACATGACCTGCCAGCGCAAGATCAAGCTGGCGAACGGCCGGGAGGTCAGCGCGCTGGACATCCAGCGCGAGTACTACGCCAAGGCCGTCGAGTTCGTCGAGCGTCGCGGCGGCGACGCCGTCGCCAAGCGGGTCCTCGACCTGTGGGGCCGCACGCTGCTCGCGATCGAGACCGACGACCTGGAGCTCGTCGCCCGGGAGATCGACTGGGTGACGAAGTACGTGCTCATCGAGCGTTTCCGGCACCGCCACGGGCTCTCGCTGGCCTCGCCGCGCATCGCCGAGCTCGACCTGAAGTACCACGACATCCACCGCGACCGCGGGCTGTACTACCGGATGGAGCGGGCCGGGCTGGTGGAACGGGTCACCCGGGACCTGGACGTCTTCGAGGCGAAGTCCCGCCCGCCGCAGACGACCAGGGCGCGGCTGCGCGGGGAGTTCATCAAGCGGGCCCAGGAGAAGCGGCGCGACTTCACCGTCGACTGGGTCCACCTCAAGCTCAATGATCAGGCTCAGCGTACGGTGCTGTGCAAGGATCCGTTCCGGTCCGTTGACGACCGCGTCGACAAGCTCATCGCCAGCATGTGAGGAACCCGCCCCCGTGACGTCCGTCTCGCGGCGCCTGCCCGCCGCCCTGACCGCCCGCGCCGCGACCCGCACCGCCTGCGGGCTGCTGCCCGCGGTGCTGCTCGCCGCCGCGCTCGCCGGCTGCGGCGCCTCGACCGCGCCGGACGGCACCGCCGCCGCCCCGGCGGCGGTGGTGACCGCCGCCGGCACCGCCCTGCCCGACGTGCGCAACGCCACCGATCTCAGCAAGGCCCCGGTGTCCAGCGCCGGTCACGGCACCGCGCCGACCGGCCTGGTCACCCGCGACCTCGTCACCGGGCACGGCACGCAGGCCAGCGCGGCGAGCACGGTGAGCATCCGCTACTCCGGCGTGCTGTGGCGCAACGGCAAGGAGTTCGACTCGACCTGGACGGGCGGCGACGGGCAGCCCGTCACCTTCCCGCTCGCCCAGACGATCCCCGGGTTCGGCCGGGGCATCTCCGGGATGAAGGCCGGCGGCCGCCGCCAGATCGTCATCCCGCCCGCCCTCGGCTACGGGCCCTCCGGCGGGCAGCCGCCGACGATCCTCGCCGACGACACCCTGGTGTTCGTCGTGGACCTCATCGCCGTCGGCGCCGCCGACAGCGAGAGTGCCACCCCGGGTGCCGGCGGGACGACCGGCGAGCAGTAGCCGACCGGCCGGGACGAGCGCCGCCGGGGGCGATGTCCGCGCCCGGCCGCCGGGCGGCTAGCCTGTGTGAGTGTGTCCCGGCGCCGGGTGGAACGCCTGCTCAACCTGACGATGTGCCTGATGGCGACATCGCGGTTTCTCACCGTCTCCCAACTCGGCGATCTCGTCGAGGGCTACGAGCCGGGGGCCACCGCGGAGGAGCAGGACGCCTTCCGCCGGATGTTCGAGCGGGACAAGGCATACCTGCGCGAGATCGGCATCCCGCTGGAGACCGGCACCGACGCGGCCTTCGCCGACGAGACCGGCTACCGCATCCGGCGCGGTGACTACGCCCTGCCCGACATCGAACTGGAACCGGGCGAGGCGGCGGCGCTCGCGCTCGCCGGCTCCCTGTGGTCGACGACGGCGCTGGCCGGCCCCGCCGCCAGCGCCCTGCGCAAGCTGGCCGCGGGCGGTGCCGCGGTCGGCGGCGGCCTCGGCGCCCTCGACGGCTTCGAGCCGCGGGTGGAGGCCGCCGAACCCGCGTTCGAGCCGTGCCTCGCCGCGGTGCAGACCGGCCGGGCGATCCGCTTCCCGTACCGCAAGGTCGGCGAGGCCGACGCCACCGACCGCCACGTCGAGCCGTGGGGCGTGCTGTCCTGGCGGGGACGTTGGTACCTGGCCGGGCACGACCTCGTGCGCGCCGCGCCGCGGGTGTTCCGGCTGTCCCGGGTCGCCGGGGCGGTGCGGCTGGTCGGGCCCGCGGGCGCGGTCCGGGTCCCGCCCGACATCAACCTGTCCACGATGGTCTCCGCGCAGGCCCCCGCGGACCGCGAGCGCACCGCGACGCTGGCGGTCCGCCGCGGCACCGGGCATGCGCTGCGCCGCGGCGCCCGGCCCGCCGCCCGCGGCTGCGTGCCGCCGGCGCGGCCCCACCCGGCGGTGCCGGCGGACATGGACCTGCTGGAGCGCGAGTTCTCCGACACCGAGCGGTTCGCCCGCTGGATCGTCGGCTCCGGACCGGACGTGCTGGTCGTGGACCCGCCGGAGCTGCGGGACGCGGTCGTCGCCCGGCTGCGCGCCGCCGCCGCCGGCAGTGCCGCCGCGCCCGCGCAGGCGCCGCCGGACGCTGTGCCGCCGGACGCTGTGGCGCCCGCCGTCGGCAGGCGATGAGCGTGAGCGCCGCGACCGACCGGCTCAGCCGGCTGCTCGCCCTCGTCCCGTGGCTGCGCGCGCATCCCGGCGTGTCGATGTCGGCGGCGGCCGACGCGTTCGGCGTCACCTCCCGGCAGCTGCGCGACGACCTGGATCTGCTGTTCGTCTGCGGGCTGCCCGGCGGCGCGCCCGGTGACCTCATCGACCTGAGCTACTCGGGCGACCAGATCACCGTCGCCGACCCGCAGACCCTCGACCGGCCGCTGCGACTGTCCGTGGACGAGGCCACCGCGCTCGTCGTCGCCGCCCGGGCGCTCGCCGACGTGCCGGGCCTGGCCAGCCGCGACGAGCTCGACCGGGCGCTGGAGAAGCTGGAGAAGGCGGTGGGCGCGGGTGGCAGCGCCGCCGGGCAGGTGCGGGTCAGCCTCGACGCCCACGACGAGGTGCTCGCCGCGGTGCAGCGGGCGCTGCGCGAACGGCGCCGGATCCATCTGCGCTACCTCGTCTGGTCCCGTGACGAGCTGACCGAGCGTGACGTCGACCCGATGCGGGTGCTGCTCCGGGACGGCCGGTGGTACCTGGAGGGCTGGTGTCACCAGGCGGAGGCGGTGCGCCTGTTCCGGCTGGACCGCATCGACGGCCCGGACGGCGTGTGCCTGCTCGACGCCGCGGCCGACCCGCCGCCGCACGCGGTCTCCCGCGACACCAGCGACGGCATCTACCGGCCCGGGCCCGGCGACATCCGGGTCGTACTGGAGCTGGCCTCGGCGGCCCGCTGGGTCGCCGACTACTACCCGGTGGCCGAGACGCGGGAGCTGCCCGGCCGGCGGCTGCGGGTCACCCTGTACGCGGGGGAGACCTCGTGGCTGCACCGGCTTGTCCTCGGCCTCGGCGCGGACGCGCGGGTCGTCGAGCCGCGGGAGCTCGCGGCCGAGGTGAACGACCTGGCCCGACGCGCGCTGGCCGCCTACGGCCTCGGCCCGGACCCGGCCGGCGCCGCGGGCCCCGACGGCAGCCGGTAGGCTGATCGACGTGTTGTGGACGCTCGTCTATCTCGTGCTGATCCTCGGCGGGCTGCTGCTGATCGCCCTGTGCGCGTGGCGGGTGTGGCAGAAGGTGCGCGGCGTGCGCCGGGCGCTCGGTGAGCTGTCCGCCCAGGCGTCCGCGCTGGCTGCGGACACCGCGGCGCTGTCGGCCCGGCTGGACCACGCCGAGGTCTCGACGCGGCTGGCGGAACGCACGTCCTGACTGCGGCGTCGGCTGAGCGTGGTCCTCGTGCAATCCGCCCGGCCAGGAGAAGTAGCCGAACAGTCGCAGTCCGTCGGCAGTGTCACCATCTGGTGGTGAACGAGTGGCCGCGCTCCGCCACGTTTGGTGGGTTGGTGCGGTTCGACATGGCCCTGGCATCCGGTAGCGGCTACCCTTCGTGGGGTATGCCCGCTTCGTTGCGTAGCTGTCATCTGCGAGATACCCGCCCGCCTTCTACCGCCTCCTAGGCTGGCGGACGTAGCATCGATCGCACCCGTCGCCGCACCGGGGCGGGTAACCCTCATCGGAGGACGCCGACCATGCCAAACCTGGGCACCACCGAGATCATCATCATCGCCCTCGTCGTGCTCGTGCTGTTCGGGTCCAAGAAGCTCCCCGATGCGGCCCGCTCCTTCGGGCGTTCGCTGCGCATCTTCAAGGCCGAGACCAAGGGCCTTCGCGACGACGACCAGCCGGCGCCGCTGCCCCTCGAGGCCCCGGCTGCGGCCGCGCCCGCGCCCGGGGTGACCTCGTCCGTCAACGGGTCCGCCCCGGTCGCCGACAAGCACTGACCGCATCCCGTCGGCGGGGCGGCTGACCGTCCCCCGGCGCCTGCCGCCGGACGCCGAGCCGGCGGTTTCCACCCTCTCGACCAGGAGACCCCGACGTGCCAGGGATGCCCACGCCCCGGAGGCTCCTCGCCTCGGTGCACCACCGGCGGACCCGCACGGTCGAAGACAGTCGCATGCCGCTCACGGAGCATCTGCGTGAGCTGCGCAACCGGATCGCGGTCGCGCTGCTGGCGTTCGCTGTGGCCTCCGTCGTGTGCTTCATCTTCGAGCCGCACATCTTCGACTGGCTCAAGGCCCCCTACTGCGACCTGCCGGCCAGCAAGCGGTTCACCCCCGAGGGCAAGGCGACCGCCGACTGCACGCTGTACTTCTTCGGCATCCTCGACGCGTTCACCATCCGGCTGAAGATCGCCATGATCGCGGCGGCGGTCGTGTCGTCGCCGGTGTGGCTCTACCAGCTCTGGTCGTTCATCACGCCCGGCCTGCACCGGCACGAGCGGCGCTGGTCGCTCACGTTCGTCGGGATCTCGGTGGCGCTGTTCGCCACCGGTGCCACGTTCGCCTACCTGACCCTGTCCACCGGGCTGAGCCTGCTGCTCGGCTTCGGCGGGCACGGCCTGGTCAGCGTCCTCGACGGCAACCGGTACCTCAGCTACGTCCAGGCGATGCTGCTGATCTTCGGGCTGTCCTTCGAGGTGCCGCTGCTCGTGGCCATGCTGAACCTCGCCGGCGTGGTGACCACGGCGCGGCTGCGTTCCTGGCGGCGGCCGGAGATCTTCCTCGTCTTCGTGTTCGCCGCGGTCGTCACCCCCAGCCAGGATCCGTTCACGATGCTCGCCCTCGGTCTGCCGATGGTGCTGCTCTACGAGGTCGCGCTGGTCGTCGGCTGGCTCAACGACCGTCGCAGGGCCCGCCGGGCGGAGGCCTCCCCGTACGCCGACCTGGGTGACGACGAGACGTCCCCGCTCGATTTCGACGAGGCCCCCCGGCCCCGTGCCGGCGACGCCGGGCAGTCGGGCACCTCGGCGGCGTCCTCGCCGGTCGGGGCGGGTACCGGTGCGGCGTCGCTCGGCGTGGACCCGGGCGACATCACCTGAACCATGGGCGGCCGCCCGGGTCACACCCGTCGGCGCGTCCCGTAGGGTGACACGTGTGTCCTCCACGCCTGAGGCTCTCGTGGAGTTCGCCGCCAGCCTTCCCTTCGGGCTTGACCCGTTCCAGCATGAGGCGCTGGCGGCGTTGGCAGCCGGCGACGGGGTGCTCGTCGCGGCGCCCACGGGAGCGGGCAAGACCGTCGTCGGCGAGTTCGCGGCCCACCTCGCCCTGAGCACGGGAACCCGCTGTTTCTACACGACGCCGATCAAGGCGCTGTCGAACCAGAAGTTCACCGACCTCGCGGCCCGCTACGGCGCCGACGCGGTCGGCCTGCTGACCGGCGACACCTCCCGCAACGGCTCCGCGCCGATCGTGGTGATGACAACCGAGGTGCTGCGCAACATGCTCTACGCCGGCCCCGTCGGCGGCGGCGGCCTGGACAACCTCGGCTACGTGGTGATGGACGAGGTGCACTACCTCGCCGACCGCCAGCGCGGCGCCGTGTGGGAAGAGGTCATCATCCACCTGCCGGCGCACGTCCGGCTGGTGTCGCTGTCGGCGACGGTGAGCAACGCCGAGGAGTTCGGTGAATGGCTCGTCACCGTCCGCGGGCACACCCGGGTCATCGTCAGTGACCACCGGCCGGTGCCGCTGTGGCAGCACGTCCTCGCCGACCGCACGCTGCACGACCTGTTCCTCGACGACGCCGGCGGCCAGAGCCTGCCGACGGCGCGCACCGGGGCGGTCTCGGCCCGCGAGCTCACCGGGCCAGGCTCGGCCCGTCTCCCCTCGGTGCCGGCACGGCCCACCAGGGACGCCGCCCGTACCCGCACGGTCGGCCAGGGGCGGGCGGGTCAGGGCCGGGCGGGACGTGAGCGTAACGGCGACGGGCGCGAGCGGGCCGACGGCAACGGTCGGCCGGCGGCGCGGGGCGACGGCGGCACCCGGGGCGCCGGCGGCGCCGCGGGCGGTCGGGTGGTGAACCCGGATCTGGTGCGCCTGGCCCGGGAGGAGAGCCGGGCGCTGCCCGGGCTCGCCGGCAGCCGTGGCCGCGGTGGGCCGGGCCAGCGCCGGCGGACGTGGGTGCCGGGCCGCCCGGAGGTCGTCGAACGCCTCGACCGCGACGGCCTGCTGCCCGCGATCGTGTTCATCTTCAGCCGGGCCGGCTGCGACGCGGCGGTCACCGCCTGCGTGCGCACGGGGATGCGTCTCATCGGCCCGGCGGAGCAGCGGCGCGTGCGCGACGTCGTCCGGGCGCGCACCGCCGGGATCCCCGACGCGGACCTCGCCGTCCTCGGTTTCTGGCCGTGGCTGGAGGGGCTGGAACGGGGCGTCGCCGCGCACCACGCCGGGATGCTGCCCACGTTCAAGGAGATCGTCGAGCAGCTGTTCGCCGAAGGCCTGGTCCGGGTCGTGTTCGCCACCGAGACCCTCGCGCTGGGCATCAACATGCCGGCCCGCACGGTCGTCCTCGAACGGCTGACGAAGTTCAACGGCGAGAGCCGCGTCGACATCACCCCGGGTGAGTACACCCAGCTCACCGGCCGCGCCGGGCGCCGGGGCATCGACGTGGAGGGGCACGCGGTCGTGCTCTGGCAGTCGGGGCTGGACCCGCTGGCCCTGGCCGGGCTTGCCTCCACCCGCACCTATCCGCTGCGCTCGTCGTTCCGCCCGTCGTACAACATGGCCGTCAACCTCGTCGGTCGGCTCGGGCACGACCGCGCCCGCACCGTGCTGGAATCGTCGTTCGCCCAGTTCCAGGCCGACCGGGCGGTGGTGGACCTGGCCCGCCAGGTGCGGCGCAACACCGACACCGCCGACGAGCTGCGCACGGCGCTGACCTGCGACCGCGGCGACGCCCTCGCCTACGACCAGCTGCGCCGTGACATCCGCGAGCGGGAGACGGCGCTGTCCCGGGAGGGCACGGCGCGCCGGCGCACCGAGTCGGCGGCCGCGCTCGGCCGGCTGCGCATCGGCGACATCGTGCGGGTCCCGGCCGGGCGGCGCAGCGGCCTCGCCGTGGTGCTCGACGCGGACGCGGCCGCCGCGGGCGCCCCCGACGGGCCGCGCCCGGTCGTGCTCACCGCGGATCGGCAGGTCCGTCGGCTGTCGCTGGTCGACTTCCCGGTCGCCGTCGAACCGATCGGGCGGGTCCGGGTGCCGCGGTCGTTCAACCCGCGGTCCCCGCAGTCGCGGCGCGACCTCGCGTCGTCGCTGCGTGCCGCGGGCGTCGATCCGGACGCCTCGCCCGGCCGGCGGGAGAAGGCCCGCTCGGCCGCCGCCGACGACGCGGAGCTCGCCCGGCTGCGCCGCGCGCTGCGCGCCCATCCGGGGCACGACTGCCCGCGCCGCGAGGAGCACCTGCGCAGCGCCGAACGGGTCGGCCGCCTCGAACGGGAGACCGCCGCGATCGCGCGCAAGGTCGAGGGCCGCACGAACACGGTCGCGCGGACGTTCGACCGGGTCCGCGCGGCGCTGGCGGAACTCGGCTACCTCGCCGGCGACACGGTCACCGACGCCGGCCGGGTGCTGGCTCGCATCTACTGCGAGCAGGACCTGCTCGTCGCCGAGTGCCTGCGCGCCGGCCTGTGGGAGGAGCTGACCCCGCCGGCGCTCGCCGCCGCCGTGTCCACGCTGGTCTTCGAGCCGCGCGGAGACGACCTGGGGGCCACCGCCCTGCCCGGCGGCGCCGTGCTGCACGACTGCCTCGACGAGATGGCCCGCGTCGCGGACCGGCTCGCCGCCACCGAGCATGTCCACCGGTTGGACTTCGTGCGCCGCCCGGAACTCGGTTTCGTTCCCGCCGCCCACGACTGGGCCGCCGGGCGTCCGCTGGAGCGAGTGCTGACGGCCAGCGCCGTGGACCTCACCGCCGGCGACTTCGTCCGCTGGATGCGCCAGCTGCTCGACCTGCTCGACCAGATCACCAAGGTCGCCCCGGAGGACGCCCGGGTGCGCCGCACCGCCCGCGCCGCGATGGAAGCCCTGCGCCGCGGCGTCGTCGCCTACGCGATGGCCGTCTAGCGTCTTGGCCACGAACCTCGCCGCCGGGTCGGCCACATCGAGGGCCCGGTGGTCCCTCGGTATAGACAAACCGGACGCGACACGCACTGGAAGGACCACCGTGGTCCCTCTGCCACGCGGACCTCGGGCACGCCGGCCGGCCGGGCGGACGGCGGCGCGCCTCGGCGGGCTCGTGCTCGGGGTCGGCCTCGACGCGCTGATCGCCGACCCGCCGCGCTGGCATCCCGTCGCCGGGTTCGGCCGCGCCGCCGCCGGCCTGGAACGGCGGCTGTACCGGGACGGCCGGGCCGCCGGCGCCGCGCACACCGCTGTGCTGATCGCCGCCGTCACCGTTCCCGCCGCCCTCGCCGACCGCGCGCTCGCGGATCGCACCCGGCCCAGCCGGGCCCGGTCGGTGCTGGCGACGGCGGCGCTGACCTGGGTGGTGCTCGGCGGGACGTCGCTGCGCCGCGCCGGGCGGGGGATCGGCGCCGCGCTGGCCGACGATGACCTCCCTGCCGCCCGCGAGCGGCTGCCGACCCTGTGCGGCCGTGACCCGGCGACGCTCGACGCGACCGGGATCGCCCGCGGCGCTGTCGAGTCGATCGCCGAGAACACCTGCGACGCGGTGGTGGCGCCGCTGTGGTGGGGCGCCGTCGGCGGGCTGCCGGGCCTCGCGGCCTACCGGGCGGTGAACACCCTCGACGCGATGATCGGCCATCACAGCCCCCGCTACGAACGGTTCGGCTGGGCGGCGGCACGCCTCGACGATCTCGCGAACCTGCTGCCGGCCCGGCTGTGCGCGCTGGCCGCGTGTGCCTGCGCGCCGCTGGTCGGCGGCAGCGCCGTCGACGCCTGGTGGGTGCTGCGCCGCGACGGCCGGTCCCATCCCAGCCCGAACGCCGGGCTGGTCGAGGCGGCCTTCGCCGGCGCGCTCGGCCTGCGCCTCGGCGGCGAACTGCGCTACCCGTACCGGGTGGAGCACCGTTCCGAGCTGGGCTTCGGTCGTCGACCGGAGGGTGCCGACGTGGCCGCCGCCGCCCGGCTGTCCGCCGCTGCGGGCACCGTCAGTCTTGCCGTGACGGTCCTCGCGGCCGCCTCGGGGGCGGCCCTGCGGGCCCGCTGGCGACAGCCACCGCCGGGGTGACCCGGCGGGAGCCGGCGGCGGTGAGTGGCGTGGGTGTGCCTGGGGGAGGATCGCGATGGCGTCGAGGGGTGGCGGGCTGCTGGTCGCCGGGACGGCGTCCGACGCCGGCAAGAGCGTCCTGACCGCGGGTATCTGCCGCTGGCTGGCCCGCGAGGGGGTGCGGGTCGCCCCGTTCAAGGCGCAGAACATGGCGTTGAACTCGACCGTCACCGCCGACGGCGCGGAGATCGGCCGCGCCCAGGCGATGCAGGCCGCCGCGGCCGGGGTGGAGCCGGAGGCGGCGATGAACCCGGTGCTGCTCAAGCCGGGCGGGGACCGGCACAGCCAGCTCGTCGTCCTCGGCCGGCCCGTCGCCGAGGTCGACGCCCTCGGGTACCGCCCGTACAAGGCGCGCCTGGCGGGCATCGTCGCGGACTGCCTCGACGACCTGCGCGGCCGTTTCGACGCGGTCATCTGCGAGGGCGCCGGCTCCCCGGCGGAGATCAACCTGCGCGACACCGACATCGCGAACATGGGCCTGGCCCGCGCCGCGAACCTGCCTGTGATCGTCGTCGGCGACATCGACAAGGGCGGGGTGTTCGCCGCCCTGTTCGGCACGCTGGCCCTGCTCGACCGCGACGACCAGGCCCTGGTCGCCGGCTGGGTGATCAACCGGTTCCGGGGTGACCCGCGCCTGCTCGAACCGGGCCTGCGCCAGATCGAACGGCTCACCGGCCGCCCGGTGCACGGCGTCGTGCCGTTCCGCGCCGGCCTGTGGCTGGACGTCGAGGACTCCCTCGACCTGGCCTCCTTCGGCGACGGCGACGGCGACGGCGACGGCCCGGACGGGGACGTGCCCGCGGTAGGGGAGAGGCTGCGGGTCGCGGTGGTGCGGCTGCCGAGGCTGTCGAACGTGACCGACCTCGACGCGCTGCGCGCCGAGCCGGGGGTCGCGGTGCGCCTCGCGACCCGCTCGGAGGACCTTGCCGACGCCGACCTGGTGGTGCTGCCCGGCACCCGCTCGACCGTCGCCGACCTGGACTGGCTGCGCCGGCGCGGCCTCGCCGACGCCCTCGCCGCCCACGCCGCCGCCGGCCGTCCGGTGCTCGGCATCTGCGGCGGCTACCAGATGCTCGGTCGGCACATCCACGACGACGTCGAGTCCGGCGCGGGCGAGGTGGCCGGTCTCGGCCTGCTGCCGGTCAGCACGGTGTTCGAGCCGGCGAAGCTGCTGCGCCGGCACCGCGCGGGCGACGCCGCGGGCGGCGGGCTCAGCGGCTACGAGATCCGCCACGGCCGGCTGAACACCGCCGAGCACCCGGGCGCAGAGCCGTTCGCCGCCGACGGGGTGCGCGTCGGCGCCGTCGCCGGCACGAGCTGGCACGGCCTGCTGGAGAACGACGAGTTCCGCCGCGCCTACCTCGCGGGCGTCGCCGCCGCCGCCGGACGCGCGTTCACCCCCGCGCACACCAGCTTCGCCGAGGTGCGCCGCCGCCGCCTCGACGCCCTCGGCGATCTCGTCGCAGACCACCTCGACACCACCGCCCTGCGCCGCCTGATCGACGGGGGCGCCCCCGTCGGCCTGCCCTTCGTGCCCCCTGGCGCCCCCTGACCTGGGCCAACCCTGAGCGTCCTCCACCCTCACTTCTATAATCAACGCTGTTGACGACGTCGGACGCAATGATCATTAAGCGATCGTCGGCGTCGAGCTCGCCGTGAACGCAGTCCTCAGCCGGGCGGCCGGGCGCAGCTGACGCAGGTGCGGGCCGCGGGCCGAGCCTCCAGTCGGCCGGGTTCGACGGGGCGGCCGCAGTCCGCGCAGACCCCGTAGGTCCCCGCGGCCAGCCGGCCGAGGGCGGCGTCGACCTCGGCGAGGCTCACGATGGCCCGCCGCAGCGTCGCGCGCAGCATCTCCCGATCGAAGGGCATCGAGGCGCCCTCGATGTCGTGCTCGTCGTCGGCGTCCCGGTCGGCGGTGTAGCCGAGGACGCGTTCGAACTCGGCCCGCAGGGCGTCGCCCCGCGCGCCGGCGTCGGCCCGTTCGGCGACGAGACGTCCGCGCGGGTCGGCTCCGGCGGTCATGAGCCTGGCTGTGAGGTCATCGTGACCGCGATGATGCCGGTCGCGGCCCGGGGAATCGAGCCGAATGGCACACCCGCCCACCTGGGCCGCAACGGCGGAACCGGCCGGGCCGGCGCACTAGCATGGCCGGATGGTCGCGATGCCGCCGGACGGGATGAGCTGTCAGGGGCTCATACCTGTCTTCGCCCTGCTGGGCAAGCGGTAGAGCGGCCTGATCATCCGGAACGTTGCTGTCGGGGCCGGCGCGCTTCTCAGAGATCGCGCGGCTGGTCCCCGGAGTCAGTGCTGCTCTCCGGCCGCCTCGCCGAACTGGGCGTGGGCGGGGCTGGTCGAGCGGGAGGTCCTCGACGGCCCGCCGCTGGCGACCAGATACCGCCTGACCGACCGCGGCGAGGCGCTGCGCCCGGCCCTTTGCACGCCCTGGAAGTGTGGGCGCAGGAGCATCTCACCCATCCACCGACACCGACTGAGCCCCCACGGGCGCACCGACGGCGGAGAAACAAGTAGTATGCGGTCTTCCCTCCGACACGGCGCCCTCTGCAGTGGAAGCTCCGCTTATAGACCAATGGCGCTTAGTTAGGCGGTCCGAGCGAGGACGATCTTCGGTGGTTGATCATGTCTGGTGCCGGTGTCTGTTGGGCGTTTGACTCGGTAGGCATTGTGTCGGCCTCGTCTGATGGTGCGTGGGTACGTGCGGTGGAGGCGTACGGGGTTGAGTCGTTCGGTGATCTCCGCGAAGGTTTCCCGAAGCGCGTGTGTGTGGTCCTCAGGGGGAAAAATCCGCCTGGTCGGTTACCTGGCGGCGGACAACGCGTAGTGATCGCATGAAGGAAAGTCTGTCCGGGTCGACGTCGGCTTCGTCGGCGGCCTCGCACATGAGGCTTCGGATGGCGTAGTGGCTGAGGAGTAGCGCCCAGATCTCTTGTTCCACGAGGTCCGGAAGTTTTGACCGTAGGACGCGGGCCTCACCTCGCTGGTGGGTTTTCACGTCATCGAAGATGTTTTCGATTTCCCACCGCTCATGATAGGCCGTGGCGAGTTCCACCGCGGGTATGTCGGTCTGGTCGAGGGTATTGGTGATGAGGCAGATCAGTTCCCCGGTTCCGGAGCCGGTGCGGTCGGGCGCCGTGTATTCGATCACACGGACGGTTGTCGCGGAGTCCTCGGGACGGTCGCGGCCGGCACGGGCGTCGGCGATGAGCTGGTCTCGTCGTTTCCCACTGGTTTTCGGGTTGACGATGAGGCCGAGATAGGAGCCGTCGGGAAGGGGCCGGATGACCGGTAGTCGGAGATCGGATTTGACTCGCCAGAGCAGGTCCGCGCCGGTGTCGAGTGCCTGGTGCCAGAGGTCGTAGCTGTAGAAGTTGCGGTCGGCGGTGAGGAGCATCCCGGGTTCGCAGGCGTCGAGCAGGGTGGCGGCGAGGGCGCGTTCGTCGCTGGCCCGAGGGCCGACCGCGGCGGCGACGATCGCGTGCGTGCCGCATTCGGCGAGCGCGACGACGTGGACCTGTGGCAGGGCGCTGGCCTTGTGCCCGTTGGTGGACCGTCCGAACCTGGCCACGTTCTCGGGGGTGTCCGCGGCATCGAGGAAGAACCCGTCGATCGCCATCAGCCGTCGGGAACGCAGCCAGGCGCCTTTGCTGCCCAGTCCCGCGACCGGTACGGCGACACGTTCGAACAACAGTTTCAGGGGTGCGGCGCCGAGCCTGACCCGTGCCTGCGAGATCGCCCCGGTTGTCGGGACCTTCCAGTCACCCTTCCAGTTCCCCAGCCAGGTCAACGCGCCGGCGAGTTTACGCATGACTTCTTCGTAGTCATCGTCGAAGAACAGGCACATCGCCATGGTGAAGTACACCATGACCCGGGCCGGCAGCAGCCTGACACGCCGTTCCTGTCGTTTCGTCTCCACCAGTACCTCCTCGACGAGATCCCGAGGAACGATTCTGGCGAGCACGCCGATCGAGATACGGTCGGTCAACCGATCATCTTCAACGGCTGGCAATTCCATTACCTGACGAAGACGCACCACACCCGGATTCCATCTGCGCGCCGGTCGACATCCCGACATGAACCCTCCGCCACCCACCGATCGACGTTGAGGAAACCAGCGGGATTCCGTGTTCAAAAGTTGATCGATGCGGGATCGGGTGTTGGCGTGTCGAGATGGACAGGCATCCCTCCGACCTAATCGAGCGGCATTGTTGCGTCACGAACACGGAGAGGAGTCGGTCGGTAGGTCGCGACTACTCGATGTGATGCTGTGCAGGAGATGGAGGATTGTGGCCCTCCGGCGTCGCCCTGCGGGGGGAGAGCTCAAATCACCTTGAGCTGCGTTAGTTGACGACTGTCGTGGTGAGCGTCAAGGAAAAGGCGGTGTAAGAGCCGTCAGA
>NZ_JALKFX010000237.1 GCF_023243045.1 Frankia sp. AgB32
CACACGTAGAACGGGATGCCGAGCACATCGGCGGCGCGGCGAGCGTCGCGGGCGTCCTCCAGCGTGCAGCAGCCGCGGGGGGGCCCGGGGGGGGGGCCCCCCCCGGGCGGGCGGCGAGCGGATCAGCTACGGCAGCCGCAGGCGTACAACCGGTCGACCAGCGCGTAACCGCTGTCCACGCAGAACGTTTCCGCCAGCTCCACAGCGGCGCCGAACTGGTCGGCCCCCTCGAACGCGGCCACGTCCACCGCCATCGCCCAAAGCGGCACTCCGCCGCGCACGGTCTCCCGGACCACGTGGCCGACGATCTGGCTGAGCGAATGCGAGTGGTCGGCGTTGCGACGCACTCCGTCGGGCTCGTAGGCTCCGACCCGCCGGCCGGCGATCTGCACGGCGGCGATCTCGCGGGACCGGCGGCGCGCGGCCATGTCGCGGTGATCGCGGATGCTGCCCGCGAGCTCCCGCAGGGCCTCTGCCCGCTCGCTGTCGTCGTCGGCGGCGAGGAGGTCGGCGGCGGCGAGCGTCCGGTCATCCAGCTCGCGGATTGCAGCGGCCCGCCGCTGCTGGTCAACCAGCGCCCGGCCCTCGCGGGTCACAACGACTCGGGTCACCGTGGACGGCGTCGACTTGTACGCGAGGTATCCGTCGCTCTTCAGCCGGTCCATGGCGGCGATCTCGTCGGACGGCAGAGCCGACTCGATGTCGGCGAGCGTCGGGAGCCGGGTGGCCGTGGTGGCGATCTGGTGAATCTTCTGGAGCACGGCGAGGTCGGTGGGGTTCACGGAATTCTCCTTCGGGGGGTTGATGTGGGGACGGGCCCGGCCGGTTCTCCACCGGCCGGGCGCGGGACGGTCAGGCTGCGGCGAGGCGGACGGCCGCCACGTGGTAGCAGAGGCGCCCCTCCTGCCCGGCCGCGCAGCCGCAGTCCGTCGTCGAGGCGTGGTACTCGCGGTAGGTGCCGCGGACCATGTGCAGGCCGTGGAAGTGCTTCGAGGGGATCCGGGCCACGCCACCGTCCGCGATGACCTGCAACGCCTTCGCGACCTGCTCGGGGGTGAAGTCCGCCGTGTCCGCGGTCATCCTCTTCGCGCAGGTGGGGCCGTAGCCGCTGGCGATGCTCTTCGCACCGGTGAGCTTCCGATTGCAGCGGCGGCAGCGGGTGGCGGTCTCGGTGGCGGTCATTTCGGATTCCCCCTTGTCGGCCGGCCCTTCCGGCGTGGCACCACATTAGGTTAGATCATACGGTCACGTCAAAACATGGGATACACAATGCGCGTTGCACATCTCGTGTTTTGACGTGACCGTACGAACATGGATACGGTTTGACCACGCCGGAACGACCGGCAACACGAGGGGGATCTCATGCGACTGCACAGCTACCTGGTAAACCTGCTCAACGCCATGTACGAGGCCGCCGCGATCGTCGGCGAATACACCTACGACCGCGCCACCTGGGATCGCACGATCCGCGGCCTCACCGACGAGCGGATCATCACCGAGATCGCCGAGTTCGGCAGCCTCTGGGCCTTCGTCGATACGACCATCCCGGCGGCGTACCTCCGCCGCGGCGACGTCGTTCTCAGCCCGATCGACGGCGACCCGGAGGGCGTGGTGACCGGCCGCCGGCTCCGCCACCGCTCGGAGTCCGCCTCCGGCGAGGTCGAGGTGATGGTCGCCTTCGACGACGGCGAGGCCGCCCCGCAGATCGGCCGGTGGGAGCTTCCGATCCTCCGCATCGCCGAGTGAGCCGGCGCAGGCCCGTGGGGGACGCCCTCCCACGGGCTGCCTGGCGCTCCGGCAGGATGGCCGGCATGGGAAGGCTTCGCATCATCATCACGACCGCCACCGGCCGGCAGATCGCGGCCGGTGGCGGCTTCGCGGACGACGAGGCCGCGCGGACATGGGCCCGCGGCCTGGCCGGGCGGTACGGCATCACTGTCGGCGAGGTCGTCACCGCGGTGCCGCAAGGCGCCGAGCAGGCACGCGCACGCACCGCGGAGGACATCGCGCGTGAGGACCAGCGGACGGCCCTGGCCGCCGCGCCGCACCCTCACGGCGAGGGCGACCAGTGGCTCACTCTCACCGAGGTCGCCGCGCGGTACCGCGTGAAAACAACGACTGTGGAACAACAGGTATCCCGGGGGGTGCGGCCAGGACCTGAAGACGGCGAGGGGATGCGAGGCGGGCTGTGGCGGAGCAGCACGCTCGACCGCTGGGATCGGGAGCGAGCGGAGCGCAGCGCACGACCTAAATAGCCATTGATTTGACATGACCGTACGATCCATCTAATGTGGTGTCACGCCGGAAGGGCCGGCCGACAGAAGGGAAACGAAATGACCAGCGTCGCCATCCTCCCGGCCGTGCGCACCAGCCAGCAGACGCTCCTCGCCCGCATCGCCGCCGGTGGGATGACCGTCCACCAGGACGGCTCCTATGGCCTCGCCGGTCAGGCCGACGTCGACCGGTACCGCGGCCAACTCGACGGCATGGCCGCCGCCGGCCTGATCGTCGCCGGCGCAGCCGACACGTCGGGTGCCCGGCCGGTCAGCGTGACCGACGCCGGCGCCGACCTCCTCGGCCTGCACTGACCGGGAAACGTGAACGGCCCCGGGGTGCTGACGGGGGGACAGCGCACCGGGGCCGCACGAGTGTCCGCGGCGCGCCAGGTTGGGCGCCCTCACCCCAGGACCTCGGGAAGAGATGGGTGCGGGCGGCTGGTACGGCTGTGACCCCGACGGCCGTCCCGGCGCCGCCGCGGACACCCGCAGGCTAGCAGATCTGCCATGTCGTGAATCGTGAGATATACGATCCGGCCATGCAGCCGCCTGCCAGCGCAACGTTGGAGCTGGATCATCTCCTCGGCGAGCTCTACCGCGGGTTCTCGGCCGCGGACGCACCTGGCGTACTGCCGCTCCTCGAAAGGCTGACGCGCTCCTACCTGTTCCAGCTCGCACCCGCCGGCGGCCGGGACGAGAACAGCGGCGGCCGGCGTCCGCCTGGCCCGCGCCCGCCCGGCCACGACGGGCCGATGCTGGCCCGCGACGAGATCGAGGCGGTGGTCGACTGGTGGGCCTACTACCTCGCGCCGGGCGCCCGGCAGATGAGCCGGGTGCAGGCCGCGGAGCTGCTCCCGACGCTGGCCGTGCAGCAACGCGCCGGGGAGTTCGCGGGCGAGGTGCTGCACGACGTCCAGTCCGCCCATCGGGTGGCTCTGCTGGTCCTCGGCCTGGAAACCGCCCCCGGCACCCTCCAGGGAAGGGACGCGCCCCGCTGTCTGCACTGCCACAAACAGCGGATCATGTTCGACCGGAACGCCACCCTCGGAGACGTCTGGTGCGGCAACAGCGGCTGGGAGTCGACGGCCTGCCACGACGACGCCCGCTGGCCCGACTGCCGAGACGAGACCGGGGTCATCCACTGCCGCCGCTCGGCCCGATCCGTCCGCCACGCCTACCGCTGGGACCACGCCTCGCTGCCCCTGCTCGCCCCCGCACGGCCCGCATGACCGGCTGTTGCGAGGATCTCGCGTCCGGCTCGTGTACCTGCTGCCGCCCCGTCGACCCGGACCCTGCGGCCGTCCTGCGCCGCCTCGACCCGGAGGAGCTGAACCGGGCCTTGGCCGCGGTCGCCGAGACGCTGCGGCCGATTGTCGAGGCGGTTGCGGCGGCACTGATCGAGCTGGGCCGGCAGGCCGAAGCCATCGTCGCCGCGCTCCGGGACACCGGCCGCCCGTCTCCCTACCGGGACGACCGGCCCCGCTGGCAATCCCCCTACGGGCCACCGAGGGAGCGCCGGTGATGCTCCTCGCCGCCGGCATCGCCCTACTGGTCCGCTGGGTCCAGGCGCGTCGCGTGCTGGCCGCTGTCCCGGTGGAGGTAGTCCGGGACATCTGCCCGGCCTGCGGCCACACCGAGGATCATGAGGATGCGGGTGTGGTGGCCTCGTGGATGGCCGTGCACCGCGCCGCCGACCACACCCGCCAGATCAAGGAGTTGCGTTGACCTCGGACGAAGCGAGACGTCTCATGCTCGCCGCAGCGGCGGCACTTCCCCCCAAGATGCACTCCGCGGCCGGGCAGATCCGCATGCTCGCAGGGAACCTCAATGATCCCGACGCGGCCCGGCAGGCGGTCCAGCTCACGTCGAACGTGTGGGACTTGGTCGTCCGCGAGGTTACCCCCACCGGCCAGGCGATCATCTTCGGGGAGATCGGCAACCGGTTCGGCAACCACCAGGATGATGTGTCGCTGGCCGGGCATTGGGCGGCGCGGATCGTCGGCTGCCGGGCCGCGGCTGCCCTGCCGGAGGGCGGGAATCTGCGGCACGCGCTCGGCGGCACATTCGACGCGGCGATGGGGAGCAGCCGGTGAACGCGAATAACCCCCGCCTAGCCTCCGCACCGAGCGGCGGCGGGAAGACGATGCCCGATGCCGGCTGACCCCGACGCCGCTCAGGAGACCCGGGCGAGCCGGGTCATCGTCGTCCAGCTGCCCGACGGGCCCGAGTTCTCGGACGTGCTCCGCGCGTTCAACGCCGTGGTGCCCGCCGGGTGCAAGGTGTTCGGCGCCGTGGACAGCGGCGCCGAGAAGGTGCTCCGAGTGTTCTCGCACCTGACGGCGGACGTGTACCGGCCGGAGGGTGTGGTGAACGATCCCAGCGCGGTCGTCCGCGACAAGGAGGTATCACGATGAGGTGGTGCGACCGCTGCCGCGACGGCTCCACGGGTCACTACGACAACGAGGGCAATCACCGTGTCGGCCCCGCCTACGGCGAGTACGGCCGGCTCCTGGCCGCCGAGCAGCAGCTCCACCGGCTCATTGCTACTGCCGACACCCTCGCTGGAGTCGAGGCTCAGGAGAGCGAAACCCGGTTCGGGGGATGGCTACCCTCGCGGCCGATCGAACTCTCCGACGAGCTCGACAAGCTCCGCGCCGCCATCACTGAAACCCGCGGGGCCCTTGGCCCCTGCGGCGCCACCGCGGTGTTCTGGCCAGACGACGAGGCGTGCGACGCCGAGTGCCATCTCCTCCTCGGCCACCAGCCGGCCGACACCCACGAAGATGCCAACCTCGGCGAGTGGACCGAGGACGAGCTGCCTACCAGCCCGGGGCCACAGTCATGAGCGAAGACCTGAGCACCCGGGTCCTGGCCCGCATCGACCACCTCGAAGCACTCGCACGGGCGGCCGAAGAAGAAGACGTGGCCGACTCGGGCATGATCAGGAACTTTACGTCTGCGTACACCGAGCACATCGACACCTGGGATCCGGCGGCGGTCCACACCCTCACCAGAAACGCCCGGCGAATCGTCGACGCGCACACTGCCCAGGTAGACATGGCCCTGGCCGTGTTCCAGCGCCGAGAGGTCTGCGCGGTGTGCCGCACTCCCGAACAGTGGCGAGAGGGTCAGGACTGGGGTAGCCGGCGTGTTACCTATCCCTGCCCGACGCTGACGGACGTCGCCCGGATGCTTGGCGTCGACCCCGAGGGAGCGTCAGCGGCATGAGCGCCGACCGGACGCCGCCGCCGGCCGAACAGCCCGCAGCCGGCCCCGGGATGCCCCCGTTCCCCGGTCTCGACAGCGACAACCCGCTCGTGCGGGCGGTCGCAGAGGAGGACTGGTACGGGGATCCGGCCGCCAGCCCCGGCTTCCACGGCAGGCTGAACACGACCGGGGACCGGATCCGGACCCGCGCGGCTTGCTGCGACCTGCACAACCAGCACTGCGAACCTCCCTCCGAGCTGTGCTGCCACGACTGCACCGAGGCCCGGCACCCCCAGCACCCAGAGGGGGCGACCTGCGTCCTACTGCTCGACCGCCCGGCCGGCTACCGGCCGACGAACGAATGGTCGGAGCGGGACTGGGAGAACGTTCAGCAGTGGGGGTACTGCGGCCTCTGCGAGATGCCCCGCCACGTCGTGACAACCTGCGGCGTCGTGACGACCCGCGCCCCTGAAGGCGCGCGCCGGGAGCTGGTCTGCTCCAACTCGGAATGCCCGCAGAGCGAAGCGTCGTGACGAACAGGTCGGGCCGCTCGTCCAACACCCGGGATCCCCGGGGTGGGTACACCGGCAAGCGGCTCCTCGCCGTCGACCGCCCGTTTCCTGCGCCGGCTCACCCGCCAGACCAACCGCCCGAGGAGGGCCGATGACCGAGACTGACCTGCGCCCGAACGTCGACTACGGCCCGAGCGACGCGGCCCGCGCCGGGGAGATCCTCCGCTCGGTGGTCGGCAGCACCGTCCACGGCACGAACCTGGTGGGTCAGGACGACATCGACCAGCTCGGCGTCTACATCCCGCCGCCGGAGCATCTGTTCGGTGTGGTCGAGCCACCCCGTAGCGGCACCCACGTGTGGCGCACACAGCCCGAGGGAGCCCGCTCGGGGCCGGGCGACATCGACCTGACGATCTTTACCGTGCGTCGGTTCCTGGCCCTCGCGACCAGCGGCAACCCGACGATCATCGCCCTGTTCTACACACCGGATGACGCCCTCGTAGTCCGGACCGAGGAGGGCGACCGGTTGCGCGCGCTCGCCCCCGCCGTCGTCTCCCAGCAGGCCGGCCGCCGGTTCCTCGGCTACCTGCATTCCCAGCTCGAGCGGATGGACGGTAAGGGCAAACAGAACCGTGTGCCCAACCGCCCGGAACTGGTCGCCCGGCATGGATGGGACGTCAAATATGGATCACATGCCTTCCGTCTTGGCCTCCAGGGCATCGAGCTCCTGACCACTGGCCGTCTCGCCCTGCCCATGGAGCCGGAGGCCCGCGAACAGGTGCTGGCCATGCGTCGCGGCGATGTCCCCCTGGACCGCGCACGGCTGCTCATCGCCGACGCGGCGGTACGGCTCCACGGCCTGCTCGACGACCCGGACCTGCACCGCCGCTCACCGCTGCGCGACCGTCCTACCGCTCGTTGCCCGGGGTGGGTGTCGGGCCAGGGGTCCCGTACGGGTGGGCGCTGTCGATCCACCCCTCCCCGTTGGACCGGCAGGTGTAGGTCGTGTCCCCGGACCGGTGGGACTCTCCGGGGGAGCAGGGATAGCCGGTGAACGTGGACGACGGCCGCGGCGGCGGCGGCGGCGGCGCAACGGTGGCCGTCGCGCTGGCCGCGGCCACAGCTGCCGGCGTTGCGGTGGGCGTAGGCGCGGGTGCGGACGGCGGAGCGGACACCGGCCGTGTGGACGTCGGCGGGGTGGGCGTCGGCACCTGCGTGGGTGTGGGTCCGACCGCGCGCGGCTGCACCGGCTTGGGGGCGGCGCTGGTCGGGGCCGGCCCAGCGGGCTGGGTCTGCGGGGTGGTGGAGGCGGTGGGTGTGGGCGTCGGCTGGATGACCGGCGCCGGCTGGCAGGCCGCCAGCGCGACGGCGGCAGTGATGATGGGCATGGCGAACAGGCTGCGGCGCAACAGAAACTCCCCCGATGATCTGTACGGTCGACGGCTCAGTTCGGGTCGCGCAACGTCGCGTACGCGGCGAACAAGCCCTTGCAGCCCTTCACCGCACCCGTGGCCGCGCTCTGGGCAACCGCCTGCGCGATCGTCAACTCGGAGTCGTGAACGCCGTCCTTCGCTTCCAGTTCCCGGGTCGCATACACCAGGGCTGCGTTCTCGTCGTCAGTCCCACCGCAACCGTTGGTCAAGGTGGTGAGGGCCTGCTGGTATTCGGCGATCTGCGCCGCGGACGGGTGGCCGATCCCGTCGAGGTTGGCAAGTTTCACCGCGGCCGACGGGCCGGCTGTGGGCGAGGCCGAGCTACCAGCCGATCCCGAGCTGCCACTTGATGTGCTCGCACAGCCGCATAGGACGGTGGCGGCGAGCATGGGAACGACGAACAGACTGCGACGCATAGCGATCCCCCCGGATGATGACGTTCGGCCATCGTAGGACCACGGCGGCAACACGTTGCGCGGGGGCCAACCATGCGCTGCATCCGGGCACCCATTTGACCTGCGGATGCTCGGATGCGCTACCATGAAGCAGCTCCACAGGTCTGCCCAAAACAGCCCGGAGGTCCCATGCGGCCACCGGGCTTTCTGACGTTGTCGGACATCGCCCACTGGCTTGGCCACCGCCAGCCGAAGGCGTCGAAACACTCGACGACGAGGACGCTCCTCGCCCGCCGCGGCATCCACCCGGCCGCCCAGCTCACCACCGGCCAGCGGGCGCTCCTCTGGCGCTGGGAGGACCTGCACGTCCTGGCCGACCGCATCCCCCGCGCCCAGGCAGCATGAGCGGCCCGACCGACCGGGCCGCAGACCAGCGCCACCAACGCGAACAGGCCGCCCACGCCGCCGCCCGCGCCCGCAAAACGGCCCGCCAGGCCCACCGTGCCGGCGCCCACGCCCGCACCCGCGCACACAACAGCCGCATCCGGACGCACACCCTCGACCACCTACTCGCCCGCGAACACCGCGACCTCGCCACCGAAGTCGAACAGCGCCGCGCGGAGCTTGACCGGCTCGCCCGGCTGATGGCAGCCCCACCCAGACCGAGGTGACCTGTGTCCGCACACGGCCCCCACTGTGCGGCAATCACCCTCAAAGGCACCCGCTGCAAGAACCGGCCCAAGCCCGGTAGCACCCTGTGCGCCGTTCACGAGCGCGCCCGGAAGAAGCTCGGTGACCTCGGCAAGAAGGGCGGCGGCGAGAAACCGACGCTCGCCGCGCTGCGCTTCCGCGACGAACGCGGCCGGCTCACCAGCCGCCCCGGAGTCCGCCCCGAGAGCTCCCGCCCCGGCACACCACACACGGTCCGCGCCGACGCCATCCAACCCGGCGACGTGCTCCAGGGCTTCCAGGTCGAGAAGGTCGAGCCCGGCAGCAAGGCAGGCACCGTCCGGATCCACGTCGGCAACGGCGTCCGGATCCTCGCCCCCGCGGACCGGCCCGTCGATGTCCTCCGCGGCGGCAAAGGCGGAACGCCTGGCGAGATCCCCCCGGCACCCACACCCACCCCGAAACCCGCCAGGCCAAGGGCAGCGGCAGTGCCATCGAAGGCGGACGCCCGAACCGCCATCGCCCACGCCCAAACCGCCGTCGGTGACCCCGCGAAGATCGGGCAGCGCAAACAAACTGACGATGAAGAACTCGCGCTGATGTCCGCCTACTGGATGCGTCGCCAACTCGCCGACCTCCTCGAACACGGCGACTGGGATGCGATCCGCGCCCGCCCCGTCTCCACCAACCCGAACGCACCCCCCTTGGACGCGGTCACAAGCCACCGTCGCGACGACATCCTCAACACCTACCGCAACAATCCGAACATCCGCGCCAGCGCCGTCGCCCACCTGCGCACATCTGCCGACGGCCTCGTCGCCCACCTCGACGCCGAAACCTTCGACGCCGACTCCGACGGGATCCCCGGACCCACCACCATCGCGAAAGTCGACGCGATCCGGCAGGCCGGTGCCGTCCTCAACCGGCGCATTGACGCCCGCGCCGCTGAACTCGCCGGCAACCCGGACTTCGACCCGAAGCGCGCCAAAACGCTTCAGGCAGCTCTCGACGCGGCCGATGCCGCCGGCGACCAAGATGCCCTAGACGTAGCTTTGATCGCGCTCCGCGAACACCAGGCCAAACAACGCCGCACACAGATATACCGCGGCCGGGCGCAACGCGAAATCCTCGCCGAAATCAGACCGATGGGCGGCACCATCGACTACGGTCCGCAGGTGAGCGTCGACGGCGAAAACACCATCGACAAGGCCGTAGGAAATTTCCCTAGCGCCTGGCTGACCCGGGCCGCCGATGGTCGCCCCCTCGACGTCGTCCTCGTCCACGAACAAGAAGAACGCGGTTTGCCGTCCAACAGTCGAGGGAAATTCGAGGGCGGAGACCTCCGCCGTATCACTGTCCTCCAGGGCGACACCACCACCGCCACCCATGAACTCACCCACCTCATGGAAACGTCAGTCCCCGGTCTGCGTGCCGCGCAATGGGCCTACCACGCCCAGCGGAACACCACCGTCACCCGCGGACAACGCCGCTGGACCAGCAAATCCGGCTCCCTCCGCCGCCTCGACGACATCACCCCCGGCAGCGGATACCGGGCTGACGAGGTCAGCCGCCCTGACAAGTTCACCGACCCGTACGCCGGCAAGGTCTACGGCAACGGCGGACCCGGTCAGCATTGGGAAATCGCCAGCATGGGCTCCGAAAGTTTCGTCTCCAGCCAGTCGGTAACCCGCGATGATCCCCACCTCGACAATTTCATTATCGGCCTGTGGGCTGTATTGTGAACGTATGTGGACCGCAACCGGCACCATCTACGGCCGGGAGAATCAGCGTCTCGTCTGGAACAATGGCCCCCTCGGCTGGCCGAACATCATTCTCACCCTCGCCGCCGACGAAGCCGCTGAAGGCGTTGACGTCGTCATCGCCGTCCCGGGTATCACCCGACGGCTGAACCTCGACGACGACCTCGCCGTCTCCCGCTGGCTGGCCCTACAGGGCATGACCCTCACCGGCGACCTTCCGACGGCACCGCCCGCACCCGCATCACCTGCGGGCACCATCCACTAACAGCTGCCGCGGGGAGGCCCTGTGGCCACCCTCGCGGGACTGTCCCATGCCCACGGCGGCCGGTGGGATGAGGCGAAGCACCCCCGCCGGTCCGACGGAAAGTTCGGCTCCGGCGGTGCCAGCACCCAGCAGGCGCGGATCGGCGCGTTCGTCCGGGGCAGCGAGTCGACGGCCGCCGGGTCATCCACGCCGAACTCATCCCCCGGGGAGCGTCGTGAAGCTCTCCAAGCTCGCAGGGAAGACCAAGGACAAGAAGTCGTCGCAGGTCCGGCCGGGCCGGTTCATCACCCGCCCGGGCGACGTGACCGTCACGAAGCCGGCCAGCAAAGCCCACTAACTCCCTGGAGCGCCATCCATGCGCGTTCTACGGCCCTGTGGTGCCCTGACCCTCCGCGGAACACGCTGCAAAAACCCGGCAGCCCCCGGCCTACCGATCTGCACGGTCCACGAGAAGACACGGAAGAAACTCGCCGACCTCGCCCGACACAACCGCACCCACCCTGCCGGTCGACAGCCGCTCCCCTCGGGAACGCTGCGCGGCAAGGACGCCGACCGCTACTTGGCCGGCCTCGCCGACGCCGACAGCATCCCCGAAGCATCACGACGGGCCGTATGGGCGTACAGCGGCCCCCGCTCACCGATCAACCCGACGCTCCGCGCTCGCACCCTGGCTGACAACCCGGACATCGCCCGCGTCGTGCACGACCTCGACGCAGCATTCGACGCCGTCCCGCCAACGACCCGGCCGATCGTTGTGCACCGCGGCCTCCGCCACGTCGACCGCTTCCTACCCCCCGACGCCACCGGGTTCCAGCATGAAGACGCCGGCTACCGATCCACCTCCACCGACATCAACGTCGCCGAGGAGTTCACCCGCTTCGGACCGGCAACAGCCACCCGGATGATGGTCGAAATCGAAATTCCCGCTGGATCGAAAGTTCTTCCCATCGAAGCGATCGGCACCCAGTTCCCCGGACAGAACGAGGTTCTGTTCCCCCGGAACAGCCACATCGAGTTCACCTCCGACGATGACCGCGCCGACACCGACGGCCGGCCCATCCGCCACGCGACAGCCCGCCTCGTCACCCCCCGCGAGTAGAATCGGCCCATGTCAGAGACCTCACCCCGCCCCGGCGACGACAGGGCCGACCGGTTTGTCGGCGGCCCCGGCGACGGCACCGTTTACGGCCCGGATGGCAAGCCCTGGAAGCCGGGCGACCCGATCCCCGCCCGCCCCGCGGACGACACGAGCCGTTCCGGCGGGTAGCAGAGCACCACCCTTCAGCGTCCTTCTCCCGCCCAGGCCAGGTGCCTGACGCGGCGCCCCCTTCACACCCGCGAGCGAGGTCACGGTGCCTCGCGGTGGACAGTCGAAGAAGCCGGAGCCCGGCCGGCCGCGACTAGTCGTGACGGCCGTCGTGCGCGAGCGCGTGCACGTTCTACATGAGCAGGGCCTGTCGCGCAATGCCATCGCGCGGGAGATCGGCTGTGCCTGGTCGACGATCACGAAGATCGCCCAGGAAGAGGGGTTGTCGTTCGACCGGGCTCAGACCGCCCAGGCCGTCGAGGCCGCGAAGGTCGACAACGCCGCGCGCCGCGTGGCCCTCGTCGACCGGCTGTACGGGCGGGCGGAGAGCGTCCTGGACCGGCTCGAAGCCGAGGTCTACGAGTATCGGGTCGTCGGCGCCGAGGGCTCGTTCGTTGTGAAGGACAAGCATCCGCCGGCGCAGGACGAGCGGAACCTGTCCTCGGCGGTCACCGGGTATCTCGGCAACGCCGCGAAGCTGGAGCAGCTCGACCAGGGCGACGGCTCGACAGCGGCCCGGTCGATGTTGGGTGATCTCGCGCGGGCGTTGGATGTGGCCGCGGGGCAGCTCCCACCAGCGGAGTAATCCGACCGCGACGGCCGCCGTTCGTGCCGGATCTGCATCAAGGCCCATCAGAGCAACTGGTACATGAAGAACCGCGCGCCGGGTGCTGCCCGCGGGTCGGAGTAGCCGGGGTGGCGGGGGAGCGCGGTGGACCTCGGCGCGCTCCCTCTCTCACCAAAGCAGATCCGGTCCATCTCGGAGGCGAACCGGCGGCTGAATATCTGGCAGGGGAGCGTCCGAAGCGGGAAGACGATTTCGAGCTTGCTCCGCTGGCTCATATTCATCGCGGACCCTCCCCCGTCAGGGTTGCTCGTCATTGTCGGTAAGACCCTTGACACGGTTTTCCGTAACGTGTTCGAGCCGCTCATGGACCCGGCGATTTTCGGCGAGGCTGCTCGGCACGTCGTCTACACCCGCGGCGCTCCGACCGCGAAGATCCTGGGCCGCCGCATAGAGATCATCACCGGCAATGATGTGCGCAGCGAAGGCAAATTGCGCGGCGCCACCATCGCAGGGATGTATGCCGACGAGCTCACACTACTCGGCGAGGACTTCTTCACGCAGGCGCTCGCCCGCCTCTCGGTCCCGGGCGCCAAGCTGTTCGGCACCACGAACCCCGACGGGCCCCAGCACTACATCCGCAAGAAGTTCCTCCTACGCCAGGGGGAACTTGACCTTGCAACATGGCATTTCGTTCTGGACGACAACCCTGTCCTGGAAGAGGACTACAAGAACGCCCTCAAGGCCGAGTACGTTGGCCTCTGGTATCGCCGGTTCATCCTCGGGGAGTGGTGCCTCGCCGAGGGCGCCTGCTACGACATGTGGGACGAAGACCGGTTCGTTGAGGACACCATCCCGACGATCACCCGCTGGGTGGGCACGGGCGTCGACTACGGGACCGTCGCGCCGTTCGTCGGCATCGTCGGTGGTATCGGCGTCGACCGGCGCCTTCACCTCGTGGCGGAGTACCGGTACGAGTCGAAGCTGGCCCACCGGCAGAAGACCGACGCCGAGTACTCGACAGCCCTCCAGGAGTTCCACGCGGGCGTCCCGATCCCTGGAACCGGGCTGCGCGGTGTCCGCCCGGAGTACATCTGCGTCGACCCTTCAGCCGCGTCGTTCGTAACCCAGCTCTACCGCGACGGCGTCAGCGGCGTGATGAACGCGGACAACTCGGTCGTGGACGGCATCCGCATGGTGTCGTCGCTCTTCGGCAACGACCGGATCAGGGTGCATCGCTCGGTCCGGGGCTTCATCTCCGAGGTACCGGGATACGCGTGGGACAGCGACGCTGCCGACAAGGGCATTGACCAGCCCATCAAGGCTGATGATCACTCCTGCCTGGCGGCGGGCACGCTGGTCACGACCGAGCTGGGTGATGTCCCGATCGAGTACGTCGCGCCCGGGACGCGGGTGCTGACCCGCGACGGCTGGCGGCCCGTGACGGATGCGGGAATGACCGACGCCTCCGCGGATGTACTGCGCGTCGATCTATCCAATGGGCGGTCACTAACCGGAACGGGAAACCATCCGGTATTTGTTGAAAATAAGGGCTGGACACGACTCGATTCGCTCACCCGTTCGGATAGCATCGTAATGTGTCCAAGCGCGTTGACGTCGTCGTGTACAGCGGCATCAAATACCGCCGGTACCCTGACGCTCCCAGCCTATCTGACCGCAACTACTTCGTTGCGGGAATCGGCGATAGGCAAAAGGGCAAGGCGACTCGCCTTCACGAAGACATCTGGCGTGCTGCGAACGGCCCGATCCCGGACGGCTGCCACATCCACCATCGGGACGGGGACCCGCTCAACAACGATCCCGAGAACCTCGAATGTCTCACGGTCGAGGAGCATCGGGCGCACCATGGTCCCGAGATCTCTGCGCAGAAGCGGACACCCGAGTCCCTCGCTCACCTGGAGCGTATCCGCCCCCTCTCTGTCGAATGGCACGGCTCGCCAGAGGGCCTTGAGTGGCATCGAGAGAACGGCCGGCACGTCTGGGAAGGCCGTGAGGCAACCGAACGGGCCTGCGAGCAGTGCGGTAGCTCGTACTGGTCGCGAGACACGGGTCACGACAAGTTTTGCTCCAACGCTTGCAAGTCGGCGGCGCGCCGCGCGTCCGGCGTGGACAACATCAGGCGTGAGTGCGTCGTCTGCGGGACCAGCTTCGAGACAAACAAGTATCAGGCAGGGAAGACCTGCTCCCGTTCATGTCGTGGACGTCTCCGCTCTCGGAACGCGTCAGCCCGTGTGGAACCTGACGGTGGACGGGTCACCTGAGTTCTTCGCGAACGGTGTGCTGGTCCACAACTGTGACGCCGTCCGCTATTTGATCAAGTCGACCGAGCCTCTCTGGTACGGGACGCTCCGCCAGCCCCTCCAGCCCGCCGCCTGACCGAGGAGCCCACCCGTGGCCACGGACAAGCGCACCGTCCACGGCTCCGGCGCGTTCGGCCCCCGCCGCGGCACCTCCGGGGCAAGCATCGCCCAACTCGCCGGACGTGCCCGCGCGGAACGCGCCGACCCGCTACGCGCGAAGATCATGGCCGACCCGGCGATCCGCAACCCCGAGGGCTTCCTGGTGTACCTGGGCCGGCGGAAGGGCGGTCTGAACTCGCACAAGGGCCGCGGCTCGCATCCGGGGGTTGGTACGCGCCGACTGGCCGGCCACGACCCGTCGAGCCTCACCGCCCGCCCCCGTGTCGACGGTGGTGGGGATGCTGCGACGGTGCGGCTGTCCCGGCAGGACCTCAGCCGGCAGTTGCGTGACGCCGCGCCGACGATGGTCATGCGCCGCGCCCAGGTCCGTGAGGCTGTGCGCCGGCCGGAGCCGCGCCCGCGGGTGCGGGAGGCGGACACGGTCGCGTTGAAGCTGCCCATGAGCCAGGCGGCCCGTGCGGCGCGGGCGAAGCCAGGTGGGCAGTGGACCGCACCCAAGGTGATCCCGAAGGCACGCGAGGTCCCCGGGCCTGAGCCGGTGAAGCTCCCGCCTGAACTCGCGAAGCTCCGCGTCGGAGACGTCCGGCTCCCGGGGCTCGGCAAGACGAAAGCCCACCGCAAGACGAAGCTGTCGAAGCGCTGGCGGCTCGGCCGCTGACCCTCTTGGAGCCTGATCGTGGCAGCTCACCGCCCTACCTGCGCCGCCACGACCGTCAAGGGCGCCCGCTGCAAGAACCACGCCAAGCCCGGCTCCGCATACTGCGGTGTGCACAAGGACTACGGGAGCGCGAAGCCCGGGAAGGTCCCGTTGGGGAAGCTCGCCGGCCGCGCGAAGACGCCCAGCGGGAGCAAGGGCACCGAGCCCGCGGGTGGCGACATGCTGGCCCGGCTGAACAGTGCCGGTTCCCGCGACGAGGCGACAGCGATGCTCGGCGGGATGACCGTGCCGCAGCTCCGCGCGTTCGCCGGCGAGAACAGTCTCGTGGTCACCGGCCGCACCAAGGCCGACATCATCAACAACTTGGTTGGGCAGACCGTCGACGCGGGGAAACCCGGGCGGGGGGGGGCGGGCCCCCCGGGGGGGGGGGGCGCCCCCCCCGGGCGCCCGCCGCCTCGAACAGCACCGGGGCGCAGTCGGCGACCATCACCGCGAGTGCCAGCCCAGGCACGTCCGTCA
>NZ_JALKFX010000238.1 GCF_023243045.1 Frankia sp. AgB32
ACGCGCCGACCCGGTCGCCCTCGATACCACCGATATTCCCCCGCGCCCCCAGGTACGCGCCTCGGCAGCCATTGCCAGCCGTGCTGTCCAAGTCGTCCATCGTCGACACCATGAGCGCGCTCGCCCGCACCGTCGAACTCTCCCAGGCCCGCCACTGGCAGACCAGCCCACGAGATCGCCGGCGCCACCCGCCCCACCCACTGACCGTCGCGAACGTCCCGGATGGACTCTCGCCGGCGCGCTCAGCTCGGCGTGCAGGAGATCGTGGCCCGCCGCAGCTCGTAGCTCATCAGCCCCTCGCACCAGGTCATGTCCGGTGCCCGAACGAGGCGCAGATCGGGCAGGCGCAGCAGGCGGTCGAGGAACACCCGGCTCTCACCGATCGCGACCTGTGAGCCGGGGCAGTGATGACTGCCGTCCCCGAAGCTCAGATAGGCGCCGAGACCGCGCACCCGGCTGGCCCGGTCCGGGTCGAGGGCCAGCGGGCAGGCACCGACCGTGGCCGGGTCGACGTTGGCGGCGCGGATGTCGACCGCGAGCAGCTCGTTCACGGCCACGGTGCCCGAGCCGAGATCGGCGTTCTCGGTGGACCGCCGGTGCAGCATGGCGGCGACCGGCTCGAGGCGGAGGATCTCCTCCAGGATCGTGGTCTGCCCGGCCTCGTCGGCGGCGGAGAAACGGGCGCGCAGCGTGTCGTCGCCCAGCAGGTGCCAGGCGGCCATCACGATGAACTCCCGGGTGGTGACCATCCCGGCGACCGCGTAGGTCATGGACTCGGCGAGGATCGCCTTGGCCGGATGACCCTCCTCGAGCATGTGCGAGATGACGTCCTCGCGGGGCTCCTGACGGCGGGCCTTGATCGCGGGACGGACGTCCCGGACGAAGAAGTGCAGCGCGTGTGCCACGGTCAGCAGTTGCGCGCCGAACCGGATGGCGGGCCGCATCCCGGCCAGGCGGGTGCCGAGCAGCGTCCGCTGGATGCGCTTGGCCAGTCCGGCCCTGGTGCTGTTCGTCAGACCGATGACCTCCGCCGCCACCGCGACCGCGAGCTGGTAGCTCAGGTCGTCGAGCTGCGCGGTGCCCCGCGCCTGGAACTCGGCGAGCAGCTCGTCGGAGGTCCGTTCCATCACCACCTGGTAGCGGGTGCTGACGGCCCTGGGGGTGAAGAACCGGGCGATCGCCGTCCGGCGGCGCCGATGCTCGTCGCCGTCGAGGAAGAACACCGAGCCGAACTGGTCGCCGCCCGGGTCCGCCTGATCGGCGTGCACGCCGGCCTGGAGCATCGTCCTGCTGCGCAGGATCGCCCGGGCGAAGCCGAACTCGCCCACGACCCGCGCGCCCGGTGCGGCCACCCGCCTCTCGGCCAGGGCCGCGGACTTGCGGTCGTCACGGGTCGGGTCGATCGGGCAGACGCCCGCTTCGGTACTGGTCATCATCGTTCCCGGTGCGCAGGGTCGTGACGGTCGAACACCCGAGGGCAGGACCGCCGCGTAACGTGATCAGGACCGCTGCCTGATCTTTCCGTCATCTCGCCGAGCTCGACCAGCGACGGCCTGTGGTGCCCGTTGGCCGCCGCGGGCCGGTCCGGGGCGATCGTCGGGATCCGGTCCACGACCTCGTTACGGAGATACATCTCGTTCTCCCTCAGCCGCGGGGCAGGCCGAGGACGCGGCCGGCGATGATGTCGCGCTGGATCTCCGACGTCCCGCCGGCGATCGTCCCGGCGAAGCTGTGCGCGTAGCGGGAGAACCAGCCCGCGCCGTAGGAGTCGTGGTGGAACGGGGACTCGGGCGCGGTGCGCGCCGGATGGGCGAGCGCGTCGGCGCCGGCGGCCTCCAGCGCCCACTCGGTGGCCGTCTGCACGCTTTCGGAACCGAGTAGCTTCAACGCGGACAGGGACGGTGTGTCCGCCTCGCCGCGCGCGGCGCGCGCCAGCGCCTCCGAGCCGAGCAGCCGCAGCGCCTGGGCGTCCATCGCGAGCGTCGCGAACCGGTCGCGTTCGAGCGCGCTCGTCGGCTGGACGTCGTCGGTGAGGTCCTCCAGCCGCTCCGCGAAGCTCATCCACAGCAGGGTCCGCTCGTGGCCGAGCGATCCGTTCGCGACCGCCCAGCCCTGGTTCAGGTCGCCGACGAGGTTGGCCGCCGGTACCCGGACGTCGTCCAGGAAGACCTCGTTGAAGTCGAGGTCGTTCGGGCTGAGCAGGGTGCCGAACGGGCGGCGGGTCACCCCCGGGGTGTCGGTCGGGATGAGCAGCACGCTGATCCCGCGGTGCTTCGGCGCGTCCGGATCGGTGCGGACGAAGGTCAGGATGACGTCGGCGTCGTGGGCGCCGGAGGTCCAGATCTTCTGGCCGTTCACCACGAAGTCCTCGCCGTCGCGCTGCGCCCGGGTACGCAACGACGCCAGGTCCGAGCCCGCACCGGGTTCGCTCATGCCCAGCGCGGCGGTGATCTCGGCGCGCAGGATCGGCACGGCCCAGTCCCGCTTCTGCGCCGCGGTGCCGAACGACAGCAGCGAGGCGGCGATGATGCCCAGGCCCTGCGGGTTGAAGCTGGCCGAGAGCCGGCGCCGGGACAGTTCCATCTGATGGACGTACTGCTCGAGGAGCGTCGCGTTGCGCCCGCCGTACTCCGGGGGGTTGCCCGGGAGCAGCCAGCCGGCGTCGAACTGGACCCGCTGCCAGTGCCGGGCCCACGGGGGAATATCGGCGCTGGAACGGGAGCGTTGCGTCGCCTCGCTCTCGCGCGGCAGGTTCTTGTCGAGAAAGTCGACGAACTCGGCCCGGAAGGCCTCGACGTCGGCATCAAAGGTGAGCTGCATGGAACTCCTCGGCAATCATCGACCGGTGCTCGGCGGCGGTGCCGAGCATCAGCGCGCCGGCCTTCGCCCGCTTCAGCGCGAACTGGACGTCGTTCTCCCAGGTGAAACCCATGGCGCCGAACAGCTGGAAGCCGTGGCGGAACACCAACGACTGGCATTCGCCGGCCGCGGCCTTCGCCATCGCCGCGGCCAGCCGGCGGCGCGGGTCGTTCTCGGCGATCGTCAGGGCCGCGAAGTAGGCCAGGGCCCGCGCGCGGACCAGGGCCACGTGCATGTCCGCGGCCTTGTGCCGGACGGCCTGGAACGACCCGATCGGGACGCCGAACTGCCGGCGGGTGCGCGCGTGGTCCAGCGCCAGGTCGAAGATGCGCTGGCAGGCTCCGACCATGGTCAGGGCGAGGCCGGTCAGCGCGATCTCGCGGGCCGGGCCCGGGTCGGCGACCCCCCGGTCGGACCCGCTCACCCGCACCTCGGTCAGCGACACCTCGGCCACGTGCAGCACCGGGTCGAAGACCGGCGTCCGCGTCACGGCCGCGGCCGAGGCGGGCACCACGAACACCCCGGCGTCGGTGACCACGGCCAGCAGTGCGGCCCGGTCGCCGTCCAGGACGCCGCTCGCGGTCCCCGACAGCACCCAGCCCTCGCCGTCGCGCCGCGCGGTGATCCCGGCCAGCACGGCCGCCGCGGGGCGTCCCGCCAGCGCGGCGTCCGGCGCGAGCGGGGTGAACTGGGTGCTGGTGGCGAGGAACGGTGTCGGGTCGACCGCGCGGCCCAGCTCCTCCAGCACGATCCCCAGTTCCACCATCTCGGCCGGATCGGTCAGCCCGGTCCAGCCGAGCTCGCCGATGGTCCTCCACAGCGGGCCGGGATCGGCCCCGTTCTCGGCCACGTCGCGGACCAGCGCCGGCGGGCACTCCTTGGCGAGCACGTCGCGCGCCGTGTCCCGCAGCAGCCGCTGATCGGAATCGAACTCGAAGAGCACTCCGACCTCCACAAGCAGAGCATGATGTTCTTGGTCGTCTGGCGGCGGACGCGGCCGGGGTCGCGGGTCTCAGGCCACGACGCCGCGGATCTTGAGGTCGATGACGGCGTCCTCGCCGAGGCCGAGATCGGCCAGGATCTCGTCGCCGTGCTCGTTGAAGCCGGGCGCGCGCCGCGGCACCGCCGGCACCCCGTCGTCCTGGACGGGCGCCGCCACGAGCCGGAAGGGGGCGCCGGCGGCGGTCTGGCAGTCCTGGAGGGCCTGATCCGACGCCGGCGCCGCCGCTACGCCCCAGCCTTGGGCCGCGGGGTGACGACCAGCGACGGGATGCCGGTGAGGTGATGCCCGTCGAGCGCGGCGTGCACGACGCGGACCAGTTCGTCGACCTCGAGCAGCGTCCCGGACAGGTAGCCCCGGGATTCCCAGATCGGGTAGACGGCGCCGACCAGCTCCGGGTCCCAGCCGTTGGCGAACTGGGTCATGGAGTCGCCGTCCCCGCCGGTGCAGTCGCCGACGGTGACGCGGGTGAAACCGACCGCCGGGTGCTCGACCCGCCACGCCTCCACCAGCTTGTCCAGGGCGGCCTTGCTCACCGCGTACACGCCGAGCCCGGGCCATGGCGCGGTGAGCGAGGCGCTCACCGAGGACAGGTAGGCGGCGCTGCCCGCGGAGGCCTCCAGATAGGGCAGCGCCGCCTTTGTGATCAACGCCGCGCCGGTGACGTTGGTGTCGAAGGCATGGCGCCAGATGGCGGGGCCGGCGTCGGCAAGCTTGACCAGCGGGCCGACGCCGGTGGCATAGATCAGGGCGTCGATGCCGCCCAGTCCCGCTGCCGCCTCGTCGATCGCGGCGGTGCAGGATGCCTCGTCCGTGACGTCGCAGGTGATGGCGAGCGTGCCCGGGCCGGCCTCCTTCGCGGCCTCCGCCAGGTTGGCGGGCCGGCGGGCCAGCAGGGCGGTTTGGGCGCCGCGTTTCGTCAGGCCCACTCCGAGACAGCGGCCCAGCCCACTGGACGCGCCGACGACTACTAACCGCATTACAGACCTGCCTTCTCGTGATCCAGGGGTGCCTGGCCGGAAGGGCCGACCCCGGCGAGGCCGGCCCCCATGAGACCGCCGGCGGCGAGGATGTCGCCGGCGTCGGAACTGGAGCCGGTCCAGGAGACCGAGCCGTGGTCGAGCACGGCGACCCGGTCGCACAGCTCCAGGGCATGACCGACCAGCTGCTCGACGACGAGCAGCGCGGTGCCCGCCGCGCGCAGCCGGCTCAGGTCGTCGTAGAGCTCTGCGACGATCTTCGGGGCGAGGCCGAGGGAGAGCTCGTCGGCGATCAGCACCGCCGGGACCTCGACCATCACCCGGGCCATCGAGAGCATCCGCTGTTCGCCCCCGGAGAGGTTGCCGGCCCGCTGGTGACGCCGCCGGGCCAGCGCCGGAAAGCTCTCGTAGGCCTGATCCAGCCCGCCGCGCACCCCGGCCCGTCCGCGCACCCGCCGGAACGACAGCGTCAGGTTCTCCTCGACGGACAGGGTGGCGAACACCGAGCGACCCTCGACCGCGTGGGCCACGCCCGCCCGGGCGAAGCGGTAGGGCCGCGCGCCGGTCATCGCCACCCCGCCGACCGACACGGCCCCCGCGGTCGGCCGCACCAGCCCGCTGGCCACCCGGGCGACGGTGGTCTTGCCGGCGCCGTTGGACCCCACCAGCGCCACCGCCTCGCCCGGTGCGACGGTGAGCGACACCCCGAACAGTGCTCGGAACGGGCCGTAGCCGGCGTGGACGTCGTCGAACTCGAGGGCGGACGTCACCGGGTTTCCTCCTCGGTCGTGGTGGCGGTCCCGGTCGTGGCGGCCCTCCCGGCGACGCTCGCCGTCGCCGCGGTCACGGTCTCCGCCTGGGCCCCGTCCCGCCCGGTCGTCCCGGGCGGTGCGTAGGTGCCCAGGTAGGCGGCCCGCACGGAGTCGCTTGCCATGACCTCGCCGGTCGGGCCCTCGGCGATGAGCCGGCCGAAGTCCAGGACGTAGGAGCGGGTGGTGAAGCCGGTCACCAGCTCGACGTCGTGCTCGACGAGCAGGATGGCGAAGCCCTGCTCGCGCTGGACCTCGCGCAGCGTCGTGGCCAGGGCGGCCGTCTCGGCCCGGTCGAGACCGGAGGACGGCTCGTCCAGCAACAGCATCGCCGGCCTGGTCATGAGCGCCCGGCCGACCTCGACCAGCCGGCCCTGGCCCAGGCTCAGGCGCTCGACGGGCGCGTCGGCGAGTTCGACCAGGCCGAGCAGCTCGAGGACCTCGTCGCACCGTCTGGTCTCCTCGGCCGTCGGGCGGCCGAGGCCGAGGAGATCCTTCCAGAGCCGGCCGGTGCCCCGCCGGACCCGTTCGGCGATCAGGAGGTGGTCGCGCACGGAGGTTTCCGGGAACAGCTCGATGCGCTGGAACGTGCGGCCCAGGCCGAGCCGGGCCCGCCGGTGCGCGCGCAGCCGGCTGACGTCGCGGCCGGCGACCTCCACCGTGCCGCCGTCGGCGGCGAGGACGCCGAGCAGGCAGTTGAACAACGTCGTCTTGCCGGCGCCGTTCGGTCCGATCAGACCGACCCGCTCACCCTCGCCGATCCGCAGCGAGACGTCGTCCAGCGCGAGGATGCCGGCGAAGCGCTTCGTGATGCCGGCGGCCCGCAGAACGTCCTTCACGAGCGGTTCCCCCCGATCGCCGGCTGGCCGGGCCGCGCCGGCCGGCTCCGGCCGGACAGGCCGTACTCGACGAGGCCTTCCGGATGCCGGGCGAACTGGATCGCCGCCAGGCCGAACAGGATGAACAGCCACTTGCCGTCGATCGGGAACAGCGACGGGAGCGGATGGCGCTCGCGGGTGAGCCAGCCGACGACGGCGCCGCCCAGCACGAGCGGCTCGAACAGCGCGAAGGCGGCGGCGGCGATCAGCGCGCCGGGAACGCTGCGCGAACCGAGCGCGACGACCAGGACGGTCCAGAACAGGGCGGCGAACGGGGTGAAGTTCGCTCCGTAGTTCACGTCCCGCTGGGAGATCGCCAGCAGCCCGCCGCCCAGTCCGGCAATGAACGCGGAGACGGCGAACGCGGTCAGCCGCGTCCGCGCGGCGGAGATGCCGATCGACTGGGCGCCGACCTCGCTGCCGCGCAGGGCGATCAGCGACCGGCCGAACGTGCCGGAGCGCAACGCGACGACGGCTGCCGCCACCACCGCCAGGACGACGGCCGCGAAGACCAGAAAGGTGTTCTCGTGGGACAGGTCCCACGGTCCCAGCCGGGGGCGCGGCACCGCGGTGCCGCGCAGGAGCGACGCGGCCCCGCCGCCCACCCACGACAGCTTGATCATCACCGCGTCGAAGAAGTACGCGAACGCCAACGTCGCGATCGCCGTCCAGATGCCGCCCAGCCGGCGCACCGGCAGGGACAGGAACGCGCCCACGGCCGCCGCGACCAGGCCGCCGAGGAGCATCGCGACGAGGACCGACATGTCGTAACGCACCGCCAGCTGATACACGGTGCAGGCGCCGATGGCGGCGAACGCGCCCTGGCAGAGCGAGATCTGGCCGCCCGTCCCGGTGATGACGGTGACCGAGAGAAAGATGATCGCTATCACCACGGCCTGCGTGACCTGGTAGACCCACAGCTGGTCGCCCCGGGTCAGGACGACGGCGCCCCCGCCGGCGACGACGGCGGCGCCCAGCAGCCGCATGGCCATGGCCCGCCGTGGGTCCGGTCGCCCGGCGCGGGCCGTCGGCGGGGGCTCCACGCCGGAGAGCGGATCCCCCGCGCCCTGCGCCCGGCGGATGCCGGGGACGAGCGCCAGCACCGCGAACAGGACGAGGAACGGGACCGACGGTGTCAGGTTGTCCTGCACGGTCCGCACCCACGCCGAGTCCGTCCCCCACCGGGGCAGGAAGGTGTTCAGCTCGGCGATGACGATGCCCAGCCCCAGCCCGCCGGCGAGCGCGAGCGGCAGACTGGCCAGGCTGCCGACCGCGGCGGCCGCGATGGCCACCACCATCAGGCTGAAGAAGTCGGACGAGCCCAGGGTGTTGAACCGGGGCGCGATCAGCACCCCGGCCACCCCGGCGAACAGCGACGACAGCGCCCAGGAGAACGCGGCGACCCGGCTGGCCGCGATGCCGTTCAGCTCGGTCATCCGGGCGCTCTCCACGACCGCGCGCATCCGCAGCCCGATGGGGGAGAAGCGGAACACCGCGCCCAGCCCGATCACCGCGACCAGCGCGACACCCATGTCGACGAGTTCGTTGCGGCTGAACCGGTAGAGCCCGAACACCGAGTAGAACACGTCCGCGCCGCCGGGAACGACGCCGACCGGGGTCACCCCGGAGGCCGGCTTGAAGCTGGTGATGATGTCGAACAGGTTCGGCAGGGCGACCGCCAGTCCGATCGCCACCACCAGCTTCGACACGGCGGACGCGGAACGCAGGTGCTTGAAGATCAGTAGTTCCAGTGCCAGCCCGACCAGCGGCGCGAGCACGACCACCGAGAGCAGCACGGCCCAGACCGTCGGCCAGCCCCAGATCAGCCGGGCCTTGAAGTACATCGCCGCCGAGACGTAGGCCTGCGCGCCGAACGCCAGGTTGAACACCCCGGACGTCTGGTAGGTGAGCACGAATCCCAGCGCGACCAGCGCGTAGACGGCACCGGGCGGCGCGCCCTGCAGCACGGCCCGGAGAAAGTCGGCTCCGACGGAGGAGGAATCGGTCGCCATCAGCGAGGCCACCCCTGCCGGTTCAGCTGAAGTCCATGGACCGAGGTTCGGACCAGGCCGTCGTCGAGCCGGGCCAGCAGAAGAACGGCTTCGCCGCGGGCCCGACCGGCTCGAACCGGCCCTTCACGACCTTGACCAGCGAGACGCAGTCGTTCGCGTAGCCGTGCGTCGCCGGGTCCTGCTGGGTGGGTTCCTCGTGCTGGCGGCTCCAGTCGATCGGCGCGACGAGCCCGCCGCCGGTGAAGGCCGTCAACTTGTTCGTCGCGGCGATCACGCTGGCCCGCGTGAACGAGGCGCCGGCGGCCTTGATGCCCTGATAGGCCAGGTCGGCGCTGATCCAGCCGTTCATCGACAGCTCGGTGAGCGGCGCCCTGGCCCGGCCCATCCAGTCCTTGTAGACGCCGAGCTGGCTGGATCCCGCGCTCGCCTCGAACGGCCGGAAGTTCACCGCGACGTAGTCGCCGTCGAACAGGGAACCCGCCCTGCTCACGAAGTCCTGGTCGTAGGTGTTCAGATGCAGCATCGGGACGGAGCCCATGCCCTGGCGCTGGAGCTCCTGGGCCAGGGCCTTCATGCCGTTGAGGTCGAGGCAGCCGACGATCATGTTGGTGCCGGCCTTCTTCATGGCGGACACCTCCGGGCCGATGCCGTTCGGCAGGCCGAAGGCCAGCGAGTCGTTGGTGTAGACGACCTGCTGCCCGGACTCGGCGCCGTAGAGCCGCACGGACGCCGCGGCGCTGGACGCGCACAGCTTGGAGTTGTCGGTCGCGCCGTAGCCCAGGGTGGCGATGCGTGTCCCGCCGGCCTCGCGGGCGGCGAGGACGTACGGCCGCCGGGTGCAGCCGAGGCAGACCGGGGCGGCGGAGCCGTAGACGGCGTCGTTGCCGTTCATGCTGGCCGGGTTGATCGGCCAGACGTAGAGGGGCATGCCGGCCTTGGTGATCGTCGACCAGCCGTCGGCGAGCTGGGCGGCGCTGAACGCCCCGAACGTGCTGTTGGTGGTCGTGACCCGCAGTGCCGCCTGTTGGTCCTTCAGCAGCGCGTCATCCTCGACCTGGGAGACGGTTAGCGTGCGTCCGAAGATGCCACCCTGGCTGTTCCGGTACGCGAAGTAGGCGTTCACCCCCTGCACGAAACAGTCCAGCACGCAGGTTCCCAGGGGATTGTTCGACCGGGTACCGAAGGCTGCGAAACGAATCTGCTTGGCGGTCACCCCCGGCGCACCGTTCGACGGCGCCGGGCCGGCCGGCTGATCCGCGCCGCCTGTCGAGGAAACGTTGGAACAGGCCGCCAGCGCGAGCGCGGCGGCCAGCAGCACCGATATCGCGATCGATAACCAGGGGCGTGGACGGCGGAATCCATGAGAGCCGCGAAGCTCCATAGGTGCTGTTCCTTCGCTTGTGGCGTCCAGGAGCTGTTCCGTGTTGAACCTGTCCCGCGACAGCTGAGGCGGCCGTGGGCCGGCCGGCGAGCCGCCTACCCGGACGGTCGACCGCCCCGGTGAGAGTCCTGGCGGCACGGCGGCGGGGGAGGGACACATCACATTTTCTTGTTGACGTCGACGTCACTTTCTAACATGGAGACCGGCGGTTGGCCATCTGCCTCGGCCCGTTCGGGCCATCGGGCCATCGGTCGTGGGGACCATCCCGCTCGTGGGACGCGGCCGCGACGGGCGGGGGAACTCACCGCCGGGTGACGAGTCGCCGGGAACCTTCTGGGAGTCGTCGCAGCGCCCCGGCCGGGACGTCGTGCACAGCCGTGGCGGCCATCCGCCGGAGGGAGCTCGCATGTCGGTATCCACTGGTCCGGAGATCTACTACGACCCGTATGACGCGGGCATCGACGCCGACCCGTACCCGGTCTGGCGCCGCCTGCGCGACGAAACTCCGCTCTACTACAACGAGAAGTTCGACTTCTACGCGCTAAGCCGCTTCGCCGACGTCGATCCGGCCCTGGCCGACTGGGCCACCTACCGGTCCGGCAAGGGTTCGGTCCTGGAGCTCATCAAGGCCGATATCGAACTCCCGCCGGGCCTCATCCTGTTCGAGGACCCGCCCGTGCACGAGGTGCATCGCAGCCTGCTGATCCGGGTGTTCACCCCGCGGAAGATGAACGCGCTGGAAGGCAAGGTCCGGGAGTTCTGCCGCCGCAGCCTCGACCCGCTGGTCGGCAGCGGGGGTTTCGACTTCATCCGCGACCTCGGCGCGCAGATGCCGATGCGCACGATCGGTTACCTGCTCGGCATACCCGAGGCCGACCAGGAGGGGCTGCGCGAGAAGATCGACGAGAGCCTGCGGCTGGACGACGACAGCCCGGACGGGCCGGCCCCGACGGACCTGGCGCTCGCCGCCGTGAACGAGCTGTTCTCCGAGTACCTCGACTGGCGCCGCGAGCACCCGTCGGACGACCTCATGACGGAACTGCTCACCGCCGAGTTCGAGGACGAGACCGGCACCACCCGCCGGCTCAGCCGGGAGGAGGTGCTCACCTACGTCAACCTGCTGGCCGGCGCCGGCAACGAGACGACCTCGCGGCTCATCGGCTGGACCGGCAAGGTCCTCGCCGAGCACCCCGAGCAGCGTCGCGAACTCGTCCGGGACCGGTCACTGATTCCCGGGGCGATCGAGGAACTGCTCCGCTATGAGGCGCCCTCGCCCGTCCAGGCCCGCCTCGTGGCCCGCGACGTGACCCACCACGGGCAGGCGGTCCCCGAGGGCAGTGCCATCCTGCTGCTCAACGGCTCGGCGAACCGCGACGAGCGCCAGTTCGCCGACGCCGACTCCTTTGACATCCACCGGCGGATCCCGCGCCACCTCAGCTTCGGCTACGGCCCGCACTTCTGCCTGGGCGCGTCGCTCGCCCGGCTGGAGGCGCGGGTCGCGCTCGACGAGGTCCTCAACCGTTTCCCCGAATGGACCGTCGACGTGGCCAACGCCCGCCAGGCACGCACCTCGACCGTCCGTGGCTGGGAGCGGCTGCCGGTCCTCGTCCCCTGACCGGCCTGACGCCACGGTGACATTCAGTCGCGATCGAACTCGCGGACGCCCGAGGCCTGGCCGCGGTGACGATCCCGCCACCCACGCCTCGCGGCACTCCTCGCCGAGGCCGCCCCCACCCCACCCTCCACCGACCTCTTCGAGCGCATCATCGACAGCGTCCTGCGCGCGGTGCTGACGTCCTGGTGTGTTAACGACTCATGGTGCTAGCTCAGCCACGCATGGTCGGCGGAGGCTAGTGGCTGTGGGTGATGTCAGGCGGCCGAAGAGGCGGAAGAGCGAGGCTGGCCTCGGATGGCGGCGGCGACGGTGAGGCGGCGCGAGGGCGCCGAGGTGAACCGTCGCCGCCACAGCCTCCGGTGTGACGGCCCCCGGTCGGGTGGTCAGCGGGAGCCCTGGGTGAGGGCGACCGAGTCGGGCACGCGGACGGGCTCGGGCACGGCGAACGGGATGACGCCCAGCATCTGGCCGATCACGTAGTGGGCTGACATCATGGCGCCCTCCTGCCAGCCGGGCAGCGGGGAGCACTGGTCGCCCAGCAGGTAGAAGCGCCCGTCGCCCTCGGGCTGCAGGAGTTGCTTGTAGGCCCGCATGTGGTCTGGGTTCGCCGGGTCCCAGTCGGCCCAGCCGCCGAGCTGGTGGGGCACCTTCTGCCAGGCGATGGTGACACCCTTGGCGGTGGGGACGGTGGTCTCGTCGGCGAACCGGGAGTGCAGCTCCGCGGCACCGGCCCGGGCCTGTGTCAGCCGCTCGGACGGCGCCAGGTCGCCGAACTTCGCTGCCACGTCGCCGAAGTTGTAGGCGCCGGTGAGGGTGCCCGTCGCCGAGAAGTAGTCGTTGCTCGGATACCAGACCTGGGTGATCGGATGGTTCGTCCAACTGATCCCACCGTAGATCTGGTCGGCGTCGCCCTCCCAGAACCGTTCCTCGGCCTGCCAGCCGACCTTGCAGGTGTTCGCGAAGCCGACGGCACTGATCGCCTCGTCGAACTCGGGGGAGAAGTTCGTCGGTATAGCCCGCAGCACCGGCAGCGGGATGCTGCTGACGCAGTAGTCGGCGGTCAGCGTCCGCAGTCTGCCGTCGCGCCGGTATTCGACCGCCGCGCCACCTTCGTCGAGCAGCCGGATCGTGGTGACCTCCGCATTCAGCTCGATGACGTCGCCGAACTGGTCGCGCAGCGCCCGCTCGAAGGCGGTCACGATGCGGTCCATACCGCCGACCGGCTGGAACATCGTGGCCTGCCACAGATAGTCAACCGGCTGGTAGAAACGGTGCTTCCAGAAGCCGGACTCCACCAGATCCGCGAGGGGAATCGGTGGCGCCGGGCGGGGAAAGTCGTGCACGTCGGGATCCTCGACGTACCCGGAGCGGGTGGAGCCCTCATAGCTGTGGTCGTCGGCCAGGTCCCCGAACACCCGCAGCAGGTCCAGCAACTCGCCGGTCGCGGCGTCCCGCTTCGTGAGCGTCTCGGCGACCATCGCCGCGAGGTGACCGCGGACGTCGTTCGCGACCTGCCGGTTGCGCCACCGCACGACATGCCCGTCCGCGAGATGGATGAGGTTCGCGGTGGTCTCCTTGATGTACGGCTCGAGGCCGACGCCGAACTGCTGGCAGTAGTCGAGCACCCGGCGGTGGTGATAGGGAATGCGCCCGGGACCGAGGTTGAGGTACAGGCCTTCGTCGAAGGAGCACTGGTGAGTGGTGATCGGTTCCCCGGTCGGGCCCAGCTCGCGGAGCACATCGCCGTTTCTGGCCGTGCGGTTGCGACCACCGGCGCGGTCCGACGCCTCCAGTACGGTGCAGCGGTAGCCCAGGCGACCGAGTTCGTAGGCCGCGGTGAGCCCGCCCACTCCGGCGCCCAGCACCGCAACGGTGGCGCCCACCCGAGGTGCCGGAGGCAGCTCGAGCGAGCCCGTCCAGCCCGTCGCCTCCGGCCCGCCCCGGCCGATCATCGCCTCGCGCAGCGCATCGGCGGCCGTGCGCCCGGTCACGACTGACGTCCGTCACTGGCGTCGCGCATGCTTACCACCTGCCTTCGCATCGTGGTTCTCGTGGCTGGTCTGTCTTCGCTCCTGGCCTGCGTCGCCGCGGGAGAAAATTCGCCGAGCCGAGATCTGTGTCGCGGTCAGTACTCTCCGCTGGCTATGGGTAGGACAGTAGCGCCCAATTTTGGGTTTTGCCTTCGAGGAAGACGGGAAGCGGGCCACCTACGCGGAGATTCCTCTCGGCCCAGGGTGCATCATTTCCGGCGTCTGTCATCGAACCTCGCGGGCGGGATTCCCCGCGCGTTCCGGTCAAACGGACCCGTCGACACCGGCGCGCCCCACGATCTGGCGACTCGCGGGAGTGGCGGTGCGTGACGGAAAACGCGATGGCCGTGCGCCCGACTGTGACCGATGCCGACGGGTTCGGCAAGGAACTGATGCAGCGAGTCCGGACCTGCTGGGCTCGATGGTGAAGGTGTTCGCGGAAGCCTTGATGAGCGCCGAGGCCGACGGGGTCTGCAACACGGAGTACGGCGAGGTGTCGCCGGAAAGAGTGAACCGTCGGAATGGTTACCGTATGCGGGAATGGGACACCCGGGCCGGGACGCCTGACCTGGCGATTCCGAAGCTGCGGTCCGGTTCGTGTTTCCCGGACCGGCTGTTGACCCGGCGTTGCCACGCGGAACAGGCGCTGATCTCGGTGGTCGCGACCTCCTACCTCCTCGGAGTTTCGACCCGGCGGGTCGACAAACCCGTCGAGCAGCTCGGGGTCGCGCACATCTCGAAGTCGCAGGTATCGGAACTCGCGAAACATCTCGACGGGCAGGTGGAGGCGTTCCGCTCACGGCCGCTCGACGCCGAACCGTACCGGTTCGTCCAGGCCGACGCGCAGACGATGAAGGTCAGTGAGGACGGCCGGGTCGTCATGACGTAGGGGGAGCGGGCCGAGAACGGGACGAAGGCGATCGCGGTCGGGCTGGTCAGGACACACCGCGGACCGGCTGCCTCCGCCGCGACGACGTCGCACTCCACGTACCGGCCGGTACGGTTCCGGTAGGCGCCGGCGGCCCGCGCTCCCGGGCCCTCCGGTAGCGATGACCTCGAGCGACCGGGCGGGGTCGGTTGGCCACGGCGGTGGGGCGTGTCGGAGTCATACGGCCTGCCGGGCTGCCTTGACCCGTGACGCCTTGACCCGTGACGCGCCCACTAGTAGTTTTTCCCGCCAGGGAGATAATAGCCGCAACAAGCGCGTGGCCGAAGGTGTTTGGCGCCACATGACGACGCCTCATCGATCGCGGTCTCGTTGACGGAAGCGGACGCTCGCGGGCCTCGGTGCCGCTACCGGGAGGTGTCCGATCCGCCTCCTGATCACCGAGACAGGCGGCTCTGTCGCCGGCCGGGCCGACACTAGTAGGGAGTCCCCGTGATCCGTCAGTCGTTCAACCAGGGCTGGCGTGTTCGTGGCGAGCACGACGCCGGCTCTGTCGGCCTGGTGACTGTCCCGTACGACGCCATGCTCTTTGAGGCGCGGGACCCGAAGACCCGCAACGGGCACAACACCGGGTACTTTCCCGGTGGCGTCTACCGCTGTTCGAAGACGTTCCGGGCCGCCGAGGAGTGGCGTGACCGCAGTGTCGCCCTGGAGTTCGAGGGCGTGTACGCGCGCTCGGAGGTCTTCCTCAACGGCCGCCTCGTCGGCGGCCGCCCGTCCGGCTATGCGATATTCCAGGTCGCGCTGGACGAGTTCCTTGAGTACGGGGCTGACAACCTCGTCGAGGTCGTCGCGCACAACGACCGTGTGCCGAGCAGCCGCTGGTACTCCGGCAGCGGTATCTACCGGGCCGTGCATTCGTCCGGGCCGGACACGAAGCCGGCGACGTCACGGTCACCGTGACGGCCGACGACTGCGAGCCGGAAACCGTCGTC
>NZ_JALKFX010000239.1 GCF_023243045.1 Frankia sp. AgB32
TGGGGCGTGCCCGACCGCGCCGCGGGGCTGCTCGGCGTGCTGGGGCGCCGGGGCGCGCGGGTGCCGGGCGGCCCGGCGCGGATGTCGGCCGGGCCGCCCGGGGTGGTTCAGCGCAGTGTGGAGAAACGCTCCAGCGACGCGCCCTCGTAGAGATCGCGCCGCTCCACCTGGACGGTGCGGTCCCGCAGGGTCGCGAGCTGGTCGGACAGCACCGCGCAGGCGCCCTCCAGGAACCGGTAGCCGTCGGCGCGCACCAGTAGCACCGCGTGGTCCGGGCCGGCCAGTTCGTTCACCTCCGCGGCGAACGTCGTGCCGTTGGCCCGCTTCATCCGGTCGGCGTAGTCGACCCAGTCGACCAGGGCCGGCCCGGACGTGTCCGCGTAGACGATTTCCCGGACGGTCAGCGGCCCGTGCCGCACGAGCGCCCGGTGCACCGCCGGTCCGAGCTGGTCGGGGCAGTAGGCGACGACGTCGCCGGGCCGGGCCAGGGCGACGATCCGCCCGGCGATCTCACCGGCCTGGGTGCGTTCGGTGCGGGCGAGCTGCCAGCCACCGACCAGGCCGCTGAACACCGCGACGGCCAGCACGATCGCCCGCACCCGGGTGCCCGGCAGCACGGCGATCCCGAGCGAGGCCAGCAGCAGGCACGCGGGCAGCGCGATGCCGGTGTACCGCTCGGCGTAGGCGCTGCCGCCGAAGGAGTTCACGAGATAGGCCAGCACCAGCGGCAGCAGCCAGATCGCCGCCAGGTAACGGCCCGGCACCCGACCCGTCACCCGGACCGAGAGCTCCCGCCCGCCGGCCGGGCGCGCCGTGAGCCCGATGAGCGCCCCGCCGAGCAGCACCACGCCGAGCAGCGCCCCCGTCGACTGCGGGCCGGCCCAGTCGAAGACCGTGTCGAGCAGCACCTGGGCCTGCACCTTCGGCGCCCACGGGGTGCCGGTGTGCAGCATCTGGAACAGGAACGACGGCATCCACGGCGCGAACAGCACCGCCGAGGCGGCCATCGCGGCGAACGCCCGCAGCGTGACCCGCCGGTAGTACGGCCGCCGCCGGGCCTGCAGCAGCAGGAACGCGGCGACGGTGAAGATGACCAGGAACGTCCAGTAGTGCGTGTACACCAGCGCCGCCGTGGCCAGCGTCAACGTCGCCAGCCGGGGGAGGCTGGACCGTTCCAGCGCGCGCACCGCGGCGAACCCGAACACCAGCACCAGCAGCACGACCAGCGAGTACATGCGGGTCTCGCTGCCGTAGCGGATGGCGTAGGGCGAACAGGTGAACATCAGCAGCGTCGCCACGCCGACCCAGGCCGGCGCGTCGCTGTCCGCGTTGCCGGCCTGGGTGGCGAACCGGCCCACCCGGCGCCCGGCGAGCCAGGCCAGCGGCAACGTCAGCAGCGACAGTGCGCCCGACAGCGCCCGGACCGCGACGTCACCGTCGCCGAAGACCGCGATCCATACGTGCAGCAGCAGGTAGTACAACGGCGGTGAGCCGTCGTGGCGCAGCGCGTGCAGCACGTCCGGAACCGGCCGGTTGGCGATCGCCACGGTGAGCGACTCGTCGAGCCACAGATGGCTCGGCGTCGCGAACCGCATGATCGCGCCGATGGCGACGATGACCGCCACGAGGAGGAGCAGCCCTCCGCGCGCGTGCGCCGCGAGGAAGCCGCCGGCGGCGGACCACCATCGCCCGACGTGCCGGAGCAGGCCCGCACCGACGCCGACGTCCTGGGCGGTGGCGGCCTCGTGGGCGGTGGTGTCGGCGTTCGGCGGTGCCGATGCCGGCTGTGGGCTGTCGTTCTCGGGCCGGACGGCCATGCCGGGCGTGGCGGCCGTGGAGGTCGGCCGCGCACCGGGGGCCGGCCCCGCGTCGGACGTGCGGGGGCCGGGCAGGAGCGCCGGACCGGATCCGGCCTCCGGGGGTGCGTTCGGCGTTCCCCCTGCGTCTGCGTCCACGATGGGAACGCTACCCATCCTCATAGGCCATGATCTTGCCTCCCGCCGGCGGGGCGAGGCGCGCCGGGGGGTGGGAATCGACCCGGGCGGTGACGTCGGTCTCTCCTCGCCCCGGGGCGCGGTCTCCATCGTCCGTCACCCGGGTGTGACAGTCATCGCGGCGGCGGGGGCGCCGTCCACGCCACCGCCGTCCACGCCACCGCCGTCGAGGTCGTCGTCCGCCAGGTCGTCGTCGAGGCCGTCGTCGAGTTCGCCCGCCTCGACGCCGGCGAGCAGGGCCGCCAGGGAGGTCAGTCGCCGCCGGCCGCCGGCGCTGCGCACCGCGTGGCGCACCGCGGGCCCGTTCACCGCCACGATCGACAGGTGGCTCGCGGCGCGGGTCAGCGCCGTGTAGATCAGTGGGCGGGTGAGCATCCTGCCCGCCTCGGGCGGGAAGACCGCGACGACCGCCGCCCATTCGCTGCCCTGGGCCCGGTGCACCGTGACCGCCCAGCCGTGCCGCAGGTCGCCCAGCAGCCCGGCGGGCACCTCGACGACCCCGCCGGGGAAGCCGACCCGCAGCGCGCCGCGCTCGGCGGTGGCGACGACAGTGCCGATCTCGCCGTTGGCGAAGCCGACGTCGATGTGGTTCGCGGTCGCCACGACCCGGTCGCCGACGTCATAGCCGGAGTTCGCCCCCGGCCCGGGATTGAGCACCCGCTTGAGCGCCGCGTTGAGCGCCGTCGTGGCGGCGGGGCCGGCGTGCACCGGGGTGACGACCTGGATGTCGGCGGCGGGGATGCCCAGCGCCCGGGGGATGGAGTCGGTGACGAGCTGCACCGTGCGGTGCGCGGCCTCCCCGGAGCTGTTCGCCGCCACGACGACGACCTCGTGACCGGGACCGGGCGGGGGCGGCGGCAGCTCGCCACCGCGCACCGCGGCGGCCAGCATCGCGATGGCGCCGCCGTCCACCTGCCGGTACAGCCGGCGCAGCTCGGTCACCGGCACCTCGCCGGACTCGGCGCCGTGTTCCAGCAGGTCGGTGAGGACCTGACCGGGGCCGATGCTCGGCAGCTGGGCCGGGTCCCCGACGAACATCAGATGGGTGCCGTCGGCGCAGGCGTCGAGCAGCGCCGCGGCAAGCTCCGCGTCGAGCATGGACGCCTCGTCGACGACGACCAGGTCGGCGTCGAGCGGGTTGTGCTCGCCGCGGGCGAAGCCGCCGCCGCGGCCCTGGGCGCCGAGCAGCCGGTGCAGTGTGCTCGCCGGCGCCCCGCACAGCTCCTCGAGCCGCTTGGCCGCCCGTCCGGTCGGCGCGGCCAGCGCCACCTCGGCGTCCGCCGCCCAGGCGAGGCGCACCACGGCCGCCACCGTCCGGCTCTTGCCGGTGCCGGGGCCGCCGGTGAGCACGCTGACGCCCGACTCCAACGCCGCGTGCGCGGCGGCGAGCTGCACCTCGTCCAGCCCGGTCACCGGGTCGTCGCCCGCCGCCAGCACGCCGACCCCCGCCGCGCCGGGCCCGCCGCCCGCCTCGTCGTCCGAGGCGTCGTCGGCGTCGTCCTCGTCGGCGTCGTCGAAGTCCTCGTCGTCGAAGCGCAGCGCCGTTGCCGCCGCGACGGGCGCCGCGGCGGTGGACGGCTCGGCGGCGGGGCCGCCGTCGGCGTCGTCGGGGCGCCGGCGGGCCCGCGGCGCGCCGGCGCGCAGCGGCTCGGCGGTCGCCAGGAGACGTTCGATGCCCTCGGCGACGGACTGCTCGGCCATCGCGTAGCGCTCCAGCGCGATCCGGTCGCCGACAGCGATGATCCGGCCGTCGTCCAGGGCGGCGTCGAGCGCGTCGCGCGGATTCCCGACGCCCTCGCGCGCCGCGGCGGCGAGGACCGTGTCGACCTGGGCCGCGGTGTCACCCGCGCGGCTGGCCGCCCGGCCCAGCAGGAAGGCGAGCACCGCCGGACCGCGCTGCGGGTCGTCGCGGTGCCGGCCGCGGTGGCGGGCGAACCGGTCGGCCTGCCCGATCTCGGCGTCGGTGGCGGCCAGCAGCATCCACGGGTCGTCGCGCAGGAGGTCGGCGACGCCCGGCCCGAGGCGCTCGGTCGCGGTGCGGGCCAGTCGGGCCGGCAGGTTCGCCGCCGCCAGCAGTTCCACCACGGCGTAGGTGCCCGCGGCGGCGCGGAAGGTGTCCGCCAGCCGGCGCGCGCGGGGACCGCTCACCCCCTCGACGGTGCCGAGCCGGCCGACGTCGACGTGTTCGGGCCGGGTGATGCCGGCCCCCGGCAGCCGCGCCGCGGTCGTGCGGCCCAGCCCCGGCCACAGCGCGGCCTCGCAGAACGCGGCGAACACCGCCGTCGGGTCGGGTGCGTCGGCCGGCTGGGCGGCGGGGTCGGAACCGACCGGGTCAGGCGCCCCGGCGGGGGCGGTCGGGTGCTCGTCGGGCATGCCCGAAAGCGTAACGACGCACCGGCGGCGGCCGGCCGCTGCCCGCTGGGTAGCGTGGTACCCCTGGTGGCCCTGCTCCGGGCGTCCCGGGTCGTCCGTGCGCCGCGGCGGTCACGCGCCGCGCGGCGGCGCCCCGCAGGCGTTGCGCTCCTCACGAAGGGACCGACGGTTGACCACTGTTCTGCTGGTCCGCCACGGCCTTACCGCCGTCACGGGCAAGATCCTGCTCGGTTGGACCCCGGGGGTCGGCCTCGACGAGCGCGGCCGGGGGCAGGCGGACGCGGTCGCCCGCCGGCTCGCCGCGGTCCCGCTCGCGGCGGTCGTGTCCAGTCCGTTGGACCGCTGCCGGGAGACCGCCGCGGCCATCGCCGCGCATCGCCCGGCGGGAGCGGCGGTGCCGGACGTCGCCGTCGACGAGCGCTTCGGCGAGTGCCGGTACGGCGACTGGACCGGGCAGGAGCTCGCGGTGCTCGCGAAGGACCCGCTGTGGGCGTTGGTGCAGAACCAGCCCAGCGCGGTGGTGTTCCCCGGGGCCGAGGGTGAGGCGCTGCGGGACACCCAGGCGCGCGGGGTGAACGCCGTGCGGGAGTGGAACGACCGCCTCGGCCCCGACGCGACCTGGCTGCTGTGCTCGCACGGCGACGTGATCCGCACCGTCGTCGCCGACGCGCTCGGGCTGCATCTCGACCTGTACCACCGGATCACCATCGATCCGTGCTCACTGACGGTCATCCACTACGGCGAGCGACGCCCGCTGGTCCGGCGCCTCAACGACGTCGGCGGAGACGTCGCCGACCTGCTCCCGGCGAAGCCCGCGCCGGCGGACGCCGCGCCCGCGACGGACCCCACGGCGCCGGCGGGACCGACGCCCGGGGCGGCGGATCCCGGCGAGGTCGTCGGCGGCGGGGCCGGTGCCTGGTCGCCGCCGGCCAGCGCCGGGACGGACTGAGCCGGCCATGCCGCGCCGGATTCACGTCTTCGACGCGCCGCGGCGTTTCATCGCCGGCACCGTGGGCGCCCCCGGCTCCCGCGCGTTCTACCTGCAGGCCCGCGACGAGTCCCGACTGATCACCGTCGGGGTCGAGAAGCCCCAGGTGACCCTGCTGGCCGAGCAGGTCACGGAACTGCTCGACGAGCTGGTCCGCCGCGGTCTGCCGGCCGCCGCGGCGCCGGCGGGCCCGGCCGACGCCGGGCCGCTGGAAACCCCGATCGACGCGGAGTTCCCGGTGGCGACGATCGCCCTGGGCTGGGACCCGCGGGTCGGCCGGGTCGTGCTCGAGGCCCGGGCCGCCGGGGACAACGACGAGCTCGCCGGCTTCAGCGACGACCCGGGCGGGCCCGACGCGCTGCGGGTCCTGCTCGACGCGGCGGCCGCCCGCGCGTTCGCGGCCCGGTCGCTGCGCGTCGTCGCCGCCGGTCGGCCCGCCTGCCCGCTGTGCGGCGAGCCCCTCGACGACGACCACGCGTGCCCGCGCCGCAACGGCCACCGCCCCTCGGGCGGTCAGCTCCCGCCCGAGGGCCCGCGCGGATGAGCCCGGACGGGCGGGCCCAGCCCGGAGAGACCCCCCTCACGCCCGGCGGTCGGCGACAGCCCGGCCGCCCAGCGGACACACTGGGCTGATGGGCGTTCCCGCGGTCGGTCCCGCGCCGGAGCGGCGGCCGGCACTCAGTCCGATCGACGGCGGCGGCCTGGACGCCCCCGGCGCCCTCGACCTGCTGCGCCAGGGCGAGCTGACGATCACCGGCCGGCTCACCGACGCCAGCAACGCCACGCTGTACTGCGAGATCAGCGCGGGGGAGGCGGCCGGGCGCTGCGTGTACAAGCCGGTGCGCGGCGAGCGGGCGCTGTGGGACTTCCCCGACGGCACCCTCGCCGCCCGGGAGCTCGCCGCCTACGAGGTGTCCGCCGCCCTCGAACTCGGCATCGTGCCGCCGACGGTGCTGCGCGACGGCCCGTTCGGCGAGGGCATGGTGCAGCTGTGGATCGACACCGACGTCACCGTCGACCTCGTCGCGCTCACCCGCTCCGACGAGCCGCAGCTGCGCCGCATCGCGCTGTTCGACGCCGTCATCAACAACGCCGACCGCAAGGGCGGCCATCTGCTGCCCGCCCCGTCGGGGCGCATCCACGGCATCGACCACGGTGTCACGTTCCACACCGACGGAAAGCTGCGCACGCTGCTGTGGACCTGGCGGGGGCACCGGCTGGACGCCGAGGAGACGGCGTTGCTCGGCTGCCTGCGCGACGCCCTCGCCGCCGACCTCGGCGCGCGGCTGGAGGAGCTGCTGACCGTGCGTGAGACCCGGGCGCTGGCCGACCGGGTGGACGGCCTGCTCGACGCCGGCCGCTTCCCGCTGCCGTCGGAGGACTGGCCGCCGATCCCCTGGCCGCCGTTCTGACCGTGCGGTGACGCGGCGGCCGCCCGCGCCATCCGTGCAGGTCGGTTACGCCTCGGTTACTCATCTTGTGCCCGCCGAGCGAACCGTTCGCGGTTACGCTGACACGCATGCAGGCGTGGCCATCTCCCCCGGTACGTCCCCTTCCCGGCCCTGGCCGACCGCTGCGGGTGTTCGACACGGCCGTCGCGGGGGTGCGCCCGGTGGGCGCCGGGGCCACCGCCCACCTGTACGTCTGCGGCATCACCCCGTACGACGCGACGCACCTCGGTCACGCCTTCACCTACCTGACGTACGACCTCGCGCAGCGGGTCCTGCGCGACGCCGGGCACGACGTTCGGTATGTACAGAACGTGACGGACGTGGATGACCCGCTGCTGGAGCGCGCCGAGCGCGACGGGCTGGACTGGCGCGACCTCGCCGCGCGGGAGATCGCGCTGTTCCGCGAGGACATGACGATGCTGCGGATCCTGGCGCCCGACGCGTACGTGGGCGTCGTCGAGGCCATCCCGATGATCGTCGACATGGTCGCCGAGCTCGTCGACCGGGGCGCGGCCTACCCGGTCGACAACGACGTGTACTTCTCCGTCGCCGCCGCGCCCGCGTTCGGTGAGGTCTCCCACCTGGACCGCGCCGAGATGCTCACGCTGTGCGCGGAGCGCGGCGGCGACCCGGGGCGCGCCGGCAAGAAGGACCCGCTCGACCCGCTGTTGTGGCGCGCCGAGCGCCCCGGTGAGCCGTCGTGGCCCTCGCCGTTCGGCCCGGGCCGGCCCGGCTGGCACATCGAGTGCTCCGCCATCGCCCGCCACCACCTCGGCGGCGTCGTCGACATCCAGGGCGGTGGCACCGACCTCACGTTCCCGCACCACGAGTGCAGCGCGGCGCACGCCGAGGTCGCCGCCGCCGCCCGCCCGTTCGCCCGCAGCTACGTGCACACGGCGATGGTCAGTCTCGACGGCCACAAGATGTCGAAGTCGCGCGGGAACCTGGAGTTCGTCTCCCGGCTGCGCCGCGTCGGTGCCGACCCCGGCGCGCTGCGCCTGGCACTGCTCGACCACCGCCACACCGACGACTGGGAGTGGACGGCGCCGCTGCTCACCGCCGGCGAGCGGCGGATCGACCGGTGGCGGGCCGCGGTGGCGCTGCCCGCCGGCCCGGACGCGACGCCGCTGCTCGCGGCGGTGCGCGAGCGGCTCGCCGACGATCTCGACGCCCCCGGTGCCCTCGCCGCGGTCGACTCCTGGGTGGGTGCCGCGCTGGCCGGCTCCGGTGCGGGCACGGGTGTCGCGGGCGCCGGGGGGGAGGCGCCCGCACTCGTCTCCCGGCTGGTTGACACACTGCTCGGCGTAGACCTTGAACCCGTCCGACCCTGAGGAGCTGAGGGATGGGGGAGCACCAGCACGGGACCGATCCGGGTCCCGCCGCCGACCGGCCAGCCTTCGACGAGGTCGCGCACGGCTACGACCCGCGCCAGGTGGACGACTACCTCGCCACGCTGTGGCGGTACGCCAGCCGGGTGACCTCCCGCGCGGCCGCCGCCGAGAGCGCGTTGAAGCACGAGCGGGAACGCAACGACGCCCGCGCCGCCGACGACCAGATCGCCGCGCAGGCCGGCGGCCGGATCGGCCAGATGCTCGCGATCGCCGAACAGCAGGCCGAGGAGATCGTCGAAGGGGCGCGCCGGATCGCCGAGTCGGCTCTCGAGGAGGTGATCGAGGACGCGGGCGCCAACCATCCGATCGTGCGGGAGGCCCGCGGCCAGGCCGAGAAGCTCCTGCTCGACGCGGTGGAGGAGAGCCACCGGCTCGCCCGCCAGCACCACCGGCAACTCGCCGAGGACCTCGCCCGCAGCTCCGCCTCCCTCGACACCCTGCGCCACCAGCAAGGCGAGATCATCGGGGCGGTGCTGCGGCTGCGGGGCATCCTGGGCTCGGACGAGCTGGACCGGGCGGTCACCGACCTCGCCCGCGCCGGCGCCGCACCCCGACCGGACGACCCGGCCGACGCGAACGGCTCCGCCGAGGGCGCCCGGCGCTCCGCCAGCGCGGCCCAGGGCCCGGCCGACGGCGTCCGTAACGGCTCCACGCCCCCGGCGCACGGGACGTACCCCGGCGGCGTGGGCTCGGACGGCGCTGGTTCGGGTGGCGCTGGTTCGGGTGGCGCCGGCTCGGACGGGCCGGACTCGGGCGTGACGGGCCTCGGTGACGGGGCCTTCGGTGACCGGGGCTTCGGCGGTCCGGGTTCGGGCGGCGCGGCGACCGGCGGGCTGGGGGAGCCCGGCCATGGCGCGGCCGGGGACCCGACGGCGTCCTGGCGCCCCGGCGGTTCCGGGGAGCCGTACCCGGGCGACGGCGCGGCGCACCGGTCGTTCTGGGCCGGCGCCGGTGAGTCGGCCGGCGGCTCGAGGTGGACGGCCGGCGCCGCCGCCGCCGGCGTCGGGGCGGCCGGATTCGGCGGGGGCGGGTGGGCCGAGGGTGCCACGGCGACGGTGGGGGGCGTCCCGGGCCGCGGGCCGGAGGCCGCCGGATTCGGCCGCCGCCCCGGCCGGCACCGGCAGGCGGACCCGGCCGGTGCCGACGAGGCGCCGGCGTCGACCTCCGGCGTCCCGTTCCGCCGCGGCGCCGACGAGGAGATCGTCGACGCCGAGATCGTCGAGGAGTAGGAGCGGGGCGGGCCCGTCCCGCCTCGCGCTAGCTCCGGCCGCGACCGGAGCGGGATGTGGGGAACATCACTGCCCGCGGCGGCGCAGGTAGCGTTCGAACTCGCGCGCGATCGCGTCGCCGCTGGCCTCGGGAAGCGCCGTCTCCGGCTCCCGGGACTCCAGCGAGCGGACGTACTCGGCGACCTCGGTGTCACCCGCGGCGAGTTCGTCGACCTGGCGCTCCCACGCCTTGGCCCGCTCCGGCAGGTCGCCGAGCGGAATCTCGATGTCGAGCAGGTCCTCGACCCGGCGCAGCAACGCGAGCGTCGCCTTCGGGCACGGCGGGTTCGCCACGTAGTGCGGCACAGCCGCCCAGAACGACACCGACGCGAGCTCCGCCCGCGCGCACGCCTCGCCGAACACGCCCACGATCCCGGTGGGGCCCTCGTACCGGGACGGTTCCAGCCCGAGCCGCGCGGCGGTCGCCGCGTCCCCGGCGGTGCCGCTGATCGGCACGGGCCGGGTGTGCGGCGAGTCGGCCAGCAGGGCGCCCAGCGAGATCACCATGTCACTGCCGAGGGCGTGGACCGCCTCGATGAGCTCGTCGGTGAAACCGCGCCAGCGCATGTTCGGCTCCAGGCCGCGGATGAGCACCAGGTCCGTCTCGGACTTGGGCGGGCGCGCCACGGACAGCCGGGTCGTCGGCCAGGTGATCTTCCGGGACGCGCCGTCCGTCCCGCTCACCGTCGGCCGGTTCACCTGGAAGTCGTAGTAGTCGTCGGGGTCGATGGCGCCGATCACCCGGGCCTTGAACGCGGTCTCGAGGTGCTCGACGGCAGCCGACGACGCGTCGGCGGCGTCGTTCCACCCCTCGAAGGCGGCTACCACGACCGGCGACCGCAGCTGGCCGACGCCGGAGAACTCGATCACCTACCACCTCCTGCCGCCCCATGGCGGCCCACTGCCCCGGTGACAGTGCAACGGTACGTCCTCACGCGGACGACTCCCTGCCCAGAGCTGACATCCGTGATGTCCGCCCTCCTCGCGTCCGGTGGGGAACCTGCCCCTGCCCGCGGTGCGCCTGCGCGGGACCAGTCTGCCGGTGTGCTCGTGGGAACGCCCTTCCTCGGTCTGGCCGGACGGCATGGGCCGGCCGGGTCCGGGTGCCGGTGGGGCACCCGGTCGGGATCGTCCCGGTGGCTGCACCGTATCGGCTCGGGAGCGATACCCGCCGCCGCGGGATCGTGAACGGTCACGAGCTGGCCTGTCTGCGTCGCGACACCCGCCCGCTCCGGTACGTACTCGGCCGTGCCGGACATGTGTATCCGCTCGTCCTCCCACCTCGCGCGGCGCCCCCGCGCACCCGTCGCGCCCCCCGCTGTGAGATCTGCCGCCCAGGCCGGCGGGCGATCGGCGGCAACGGTCCGGCAGCATACGACCTGGACCGTTTCGGCCGGATTGATCGCGCCGAGCGGCCCGGCAGGACGCCTGCCGGCGCTCCGGGCCCCCGGCGCCGGACGAACGGAGCTGGGAGCACACGTGGGAAGCCTCGCGGCGGTCTTCTTCGACATGGATGGTCTGCTCGTCGACACCGAGCCGATCTGGACGATCGCCGAGAACGAGGCCGCCGCGCGTTTCGGCCGTGCGTTCACTCCGGCGATGAAGCGCGCGATGATCGGCCACGGCATCGACACCGCGGTTCCGATCATGGTTTCGATGCTCGGCCTGCCGACGTCGGCCATCGAGGAGACCGCGCGGTTCCTGCTGCGGCGCTCCGCCGAGCTGTTCCGCGAGCCCGGCGTGATCGTCGCGCAGCCCGGCGCCCTGGAGCTGCTGGCCGTGCTGCGCGCGCGTGGTGTGCCCACTGCCCTGGTCTCCTCCTCCTTCCGGGACCTCATGGAGCCGGTCCTCGAGGTCGTCGGACGGGACCTGTTCGCCGCGACGGTGGCCGGCGACGAGGTCGTCCGCCGCAAGCCCGACCCCGAGCCCTACCTGACCGCCGCCGGCCTGCTCGGGGTGGACCCGCGGCGCTGCGCCGTGCTGGAGGACAGCGTCTCCGGTGCCCTGGCCGGTGTCGCCGCCGGCTGCGCCACCGTGCTCGTCCCCTCCATGCCGGAGCTGCCCGCCGACGGCCAGGCCGGCGACGGCCAGACCGGCGACGGCGACGCCGGGCCGCCCCCCGGGGTGGCCGCGGTCGTGGGCAGCCTGCACGACGTCAGTCCCGAGCTGCTCGAGGAGCTGCTCGCCGCCCGGCCGGCGCCGGCCTGAGGTTCGCATCCGCCACCGGGCGGCGCCGCGCGACGCCCGGTGGCTCAGGCGGTGGAGATGGCGCGCAGGACGTCCATGCGGGCGGCCCGGCGCGCCGGGAACACGGCGGCGAGGATGCCGAGCAGGACCCCGACGATGATGACCATGGCGATCGTCGACGACGGGTAGGCGAACGTGTTGATGCCCTGCGAGGCGAGCGCCTTGGTCAGCGCCCAGCCGAACACGCTGCCCACGGCCACGCCCAGCACCGCGCCGAACACCGAGATGATCGTGGACTCCATCACCACCATCGCCCCCATCTGACCTCGCGACATCCCGACGGCGCGCAGCAGGCCGATCTCGCGGGTCCGCTCGATGACGGACAGCGCCAGCGTGTTCACGATGCCGAACAGAGCGATGATGACCGCGAGGGCCAGCAGCACGTAGACGAAGCTGAGCAGCTTGTCGACCTGCTTCTCCTGCTGGGCGACGAACTCGGACTGGTCGCGCACCTCGACCGTGCCGAACGGCTTGACCACCTTGTCGATCTCGGCCCGCACGGCCGCGGGGTCGGCGCCCTCGGCCCGCTTGATCAGGACGAACTGGTCGAGGTCGTCGTGGTTGTGGCGGGCGAACTGGCCGGTGGAGATGATCCACGACCCGGCCACCTGGCTCTTCTTGTACGTGCCGGCGAGGGTCAGGTCCTCGGTGCCGTCGGCGAAGGCGACTCGGACCTTCTGACCGACCGTGAGGTGCTCGTTCTCGGCGGTGGTGGACTCCGCGAGAATCGTTCCGTCACCCAGGGCGTTGACGTCGCCGTCCACCTTCTTGATGGCGAGGACCCTCGGCAGGCCGGCGGGATCTCCGGCGAGCAGCGCGATGGTGTGGTCGTTGACCTTCGCGGCACCGCCGCGCAGGCCGGTCGCCACGTCGATGCCGGGCTGCCCGGCCAGATCGCGCACGACCTGGCCGCTGAAGCCGGTGCCGAACCCCTGGGCGGTCAGGTAGAAGTCCGCCCCCAGGCTGTTCTTCACCGTGGCGCTCACCGACTCCTTGATCGACTGCCCGAGGATCGAGAACGCGCTGACCAGCGCGAGGCCGATCATCAGCGCGGAGGCGGTCGAGGCGGTGCGGCGCGGGTTGCGCATGGCGTTCTCCCGGCCGAGCCGGCCGGTCGTGCCGAACACGGAGATGAACGGCACGCCGAGCACCCGGATGACCGGGCTGGACAGCTGCGGCGACAGGGTCGCGACGCCGAGGAAGATCCCGGCGGCGCCGGCACCGACGGCGATGGCGCCGGTCTTGCCCGCCGAGGCCGTGCCCACCACGAGCAGCAGCACGCCGAGCGCGGCCAGCACACAGCCGGCGATCGCGCGCAGCCGCAGCGACCGCGCCGGCAGCACGAAGGTCTCCCGCATCGCCGCCACCGGCGGGACCGAGGCCGCCTTGCGGGCGGGGACGTAGGCCGCGATCGAGGTGATCACGATGCCCACGGCGTAGGCGACGATGATCGTGCGCGGCGCGAACACCAGCGAGCTGTCGGGCAGATCCACGCCGAACGCGCCGACGGCGGCCCGCAGCAGCACGGCGAGGCCCGCGCCGACCACCAGCCCCGCGGTGGCTCCCGCCGTACCGACGACGGCCGCCTCGACCTGCAACGACATCTGTACCTGGCGACGGCTCGCGCCGATCGCGCGCAGCAGTGCCAGCTCCCGCACCCGCTGGGCGACCAGCATCGTGAACGTGTTGAAGATGATGAAGGCGCCGACGAACACCGAGATCGCGGCGAAGACCAGCAGGAACACCGAGAAGCCGCCGATGGCCTGCTGGACGCTGCTGGCGCTCTCGTCCGCCAGCTGCTGTCCCGTGATCGCCTCCACCCCCGCGGGCAGCGCGGCGGCCACCCGGGCGCGCAGCTCCTGCTGGCCCAGGCCGTCCGCGGCGGCGACGTGCACCGCGCTGAACTGGTTCGGTGCCAGCAGCAGGCGCTGCGCGGTGGCGGTGTCGAACGCGGTGACCGACGCCCCGCCGAAGCCGTCCTGGCCGGGAACCTCGAACGTGCCGGCCAGCGTGTAGGCCACCGGCGGGGCCTTGGTCTGCACCGAGACCTTGGAACCGAGCGTGAGATGCAGCTTGCGCACGGTCGCCTGGTCGACGACGATCTCCCCGGGCCCCGGCGCGTGCCCCTGGATGATCTGTTCGGAGGCGGTGGGCTGGCCGCCGGTCCAGTTCTGCCCGATGCCCGGTGCCCCGCTCTTCGGGGCCTTGCCCGTCGTCGGGTCGAGGAGGACCGCCTGGCCGGTGACCGTTCCGACCGCCGCGCGCACGCCGGCCACGCGGGCCACGCTGGCGACGATGGTGGCGGGCAGCGGGGGTCGGCCCGCGTCGCTGGTCGGATCGATCTGGTTGACCGCCCGGACATCGACGCTCACGTTCTTGTTGACGTTGGTGAACAGCGTGTCGAACGTCCGGTTCAGCGTGTCCGTCAGGACCAGCGTCCCGGTGACGAAGCTCACGCCAACGACGACCGCCAGCATGGACAGGGCCAGCCTGATCTTGCGGGCCAGCAGGCTCTTGAGGGTGGCGCGCAGCATCTGCTCAGGCCCAGCCCGCCGGTCCCGGGCCACCCGGCCGGCGCTGCGGATCGTCGGCCCGGGACGTCCTGTCCCCGTACGACGGGTAGGCGGACGCGTCCGTCGAATAGGGTCGCGCGTCGTAACCGGGCTGCGGGACCGCGTCGCTGTAGCGCTGGTCCGGATAGTCGTCGTAGCCGGCCGGGTCCGGCGGGTAGTCGGCGTAGTCCGCGGCGGCCTGCGGCGCCGCGCGCCCGCCGCCCGCGCGTCCCCCGCCACCCGGCCGGCCGCCGCCACCCGGGTGGCCCCCGCCGGACCCGTCGTGATCGTCGTGCCAGTCCTCGTCGGGGTCGGGACCGGCCTGCCCACGCTGGGCCGCGTCGAGGTCCTTCAGTCGGTCGAGCACCTCGTCCGCGGTGGGCTGCGCCATCGCGTCGACGAGCCGGCCGTCGGCAAGAAAGACCACTTCGTCCGAGTAGGAGGCCGCCGTCGCGTCGTGGGTGACCATGACGATCGTCTGCCCGAGCTCGGTCACGGAGTCCCGCAGGAACGACAGCACCTCGGCACCCGACCGGGAGTCCAGGTTGCCGGTCGGCTCGTCGGCGAAGATGATCTCGGGACGGGTGACCAGGGCGCGGGCGCAGGCGACCCGCTGCTGCTGGCCGCCGGACAACTCGGTGGGCCGATGCCCGAGCCGCGGCGCCAGGCCCACCGCGTCGATCACGGTGCGCATCCACTCCCGGTCCGGCGAACGCCCGGCGATGTTCAGCGGCAGGGTGATGTTCTCCTCGGCGGTCAGCGTCGGCAGCAGGTTGAACTGCTGGAAGATGAAACCGACGCGGTCCCGGCGCAGCCGGGTCAGCTCCTTGTCCGACAGCCGGGACAGGTCCACGTCACCGATGTACACCCGCCCGCGGCTGACCGTGTCCAGGCCGGCCATGCAGTGCATCAGGGTCGACTTGCCCGACCCCGACGGACCCATGATCGCGGTGAAGCGACCGCGCGGAAAGCCGAGATCGATGCCGCGCAGGGCGGTGACGATCGTATCCCCGGAGCCGTAGACCTTGGTCAGTCCGCTGGCCCGCGCCGCGGCGCCGGCGGGCCCCCCCCGCCCGGGCCCCCCCCCCCCCCCCCCCCCCGGGCGCGCGACCGGTTCGACGACGACCTGGACCGGATCCGCGCGGTTCTCGACGAGGCGCGGATGTGCCATGTC
>NZ_JALKFX010000240.1 GCF_023243045.1 Frankia sp. AgB32
CGACGTCGTCCGACTCCCTTCAGGGTTGGCGGGGCCGTCCTCCCCCATGCCCACCCTGGGCCGTGACCGGATCGGGGGGCGCCCCCCCCCCCCCCCCCCCCGGGCCGCCTGCTCCTCGGCCTCGCGGGCCGACAGCCACGCCCTGGTCATCGCCGTGCTGCCGCTCGCGGCGCGCCGCTGCGCCTCGCCCAGCAGTGCGCAGGCCTGGTCATGGCGACCCTGGCTGGCCGTCTGGTAACTCTCGTAGCCGAGCACGCAGGCCCACAGGCCGTGGTCGTCGGCGTCCCGGGCGGCCTCGATCGCCACCCGGTAGTAGGCCGTCGTCGCCGGCAGGTCGTTCATGTCGAAGGACAGCCAGCCGGCCAGCGCCGCGGTCTCCCCGGCGGTGGAGGTCAACGCCCGGCGCACCGGTGAGCGCCCGGCGGACTCGAGCACCTGGCTGATCCGTCCGAGATGCTCGGTGACCCGCTGCATCAGGATGCGGGCGGGTACGCGCTCCTCGAGCCCGTACAGCCCCGCTGTGCGCTGGCTGAGCTCCTCGACCAGCTCCGGGGTGACGCTGACGCGCCGACGCAGCGCGGCGGACAGCCGCTCCCAGGGCTGGGTGTCCGTGGCGGCACCCATCGGAACCACCGCCACACCACCCGCCGCGGCGAGTAAGCGCAGCACGTCTCGTCGCTCCACGGGAATGCCGTGGGTGTCGATCACGTCGGCCTCGGGGTGCAGGACCATCGCGGCACCGGGCACCTCGTTCGGCGCCGGCCGAGAGCCGGCCGGACCTGCCGGGCTGACACCTCGGCCGAATTCCGCCCGCATTACCGCGCTGGCTGTCGGCAGCGCGTCGTCGTCCACGAATCCGAGTTCGACCGAGGACCGACCGAATAGGGCGCGCAGCAGCCGCTGATAGCGGAGACTGGGTTTCTTGTCGCCCTTCTCCCACTTGCAGATCATGTTGCCGGTCACCCCGGCCTCGCGGCCCTCGTGGATGACCGAGAAGCGGCGGATCTCGGTGGCGAGCCGTTCCTGGGACCAGCCGCGTTCCTCGCGGCTCAGCCGCAGCCGCGCGTTGGGGGTGCGCGCGGCCGGCCCGCGGCCCGATCGTGGTACCTCGTCGGTGGGGGCTCCGGAGGCCGCGGGTGCCCGGGAAGCTGCCGAAGGTCCGGTCGTGAGCTGCATCGGGGCCTCCGAAGTCAATCGGTTGACTCCTGGAGCTTAACCCTCAGTGAGATAAGTTGGTCATACTCTGTGTGGTCCCTTGCGGACCAGTTCCGGGAAGGATGTGGTCCGCGTGGCGCGCGCCCGGTCCGTGCGCCCAAGTCCGGCGCCGCCTTCTATGGTGAGTGCGTGAGAGCCGGACCCCTCGACCGACATCCCAGCCCGCCCGGATCCGGCCAGCCCGCCCGGCCGCTGCGCGCGTGGCAGCGTGCCGCGCTGGAGATCTACCGCTCCCGGTCATCGTCGGGCGCGCGGGACTTCCTCGCGGTGGCGACCCCGGGCGCCGGCAAGACGACCTTCGCCCTGCAGGTCGCCGCCGACCTGCTGGCCACCGGTGAGATCAGCCGGATCACGGTCGTCGCGCCCACGGAGCACCTCAAGCGGCAGTGGGCGACGGCCGCCGCCGCGGTCGGGATCGACCTCGACCCGGACTTCCGCAACGCGGCCGGCGCGACCTCGTCCGACTACACCGGCGTCGCGGTGACCTACGCGCAGGTCGCCGCCCACCCGGCGCTGCACCGGGCGCGGACCACCGCCCGGCGCACCCTGATCGTGCTCGACGAGGTCCACCACGCGGGGGACGCGCTGTCGTGGGGCGAGGCGATCCGCGAGGCGTTCACCCCGGCGACCCGTCGCCTCGCCCTGACCGGGACCCCGTTCCGCTCGGACGTGAGCCCCATTCCGTTCGTCACCTACCTGCCCGGGCCCGACGGTGTCCTGCGCAGCGTCGCCGACTCCTCCTACGGCTACGCCGACGCGCTGCGCGAGGGCGTCGTGCGCCCGGTGCTCTTCCTGGCCTACTCGGGGGAGATGTCCTGGCGGACGAGCGCGGGCGCGGAGCTCACCGCCCGGCTTGGCGAGCCGCTCAACGGCGAGCAGACCGCCGCCGCCTGGCGCACGGCGCTCGACCCGGGCGGGAACTGGATGCCGGCGGTCCTCGCCGCCGCGGACACGCGGCTCTCCCAGGTGCGCGCGGGTGGCATCCCGGACGCGGGCGGCCTGGTCATCGCCTCCGACCACACCTCCGCCCGGGCCTACGCGGGCCTGCTGGCCCGGATCAGCGGGATCTCGCCGGTGATCGTCCTGTCCGACGACCCGACCGCCTCGGCGAAGATCGAGTCCTTCCGGCGCTCGTCGGACCGGTGGATGGTCGCGGTGCGGATGGTCAGTGAAGGCGTGGACGTGCCGCGCCTCGCGGTCGGCGTGTACGCCACCTCCGCCTCGACCCCGCTGTACTTCGCCCAGGCGGTCGGGCGCTTCGTGCGTGGCCGTGGCCGCGGGGAGACCGCCTCGGTCTTCCTTCCGAGCGTGCCGACGCTGCTGGCGCTCGCCGGGGAGATGGAGGTCCAGCGCGACCACGCGCTGGAGAAGCAGCCGAAGGATCCCGACGCCTTCGACGACGACGCGCTGCGCGAGGCCAACCGCCGCCGCGACGTTCCCGACCAGCCCGACACGCTGTTCACCGCGCTCGGCTCCTCCGCCGAGCTCGACCGGGTGATCTTCGACGGCGGCGAGTTCGGCGCCCCCGCGGCGTCGGGCTCCGTCGAGGAGGAGGATTTTCTGGGCCTGCCCGGCCTGCTCGAGCCCGACCAGGTCGCGTCGCTGCTGCGGCAGCGGGAGGCCGACCGGCAGGCAGCCGCGCGCCGCGAAAGCACCCGGGCTGCGGCCGCCGCGCCGCCGGCCGCCGCCGCTGTGCCCGCCGCCCGGGAGGCGGACGAGCCGCGTCCCAGGCACGAGGTCATCGCGGAGCTGCGGCGCGAACTGAACCGGCTGGTCGGCGCACACTTCCACCGCACCGGCAAGCCGCACGGGATGATCCACGCCGAGCTGCGGCGCTCCTGCGGAGGCCCGCCGAGCGGCCAGGCCACCGCGGCGCAACTGCAGGCCCGCATCGACGTGATCCGCCGCTGGGGCGGCTAGGCCCCCGTCGATCCTGGCGGTTTCGGTAGCCGGCCGATCCCGTCTCCCACGCGTGGGAACAGGGCTCCCGAGCCTCCCCCGGCCCCTTGATCGCTACTTCCTGCGACGGGGTTGCGTGGCTGAGCGGCGCCACCCGGGCGGGCGAACGGATGCCCGGGTGGCGCCGCGGGCTCAGCCGCCCTGGGTGATGGTGACGGAGAGGATCTTCGCCTTGCTGGCGGGGGCGCCGTCCGAGCCGCCACCCTCGACGCCGGGCCTGGTCAGCTTGTCGAGCACGTCCAGCCCCTTGGTGATCTTTCCGAAGACGGTGTAGCCGCCGGCCAGCGCTGCCGCGCCCTGCTGCGTCGGGTTGGCGTAGTTGATGAAGAACTGGCTGCCGTTGCTGTTCGGGGCGGAGCTGTGCGCCATCGCGAGCACGCCGCGGTCGTAGGTGACGCTCTCGGTGTTCTCGTTGGCGTAGCCGTAGCCGGGGCTGCCGCTGCCGGTGCCCGTCGGGTCGCCGCACTGCAGCACCGAGATGCCGGCCTGCGCGCCGCCGGTCTGGCGGTGGCAGGTGGTGTCGTCGTAGTACTTCGCGTCGGCCAGCGTCCGCAGGGCGTGCACGGTGCACGGCGCCCTGCTCGCGTCGAGGCTCGCCGTCATCGTCCCGGCGCTGGTGTTGATCACCATGGTGGCGGGGGACCTGTCGACGGTGGCGGCCGCCTTCGGCAGGGTCGCACCCCGGGATGCCTCCTCGCCGTTGGCCGTGTACACGCACGAGCCGACCTTGCTCGTGGCGGCGGCCGGCGCCGCCGACGCGCTCGGGTCGGCCGCGGCCGCGGTGGTCGGGTCGTCGTGATCCTTGCTGGTGAGCAGGATCGCGGCGATCGACGACGCCGCGACCACGACCACCACGAAGGCGGCCACGATGCCCAGGCGTTGCTGGCGCCGCCGCCGAGCCTGCACCCGTCGCTGGGACTGTCGCGCCGCGCGGGCCTCGGCCAGCTCGCGCTGGCGTCGCTCCTTCGAACTGGTGGCCACCGTCGCCGGTCTCCTCGTCGTCACCTGAACACCTGAACAGTCGTCAGCTGAACAGTCGTCGCCTGCATCTCCGTGCACCGTAACCGCTGGCGCATCGGGAAGGGGCACGGCCCGGTGCCCGCCGCCGCCACGGTAAACGCCATGGCGCCGCCCACCGGGGACGGTACGGTCTGCGAGCAGCATGCCGCGTCATGCTGTGCGTCAACTGTGCGACGGACCCCGCCGGGACCGGACGGCCGCGTGGCTGTCCTCGGCGTGGGGGGGGGGGGCGGCGCCGGGGGGGGGGGGGGGGGGGGGGGGGCGGGGCCCCCCCGGGGGGGCCCCGCCCGGGGGGGGGGGGGGGGGCCCGGCGGCGATCGGGCGTGATCGCTGCGGCCAGCACCGCGGTGGTGGCCGTTGCGGTGGTGGTAGGCGTGACCCACACCTCCGGCTGGCCGCGGGTTCGACAGCGGTTCTTCTCCGGCACGGAGATCGCCGCCGCCTGGCCGGCGGCCCGTCACGGCATGGCCGTCAATCTTGAGCTGTTCGCCGCCTGCGGGCTCGCGGCCGGTGCCCTCGGCCTGCTGGTGGCACTGCTGCGGACCCTCGCCGGCCCGGTGTTCCTGCCGGTGAGACTGCTGGCGGCGGTCTACACCGACCTGTTCCGCGGGCTGCCGGTGATCCTCGTTGTCTATCTTGTCGGCTTCGGCGTGCCGGCGCTGCGCCTGCGCGGCTTCCCGTCGGACCCGCGGGTACTCGGCGGGGCCGCACTGGTGCTCACCTACACCGCCTACGTGGCCGAGGTCTTCCGGGCGGGCATCGAGTCCGTCCATCCGAGCCAGGTCGCCGCGGCGCGCTCCCTCGGGCTGTCCCACGCCCAGACGATGCGTCGGGTCGTGCTGCCGCAGGCAGTCCGGCGGGTGGCGCCGGCGCTGCTCAACGACGCGATCAGCCTGCAGAAGGACTCGAGCCTGGTCTCCGTGCTCGGTGTCGTGGACGCGGTTCGCGCGGCCCAGATCGCCACCTCGGCGCATTTCAACTACTCGCCGTACGTGCTCGCCGGCCTGATGTTTCTTGCGATCACCGTGCCGCTCACCCGGGTCACCGACCACCTCGCGGTTCGCGCGGCCCGGCGCCGCGGCGACCGTCGTGCGGGAGGTGGGCCGTGACGACCGCCACCGATCCGCCGGTACTGAGCGTGCGGGGCCTGGTGAAGCTCTACGGGGACGCCGTCGTGCTGCGCGGCGTCGGCTTCGACGTGCGGGCCGGGCAGGCGGTGGTGCTCGTCGGCGGCAGTGGGTCGGGCAAGTCGACGCTGCTGCGCTGCCTGAACCTCCTGGAGACGGTCGACGACGGGGAGATCCTGCTGGCCGGTGAGGAGATCACCGACCCGCGGGTCAACGTCGACCGGGTACGCCGAAGGATCGGTGTGGTGTTCCAGTCCTACAACCTGTTTCCGCACCTCACGGTGCTGAAGAACGTCATGCTGGCGCCTGTTCTCGTCCACCGGATGCCGCGCGAGGCCGCTCGCGAGCGCGCTCGGGCGCTGCTGGACCGGATCGGGCTCGCGGACAAGCTGGACGTGTACCCCGATCGCCTCTCCGGGGGGCAGCAGCAGCGGCTGGCGATCGTGCGGGCGCTGGCAACCGAGCCGTCGCTGCTGCTGTTGGACGAGATCACCTCGGCACTTGACCCGGAACTCGCCGGTGAGGTGCTCGACCTGGTCGGCGAGCTCAAACGGGAGGGCATGCCGATGGTGCTGGCCACGCACGAGATGGCCTTCGCCCGGGAGCTCGCCGACGAGGTGCTGGTTCTCGACGACGGCGCGGTGATCGAGCGGGGTGCGCCCGAGCGGGTGTTCGGCGACCCTCGGCAGGCGCGCACCCGACGGCTGCTCGCCGGCGCCCGACAGACCCGCGGCTCTGGCCGCTGAACCGGACCAGCGGGTGCTGGTGGGCGAGCGCGAGGGCCGCCGCCCTCGTCGACCGGGCGCGGCGACTAGCCCTCGCGGGGCAACGAGTGGACAGGAAGTGGCCATGGTTCCCCGGCGGGTCGAGGGCCCTGGCCGAAAAATCGCCACTCGAATGTTGCGTAACGTCCGCGTTGCCGTAACCATGATTGCCCGTGATGACCTATGAAGATGTGGTGAAGGTGTCCGACCCGGTCGAGCGGGCTGCGCTGGCCGACTCCCTGATGTGGGCAGATCATCCGCGCCGGCTCGAGCTACGCACGGTCCGCGGGATAGCACTGCGCGAGGCGCTGGATTCCGGCCTGGCGCCTGAGGACGTCGCCCGGCGGCTGGTTGTGACAGCGGCGGACCTGAGCTGGATGGCCGCGCCGGCCGCACCTGCGGCGGCCTGACCGCCGAGGTGGACGGACAACGGCGTCCTTCCGCCCGACGACGGCCGTCGGGACTGGCGGTCCTCGAATTCCCTTCGGATTCTTGCGTATAACCGACGTTCCTCATCGGAAAACGTCGTACGAGTGCCCGGAGTAGGGCGTGACTGCGCCGCCGACTCCTCGCCTCGCCGATCGCGCCGCGGCCCGTCCGCAGTGTCGACGATCTCCTCTCGCACACGACCCCGAGCGCTGCCTCGCGCCCGTGGGGCTGCCGGTCGCTGCCAGCCGGGGCCCGCTGCCGGGCTGCGGCCACGGCGCGCCGCCGGCCGAGCCCGTCGAACATCACGTGCGGAGTGACGCCGAGCGATCTCTCGCCGCGGTGGGAGGGCGCCCGCGCCGGCCGCGTCGCGGGCCGGGTGAGCGGGGATGGCAGGTGAACAGACATAGAAAGATCGCCTCCGGTACCGGATCAGGGGCACCCAATCGTCATTCGCCCGCACCACACCGGGTGGTGCGGACGGCTACACATCGACTCGTTCTTGCTGTTCGCGGGAAACGGCTGGGGGAGTGGCGGTGTGCGACGACGTCCCGAGGATAGCCCGAGCGAATGCGGATGTCGAACACCGGTTCGAATTCGGGTGGCTGTCGGGATGCTCTTGAAGAAGTTGTTGTGAAAGGGCGGAGTTCGGTAGCCGTGTCGGCGATGAACCCGTCGGTGTTGCGGGTGCGTCAGGCTCGTCCGCGGGTGTTTAGGCCGACCGTCCCGGCCCGACCGATGATCCGTCTACGACGTGCGTCGCGGCGGGTATGATCGGCGCCATGGGTCCAGGTCCGCCCGGTGGTGTTTGGTCGGCCTGGCGCCGCGGCAGCGATGGTGCTCTTTTCTTGTGTTGTTGAGGTGAGTCGTGAGTACAGGTAAGGTTCTCCGGTTCGATCAGGTGCGGGGCTACGGCTTCATCGCGCCCAGCGACGGTGGCGACGACATTTTTCTTCATGCCAACGACCTTCTCGTCGAAAAGCATCTGGTCGTTCCCGGGGCCCTCATGGAGTTCAAGGTTGAGGAGGGCGAGCGCGGACTGAAAGCAAGCTCGGCTCGAATCGTCAGTGCTGCGCCGCCCTCGCCGCCAGTGTCCGTGCGGACGAGTTCGGGCGCGGATGACACCGACGGGCTGTGTGATGTGCTTCCCGTCGGAGAGCTGACCCAGGAGGTGACGGAGACGTTGCTGCGGATCGAACCCGCGCTCACGGGTCCGCAGATCATCCGGATCAGAAGTGAACTCATCCGGATAGCGGAGCGGTATGGCTGGGTGGAGAACTGAGTGGGGCGTTCCCTACAGATCGGCGCTGCCGCGCAGGCGGGTGACGGTCGCGCCGCCCACCCAGACCGTCCCGTCCTCGTCGGTGCTGATGTGCACCCGTCCCGCGCGACGCAGCACGGTGCCCTGGCTCGCGACGTAGGGCGCGCGGGCTCGTCCGGTGCGCAGCAGCCACTGCGCCACCGATGCGTTCAGGCTTCCGGTCACGGGGTCCTCCACCGTCGTCGCGCCCATGGGCATGAACGCCCGGACCTCGAAGGCGGTTTCCGAGCCGGGCGGGTACGGCCCGACCACGCCGAGGTCGAGGTCAACCGATGCCGGTCGCAGGGCCAGGACGGCGTCGGCGCTGGCGAGCAGGACGGCCACCCACCCCGGACCGTTGTCCGCGTGCTCGGCGGCGACGATGTCGGAGGGCGTGATGCCCAGCATCGCGGCGATCCGGACGAGCAGCGCGTGTTCGACCGGTCCCTGGCGGCGCAGCGCGGGTGCCGCGAACGCGAGCCCGTCCGCTGTCCGCCGCACCGGCACCAGGCCCGCCGCGCACTGCTGGACGACCCGCCCCGGTCGGACGGCGGGCTCGTGATGCTCGGACCAGGCATGACAGGTGCCGAGCGTGGGATGACCGGCGAAGGGCAGCTCGGCGGTCGGCGTGAAGATGCGGACCCGGTAGTCGGCCTCGGTGGTCGTCGGTGGCAGGACGAATGTGGTCTCCGAGAGGTTGGTCCAGCGGGCGAAGGCCTGCATCGCGACGTCGTCGAGGCCGTCGGCGTCCAGGACGACGGCGACGGGATTGCCGCCGTACGGGACCGTGCTGAACACGTCGACCTGGCGAAACGCCCGGGTGGCCATCAGAGCTTCTTGGGCTGATTCTTCGACTCCACCGCCGGGTGGGCCCCGGGGGGCGGCTCGCTGCGCACGTCGATCCCGCCCAGCACCGCGACCGCCCGGACGCGTACCACGGGGGTCGTGGGCCGCTGCGGCACAGCGGCGATCCGGACCGTCCGGCCGCCGAGGACCGACGTTCCGGTCACCTCGACGTCGACACCCTCGGGAACGATGATCTCGATTCCGCCCAGCACCGCCACCGCGGTGATCGTGATTGGCTCGGTGGGAAACGCGATCTCCCGCAGGTCCAGCACGCAACCGCCCAGGACGGCGACGGCCCGGGTGTGTCGGCTCGGGCGCCAACGGCCTTTGCGCTCGTGGCCGCTGAGTACCGCGACGGTCGAGTCGACTTCGGCCCGCACCGGCCGGGCCGGGCCGGCGGCGGTGACGGCCGCGGGCGCCCCGGCTGCCGCAGCAACCACCTCGCCCGTCGCCGGGCTCAGCGCGGGCTGGACCGGCAGGTCGGCGGTCAGCGGAGCGAAGTCGTCCCGGGTCCGGGCGGCGTAGGCGGCGCCGACCCGCCCGTCGAACTCCGCGAAGGTCAGCCGGCCCTCCGCGAGAGCCTCGCGCAGGACGCGGGCGACCTCCTCCCGTTCCGAATCGGAGACCCGAAGCGCCGGCGGTGGCGTGGGATCGGGGTTCGCGGCGGTCATGTCCCAGAGCGTAGCCAGCACAGGGACGAATCGGGAAGGACAGGCCGCGGATCGCGCCCGCCCCCGGCAATGCCGGACGCGGGCTCGGCACGCCCGCGCCTGGCTGCAACCACCACGAGTTACCGGGTGCTGCGGCCGTTCGCCGTCCATGGCGGGCCGATCGCATCCTGGTTCGGCCGGCCGGCCGGGGGCGGGGCGCTGTACCAGCTCGACGGCGCCCTGATTCCCGGCGTACCCCGCGGATGGACGTGGCCTGATGGATACAAGCACGGCTTTCTCGCCCGGGATCGCTGGGTCCGCATCCACCTCCCCCACACCGTGCGGACGGCGACGCGGGACCCGTCCGGGGCTGGCGTCGCCGCCCCCCCCGGCGGCGGGGGGGGGGGGGGGGGGGGGGGGGGGGCCCCCCCGGGGGGGCGGGGGGGGGGGCCCCCCCCCCCCCCCCCCCCGGGGGGGGGGCGGGGGGGGCCCGGGGGGGGGGGGGGGGCCGCCGCCCGCGCGGGCGGCGCGGGTCACGGGCGAGGGTGTTCACGTACCGAGACTTCGGCGCCTGTGCTACTTTTCCCCCGTAGATACGGCGAAATTCTTCTGTTAGTTCCGCAGATGCAGATCGCCGTCAATTTCCGGGGGTGCGGTCATCGAACGCGGACAATCTGGGGGCTCGGCCACCTCATCCGAGGTCGCTGACCGATTGCACGCTCCCGGCGGTCGTGCGGTGCTGTGGCTGTTGCTGACGGTTGTGCTGTTGGCGTCATCGGCATTTGGTGTGCTGCTCCTGCTCGGTCCGTTCGTGAAGTCGCTCGGCGGCAGCGAGGCGACCTACGGTGCGCTGTGCGCGTCGGCCGCGGTGCCGACCGCCATCGCCCTGGCGTTGCTGCTGCGGTTCCCGCGGACGGTGCCGCCGCACCTGCTGGTCGGGGGGGCCTGCGCGGTCTACGCCGCCGCCGCCGCGCTGGCCGCGAGCGTGCACTCCCGCGGCGCCGTCCTCGTGATCGCAGCGGTCGTGCTGGGCACGGCCTGGGCGGTGACGTACACGGCGGCTCCCATGATCGCGTCGGACCTGGTCTTCGACCGTGACCGGGCCACGGTGATCGGCTACGCGACCGGGACGATCCAGGCGGGGTTCGGCATCGGGCCGGTGCTCGGCAACGCGCTGCGTGACGCGGGCCTGTCCTACCAGCAGGTCTTCCTCGTCGGCGCCGGGCTGGCCCTGGCCGCCGGGCTGCTCGTCGTGCCCCTGGCCACCCAGTTGCGCCGGCTGCCACCGGTCCCGGCAGCGAGCGGGGCGAGCGGGGCGAGCGGGGCGAGCGGGGCGAGCGGGGCGAGCCGCGAGACGCCGGCCGGCGAGGCGGCCGGGCCGCCGCGCGGCGGGCGGGCCGTGCTGCGTTCCCCGAGTGTCGTGCCGCTCACGATGGTGCTGCTCAGCGCGTGCGTGTTCACCACGATGAACAGTTTCCAGACCACCTTCGCGGACAGCCGGCACCTCGACTTCGACGTCTTCTACGTGACGTACACGATCGCCGTCATCTCGGTGCGGCTCGGGCTTGCTCGGATGCTCTCGGACAGCGCCTCCGACCGGGTCGTCGCCGTGACCACTGTCGGCATGACGGCGGCGTCGGTGGCGTTCGTGTTCGTCGGTTCGAACGTGGTGCTGTACTGCCTGGCGTCGCTGCTGCTGGGCTGCACCTACGGGCTGGGCCTGCCGGCGTTCCAGGCCCGCGCGGTGAACCTCGCCGGGCCGGCGGAGCGGGTCCGGATGCTGCCGATGGCGGGGCTGTTGTTCGAGGTCGCGATCCTCGCCTTCCCGCTGGTCGCGGGCGCGGTGGTGCACGCCTACGCCTACCGGGGGCTGTTCGTGCTGCTGATCGCGATCACGAGTGTGGTGCTGGTGCTCGGTCAGCTCCGACCTCGGCGGGAGCCCGTGGCCGTGGCCACGGCGCCGGGCGCGGCGGCCACGGTCGGCGGCGAGGGATAAGCGGCGAACGGTGAAGCGGTAAAGCGGCGAGACGACGGGTCGAGGGGGACGGATGTATTTTTCGGCGAGCTACGGCGAGGCACGGCAGCGGTTCCTGGCCGCCGCCGGGGAACGCGGCGCGCACCTCGAGTCGTTCCCCCTCGACACCGCCGGCGGCGCGCGGGGCGAGGCGCTGAGTACCGACGTGGCCCGGCTCGGCGCGAGCAGCGGACGGGCCGCGCTGGTCCTCGTCAGCGGCACGCACGGCACGGAGGGCTTCGCCGGCTCGGCCTGCCAGCTGCGCGCCCTGCACGAAGCGGCCTGGCCGGCGGACCTGCCCGTGGTGCTGGTGCACGCCCTCAACCCGTTCGGTTTCTCGTACCGCCGCCGGGTCAACGAGGACAACATCGACATCAACCGGAACTTCATCGACCACGACGAGCCCCCGGGCGATCGCGGCTACAGCGCGTTGCATCCCTTCCTGCTGCCCGCCGACTGGGACGGCCCCGCGCACGCCGACGCCGACACCGGGCTGTTCGCGGCGGCCGACCGCCTCGGGCTGCGCGCGGTGCAGCAGAGCATCACCGGCGGCCAGTACACCCATCCCGACGGCCTGTTCTACGGCGGGGCGGAGCCCTGCTGGTCGAACCGCACCTGGCACGCCATCATCCGCGCCTACCTGACCGGCTACGAGCGGGTCGCCTACATCGACCTGCACACCGGCCTCGGCGAGCGCGCCGCCGCCGAACCGATCTTCCGTGGTGGACTGGACGCGCGGGCACCGCAGCGGGCCAGGGACTGGTACGGCGCGGCGCTGACCGACTCCGACGAGGGCACCTCCAGCTCCACCCCGATCGGCGGCAACTCGGCCCGCGCGGTGGTCACGGAACTCGGCGACGCCGAGATCACCGCCATCACCTGCGAGTTCGGCACGCAGGACGGCCTGACCGTGCTGCGCGCCCTGCAGGCGGACAACTGGCTGTGGCAGCAGCGGGACCCGGTGGACGGGTCACTGCGCGCGCGCATCGGCGACCTGATGCGCGAGGCGTTCGACCCGCCGGACGAGCAGTGGCGCACCGACGTCCTCGACCGGGGAATGACGGTGATCGGCCAGGCGGCGGCCGGCGTGCGAGCGGAGGCCGCCTACGGACGCCAGGCGGGTTGCCGTGAGTGAGTGGAAAACTCGCCTTTCCGATTCAGGTCTGCCATGCGGTGAGGGCCTTCCGCGCGGCGAGCGTGTGCGGATGCTTCGGGCCAAGCACCCGCGTCCGGTCGTCGACGAGATCGGTGAACCCCGCGACTGCTCCGGCGACATCACCTGATCTGCCCCGCCATTCGGCAAGGCTGTGCCGGCTGGCGAGAGTGTCCGGATGATCCGCGCCAAGTACCCGCAGTCTGTCGGCCAGTAACTCTGTGAATGCAGCCGCGGCACCTGCGGCGTCACCAGCGTCGCCTCTCCACCTGGCGAGGCTGTGCCGGCTGGTTAGGGTGTCAGGATGGTCGGAACCCAGGACGCGTATCCGATCGGCCAGCAGTTGCGCAGTCGCGGTGGCGGCTCCAGCGGGGTCTCCTGACTCGCCTCGCCAGTAGGCCAGGCTGTGCCGGTTCGCGAGCGTATCGGGGTGGTCGGGCCCAAGGATCCGTAACCTGTCGACAAGAAGATCCGCGAAGGCCTTCGCCGCCCCGGCGGAGTCTCCGGCCCTCCCACGCCAGTAGGCGATACTGTGCCGGGTGGCCAGGAGATCCATGTCGTCCGGGCCAGGGGGATATTCTGGCTCGGGCGCGGGGTCAACGAGAGCGGAGACGTCCCCTCGCCAGTAGGCGAGACGGTGCCGCACCGGAAGATGCGCGGGCGAGCTACTGGCGGCTTGCTGCAGTTGTAGGTCGAGTAGTGCGGTGAATTCCATCAGAGCTGCGGCAGCGTCCCCCGCATCCCCACGCCACCGCGCGAGGCTGTGCCGTGCACTGATCACATTAGGATGCATCGGACCAAGTGTCCGTAGCATCTCAGTCAATAACTCCTTGAAAGCGGCAACAGCTCCAATGGCGTCCCCGGACTCGCCTTGCCATCGGGCCAGATCGTGCCTGAGGGCCAATGTGTCGGGATGGCCTTTCCCGAGTTGGCGCGCGGACGTACCTGAGAGTTGTTTGTAGTAGCTCCGAGCTGCAGTCACCTGCCCGCTGCGGCCAAAGCTTGTGCCTGCGAGGAAGAGAAGCGGATGCGCATGGGAGCCGAACATCGCACTCTCGGCGCAACGCATAAGCGCGAGAGTATTGATCCGCATGACTCGTCCGAGTGCAGCATCGATCTCAGACGCCGGCCAGGCGGCGGCCAGGGCATCGGCCACCACCCTGCCACACCGGTCGAATTGGTGAGGATTCATTTCGTCCCGGGCTGTGCGCTGAACGAGTTGATGCACGCGTACTGTCTGGAGCGGATCATTCGAATTGTGGTCTACAAGACTTAGGCGATACAGGACACGGAGTGCCCGAATGACCTCGGGTGCGCTCACTCGTAGCGATTCCGAGTAGGGGCTGAAAAGTCTGATGCGATAGGTGGCCAGATAGGCGAGTATCGGCTTGCTCGTAAGAACGGCCCCCGGAACGCCGTTGGGGTCGAGCATCGCCGCGACTTGTAGCAGTGGCCGAGCTAGGGCTGCCGGGGCCAGCGCCTCGGCGCGTTCCAGGGATAGCGACCAGGTTGTGGCGACTGGGATCTGCTGGTCGTCGGGCAGCGATTCGGTGTCTGGCAAGAGATGTAGAAGCCTTGAGGTCCGCTGGGCCAGCAGGCGACGATAGGATAGGCAGTCCAGATCGGTGTCGACGATGTATGCTGCGGCCTGGGAAAGTGCGAGAGGAAGGAAACCCAGCGCGGCTGCGAGTGCGACAAGTTCGGTCGTTGGTTCCCGCCGCCGGTGCTGGGCCAGGAACTGGGTCAGGTACTCGACCGCTTCCTTCTCCCGAAAGAGACCAACCTCCACCAGGTGGCCACGGCCTGTAAGGGCCGCGTCGCGGCGGCGGGTGGTCAACATAGTCCGGCCGTCCGGGCAGGTGGGTGGCCATAGGCCGCGAATGTCTGCCGGGCTGGAGATGTCATCCAGGACGACAAGCCATCGGATCGTGTGCGATCCCTGCCTGGGCTGCAACCACGCCAAGAATGCCTGGGCAGCTTCCTCCGGAAATTCAGGATTGGCATGACATAGTGCTGCACCGGCCCGTGCGTATTCCGAAATAATAGAGGATCTATCGCTAGCGGTTATCCATATAAGAAGGTCTAGAGAGCCGCTTGCCCAGGCGGTGCGTGCGTATTCGGCGGCTAGCTGAGTCTTGCCCACTCCGCCCATACCGGTGAGGACCTGCGACAGTACGGCGGTGCCGCCATCATCAACCGCCGCCCGAAGATGGTCCATCTCATCGCGGTGCTGGAAGACCATGGCTCGTGCTGGGATCCCGCCAATCTGGCGAGGCAGCGTGGGTCTCTCCAGGCCGGGCGCCACGGCGATTTCGAAGGTTGAAATATTGAGCTGCTCGACGTGGCCACTGATCGCCACACCGCCGTGCGCGGCGATCGCGTCTCCGGTGCGTGAGACTCTGGTCCGTGCTGGCGTGTCCGGGTGGCCGGGTTGACCTCGGTCGGCCTGCCTACGCTTCCTCCAGGCCACTGCCCCTCGCCCTCCTCCGCGGCCACGCCACGACGGCGGATCGGTCAGCTGTAATCGACTCCGCTCACGGCCTGGCTGTCCGCCCCGGTGGCAGTCGCACTTCCGGTTCGACGCGCGGTCACCTGCCGCTGGCCTCGGCCTGGGGGCCGCCGAATGCCGCTGACGGCTCTGCCTCCGTCGGCGGCATGAGCATCACCGGTCCCCGTCACGCGATCCTGAGTTGAATGCCCAGTGTTCTGTAACAGACTCCAGCCGAGCGTGATGAAGCCAACTGCGGCCTGAAGTGATGCACCAACCGCCTCACCTGCGCCTGGACTATCCAACAGCCAGACAAGCGGTGTAGTCGCTATGGCGCAATGCCACTCGGTTAAGGAGGAGGGGTGTTCGTCCATCCCGACACGCCAACACCCGATCCCTTTCCGGTC
>NZ_JALKFX010000241.1 GCF_023243045.1 Frankia sp. AgB32
TGGGGCGCGAGATCAGCCATTCCGCGGTCGCCTCGGTCCTGCGCGGGCAGGGTTTCAGTCTGCAGCAGATGTTCAAGACCCTGGAGGGTAGTCAGCCAGGGCCTCGGCAAGGTCGCTCTGCGTAGTGATGTCTCACGTTAGGTCATGAGGAAGTCGATCGCCCGGTTGCGGTCGCGGGCGATGTATTCGGTGGTTTCCTTGATTTTCGTGACGTCGTGGAGGCGGAGGAGGCTCAGGGCGAGGTTCCGCAACCTAGCGACGAGGACGGTGTGTGTCCGTTAGGGACCCGTTCGTGTCGCGATCATGCCCACGATCAGGTCAGGAGAGCCAGATTTCGCTCCGATGGTCTGATGTTCCAGACGGGCCGCGTCAGGCGCGGGAGCTCAAGCATAGGGCGAAGGGGGAGACACGGCTGGTGCCGTTGAACCCGCGGTTGGTCGTGATCCTTCGCAGCCACGTCGCCGAGTTCGGGGTGACCGCCGATGGGCGGCTGTTCCGGTCAGGGAGGACGGGCCGGTGAAAGCGATCCGGTGCCTGGCGAGGTGGCGGCAGGCTCGCGAGATCGCGCTCACGCCGGCCGAACAGGCATCACCACTGGCTCGCCGTCCCTACGACTCGCGCCACGCTGCCGTGTCCGGCTGGTTGAACGCCGGAGTCCCGGTCACCCAGGTTGCGGAATGGGCGGGTCATTCGGTGCGGGTGTGTCTGCTCGTCTACGCGAGGTGCATCGTCGGCCAGGACGAAGCCGCCCGGCGCCGGATCGACGCGGCCCTGGCCGCCGAGGAGGCGACGACCGGGACTCCAGTCGAAGAGGCGGAGCTTTCCCAGCCGCGGCTCCGCCACAGCCAGCCGGAAGCGACCGGACTGGACCGGACCCGGCCGGACATCGCTCCGGTAGAACCCGATTCGCTGACCGGACCCGAATGGGGACTCTGACCAGCGGAAACGGCCTCTGATCAGCCCTTGGCGAGGTGGCGGGCGATCACCATGCGCTGGATCTGGTTGGTGCCTTCGAAGATCTGCATGACTTTTGCTTCGCGCATATAACGCTCTACCGGGTAGTCCTTGGTGTAGCCGGCGCCGCCGAGGACCTGAACGGCGTTTTCGGTGACGCGCATGGCGGCGTCGGTGGCGACGAGTTTGGCAATGCTTGCGGCGCGGGCGGCGGGGCGGGCGGCGTCGCGTAGGCGGGCGGCGGAGAGAGTGGTCGCCCGGGCGGATTCGACGGCGGCGGCCATGTCGGCGAGCAGGAAGCCCAGGCCCTGGTGGTCGATGATGGCGCGGCCGAACGTCTGGCGATCGCGGGCGTAGGCGACGGCGTCGTCGAGGGCGCGTTGGGCGAGGCCGACGGCGCAGGCGGCGATGCCGAGGCGGCCGGCCTCCAGCGCTGACAACGCGATCCGCAGGCCCGCGCCCTCGCCGCCAATGAGGCGGTCGGTGGGGATGAGTGCGTCGTCGAATATGAGCTGCGTTGTTGGTGAGGCGGTGAGGCCCATCTTGCGTTCCGGTGCGCCCACAACCAGGCCGTCGATGCCGGCGTCGATGAGAAAGCAGGAAATGCCGCCGCTGTGGTCAGTCGAGGTGCGGGCGAAGACGGTGTAGAAGTCGGCGACGCCGCCGTGGGTCACCCACGCCTTCGTGCCGGAAAGTCGATAGCCGGCGCCATCGGATTCGACGCGGGCGGCGGTCGTCATCGCCGCCGGGTCGGAGCCGGCGTGCGGCTCGGACAGGCTGTACGCGCCCAGCGGCACGCCCGACAGCAGCCGGGGGAGCAGCGCGTCGCGTTGCGCATCTGCACCATGGTAGGCCAGCGGGTAGCAGCTCAGGCTGTGCACGCTGACGCCGACGGCGACCGACGCCGACCGGTAGGCGATCTCCTCGAGCACCTGGAGGTACACCTCGTACGGCTGGCCGCCGCCACCGAACCGCTCCGGGTAGGGCAGCGCGAGCAGCCCCGCGGCGCCCAACACCGCGAAGACCTCTCGGGGAAACCGCCCGTCGGCCTCGTCGGCGACGACGCGCGGCTCGATCTCCCGCTCGGCGATCGTGCGGGCAAGCTCGACCACTGCCTCGGCCTCAGGCGTGGCAAGCAGCCGTTCGACCGGCACGGGCCACCTCCACACGTCACCCAGCACACCGTGTACGGGCACGGTACGACACGACGACGCGTGAGCGAAGGGTCAGAGGTCGTGGACCTCCGCGAAGGCAGCGGCGAGGCCGAGGCCGAGGTCGGGGTCGGCGGGGGCGAAGAAGCGGTCTACCTCGGCCTGGCTGACGTCGGCGAGCTGGGCGGGGGACCAGCGCGGGGCGCGGTCCTTGTCGACGAGGACGGCGCGGACGCCTTCGACCAGGTCGGAGGTGGACAGCGCGGCGTTCGCCATCCGGTACTCCTGGTCGAGCGCCTCCTCGAGGTTCTCGAACGTCACCGCGGCGCGCAGTGCCCGCAGGGTGGCGACCAGGGCGGTCGGGGACTGCGCGGAGATCTCCGTGCCGGCGTCGCGGGCGGCGGGCTTCACGCTGTGGATCAGGCGGGTGACGATGCGGCCGAGGTCGTCGCCGCGGTAGAGGTCGTCGATCCAGCCGCGGTCGGCGGCGAGACGGCCGGGCGGCGGCGCGAAGGCGCCGAGGTCGTAGCGGGCGATCGCGTCGGCCGGGTCGTCGGCGCCGCGCAGTACGTCGAGCAGCGCGGGGATCTCCGCGGAGGGCAGGTAGTGGTCGGCGAAACCGGCGGTGATGGCGTCGGCGGCGCCGAAGCGGCCGCCGGTGAGGCCGAGGTGCGTGCCGAGCTCGCCGGGGGCGTGGGAGAGCAGCCAGGTGCCGCCGACGTCGGGGACGAAGCCGATGCCGACCTCGGGCATCGCGAGCACGGAGCGTTCCGTGACGATGCGGACGTCGCCGTGGGCGGAGATGCCGACGCCGCCGCCCATCACGATGCCGTCCATGATCGCGATGTAGGGCTTGGGGAAGCGGCGGATGCGCGCGTTGAGCCGGTACTCGGCGGCCCAGAACGCCAGCGCCCGCTCCGGCTCGCCGGCGAGGACCGCCGAGCGCACCGCCCGCATGTCACCGCCGGAGCACAGGCCGCGCGAGCCGGCGCCGTCGAGGAGCACCGCGGTGACACCCGGGTCGTCGGCCCAGTCCCGCAGCGTCTCGTCGAGGACGTCGACCATCGACGCGGTCAGCGCGTTGATCGCCCCGGGCCGGTTGAGGGTGAGCCTGCCCAGGCGGCCGTCGCGGCCCTCTCGCCGGACGAGTACCTCCGGGGTGGAGCCGCCGCCGCTCGGCGGGAGGTCGGCGGGGGAGCTGTTCGGCGACGAGGACGCGGTCAACGGAGACATCGGCCAGTCCACCCTTCGGGTCGCGGCCCGCGGGTTGGGTCGGCGGCGCCGATCCGGGGCACGTGCGGATCCGTCCATCCTGCCCACTTCGTCGCCCACACGGTAGTGATGGGTCGCCGGACGGTCAGAGGACGTCCCTGCGTTCCGGAAAATGGCAGGCGACAAGGTGTCCGGGTGTGCGCTCCTGTAGTGGGTGGGGCGTCGGTGCGGCCGACCTCCTGGGCCTTCCAGCAGCAGGGATGGAACCGGCAGGCGGCAGGCGGCAGGCGGCAGGCGGGTTCAGCGGGCTCGGGACCTCGTCGCGCAGCCGGATGCGCTCGCGGCGCCGGGTGCCGGCGGGGTCGGGGATCGGCTCCGCGGTCGGCTCGTCGCCCATAGCGTCGGGATCACCTCGTCGTGCAGGAGCCGGCGCCGTTCGGCCACCGGCAGGTGGCAGGCCACCCGGTGCCCGGGGGTGGAACGGGCCGCCCGGGGGCACGGCGATGAGGCTCGGCGGCGAGCCCGGGATCGTCCGCAGCCGCTGGCGGCCCGGCCGCGCCGGACGCGGGGAGTCGCCGGCGTGTCATGCCTTGTTGGTTATATGTCTGAGGAGGCATACTCGCGGCGTGCGAGATGGACAGTGGCGAGCCCTGGCCGATCCGCGGCGGCGGCAGGTGCTGGAGCTGCTGCGGGTGCGGCCGTGCGCGGTGAACGAGATCGTCGACGCGGTCGGGCTGACCCAGCCGGCGACGTCGAAGCATCTGCGGGTGCTGCGCGAGGCCGGGCTCGTGCGGGTCGTGTCCTCGGCGCAGCGGCGGCTCTACACGGTCGATCCCGCGCCTCTCGCCGAGCTGGACCGGTGGCTCGCGCCGTACCGGCGGCTGCGGAACCCGGCCCTGGACCGTCTCGGCGACCACCTGGACACGATGGCCGACCAGGACGGGCCTGTGCCGGGCGGCTGAGCGAAGGGGAGAGTTGATGGACCTGGGTAGCTACGTCGAGGTCGACGGCCGGCCGGCCGTGCGCTTCGAGCGCGTGTACCCGCACCCGATCGAGCGGGTGTGGCGGGCGATCAGTGAACCGGGCAAGCTGGCCGGCTGGTTCCCGTCGGCGGTGACGATCGAGCCGCGTCCGGGCGGCACGGTCTCGTTCTCCGCCGACCCGAACCTCACGGACTCGACCGGCCGGGTCATGGCCTACGAACCGCCGCGGAAGATCGCGTTCACCTGGGGCGGCGACGAGCTGCACCTCACGCTCGAACCCGCCGGGGCGCCGGGCACCCGGCTCACGCTCGTCAACGTGCTCGAGGATCCCGCCGCCGCCGCGCGCAACGCCGCCGGCTGGGCTGTCTGCCTCGCCGAACTCGACCGGGTCGTCGGCGGCCACCCCGGCGACGGGCCGCACGGCCCGGCCGCCACCGCGCGCTGGCGGCTGCTCTACGACGCGCACCTCGCCGCCGGCCTACCCGGCGGAGCACCCGTCCCCGACTCCGCATAGGTAGGTAGGCCGCCGACGGTGGACGCCCAGGGTGCAGGACCGGCGACCATCCGTTCCCCGAGTTCCCCCGGCCAGAAAACCCAGATGACCCGGCCGACACCGGTCGGGGCCCCGGCCCCGGCCAGGTGCGCCGCGGAACATCGGGATCTTGGTGCGCCGCGGAACATCGGGATCTTGGTGCGCCGCGGAACATCGGGATCTTGGTGCGCCGCGGGCGGCTGGTGTGGTCAGCGGGAGATGTGGACGTGCCGGCGGGTGCGGTGGCTGGTGGTGGAGCCGGCCGTGGCTGAGGGCCGCATGCCGGTGAGTGGGTCCGACCCGACGGCGGGGCCTGCGGGGCCTGCGGGGCCTGCGGCCGGCGACGGAGCCGGAGTCGGATCGTCCTGGGAGTTCTGGGCTGCGCGGCGTTCGGCGGTGGTGAGGGTGCCGGGGCCTTCGACCAGACCGTCGGGGACGTGGCGGGCGGGCGGCGCGCCGAGGGGGCGCGGTGGGCGCAGGCTCGTCCAGATCCGGTAGGTACCTCGGTAGCCGTGGGTGAGGTGCAGGTGCCAGTCGAGGTCGCCGCCGGTGGCGAAGGCGGCGGCGCAGTCGAGGTCGGCGCGTGGGCACGGGTAGGCGATCGTCACGGTGGGCTCCCTCCCGCATCGCAGCCCCGCCGAGACCCGCCCGCGGCTCGTGGACCCGCTCTGACCAGGCGTAACGCGACGGAGTGTGGCAGCTTAGCTACGGCACCGTTTCACGCTAAGGCCCGTGACCGGAGTTCGCATCTTCGGCAGGGCAGACTGGTGTCATGTCCAGCGTGCCGCCAGCAGCCTCCGCCGACCCGACCGGACCTCTGCGCCTGCCGGTCACCAGCCCGGCTGCCGAGCGTGAGGTGGTCGAGCTCTGTCGCGACCTGCTGCGTTTCGAGTCGGTCAACCGCGGTGACGGTGCCGGGCACGAGCGCCCGGCCGCCGAGTACGTCGCCGCGAAGCTCGCGGAGGTCGGGATCGAGCCGACGCTGCTGGAATCGGCGCCGGGGCGGACCAGCGTCATCGCCCGGGTCGAGGGCAGCGACCCGTCGCGGGCGCCACTGCTGATCCACTCCCACCTCGACGTCGTGCCCGCGGATGCCAGTCAGTGGCGGGTAGGGCCGTTCTCCGGGGAGGAGGTCGACGGCTGCCTGTGGGGCCGCGGCGCCGTCGACATGAAGGACATGGTCGCGATGACGCTCGCGGTCGTGCGGGACATCGCCCGGTCGGGGCGGCGGCCACCGCGTGATCTTGTCGTCGCGTTCCTCGCCGACGAGGAGGCCGGCGGGGTGCTCGGGGCCCGGTGGCTGGTCGAGAACCATCGTGACCACTTCGCCGACTGCACCGAGGCGATCGGGGAGGTCGGCGGCTTCTCCTACACGGTGTCCGACGATCTGCGGCTCTACCTGATCGAGACGGCCGAGAAGGGCCTGGCCTGGATGCGGCTGACGGCGACCGGCCGGGCCGGGCACGGATCGATGATCAGTGATGACAACGCGGTGACGGCGCTGTGCGAGGCGGTGGCGCGCCTGGGCCGGCACGAGTTCCCGCTGATCCTCACGCCGACGGTGCGGGTGTTCCTCAACGAGCTGGGGGAGGCGCTCGGCGTCGAGTTCGACCTGGACGACCTGGCCTCGACGGTGTCGAAGCTCGGCCCGATCGCCCGGATGATCGGCGCGACGCTGCGCAACACCGTCAACCCCACCGCGCTGCTCGCCGGCGAGAAGGTGAACGTCATCCCGGGTGAGGCGAGCGCGCTGGTCGACGGGCGTTACCTGCCGGGGCAGGAGGAGGAGTTCAACCGCCAGCTCGACGAGATCCTCGGGCCGGACATCCGCCGCGAGTGGATCGTGAACGACGCGGCGGTGGAGACGAGCTTCGACTGCGAGCTCGTCGCGGCGATGGCGGCGGCGCTGCGGGCGGAGGACCCGATCGCCCGGCCGGTGCCCTACATGCTCTCCGGCGGCACGGACGCGAAGTCCTTCTCCCGGCTGGGGATCCGCTGCTTCGGTTTCTCCCCGCTGCTGCTGCCCGCGGACCTGGACTTCTTCGGGATGTTCCACGGGGTGGACGAGCGGGTGCCGGTGGAGTCGCTGCGCTTCGGTGTGCGGGTGCTGGACCGCTTCCTGCAGTCCTGCTGAGGCCGCGTTGCGCGGGCCGCGTGCCGGCCCAGCGGTGGCGTTGGGTGCGCGTCACGGCGCTGCCCAGTCGCCGTCGGGGTCGGCTGGCTGTCCTGCATCGAAGATGGCCGCGGACTTCAGGAAGTACGTTCCGAACGCGGCCCTGAGCCCGCTGAACCATCCAGCCCGCCGAGGTCCCGCTGCGCGAGGAGTGCCTGGCGTCCAGGCCGAGCTGAACCGGCCGGGCCCGGCGGGCGGGCTACTTCGGCTGCAGCCGGGCGCCACCGTCGATGCGGATGACCTCGGCGTTGAGGTAGCTGTTGGTCAGTACCTCGACGGCGAGGGCGGCGAACTCGTCCGCCGTGCCGAGCCGCTTGGGGAACAGCACGTCGCGCTTGAGCTTCTCCTTGAACTGCTCCGAGCCCGGGCCGTCGCCGTAGATCGGGGTGTCGATCAGGCCGGGCGCGATCGTGTTCACCCGGATCCCGACGACGGCGAGGTCGCGCGCCACGGGCAGGGTGAGCCCGACGACGCCGCCCTTGGACGCGGCGTAGGCGGCCTGGCCGATCTGGCCGTCGAACGCGGCCAGCGAGGCGGTGTTGAGGATGCTGCCGCGCTCGCCGTCGGCCAGTGGCTCGTTCGCGGACATCGCGGTCGCAACGATGCGGATCGCGTCGAACGTGCCGATCGTGTTGATCTGAATGACCTTGCGGAACAGGTCGAGGTCGTGGGCGGAGTCGTAGGTGCCGTCGCGGCCGATGGTGCGGGCCGCCCAGCCGATGCCCGCGCAGTTGACCAGGGCCCGGATCGGGCCGAGCGCCTTGGCGGCCTCGGCGGCGGCGATGAGGTTCTCGGTCGAGGTCACGTCGACGTGGGCGAACACGCCGCCGATCTCCTTGGCGACCGCCTCGCCCTTGGTGTCGTCGAGGTCCGCGACGACCACGGCGGCGCCGCGGGCGGCGAGCAGGCGGGCGGTGGCGGCGCCCAGCCCGGACGCACCCCCGGTGACAATCGCTGACGCACCTTGCAGTTCCACCAGGAAACCTCACTCTCGATGGGACCGCGGCGGAGGGTCCGCGGCCGTGCGCGCCGCGCGCGCCGGACTGGGGGCGGCGCGCGGTCACGCGGCCACCCACCGACGGTGGCACGCTACCCGGACGACCTAATTGTTACAACAAAACGGTGCATTAATGGCGTGACGAGTCATGGCCGCCCGCCGGGCGGGCCGCATTCGGGCCGGTACCCGCGGCCGCGCGGATCATGCGGGCGAGCCGGTCCAGGAAGTCCCGGTCGATCGGCAACCGGGTCACGCACAACCGGGTGATCAACGCCGACATCAGCACCTCGACCATCATCGGCACGTCCGTGGCCGGGTCGATCTCGCCGCGCGCCACAGCCCGGTCGAACGGCGCGCCGAGGAAGGTCGTCTCGTCGTCGGCGCGGTTGTTGAGCCCCGCCGTCAGCAGCTCGTCGTTCGCGGTCACCCGGGTCTTGACCAGCGCGAGCGTCGAGGGATGGTTGAACACCGCGAGCAGGCCCTCGCACAGCAGCGCCAGGTCCTCGTCCCAGCTGCCCGCGTCCGGCCGGGGCAGCGCGGCGGCCTGCGCCGCGACCAGCACGTCGCGCACCAGATCGGCCTTGCTGGACCACTGCCGGTAGAGCGTGGTCTTGTGCACGCCGGCGGCGGCGGCGACGTCGTCGATCCGCAGTGCCTCGTAGCCGACGGTGCCGAGGATCGTGCGCACGGCGGTGTAGACGTCGCGGCGGACCCGCGGGGTGAGCCCGCGGGGGCGGCCGCGGCGGCGCCGCTGCTCCGACGTCGCGGCGGAGCCCGGGTCGGCGTGCGGCGGGGTGACCTCCGTCGACACGAAACCTCCGTCAGGTGGGACACGGCGCCAGCCGGGGCGGGGCGGGGGCCTGGGGCGCGGGACGACCATGCTAACGGTCCGCAAACGCGGCGAGGCGTCCATGCGCGAGGCCGGCCGCGAGAGCGGTGGCGGGCGCGCCGGGCCCGTCGCGGACCGCTTCGCTTGACCGAGGTGAAACAGGGTTCTAAATTCGGTCGTGTCGGTGCCGGCCGTGGCGACGTGACCACCACGACGCCCCCCGCCGGGAGGCGTGCGCCGGCGTGGCGGGCGCGACGCGGGAGAGGCACAGACATGGCGGTGGACGGGCTGCGGGCCTTCGACGCTGACAACCACTACTACGAGGCGCTGGACGCGTTCACGCGGCACATCGAGCCCGCGTTCGCCAAGCGCTGCATGCAGTGGGCGCAGGTGGACGGCCGGACCCGGCTGCTGGTCGGTGGGAAGGTCAACCGGTTCCTGCCGAACCCGACGTTCTCCGCGCTCGCCCGGCCCGGCGCGCTGGAGCAGTACTTCCGCGGCGAGGTCGGCGGCCCCGTGGTCAACCTGTTCGGCGAGCTCGCCCCGCCCCGGGACGAGTACCAGAACCGCGACGCCCGCCTCGCGGTGATGGAGGAGCTCGGCCTCGACGGCGCGTTCTTCTTCCCCACCCTCGGCGTCGGCATGGAACGGGCCCTGAAGGACGACCTGCCCGCCGCCCGCGCCGCGTTCCGCGCGTTCAACCGTTGGCTCGACGAGGACTGGGGCTTCGCCTACCAGAACAGGATCTTCGCCGCGCCGTACCTCTCCCTGTCCGACCCGGCGGCGGCCGTCACCGAACTGCGCTGGGCGCTGGAGCGCGGCGCCCGCATCCTGGTGATGCGCGCCGGCCCGGTGCTGACCGCGAAGGGCCTCACCTCGCCGGGTGACCGGGACTTCGACGAGTTCTGGGCGCTGGCCGCCGAGTCCGGGATCGTCTGCGCCTACCACGGCGGCGACGACGTCTACGCCGAGCTGATCGGCTGGTGGGGGGAGAGCGCGGAGACCGAGGCGTTCCGGATGACGCCGCTGCGCTCCCTGCTCACGCCGACCGGGATCGCCGACACCTTCGCCGCGCTGCTCGCCCAGGGCACCCTGGCGCGTAACCCGGGCCTGCGCTTCGCCGCGATCGAGACCGGGTCGGACTGGGTGCCCCCGCTGTTCCGGTCGCTGAAGAAGTCCTTCGCCCAGAACCCGCAGGCCTGGCCGGAGGACCCCCGGGAGACCTTCCGCCGCCACGTCTGGGTCTCGCCGTTCCACGAGAACGACCTCTCCGAGCTCAAGCGGCTCATCGGCGCCGACCGGATGCTCATGGGCTCCGACTGGCCGCACGTCGAGGGTCTGGCCGAGCCGCTGTCGTTCACGAACGACCTCGAGAAGGCCGGGTTCGACGAGGCCGAGATCAGCCTGGTGATGGGGGAGAACGCCAAGGTCCTCATCGGCGTCTGACACCCGCGCCCGCCCGTCCCGCCGGCGACCGCGCCGGCTCCCTCCACGCGAAGGACCTCCTGCCTCATGGCGTTCCCGCTCGGCACCCCGGACATCGACACGATGATCTCGTTCCCGACCTGAGGAGAATCAGACGTGTCCATCGGTCTTGACGACGACCACGCCGCACTCGCCGACTCGGTCCGCGGTTTCGTGGCCCGCCACGCGCCGTCGGAGGCGATCCGGGCGGGGCTCGAGCAGTGGGTCACCGGAACGCGGCCCGACTACTGGCCGGCGGTGGTGGAGCAGGGGCTGACGGCCCTGCACCTGCCGGAGGAGTACGGCGGCGCCGGCGCCGGCGGGGTCGCCCTCGCCGTGGTGATCGAGGAGACGGCCCGGGGCCTGCTGCCCGGGCCGCTGCTGCCGTCCCTGCTGACCAGCGCCCTGATCGCCCGCTACGGCGACGACGACCAGCGCAAGGCCCTGCTGCCGGGGCTCGCCGAGGGCGCCACCGGCGCCACCGCGCTGTCCAGCGCGGGCCTGACCGCGACGGCGGGCGCCGACGGCGACTACCGGGTCAGCGGCACCACCGTGCCGGTGCTCGGTGCCGCGGGCGCGGACGTGCTGCTGCTCGGCGCCGCCACCGACGGCGGCGGCGAGGTCTGGTTCACCGTCGAGGTGGCCACGGCCTCCGCCGGCGCGGTCGCCACCGCTGCCGGCAAGCCGGTGGACCACACCCGCGCCGTCGGCACCGTGACGCTGAGTGATCTCGTGGTGCGGGCGGACCAGGTCGTCGCGGTGAGCGCCGCGCGGCTGCGGTCGGTCGCCGCGGTGCTGTTCGCCGCCGAGGCCGCCGGGCTCGCCCGCTGGTGCGTCGACACCGGCGTCGCCTACGTGAAGGTCCGCGAGCAGTTCGGCCAGCCCGTCGGCACGTTCCAGTCGATCAAGCACAAGTGCGCGCGGATGTTCATCGCGTCCCAGTCCATGACCGCCGCCGCCTGGGACGGGGCGCGGGCGCTGGAGGAGGGCGAGTCCCAGCTCGCGATCGCGGCGGCCGGCGCCGCGGCGGTGTGCCTGCCGGGCGCGACCGAGCTGGGGCTCGCGACGATTACCCTGCTCGGCGGCATCGGCTACACCTGGGAGCACGACACCCACTTCTACTGGCGCCGGGCGATGACGCTGGAGAACCTGCTCGGCCCCGCCGCGGAGTGGGAGCGCGAGCTCGGCGAGCTCGTCCGCGGCGAGCTGCGCAACTTCGACGTCGACCTGTCCGCCGCGGACCCGGCGTTCCGCGAGCGGATCTCCGGGCTGCTCGCCGAGGTCGCGACGCTGCCGGCGGAGGGCTCCGCGCGGCGCGAGCGCCTCGCCGCCGAGGGCCTCGTCGTGCCGCACTACCCGAAGCCCTACGGGCTCGGCGCGAGCCCGATCGAGCAGCTCGTCATCCAGCGCGAGTACGAGCGCTCCCCGGTCGACCAGCCCGGTCTGATCATCGGTGACTGGGCGCTGCCGACGGTGCTGGCGCACGGCACCGACGAGCAGAAGGAGTTCTTCGGCCCGGCGACACTGCGCGGCGAGATCGTCTGGTGCCAGCTGTTCAGCGAGCCCGGCGCCGGCTCCGACCTCGCGTCGCTGGCGACGCGGGCGGAGAAGGTCGACGGCGGCTGGCGCCTGAACGGCCAGAAGGTGTGGACGTCGAGCGCGCACGAGGCGGACTGGGGCATCTGCCTGGCCCGCACCAACCCGGACGTGCCCAAGCACAAGGGCATCTCCTACTTCCTCGTCGACATGCGCTCGCCCGGTCTGGAGATCCGCCCGCTGCGGGAGGCCAATGGCGGCTTCCTGTTCAACGAGGTGTTCTTCAACGACGTGTTCGTGCCGGACAACCGGCTGGTGGGGGAGGTCGACCAGGGCTGGCGCCTGGCGCGCACCACGCTCGGCAACGAGCGGGTCAGCATCGGCGGGGCGCGGCGCATCCCGACCGACCTGCTCGAGCTCTCCGGCTCGGACCAGCTCGCCGCGGCGCCCGCCGACGTGACGCGGGAGCTCGGGCTGACGTTCGCGCATGCCCACGCGCTGTCCGCGCTGAACCTGCGCACCACCCTGCGTAGCCTTTCGGGCCTGCGTCCGGGGGCGGAGTCGAGCGTGTCCAAGGTCGCCTCCAATGATCTGGTGACCCGGATCGCCGAGCGGGCGATGCGCTGGCTCGGCCCGGCGGCGGCGGTCGCCGAAGGCGTCGGGGGCCAGCGGGTCGAGCGTTACCTGACGGTGCTGCAGCAGCTCCTCGGCGGCGGTACGGTGGAGATCCAGCTCAACGTGATCGCCGAGCGCATCCTCGGGCTGGCCCGCGGCTGATCCTCGGACGGCCCTGTGGCGCAGGGGTGCTGGGCTGTCGCCGCTGCGGCTCGGCCGCCAGCCCAGCCGGGCCGACCGCAACGAGGCCTGGTCCGAACCCGACCTCTGCTGGCTCCATCAGGTCTGCCAGCCCGGCGGGAACCGTCGCAACGCGCTCTTCTTCGGCACCGAGTGACTTTCCGAGTGCCGCGACCGGGCCGCTCTTCCTGCCCCTCAGTCGAAGACTCCTTGTCCTTGCCCCAGAGGAACATCTGCCCGCAGAATCGCGGGTAGTCGGGAAGGGGAACTGGGCCTGAACGCCGTTGAGCTCCATGTCGTCGATCCGCTCGGGTACCTTCCAGCAGCCCGGGCGCATCTCGTCGTACGTGATGCCGTCCATCGTGACCTCGTCGGCGGGGACGCCGGCGGCGATGTAGCTCTCGGCGCGCAGCTCGTGCCCGGCCCGCTCGTCGCGGCCCGCCGGTGCCCGGCACGGGCCCCTCGATCCACCTGTATCCCAAGCGCTTCTGTCTGCTGCAGAATGCGTACACCACACCGGACGAGGCGTCCGACGTCGTCGCCCGGTCACCCGTGCTGGAGAGGGCCTCATGACCAGTTCGCCCGCGGTCGTCGAGGGCACCAGCGGTGCCAATGGCGACGGACAGGACCTTCCCGACATCCTGCGGGATGTCGCGGATGGCATCCTCACGATCACGTTGAACCGGCCGCAGGCCGGCAACGCGATCACCGCCGACCAGATTGAGTCGATCATCGCCTGGCTGGACGAGGCGAGCGCCGACGTCACGATCCGCGCGGTCGTGCTGGGCGCCACCGGCCGGTTCTTCTGCACCGGCGCGGACCTGCGCGCCTCCGGCCCGGCCCCGGTGCGCCCCGAGGGCGCCCCGGACAAGCTCGTCGGCGACCTCCGCCGGGTCATGCTGCGCGGCGCGATCCGGCTCATCAGCGCGATCCTGGACTGCGAGAAACCGGTCATCGCTGCGGTCTCCGGCACCGCCGCGGGCATCGGCGCGCACCTCGCCTTCGCCTGCGACCTCGTCGTCGCCTCGGAGAAGGCCACGTTCATCGAGGTGTTCGCCCGCCGCGGCCTCGCCGTCGACGGTCTCGGCACCTGGTTGCTGCCCCGCCTGGTCGGCCTCGCCCGGGCCCGGGAGCTGGTGCTGCTCGCCGAGGACATCCCGGCGGCCCGCGCCGCGGAGATCGGCCTGATCACCCGCGTGGTGCCCGCCGAGGAGGTCGACGCGACCGTCGCCGACCTCGCCCGTCGCCTCGCCGACGGACCGACCCGCGCGCACGGGGCGAACAAGTGGCTGCTCAACCGGTCGCTGGACACCGATCGCGGCGGCCTCTCCCAGGACGAAGCCTGGATTGTGGAGGTGTTGTCGAATACGGTCGACAGCGCCGAGGGTGTCGCGAGCTTCGTCGAGCGCCGCCCGACCCGGTTCCGCGGCTTCTGACCTGCCCGGCCAGCTGACCTTCCGACCAGCGCACGGCCAACGTCGACCTGCGCCGACTCGATGTCCGCCTCGGTCCGGGAGCCGCCCGCGGCCCGGATCCACCCCGGGTAGGAACCTCACCAGCCCTGACCGCTTCGGTCCGGGCCGGATCAGTCTCCCGTCGCCGTCGCTCCCCGCCGCGGCCGGACCGCGCGAAACATCGAGCAGGTACACCATGCCCGGGCCCGATTCCGCAACGGCCGCAGCCGATCCGACCGCCCCGTCCCCGACCGGACCAGCCCCGGTGTGAAGCTGCTGCGCGGCACCCGCGGCCGCCCCGCCGGTGACATCGACGCACGCGCGTTTCCCGAGGCGCCGCGGATCCGGCGCCGACGGCGATGACCGTGGTCTCCAGGTACTCCTCGCGCGGGCGGGGGAGGACAGCGGGCGCGAGTACAGGGCCGCCCCGCCCGGGGATGACGCTGGTCATCAGCCGGGAGAAGGAGGAGAGCCGGGGAGTGTGCGCCATCGCGAAGACCTGCCGCAGGTATGCCTCGTTGGCGTGCAGGACCTCGTCCGGCGTCTCGGCGATCCGCAGCTCCTGCTCGGCCTCGGACAGCTTCGCGATGCCGTCCGCGCCCCCCCGCTCGGTCGCGCGTTCCGCCGCCAGGGCGTAAAGGGCGCCGAGCAGGGCGTAATGATCGCGCACCGAGTTCTCGTCCAGCCCGTACACGAAGGCGCCGCGGTGCGGCTCGATCGAGATCCAGCCCTCGCTCTCCAGAGCAATCATGGCTTCGCGTACCGGAATCCGGCTGACACCGGCGCGACGCCGGGCGGGTCCCTGCGGGCGCGCGAGGCGTCGGCCGCGCGGCCCTCGTCGCCAACGCCGCGAAGGCTGGCCACGAGGTGCCGATCCAGCCGCTGGAGGAGCTCGCCGACGACCCCACCCCGGCCGGGCACCAGATCCTGCCCGGCTGACCGGGCGGGCGCCGGGGGGGCCCGGGAATCCCCGCCCCGGGCCGGGCCCCCCCCGGACCGCCGGGGGCCCCGGGCCCG
>NZ_JALKFX010000242.1 GCF_023243045.1 Frankia sp. AgB32
GGGACGCGTGCCGGTGGGCGATGCGCCGCAGGATCGGGTCGACGGGCGGGCCGGGTTCGCCGAGCAGGTGCCCGGCGCACCCGCCGCCGGGCGCCGCCCCCCGACCGGTGATCCCATCCTGGAAGCTGAACCCAACTTCAGGTCAAGCGGGCGGGATCCGCGGCGCCGCCGCGGATCTGCCCGGCCGGCGGGACCGGCGGGGGCCGGCGAGCTACGATGCGGGCGCGTACCCGGGCCTCAGGCCGGTGGCCCCAGCCCGGTGGCGGCAGCAACGGCCGGAGGGGGGCGCTGTGGTCGGGCGGGTCCGGATTCTGGTGTCGGCGAGTGCGGCGGGCGGTGGTGCCGCCGTCGGAGCGGGTGTCGGGCTGTGGCGCCTCGCCCTGTTCCAGGGCACCGCGGCCGACCGCCGGGTGCGGCCGCTGACGACACCGGCACCGCCGGTGCGGGAGTACTACGGCAACCCGACCGATGCGCCGTTCACCCTCGCGATGCTGGGCGACTCCAGCGCCCAGGGCACCGGCGTGCACGACTACGACGACACCCTCGGTGGCTGGCTCGCGCGGCGCCTCGCCGCCGAGGGGCGCCACGTCCGCGTCGTCAGCGCTGCCCGCGACGGCGCCCGCTCCGAACACCTCGCCGCGCAGGTCGCCCAGATCGCCGTCGCCGGCCCGAACCTCGTGGTGATCTCCATCGGCGTGAACGACGTCCGCAACCGCACCTCACCGGCCACTGTCGCCCGCCACCTGCGTGCCGCCGTCGCCGACCTGCGCCGCGGCGGCGCCCAGGTGATCGTGGGCACCACCCCCGACCTCAGCGTGATCGCCGCCGTCCGCACGCCGCTGCGAGAGGTCCTCTGGCTGCTCGGCCGGCGCCTCGAACGGGCCCAGACCCCGGCGGTGGCGGCGGCCGGCGGCTGGCCGGTGACGTTGCGGACCAGCGTGTCGCGGGCGTTCGCCACCGACGGGAGCCTGTTCGCCGCCGACGGCCTGCACGCCTCCGCCCGTGGCAACGCCGTCATCGGCGCCGCCCTGCTCACCGCCTGGGCGGCCCTGCCCGGATGTCGTGGATCTGCGCGTCGGTGAGCTTGTAGGAATAGAACTTCTCGTAGAAGGTCCGCGTCTCGTTCTCCAGGTTGACGTCGGTGAACAGCTCCGGGTGGAACGTCTTCCCGGCCCACAGCGGCTGCAGGGCGCTTTCCGCGCTGCGCGCCGCCCAGGTGAACACACCCTGCGGAGCGCCGAGAACGTGCTTGTCCTTCACGGCCGTCACCGAGCGGTACGCCGGGCTCGTCATGATCTGCTTCACCGTCGGCGCGTCCCGGCAGATGATGTGGTCGGGGTTCCAGCTCACGACATCCTCGGCGGTCACCGTCGAGAAGCCCGACTTGGTGATGTCGTGGTCGGCCGCGGTGTTCGTGCCACCGCCCTGGGTCATCCAGGTCGTGATGATCGAGCGAACAGCACGACCGGGATCCCGGCCTTCTCCAGCTGCGGCACCAGCGCCCTGGCCGACGTCGCGGCGAGGACCACCTGCGGCTTCGCGGCGAGCAGATCCTCGATGTTCACCGTGGTCAGCGTCGAACTGAACGGCGTCGGGATGCTCTTCAGCCGCGGATAGACGGTCTCGAACAGCGGGCGCGGCGCGCTCTTCATGCTGGCGACGACCGTGTCCAGCTTGCGCGCTGCCGCCACCGCCGCTGGATCCGCAGGCGCCGAGCAGCGCCAGCGCGAGGGTGAGCGTCAGCGCGAGGAGCCATTGCGGTCCGCCTCCCGCAGCTCCGGCGACAGCGCCCGGTACGCCTCCACGCCGCTGGCCCACAGCGTGTCCCCGCCGGTCGGCGGCACCCGCACACCCCGCAGCATCGAGGCCAGCGGCGGGGTGGGCAGGCTGCTGGCGTCGAAATGCCAGCCGCCGTTGCTGCCGCCGTGGACCTCGTGCACACCGGGGCCGCGCCGGGTTCGGATCGACGACGCTGTGGAAGACGAGGATCGTCCCGAGCGCCTCGGCGAAGGCGACCTGGTCGGCGGTCTCCATCGGCTGGTCGCGCCATACCAACACCCGGTGGCGAAAAAGAAGTGTACGGATTATCTCTCGTTGTTCAGCGGTGATCCCTTCTTTGAGCGTGATTCCGGAGACTTCCGCGCCGATGGTCGGTGACAGCGTTCTCACGGTCAGGCCGGCGCTGGGCGCCGACGTCGATGTGCTCGTGGAAACCTCGGGTCCGGCCGTCCCCGCGGTCGCGGACCGACGGACGGCAGGTCACTCGCGGGTGTCGCTCCGCGGACGGAGGAGCACCCGTGGTCGGGCATGGGCTGACCCGGCCACGCCGGGATACCCGTCGGCCTGGCGCGCGGAGGATTCCGACGACGCTGACCTGCGGGAAGGCGGAGCGCGGGGGAGGAGCGGCGAGTCCAGGTCCGCGGGTGGCGCGCCGTGGCCATGGCGACGCGACGGCTCACCATCGCCCGCGCCGGCCGGACCGAGCCGTGTGAAACACCTGGTGAACATGCCCGTGGGGACTGCGTTCGCAGTGAACCACACGCCTCCGGTCGTCCGAGCCCACAATGTCGTTACGGCGCGGTAAAACCTGTGGCTGCGGTAATGCGGCGGCCCGGCTTCCCGATAGTTCGGGAGACGCTCCGCGAATACTCCACCGCCGCGGCACCGGCCTGACGCGGAGTGATGCGACGGCACTACGCGCCGTGGACCGCTATCCGCCGACCAAGATAATCAACAGTGATGACAACCCGCCAGCGCACAAAAACGATCATGAAAAGGTGGTTCGACCAAGCGGCAGGGACAGGCGACCATGCGACGGGTGCCGGGTCGGTCTCGTGCCCGAAATGTCGCCTAGAACGACCCGCAAGGCGGCCTTCCCGCGTTCCCCATCACTCCACGTAGCTGGGATCTCCGGGGGGCAGGGTTTCGGCCGGTCCGGTGGAGCAGCGGAAGCCGTGGCCGAACGCGGACGGGCGGGGTGGGGGGGGGGGGGCGCCCCCCCCCCCCCCCCCCCCCCCCCCCGCCCGGTCAGGTGTGGACTGCGCCCGACTAGTAGCGCGGGTTGCGGTTGGGATGTGCGGCGCGGTCGCGGCGGCGTATGCGAAGCCGTCGGACGTCGCCCTTGATGCGGTTCAGGATCCTCATCGCTGGCCTCCTCGTCGTCGGTGGCGTGCACGTGGGGTTCGTGTGCCCGGGGGCGAGGACGCCAACCGTCATCGCCCGCTTTTTCCGGACGGCGCCATCCCGGCCGCCGGCGCGCCGGACGTCGGACGCACGGCGCGGCGTGCGCGAATGCCGAGGTCACCGTCGGTCCGCGGACCGCCGCGGCGAGCCGGCCCAGCGGTGACATCGGCGCCGACGGGGGCCTGCGCGGCGAGGTCCGCGGCGGGAGAGTGGAACGTGCCGTAGTCGCCGTCGTGGTAGATGAGCGGGGCAGCCGTGCGGTGCGTGCGGCTGTCGAGCACCTCCGCGATGACCAGCCAGTGGTCGCCCGCGGCGATGCGCTGGCGGATCCCGCAGCGGACCCACACGGCCGCGTCGAGCAGCAGCGGCTCGCCGGTCTCCAACGGGCGCCAGCGGGTCGGCGGGGCGAACCGGTCGGCGCCCGGCAGCGCGAAACGGGCGGCGAGGTCCCGCTGGTCGTGTGAGAGCAGGTGCACCACCAGGGAGTCGGCGGCAAGCAGCGCCGGGGCGAGCGATGACCCCGTCGACAGTGCCAGCGACAGCAACGGCGGACGTTCGGACAGCGACGTCACCGACGTCGCGGTGAAACCGGACGGCCCGCCCGAGCCCGCCATCGTTACGATCGTCACCCCCGCCGCGTGCCGCCGGAAGACGCGCCGAAACGCCTCCCCGCCCGCGGCGCCCGGATCCGCCCTGTCCACCTGCGCTGGCGGGGCACCGCCGCCGGCGCGTGCGGCGGGGCGGGGCGGTGCGGCGACCGGGGCAGGCTGGCGGGAGGTCGCGGGCCGGGCTGGGGTGGGCTTCGCCATACCTACACCCTGCGGCACCGTCGCCGCCCTGTACACCGACGCGCGCGCCCGGCCTTGCAGCCGGGGTCGTTACCGAATTGACATCGTCGCAGCGCAGCGGGCAATCCGGGCGCAACCGGCCGGCCCTAGCGTCAAGGCATGCCGTCCGACGACCGTGAGCACCCGGCTGTGCCCCCGACCGCCGGCGCGCCGTCGCCGCGCGCCGCATCGGCGCCCCGGCTTGCCCTGGTGCGCACTCTGCCCGCCGTGCCGGCGCCGCGCCTGCCGGTCCTGCCCGGCGAGGGCGCTGACGACGCCGCGCTCGACCGGGCGTTCACCGCGGCCGCGGCCCGCTACTGGCATCCGGTAGCCCGCAGCGTCGACGTCCGCAGGCAGCCACGGGCCGCGATGCTGCTCGGCGTGCCGCTGGTGCTGTGGCGTCCGGTGGCGTCGAACGGGGTGTCGGCGCTGGTGGACCAGTGCCCCCATCGCGGCGTGCCGCTGTCTTCCGGGACCGTCGACGAGGACGGCCGGCTGCGCTGCGCCTACCACGCGTGGGCGTTCGCCGGCGACGGGCGCTGCGTCGAGGTGCCGCAGCAGCCGGACCGGCGCATCCCCGACGTCGTCGCCGCCCGCCGGGTCCGGGCCGCCGAGGGCGCCGGGCTGGTCTGGGCGTGCCTCGTCGAGGCGGCGGACGAGGCCCGCGCGCGACCCCGGTTCCCCGAGATCGAGGACCGTGGCTGGCCCCACCATGTCGGCGCCGTGCAGGACTGGTCGGCGCAGGCCGCCCGCCAGGTCGAGAACTTTTGCGACATCGGGCACTTCTCGGTGCTGCACCCCGACACGTTCGGCAATCCGCGGGTCCGCACCGTGGATCCGTACCCGGTACACCGCGACGGCGACACGGTGCGGGCCGAGTACCACTACCCGGCGGTGGACCCGCTGGCCGCGCCCGGTCCGGACGGGCGGCGTCCCGTCGGCGAGACGCACCTGAGATATCGGATCGAGCTGCCGTTCGGCGTGTGGCTCGCGGGGGCGCACGGCCCGGGTTCGGTGATGTTCGTGGTCAGCGCGCCGACGACCGCGACGACCCTACGGCTGTTCTGGATGTCCGCGTTCGACCCGGCGGTGCACGGCGACGGCCCGGTCGACGGCGCCGCGCTGCAGGCCGTCGAGGACCGCATCTGGGCGCCCGACCGCCGCATCGTCGAATCCCAGCGCCCCGTGCGGCTGTTCGCCGCCAACGAGGTCCACCGCGCCTTCGACGCACTCGGCGTCGCCTACCGCCGCGCCCTCCGCGACCTGGGCTTCGCCCCGAGCACCCTTCCCCCGACACCGACACCGACACCGACACCACCCGCACCCACCCGGCCGACGTCGGCCCCGCGAGTGTCCCTCGTGCGACATATGCGTTAGTCCTCCACGAGGGCGGCGCCGAAGACCCAGGGCGAGGTCTGGTCGATGAAGTCGGTCGGGAAGCCCGGCGAGAAGCCGGTGGCCTCGTCGAGCCGGGCGACGAGGGCGGGCGGCAGGGTGACGTCGACCGAGCCGAGGTTGTCGCGCAGCTGCTCGATACGGCGCGCACCCACGATCGGGACGACGGCCGCCGAACGGCTCCTCGTCCAGGCGATGGCGACCTGCGACGAGGTGACACCGAGCTCGTCGGCGACCTCGCGCACCGCCCGGGCGACGGCGAAATCCCGCTCGCTCAACGACTCGGCGCTCAGCCGCGTCGGAGCGGCGCCGTCCGCCTGGCCCCCGCCACCGCCGCCGGGCGGGGGAGCCGGCGCGGGGAGATATTTGCCGGACAGGACGCCGCCGCCCAGCGGGCTCCACGCGGTCACCCCGAGGCCGAGGGACTGCGCCATGGGCAGCAGCTCCCGCTCGATGTCGCGCTTGAGGAGGCTGTAGGGCACCTGCAGGCCGACGAACGGACTCCAGCCGCGCCAGTCGGCGAGGGTGTTCGCGCGAGCGACGACCCACGCGGGGGCGTCGGAGATGCCGACATAGAGAACCGTGCCGGCGCGGACCGCGTCGTCGAGCGCGCGCATCGTCTCCTCGATCGGCGTGGCGCGGTCCCACATGTGGACCCAGTAGATGTCCAGGTAGTCGGTACGAAGCCGCCGCAGGCTGGTCTCGAGGGACGCGCGCAGGTTCTTGCGGGCATTGCCGGCGGCGTTCGGATCGGCACGATCCCGGGAGACGGTGTACTTGCTGCCGAGCACGAAGGACTCGCGCCGGCCGGCCAGCAGCTCGCCGAGGATCTCCTCGCTGGCACCGTCCCGGTAGTTGATCGCGGTGTCGATCGTGTTGCCGCCCGCGTCGGCGTAGGCGTCGAGGATGCGGCGGCACTCCGCCAGCGGGGCGCCGACCCCGCCCTGCTCGCCGAAGGTCATCGCGCCGAGTATCAGCTCCGAGACCCGCAGTCCGCTGGCGCCCAGCGTCCGGTATCTCATGACGCGTCCGATCGACTGATCGTCCCGGCGGGCTGGTGCGGGGGCGAGGTCGGGTCCGGTTCGCCGTCCGTCCCGGAGAGGCCGTCCGTCCCGGAGAGGCCGTCCGTCCCGGAGAGGCCGTCCGTCCCGGAGAGGCACAGCGCGATGGTGGTCATGCGACGACCATACGCCTCGTCTGGTCGGTGCGTCTGGTCTGGTGGACCGGGCATCGTGTGGTCGGTGGCCATCGGTGTGCGTCCTTGCCGCCGTGGTCGGGACCAGGTGCCCTAACGTGGGAGGATGACGACGTCCCGCGCGGTGGCCTCGGCCCGCCGCTCCGTCGGTGAGGCGCCGCCCGCCGAGCTGAGGTCCCGGCTGCTCGCCGCGCTGGAGGAGCTGCTGGCGCACCGCCGGTTCGACGCGCTGGGCGTCATCGACATCATTCGTGCGGCGGGCGTGTCGAAGGCCAGCTTCTACTTCTACTTCGCCAGCAAGCAGGCGGTGCTCGCCGAGCTCGTCCGGCAGGCGGTCCAGCGGGGGCACGAGGCCGCGCGGCCGTGGGTCGACGACGATGCGGCGCCGCAGCTGGATCCGGTGGCCGGCCTGCGCCTCGGAGTCGCCGACGGCGCGCGGCTGTGGCGCGAGAACGCCGGCGTCCTGCGAGCGATCGTCGAGAGCTGGGGCTCCGACGACGAACTGCGCACGCTGTGGCTGGACCAGATGAACAGCTTCACCGAGGCCACCGTCACCCGGATCGAGGCGGATCCCGCGGCGCTGACCCACCTCGCCGGCGCGGACCTGCGCGCGACCGCGGCGGGCCTGACCTGGCTCGGTGAGCGCCTGTACTACCTCGCCGCCGCGGGCGTGGCGCCCTTCGACGACCAGACCGTCCTCATCGACACGCTGCTCAACGCCTGGACCACCACGCTGTACGGACGAACAGCCGCCGACGTCGCCCGGCCGAAGGACTGAGAAAAATCCTGGCGGCGGTGTCGGATCGGGGCAGCGGCGTTCGTGGTACCGGTGAGTGGCTGCCCGCGAGGGGCGCCCCGAACCGCAGGAGATGAGCCGAGATGCAGTACCTGGTTTCCGTGATCCACGACAGCCGTGACCCCTCCTCCGTCGAGGCGGAGGCTGCTGAGCAGGCTGCCATCGACGTGTTCAACGCCCGGCTCCAGGACGAGGGGCACTGGGTCTTCGCCGGTGGTCTCGGGGTGCCTGACAACGCCACCGTCATCGACAACCGGGGCGGGGACGCGGTGGTCACCGACGGGCCGTTCGTGGAGTCGAAGGAGTTCCTCGTCGGCTTCTGGATCATTGACGCTCCCGATCTCGACGTCGCGCTGAGGCTTGGCGCCGAGGGGTCGAAGGCCTGCAACCGCAAGATCGAGGTGCGGCCGTTCCTGTGAGCCACACCGACGTCCAGGCGGCGATCACCGACGTCCACCGTGCTGAGTGGGCGCGGGTGGTCGCCGCCCTGGTCAGGCGTTTCGGCGATCTTGACCTCGCCGAGGAGGCGGCGGCCGAGGCGTTCGCGGCCGCCGTCGAGCGGTGGCCGGCGGACGGCCTGCCGCCCAACCCCGGCGCCTGGCTGACCCTCACCGCGACCCGCATGGCCATCGACCGGATCCGCCGGGAAGCCAAGCGCGACGGCAAGCAGAGGGAGGCTCGCATGCTGCAGGACGACACAGCGTCCGAGGCTGTCGGCGTCGTCGAGGACGAACGGCTGCGGCTGATCTTCACCTGCTGTCATCCCGCGCTGGCGATGCCGTCTCGGGTGGCGTTGACGCTGCGGATGGTCGGGGGCCTGACCGTGGCCGAGATCGCCCGCGTCTTCCTCGTGCGGGAAACTGCGATGGGCCAGCGGATCACCCGCGCGAAGGCCAAGATCAAGGCGGCCCGGATCCCCTGTCGGGTGCCGTCCGCGGAGGATCTCCCCGCCCGCGTCGGCGGCGTCCTCGCCGTTCTGTTCCTGGTGTTCAACGAGGGCTACCTGGCGACCGGTCCCGACTCCGATCCGCTCCGGGGGGACCTGACCGCCGAGGCGATCCGGCTCACCCGCCTGCTCGGTGCGCTTCTGCCGGCGGACGGTGAGGTGACCGGGCTGCTGGCGTTGATGCTGCTCACCGAGGCGCGCCGCCCCGCCCGGCTCTCGGCGAGTGGTGAGCTGGTCGCGCTCGACGAGCAGGACCGTGGACGCTGGGACGGGGACCTGATCACCGAAGGCCACCGGCTGGTGCGCGGGCGCCTGGCCGCTGCCGCCGCCGGGATCGCCCCGGGCCGCTACCAGATCCTCGCGGCGATCAACGCCGTGCACACCTCCGCCCGCGACATCCGCGACACCGACTGGTCGCAGGTCGTCGCCCTCTACGACCAGCTCGTCGGCCTCGACCGTTCACCGATCATCGTTCTGAACCGGGCCATCGCGGTCGCCGAACTCGACGGTCCACAGGTCGCGCTGGCTGCCGTCGACCGCCTCGCGGACGTGCTGGCCGGCTATCACGCCTACCACGCGACCCGCGCGGACCTGCTGCGCCGGCTGGGCCGCGTCCCCGAGTCGCGGGCGGCCTACAGCAAGGCCATCGACCTGGCGGGCAACACCGCCGAGATCGCACACCTCACCCGTCGCCGCGACGACCTGCGATAGCACCCACGGATCCCGGACGAACGGGGCCGACGGACGCGCCCAGTCCGGAGCGTTTCCTTGACCTCATGTCAGCTTCACCTTCTAGCCTCGACCGCGAGCGTCGTCGTCGAGTGGAGGTCGAAACACCGTGAGCCCGAGCGAGATCCGACCAGTCCTGGACCATGACGAGGCGGCGCGTGCCGCCGCCGAGGCGGTGTTCGCCCGCTTCGTCGTCGAGTTGCAAAAGGGTCTGGACACCTCCGACGCCGACACCTACGACCGCTCCTTCGCCGCCGACGTGGTGTGGGGAAGCCCGTACGGCGCGACCCTGGCCAGCTTCGACGACCTCAACGCGGTGCACCGGGCCCTCATGGCCCGCGGCACGGCGCCGCCCTCGGACTTCGAGGTCGTCGCCGTGCGTGCCCCGGCGCCCGGTGTCGCGATCGGACAGATCCGCCGCCGGGCCCGCGACGCCGACGGATTCTCGGAAATGGCGCTTTACGCCCTGGTCGAACGCGATGGTCGCTGGTGGCTGGCCGCCGCGCAGAACACTCCGATCGCCGCGGCACCGGCCTGATCGCGGCGGCCGTTTCCGAAAGGAATGACGGACATCCCAACGGATGACGGGCGGGTGGACGTCGGTGCCGGCCCGCACTGCGTTCCGCCCCGCATTCCGATCGGATTCGGTGTTCCGCCTTCGTTCTTCACCGCCCGGCCGCGCCCCCGGGTGCGCCGTACGGAGCTGCGCGGTACCGGCCATGCACCGTTGGTCGAGTCGGGTGCCGGCCCAGAGGTGAGGCCGTTGGTGCCGTGACCGGGCATCGCTGCGTGACGACACTGCTACGCGACTCGCCGTGGCGTTCATGCCGCCTGAGCGGCGAGGACGTCAGAGGATGGGGCCATACAGTGACATCCTCGTGGAACTGGGGGCGCAGCGGGCCATGCCGACCGACCGAACCGCGAGCCCGCACGGGCGGCTCGGCGGTCGATACACACTGGGGCGTCTTCTCGGGCGCGGCGGTGGCGGCGTCGTCCGCGAGGGTGAGGACACCCTGTTACGCCGCCGCGTCGCCATCAAGGAGCTGCGCCGCCCGCCGGCCGCCTCGCAGGTCGAGGCGGAGGTGTTCAACGCGCGGGTGCTGCGGGAGGCGCGGGCGGCGGCCCGGCTGCGCCACCCTGGCCTGGTCACCGTCTACGACGTCATCAACGCCGACGACCGCACCTGGATCGTCATGGAGTACGTCGATGGCCAGTCGCTCGCCGAGCTGATCCGCGAGCACGGCCGGATCACGCCGCTGCGCGCGGCCAGGATCGGGGTGAGCCTGGCCTACGCCCTGGAGGCCGCGCACCGCGCCGGGGTGGTGCACCGCGACGTCAAGCCGGGGAACGTACTGGTCAGCACCGACGGCCAGGCCCGCCTCACCGACTTCGGCATTGCGGTCTCCGAAGGTGACGCGACGCTGACCGAGGCGGGGATGCTCGTCGGCTCGCCCGCCTACATCCCACCCGAACGAGCCCGGGGCGACCGGGTCGGCACCGCGGGCGACGTGTGGGGCCTCGGGGCCACCCTGTTCACCGCGGTCGAGGGCGTCCCGCCGTTCGAGGGGGACGGCACGCTCGCCGTCCTCGCCGCCGTCGTCCAGGACCGGCGCCGTCCGTTCCGGCACTGCGGGCCACTGCGGTCGGTGCTCACCGAGCTCCTCGCCGCCAATCCGCGGCACCGGCCGTCGCTCGCCGAGGCACGGGGCCGGCTGCGGGAGATCGCGGACCGCCTGGACGAGCAGACCCACAATGGCGTCACCCTGCTGGACATCCTCCAGCCCGACCCGACCACCGACCAGCCCGTTCCAGCCCTCGACCGGCCCGAACGTGCCAGTGCATCGCCCGAACGGACCGATCTCCCGTCAGCCCCGGCCAGTACCCAGCCCGTGGGCGCGCTCCCCGCCCAGCCGGGCTCGCCAACCGCCCAACCGGGCTCGCCGACCCTGCGATCGGGCCAGTCAACCGACCAGCGGGGCCAGTCGACCGACCAGACGGGCCCCTCGACCGACCAGACGGGCTCGGTAACCGCCCAGCCAGGGCCGTCCGCCGCCCAGTCGGGCCCGTTCGCTGCCCGGCCGGCTCAACCCGATGACCAGCCCGACCCGTCCACTGCCCGGCACGATCGGCCTGGCGACCAGTCGGATCGGGCCAGGGCAGGCGGGAACGAGGCGGCCGCGCCGCTCGCGGTGTCCCAGCTGGCACCGGTGGCCGACGAGACCGGGCCACCCGCTGATCAGACGGCCGCCGCCGGCGTGCCGACCCCCGAGGAACAGCACGCCTCCGGTCGCGCCAGCACGCCGGTCGGCGCCGTGCCTGCCCGTGAATCCACGCCGTCCGCGGGCGGCCAGCCGGCGCCGGCGGGTGCGGCAGCGGCCTCGCCCTCCGCGGCGGACGCCGCGGAGGCATCCTCCGAAGTGTCCTCGACCCGTGGTGACCAGGCAGCGGGACGCGAATCGTCCCCGGGCACACCGGCCCGACCGGGCCAGGCCGCGCGCCGCCGCCGGCTGCTGCTGGCCCTGGTGGGCGGTGCGGTCCTCATCGCGGTCGGGCTCGTCCTCGGCCTGGTCATCGGCGGGGACCGATCGGGCCGGGACGCCGCCACGCGTGGCCCGGCGGCCACGGCGTCACCGTCACCGACGCCGCGCCCGACGACCAGCCCGCCCAGCCCGGCGGCGACCACCGCGCCGGCGCCCACGGGCACCGCCCCGGCAACCTCGCCGAGCCCGGCGGCGCGCGGCACCACGCCCTCCGCAGCCGCTGCCACGGAGGCGACCCGGTCCGGCTCGACGGCCTCCCTCGACGATCTCGGATCGCTCGTGTCCAGCTCGACGACGCCGGCGTCCGCCCCGGAGGGCTATCGCGTCCACCGGGACGCGACCGGGTGGTCGGCGGCGCTGCCGACGGACTGGCAGCTCGCCGGCGGCGGCTTCCCGCGCCTGCGCGCCAACGCGCCGTCGGGGTTCCCGGACCTGCTGGTCGAGGTCCAGACCAAGGCCGGTGCGTCGGCGATCGGTGCCTGGCGTGACCTGGAGCCGACCGTGCTTGCCTCCACCAGCGGCTACCATCTGCTGTCCATTCGTCCGGCGGACGGCGGCGCCGGGACGACGGCGGCGATCTGGGAGTTCACCTTCACCTCGGGCGCACGCACCATCCACGTCCTCGATCTCGGCCTCATCCGCAACGGCCACGGCTACGCGCTGCGCTGGCGGGCGCCGGAGCCGGACTGGTCGGGCTCGCTCGCCCAGCTACGAACGATCGTGGCCTCGTTCCGTCCCGGGCCGTGAGCCTGATCGGCCCGGGAGCGCGGGTCGGCTCGAACCGGCCGGTCCGGGAGCGGTCGCGGGGTGATGTCGGTCGCCCGCCGTGCGTCCACGCGAGTCCGGGCCACGTACGGTAACCACTGACAATCTTCGTCGAACGGGCCGCTGCCATACAATCCCGGGCGGTGCCCAGCCGACCACCTCGGTGCCGATCTCGCGAGCAGACCGTGGTCGGCGAGGCGAGCCTCGCGTCGGCTGTGGGCGCTGTGCAGGCGTCCCGGCTGTCCGGTGCCGACCTGTCGGCGAGGCGTCCCGGCCGCCGCCGAGGCGGGAGCGCGGGAGGCTCGCGGCATATCGTGATACCCAGACGGAGTAGACGTGAAGCGGAGTGTCGGTGACTGATTCAACGATCATCTATACGCACACCGATGAGGCGCCGGCCTTGGCGACGTACTCGTTCCTGCCGGTGGTGCAGGCGTACGCGGCGGCCGCGGGGGTCCCGGTGGACAGCCGCGACATCTCCCTGGCCGGGCGGATCATCGCGAGCTTCCCCGAGCACCTCGAGCCCGAGCAGCGCATCGACGACGCGCTCGCCGAGCTCGGCGAGCTCGCGAAGACGCCCGGCGCGAACATCATCAAGCTGCCGAACATCTCGGCCTCGATCCCGCAGCTGCGGGCCGCGGTCGCCGAGCTGCAGGCCAAGGGCTATGCGCTGCCGGACTACCCGGACGATCCGGCGACCGACGCCGAGCGGGAGATCCGAGCCCGCTACGACCGGATCAAGGGCAGCGCCGTGAACCCGGTGCTGCGCGAGGGCAACTCCGACCGCCGCGCCCCCGCCTCGGTCAAGGCCTACGCCCGCGTGCACCCGCACCGGATGGGCGCCTGGAACGCCGAGTCGAGGACGAACGTCGCCACCATGGGCGCCGACGACTTCCGCTTCACCGAGAAGTCCGTGATCATCCCGGCGGACGACACGCTGCGTATCGAGCTGGTCGGCGACGACGGCTCCACCGCCGTCCTGCTGCCGGCGCTGAAGGTCCTCGCCGGCGAGGTCGTCGACGCCTCCGTCCTGCGGGTCGCCGTGCTGCGCGAGTTCCTCACCGCGCAGATCGCCCGCGCCAAGGCCGAGAACGTGCTGTTCTCGGTGCACCTCAAGGCCACGATGATGAAGGTCTCCGACCCGATCATCTTCGGCCACGTGCTGCGCGCGTTCTTCCCGAAGACCTTCGCCGCCCACGGCGCCGCGCTCGCCGCCGCCGGCCTCACCCCGAACGACGGCCTCGGCGGCATCTTCAAGGGCCTCGAGTCGCTGCCCGGCGGCGCGGACATCCGCGCCTCCTTCGACGCCGAACTCGCCGAGGGCCCGGCGCTCGCGATGGTCGACTCCGACAAGGGCATCACCAACCTGCACGTCCCCAGCGACATCATCGTCGACGCCTCCATGCCCGCGATGATCCGCACCTCCGGTCACATGTGGGGCCCGGACGGCGCCGAGGCCGACACCCTCGCGGTCCTGCCCGACTCCAGCTACGCCGGCATCTACCAGGTCGTCCTGGACGACTGCCGCGCGCACGGCGCCTACGACCCGGCCACGATGGGCTCGGTGCCCAACGTCGGCCTCATGGCGCAGAAGGCCGAGGAGTACGGCAGCCACGACAAGACCTTCGAGATCGCCACGACCGGCACCGTCCGCGTCGTCAACGCCGCCGGCGAGGTGGTGCTCGAGCAGACCGTCGCCGCCGGCGACATCTTCCGCGCCTGCCAGACGAAGGATGCGCCCATCCGCGACTGGGTGAAGCTCGCCGTCACCCGCGCCCGCGCCACCGGCGACCCGGCGGTGTTCTGGCTCGACGAGACCCGTGCGCACGACGCCCGCCTCATCGAGAAGGTCCGCGCCTACCTCACCGAGCACGACACCGCCGGTCTCACCATCGAGATCAAGGCCCCGGTCGACGCGATCGCCTACTCGTTGGACCGGATCCGTCGCGGCGAGGACACGATCTCCGTCACCGGCAACGTTCTGCGCGACTACCTGACCGACCTGTTCCCGATCCTGGAACTTGGCACGAGTGCCAAGATGCTCTCCGTCGTTCCGCTGATGAACGGCGGCGGCCTGTTCGAGACCGGCGCCGGCGGCTCCGCGCCCAAGCACGTCCAGCAGCTGGTCAAGGAGAACTACCTGCGCTGGGACAGCCTCGGTGAGTTCCTCGCCCTCGCGGTCAGCTTCGAGCAGTTCGCCACCACCACCGGCAACACCCGCTCGAAGATCCTCGCCGACACCCTCGACCGCGCCACCGCCACCTTCCTCAACGAGGACAAGTCCCCGGCGCGGCGCGTCGGCGGCATCGACAACCGCGGCAGCCACTTCTACCTGTCCCTGTACTGGGCGCAGGAACTCGCCGCGCAGACCGAGGACGCGACGCTGGCCGCTACGTTCGCCACCCTGGCGAAGTCGCTGACCGAGTCCGAGCAGACGATCGCCGAGGAACTGCTCGCCGTCCAGGGCAAGCCCGCCGACATCGGCGGCTACTACCAGCCCGACCCGGTGAAGGCCACCGAGGTGATGCGCCCGTCGGTCACCTTCAACGAGGCCCTCACCCTGCTGTCCTGACGATCGGCTCCACACACCGGACGGCCCCGGCCACCCGGACGCACGACCTTCGACGCCCCCCCCCCCCCCCCCCGGGGGGGGGGGGGGGGGGGGGGGGGGCCGGTTTTGGGGGCGCCCCCGGGCCGCCGCCCCCATTTACGCCA
>NZ_JALKFX010000012.1:0-45292 GCF_023243045.1 Frankia sp. AgB32
GTGGGTGGCCGTCAGCTGGCGTTCTGGCGGGAGACGCTGGCGGGTCTGCCCGAGGAGCTGAACCTCCCAACCGACCGACGCCGGCCCGCCGAATCCAGCCATGCCGGAGGGCTGGTCCCATTCGCATTGGATGCCACGCTGCACAGCCGGCTGGAGAGTCTCGCGCGAGAATCCCACGCGAGCCTGTTCATGGTGTTCCATGCTGTGCTTGGTGTGCTGTTGTCGGGGCTGGGGGCGGGGACGGATCTCCCGATCGGTGTTCCGGTGGCCGGGCGTACCGATGAGGTGCTGGACGATCTGGTCGGGTTTTTTGTGAACACGCTGGTCCTGCGGACCGACGTGTCGGGGAATCCGACGTTCCGTGAACTGCTGGCGCGGGTCCGGGAGGCCGATCTCGCCGCGTACGACCATCAGGACATGCCTTTCGAACGGCTGGTCGAGGTACTCGCGCCGGCCCGGTCGCTGGCCCGGCACCCGCTGTTCCAGGTGATGCTGGTATTTCAGAATCTGGCTCAGCGCGAACTCGTGGACCTGCCTGGCCTCGCCATGGATGGGGACGTCGAGCCCTCCTACGAGGGGCCGGGCCGGGCCCGGTTCGATCTGTCCGTACGGCTCGCCGAGCATCGGGACGTCGACGGCTCTCCGCGCGGCGTGACCGGTTCCACCGCCTACGCCCTCGATCTTTTCGACGGGGCGACCGTCGAGGCGATGATGGCTGATTATCTGCGGCTCCTCGCCGACGTGGCGGCGGACCCGGACCGTCGGATCGATACGTTCGAGCCTGTTGGGTGCCGCCCCGCCACGCCCACGCCCGAACAGCGGCTTCGTCAGGTGATCGCCGAGGTGCTGCGGCTGGCGCAGGTCGGCGCGGACGACAACTTCTTCGCCCTCGGTGGCGACAGCATCACCGCGATCCAGGTGGCCAGCCGGGCCCGCCGCGAGGGTCTGATGTTCACCCCGCGTGACCTCTTCCGACACCAGACTCCGGCCGAGCTGGCGTCGACGGTGCGTGCTCCGGACAGCGGTGCTTCCGTGGAGGAGCAGGACCTCGGCGTCGGCGGGCTTCCGCCCACCCCGATCATCCGGCGGCTGGCCCGGCTCGGTGGTCCCATCGCCGGCTTCAACCAGGCACGGCTGCTCAGAGTGCCGCCGGATCTCGGGGAGGATCGCCTGGTCGCGGCCGTGCAGGCACTGCTGAACCGACACGACATGCTTCGGCTGCGTCTCGTGCCCATGCCCTCCGGTCTGCCCTGGGGGCTGAACGTGCTCCCGCGCGGCGAGATCCCGGCCCGCGAGCGGGTGGTCCGGGTCGACGTCCGCGGCAGAGCCACGGGACCGGAGCTCGACGCGATCATCGCCCGTGAAGGAGAGGCCGCGCGCCGGGGGCTCGCCCCCGAGAACGGCGACGTCCTGCGCGTCGTCTGGTTCGACGCGGGCCCGGCCCGGACCGGCGTCCTCCTGGTGATGGTCCATCACCTGTCCGTAGACGCTTTCTCCTGGCGGGTGCTCCTTCCGGACCTGATCGCAGCCTGGGAATCGGGGACCGCCGAGCTCGAACCCACCGGGACCTCCTTCCGCCGGTGGGCCCAGCAGTTGGTCGTGGAGGGACAGAACCCGGAGCGGCTGGCAGAACTTCCCCGGTGGACCTCCATCCTGTCCGGCTCGGACGTGCCGCTCGGTGGCCTGCCCTACGACCCGTCCAGGGACACCTGGGCCACGGCCGAGCACTGCTCCGCGGCCCTGCCCGAGGATGTCACCACCCTGCTCACCGGGGCCGTCCCCGCGAGGTTCCACGCCCGGGTCGCCGACGTGCTTCTCACCGGGCTGACACTCGGCCTCCTTCAGTGGCGGCGCGCCCGGCAGGTCGACTCCCCCGATTCCGTACTTCTCGACGTGGAGGGCCATGGCCGGGAGGAGATCGGCATACCTACCGATCTGTCGCGGACTGTCGGCTGGTTCACGAGCCTGTACCCGGTGCGTCTGACCCCCGGACCCATCGACCTCGACGAGGCGCTGGCCGGCGGTGCCGCCGCCGATGCCGCGCTGCGGGCCGTGAAAGAGGACCTGCGCCGCGTTCCTGGAGACGGGCTCGGCTTCGGGCTCCTGCGGTATCTCAACCCGGACGCCGCGGAGACGCTCGCCGGACATGCGCCTCCACAGATCTGCTTCAACTACCTTGGCCGAGTAGGGGGGACCGCTGAGCCTCTGCCGTCCGACTGGGCCGGTGCCGGGGACCTGCGGGTCCACCTGCGGTCGGCCGACGATGCGATGCCGTTCGGACATGCGCTCGAGATCAATGCTGTGATCCGGGAGGGCGCCTGCGGGCCGGCACTCGAGGTTGTGTGCACCTGGCCGGGCGCCCTGTTCACTCACAACGAGATCCAGGAACTGGTGGACTCCTGGTTCACTGCCCTGCGCGCGCTGGCGGACCGAGCCCAATCGGTCGGAGGCGTTCGGCTGACTCCTTCTGATCTAACGCTGGTCGCGGCCAGCCAGGCGGACATCGACGACCTGGAAGTGAGTCCGGGCGGGCTGGCGGACCTCCTACCGCTCAGTCCGCTACAGGAGGGTCTTCTCTTCCACGCGCTCTCCGCCGATGGGAGACCGGATGTCTACACCATGCGTCTCGATCTGGCTGTCGAGGGGCCGCTGGAACCAGCGCGGCTCAAGGCCGCAGCCAAGGCGATGGTGGATCGGCATCCTCATCTGAGCGCGCGCTTCGGCCATCTGACGGATGGGACAGCTGTTCAAATTATCCCACGATCCGCCGAACTGGCGTGGGAGGAGACGGCTGTACACGATCCAGACGAGGCGGCCGAGCTCGCCCGAATCCTCGCCGAGGGGTTTCCTCACCGATTCGACCTCGGCGCCGGTCAGCTCCTGCGGTTCCAGCTGATCAGAGTGGGGGACGAAGAATACCGGCTGATAATCGTCAGCCATCACATCCTCATGGATGGCTGGTCGGTGCCTGTGTTCCTGCGCGAGCTTTTTGCGCTCTACCAGGGCGGGCGGGCCGCGCTGCCGTCGGCACCACCGTACCGGGACTACCTGTTCTGGATGTCGAGGCAGGACGTCGAGGCGGCGCGCACCGCATGGCGCGAGGCGCTCGCCGGAGTCGCCCAACCGACCTTCCTGGCCTCCGGGACCCGGACGGCGGAAAGCATGGCCGAGAAGCTGGGCGTCGAACTCTCCGCCGAGCTCGCCGATGCGCTGCGTGGCCGCGCCGCCGCCGCCGGGGTCACGCTCAATACGGTGTTCCAAACGGCCTGGGGTGTGCTGCTCGGCAAGCTCCTGGACCGGGACGACGTGATCTTTGGCACCACGGTGACGGTGCGTCCGCCCGAGCTGCCCGGCATCGAGTCAATGATCGGACTCTTCATCAACACGCTGCCGGTACGGGTCCGACTGGATGCCGCCGAGTCCTGGAACAAGGCCTTCGGTCGTATCCAGGACGAACAGAGCGCGCTCGGTCCGCACCAGCATCTTGGACTCTCCGCTGTCCAACGGCTGGTCGGTGCCGGCGACCTGTTCGACACGCTGGTCGTCTTCGAGAACTACCCGGAACTGGACGCACGCAGCGGCACGCCCGCGGGTTTGCGGATCGCGAGCGCAAACGGAAAGGATGGCACGCACTACCCGTTGCTTCTCGCTGTCTCGGCGAGCGAGCGCGGGATTCGGCTCCGGCTGGACTACTGGCCCGACCTGTTCTCCAGAACCGCGGCGGAGGTCCTGGCCGAACGTCTGCGGAGACTTCTCGCCTCCGTGGCTTCTGATCCGGATCGACCCATCGGCCGGACCTCGATACTCGACCATGCGGAGCTCCGCAGGCTGGAGGAGTGGGCGCACGGGCCGGCGCCGAGCCGCCCGGACACCATCGTCGGGAGGTTTGCGCTGGCCGCGCGATCGCATCCGGACGAGACCGCGGTCAGCGCGGACAGTGGTGACCTGACCTACCGGGAGCTCGATGTCCGGTCGGACGGCTGGGCGGCGGAACTGAGCCGCAGGGGGATTGGGGCTCAGACCCGGGTTGCCGTGCTGGCGGAGAGGTCGGCCGACGTGCTCGTCGCCTTCCTCGCTGTGCTCAAGGTGGGCGGGGTCTACGTGCCGTTGGACCCGAGCCACCCGCCAACCTGGTCCCGGTCCGTCATCGAGGCCGCTGCGGCCTCGGTCGTGCTGATCTCCGGCTCGCACCCGATCGAGACGGACGGCGTCGAGCTGATCTCGATGGACGGCCTCCCGTCGTCCTCCGGGGACCGGGCCCGGCCAGACATCCACCCCGACCAGCTCGCCTACCTCATGTTCACCTCGGGCTCGACCGGCCGCCCCAAAGGGGTGGCGGTGACGCACCGGAACGTCGTGGATCTCGTGGATGACCCCGGATGGGAGGATGACGGATTGCGTCTAAGCGCACTCTTTCACTCGCCGCACACGTGGGACGCCTCGACGATGGAGATCTGGGTGCCCCTGCTGTCGGGTGGCCGGGTGGTTGTCAGCCCCGCCGAACCACTTGATCTCGCTGTTCTCGGACGCACTCTGCGCACGGGCCGGGTGTCGGGGATGTGGCTGACCGCTGGCCTCCTCCGCCTGCTCGCGGAGGAGGACCCTGGCTGCCTTGCCGGGGTACGCGAGGTCTACACCGGCGGTGACGTGGTCAGCGCGGCCGGCGTACGACGAATCCTGGCAGCGTGCCCGCAGGTGCGACTGGTGAACGGGTATGGGCCGACGGAAGCCACCGTCTTCGCCACGAGCTTCACCGTACCGGTTGATGCTCCGGTGACAGAGAACGTGCCGATCGGACGGCCCTTGCGGGGGATGTCCGTGCACCTGCTTGGCGGCGATCTCCACCCCGTCCCCGTCGGCGTGGCGGGCGAGCTGTTCATTGCGGGGACCGGTTTGGCACGTGGCTATTTCGGAGACCCCCGGACGACCTCCGAGCGGTTCGTCGCTGCGCCATACGACGGGTACGGGAACCGGATGTACCGCACCGGTGATCTGGCGCGCTGGCGGCACGACGGAAGTATCGAATTCGTCGGCCGTACCGACGACCAGGTCAAGATCCGGGGCGTGCGGGTCGAGCCTGCCCAGGCCGAAGGGGCTCTGGCCCGCCATGCGGGGGTCGCCCAGGCGGTGGTCGTTGTCCGGGAGAATCACCCCGGCGACCGAAGCCTGGTCGCCTATGCGGTGCCCCGGGACGGAACGAAGCTCGACCCGCGGGACCTTCAATCCGCGCTGCGAGCGGAACTGCCGGAGCATCTGGTGCCGAGCGCGGTCGTCCTGCTTGACGCCGTGCCCCTGACGAGGCACGGGAAGGTCGACCGGTCAGCCCTGCCGATCCCCGCCCCCGTGCTGGAAACATCACGCCCACCACGCGGCCCGCAGGAGGAAGTCCTCCTCGGGCTCTTCACGGAGCTCCTCGGAACCCCGGGGATCGGTGTCAACGACAACTTCTTCTCCGTGGGTGGAAACTCGCTGCTGGCTGCCGGCCTGGCAAGCCGAATCCGGGCCGTGCTCGGGGTGGAGCTGAGCATTCGGGCGCTGTACACCACACCCACGGTGGCAGGACTCGCGTCCGCTCTGACAGCAAAGACCGGTCCGGATGAAGGCAACGGACTGGATGTCATCCTGCCGCTTCGGACCGGAGGGAGCAGACCGCCCATCTTCTGCTTTCCGGCTGGCGGGGGTCTCAGCTGGCGGTATGCGTCACTGGTCCGGCACGTGCCGTCCGGACATCCCTTGTACGGGCTGCAGGACCGGGCCTACACCACATCGGGCCATGAGCCCTCGAGTGTGGCGGACATCGCTATCGACTACGCGGACGAAATCATCTCGGTCAGCCCATCCGGGCCCTACCATCTGCTCGGCTGGTCGTTCGGCGGGCTGCTCGCGCACGCTGTGGCGACCCGGCTTCAGGAGCTTGGCCACCGGATCGGACTGGTGGGAATACTCGACTCCTTTCCCGCCCAGGACGGAGAGGCTCCGCTCAAACCGACCGACGATCAGATCCTGCACGGGATACTGGATGCCGTCGGTGTTGACGCGCCCAACAGGCCGGAGACCTTCGCCGGTGCGGCTGAGGTCCTGCGGGCTCAGGGCGGGGTGCTCGCCGGACTGCTGGCCGAACACGTCGAAGCCATTGTCAGCACCTTCCGACGCAGCGTCGCACTGCGCTCCACCTTCACCCCCGCTGTCCTCGACGGCGATGTCGTGGTAGTTGTCGCGAACAGTGACGGAACTAATGCCGGCAAGGCTGAGCGCTGGCGGCCGTTCGTCTCCGGACGGGTCATCGAGCACCGACTCAACCGTCGCCACGAGGACATCCTGCGGCCAGAGTCACTCGGTGAGATCGGACGCCTCATCACTCCGAATCTCAACACCTTCTCGCTGTGAAACAACATCGGTGCACAGGATCGCCGACGGTGCGGCCGTCGACCGCCGAGCGGGTGGACGGCCAAGTCATGATCTCCGGTCAGGTCGACGCCCTGACTTTCACCAGTGAGTCGCATCGCAATTACTCGGGCTGCGCCACCCCGCGGAGTTCGACCTAGACTGAGATGAGGGCATCCCCATGGCTGAGGAAGGACGTTTTCTCCGGCCGAATGTGATCATCGAGCCGCTCGTCGACCGGTTCTACGCCTGGGCCCACACGGTCGCGCCCATCCAGGCCTCGATGAACCTGGCCTTCCTGCAGGTGCCGATGTTGGAATCGTATCTCCAGGCACCGAAGGTACACCTCGAGGCCAGTGGCAACCCGGCGATGCGCGGCGGCTACTTTGTCAACATCGAGGAGGACCGAGTCGGTGAAGTGAAGGAGTTGCTCGCGACGATCAAACGTGGCCGGGTGGATATGCTCCGGTTCGCCGAGGCCATCGTGGCAGCGGACGACCTGGTGCGGCGGGAGGCCAACGGTGTCGATCTGACGCCGCTCTACAAGAAGCTGCCATCCGAACTGGCCGGGCTTGTGGAACTCGCCTACGACACCGGTAATCAGCCGTCAATCCGCTTCATCGAACCGCTCGTCTACAAGAGCGCGGCGTATCTGGAGGACCGGCAGTCGATCCAGCTGTCGCTGGAGTCCGGAACCGAACGCCCGTTCATCCTGAGCACGCCACGCCTGCCGTCGCCCGGCGCCCTCGATCTACACCTTCCCTTCCGCCACGGCGGCGTCGAGGAGCTGTTCAGGTCCCGGGTGCGTCCCATCACCCAGCCGGCATTGCGGGAGGCATTGGAGCTGAACGACGCCGAAGCCGGCCAGCTGGCAGGTCTGCTGACGGACAGGAACACCCTCAGCCCCGACCGGCATCTTGATTCCGGCGGCCGTATCCGCTATTTCGGCCATGCCTGTCTGCTGATGCAGACCCCTGAGGTGGCTGTACTCACCGACCCCTTTATAAGCGCCGACTACAACTCCACCGGCCGTTTCACCTATGCTGACCTGCCGGACCACATCGATATGGTACTGATCACCCATGGCCATCAGGACCATATCGTCCTGGAGACGCTGCTCCAGCTTCGGGGGAGGGTGGAAGCGATCGTGGTGCCACGCTCCTCCCGGGGCAGTCTCTGTGATCCCTCGCTGGCTCTGTACATGGATCACCTGGGTTTCCCGGTGATCGAGGTCGATGACTTCGACGAGGTCGGGATCCCGGGTGGGCGGGTCACCGCGACCCCCTTCCTCGGCGAGCACGCGGATCTCGACATTCGCGCCAAGTCGACATTCCTCGTCGAGCTCGGTGGCCGATCTGTCTTCGTGGGCGCCGACTCTTCGGGCATCGAACCGAGGCTCTACCGTCGCATCCGTGATCACCTCGGTTCCCCGGACCTGGCGTTCCTCGGCATGGAATGCGACGGGGCCCCCCTCACCTGGCTCTACCAAGCACTTCTCACCCGTCCCGTAACCAGGAAGATGAGTAATTCGCGCAAGCTCTCCGGCTCGAACGCCGATCAGGCCGCCCGAATCGTGACCGAGCTGGGTGTGACCGAAGTCTACGTCTACGCGATGGGTGAGGAAGACTGGCTCGGTCACGTCATGGCGACCCACTACACCGACGATTCCTATCAGCGAATCCAGATCGAGCAGTTCATGACCTGGTGTCGAGACAACAGTGTCAAGTGCGGACATCTGTTCGGTCAGCATGAATGGCGCTGGTCGTGAGCGGGGCCGGGAGTGGCCCGCCGGTCTGACCCCGCCGACCGTGCCAGTGGCACTTCCCGCATCGATCAAACTATGAGGAAGTGGCTGTGCCAATCATCACCTCCCCACAGGATTTTAATGTCGATGATCTTTATGTTGATCTCCGGGTTGTCCTCGGCTGCCCGCTTTACCTCAAGTGTGAGGGGTTCAACTTCGCCGGTTCCGTCAAGCTCAAGGCCGCAAAGGAGATGGTGCGAGGCGCCGAAAAATCCGGCATTCTGACCCCCGACTCGATCATCGTCGAGTCTTCCTCGGGGAACCTGGGAATCGCTCTTAGTGTCATCGCCGCGGACCGCGGATACGGCTTCATCTGTGTGACCGATCCTCGTTGCAATCCCACATCAAGAAAGATCATGGAGGCGCTGGGGGCGGAGGTCAGAGTAGTGTCTACTCCGGATGCCCACGGCGGCTACCTCGGGAGGAGAATCGACCATGTGGCCGCTCTGTGTGCCGAGGACGATCGCTGTGTCTGGCTCAACCAGTACACCAACTCCGACAACTGGAGGGGTCATTACCTGACAACCGCCCGGGAGATCGACCATCGGTTTCCCCAGTTGGAGGTTCTTTTTATTGGCGCGGGTTCCACTGGAACCCTGATGGGCTGTGCCAAATATTTTCACTCTCGCTCCGTCTCCATCGTGGCTGTCGACGCGGTCGGTTCGGTCACCTTCGGCGGCCCGCCCGGCCCCCGTCTCATCCCGGGCCTGGGGACCAGCATACGACCGCCGCTCTTTGACGAGTCGATCATCGATGATGTCGTACACGTGTCGGAAGCAGACACCATTCAGACGATCCACCGGCTCGCCGACCGAGGTTTTCTTTTTGGTGGATCGACAGGAACGGTGGTCAGCGGGGCGACGCGTTGGCTCGCGGGAAAGTATCCTAGTGAGGAGCCGGTCGCCGTGGCGCTCGCCCCGGACCTCGGTGAACGTTACCCCAAATCTCTCTTCGAACGCTGAAGCGCGCTGAGATCTTCATTCGTGGGAAAGTTGGCACGGCCGTTCATCTCCACGACTCGAGGGTCAGATATACCATCGGCCCAGCCAAGAGCGAACTCGGGACCGCGGGCATTGAACAAGGGATCGTATGGGAACACTTGAGCCGCAGATCGTGAAGAAGCGGTAGCGACGTCTGTCGGATGTGGACGAGATCGTGCTGTCGCTGTACGCGAAAGAGTGGATGATTGAGGAGGTCTCGGCGGATTACGCGGAGATCTATGGGGCACCGGTAACGCAGGAGACGATCTCCCGGATCGCGGACGGTGTCCTCGCGGAGTTGCGCGCCTGGTCGTCGCGCCTCCTGGGCTTGGGTGTCGGTGGTCAGCGGCTTGTCGTGCTCGGCGTTGTAGCGCTGCCGGGCGGCGCGGCACTGGGTGTGCAGCGCGGCGTGGAAGTCGTCACCGAACCGTTCTCGCGGCGGCCGGCGGCGACGAGCCAGTCGCGGGCTTCGGTTGCGTTCTGGTCGAGGTAGGTCGCGCCGCGCCATCGGCCGGCCTTGACCTTGAACAGCACGACGTCGTCAATGCTGGGAATCCGCTCGTGCGGGGTATCCGGGTCGGCGAACTGCTCGCCGGTTTTGGCCAGCAGCGGGTGGTCGATCTGGTCGAGGAAGATGCTGGCGGGCGGGAGGGGGACGTGCAGGTCCCCGCGCAGGCAGCGCAGGGTGGGACGAACCGGCATGGGACTATGCGTCCCAGCCGCCGGTGCCACCGAGCTGCTCGATCCGCTCCGCGGACAGTCCGGTGAGCGCGGCCACGCTCGCGGACAGGGAGCCGTCGAGGACCTGCATGGAGGCGACCATGCCTTGCCGGACCTCCTCGCGGCGGTGGTCAAGGTAGGTTCGGACGGCCTCGGCGACGAAGTCCTTCTTCGGCATGCCGAGGAAGTGCGCGGCCTGCGAAATCAACTCATCCGTTGCTGGATCGACCTTCAGCGGCGCCTGGCGACGGGCTCCAACGGTGGTCATGACGTTTACCTCATGCAGCCATGGTGCCCAAGTACCTCAGGTTGCAACTCTCGAGATCGTCTACGCGTCCCGGCCCGGACCAGCCAAGAGGGGGCGCAGTCGTGCCGGGGACGAACAGCGCGGGTTGACCACCACTCAGGGTCCGCTGGTCAGGCGACACCGCGGAACGCCTGGTCATGCTTGGTAGGTGAGCTGGGCTTGACTTCCATGATCGACATGAACATTGCGGCCACGAAAACGACACTCACGGCTACTTTGGGATTGCGCGGCGAAACACTCACAGCTCCACCAAGGTATTTGGCCTCCGCTAACTTCCGCCTGTCCGCATACCGGCCTGGGTGACGGTCATCACCCCGGGGGCGCGCGGCGGACTCGCATGCTTCTCACATCGGACGAGGAACCGGCTCTCACAGCGGGCTGGTGTCCTTGGCCTGCGGCGGAAAGGGACTGCGGCAGGAGACCTGCTCACCGCCGCCCCGCCGCCCTACCGGTACTACGCGGCGGACCGCCTGTCCTCACGCGGCGACCCCGCCGTTGCCGTTCCCTCGCGTGAAAGGAACCTGCGATGAGCCGAACCAACCAGCTCCCGACCGCCACGTCCGCACCCGCCGGAGCCGCGTCGGCCGCGATCGGGCTGGCCGGCCATGGTCCAGGTCCGGACGTCGGCCCGGTCGAGGCGATCCGGCGGCTGCGGGCCGATCCGCTCGGCCGGCTCACCGAGCTCGGCCGCGACCACGGGCCGGTGGCGCGGCTGACCAGCTGGCCGGTGTCGGCGTACCTCCTCACCGACCTGGACGCGATCGCCGACGTTCTGGTCAGCGGGCACCGCGCCTACGCCAAGGGAGCCGTGCGTCGCGGCCCCGGCGCGCGGCGCACGGTGGTGCAGCCGCTCGCCCTGCTACTCGGCGAGGGGCTGCTGACCAGCAGTGGCGACGTGCACCGTAGCCAGCGCCGGCTGATGCAGCCGCTGTTCCACAAGCAGCGGATCGCCAGCTACGTCGACACCTTCGCCGCCACCGCCGAGGAGACCGCCGCCGGCTGGCGCGACGGCCAGCATCTCGACGTGCACGCCGAGATGACCGAGATGACCCTGGCGATCGTCACCCGGACGCTGTTCGGCGTGGACCTCGACAGCCAGTTCGCCGACATCATCCGCACCGCCCTCGACCAGGCCATGCCCGCCGCCCGTCGGGCCACGATGCCCGGGTTCACCACGCTGGAGCGACTCCCGCTGGGGGGCTCCCGGCGGCGCCGCGAGGCGACCGCCGCGATGGATCTCGCGATCCACGAGATGATCGCCGCCCGCCGCGCCACCGGCGCCACCGGCGACGACCTGCTGTCCCTGCTGCTCGCCGCCCGCGACGCCGACACCGGCGCGCCGATGAGTGACACCCAGATCCGCGACGAGGCGCTGACCCTCCTGCTGGCCGGGCACGAGACCACCGCCAACGCGCTGGCCTGGACGTTCCACCTGCTCGGCGGAGAGCCGGAGGTGCTGGCCACCCTGCGCGACGAGCTCGACGAGGTGCTGGGCGAACGGCGGGCGACCGTCGACGACGTGGCGAGGCTGACCTACTGCAACGCCGTGCTGATGGAGGCGATGCGCCTCTACCCACCGGTCTGGGCGATGGCCCGCCACCTCGTCGAGGACCGCGTCGTCGCCGGCCACCGCCTGCCGGCGGGTTCCACGGTGGTGATGAGCCAGTGGGTCGTGCACCGCGACGAGCGCTGGTGGCCACAGCCGGAACGCCTCGACCCCACCCGCTGGACCAGGCCGCGCACGGCCGGTGCCGCCGGGGCGCCGCCGCCGGCCAGCCCGGGAGCACGGCACCGCTTCGCCTACTTCCCGTTCGGCGCCGGCCCCCGTCAGTGCATCGGCAACACCTTCGCCCTCACCGAAGGCGTGCTCGCGCTGGCCAGCATCGCCCGCCACTGGTCGTTCACCCCGGCGACCAGCGCACCCGTCACCCCGGTTCCGATGGTCACCCTGCGCCCCAGGAACGGGCTCCCCATGATTGCCCATCGCCGGCGCGGATGACGCATGACTACGTCCGTAACGGCACGACCAGCCTGTTCGCGGCGCTGGACCCGACCTCGGGGTCGGTGATCGCCCCAGTCGTACCGGCGGCCCGCCACCAGGAGTTCCTCCGGTTCCTGAAGCTGATCGACGCCTCGGTACCCAAGGGCTACGACCTGCACCTGATCCTGGACAACCACGAACTCGAAGCCGACATCCGCAAGTGGATCAACGCGTGGAACAAGGATCCCAAGCCGTTCGTCTGGACCAAGACCGCCGACGAGATCCTCGAGACCCTCGCCGCCTACTGCACACGGATCAACGACTCGGGACACTCGGCTACCGCCATGGTCATGAACTCCCTGGGGTGCTCCGGTGTGGCCTCGCTCGGCTCGCCGAGGAGGAGGTCGTGCGTTCGGCCGATCAAGATCGTCTTGTGCGGCGACCCGACCCGACGCGCGCAGGCATCTACTGGCGATCCACGAGTCAGCGGTGTCCGAGGCACTCGCTGAACCTGGGACACTGGAGGCAGCTGAAGAGGAGTCGAGCGTGAGCAGCAATGAAGTGCCCTCGTTGACCAGGAAGATCGAGGCAGCAGTAGCCGGGGCGATCGGCCGGGCGCTGCCCGATCTGGCGGGAGCCGACCCTGTTGTGCGCCGCTCGGACCACGCTGATTTCCAGTCCAACGCGGCGCTGGCACTCGCCAAGCGAGCCCGCCGCAAGCCAGCCGACCTGGCGGGGCTGGTCGCCGACGCGCTACGAGCGGATGCCGTGTCCGTCGCTGACGTCAGCGTCTCTGGCCCCGGGTTCGTCAACATCACCCTTGCTGACGCCCCGCTCTGGCAGCAGGTAGTCGACCGCCTGGCAGCCCGGCAGCTCGGCGTCAGCGCCTCGGAACTCGGTCGCCGCACTGTCATCGACTACTCCGGGCCGAACATCGCGAAGGAGATGCACGTCGGTCACCTGAGGACCACGATCATCGGTGACTGTCTGGCCCGAGTCCTGACCTTCCTCGGCGGGGAGGTGATCCGGCAGAACCATCTCGGCGACTGGGGCACGCAGTTCGGGATGCTGATCCAGTATCTGGACGAACATCCCGAAGCCTCCTGGCATCGCAGCGACCTCGCTGACGGTGCTTCCACCGTCTCCGCGCTCGACACCCTCTACCGAGCCGCCCGGGCCGACTTCGACTCCGACGCGTCCTTCGCTGATCGGGCCCGGCGCCGGGTCGTCGAATTGCAGTCGGGGGAAGAGGCCACAGTCTCCCGCTGGCGGGAGATCGTGGCCGAGTCGGAGTTCGCGTTCCGGGAGATCTACGGGCGACTCGGGGTGCTGCTCACGCCGGAGGACTCCGTGGGCGAGTCGTACTACAACGGCTGGCTGCCGGACGTCGTCACCGAGCTGGTGGAGTCGGGCATCGCAGTGGAAAGCGACGGCGCGCTGTGCGTCTTCTCCACGGAGGTGACGGGTCCGGACGGTGACCCGGTGCCGCTGATGCTCCGCAAGAACGACGGCGGATACGGCTACGACACGACCGACCTGGCCACGATTCGCTATCGCATCCGGGACCTGAAGGCCGACCGGCTCCTCTACGTGGTCGACGCCCGCCAGGCGCTGCACTTCCGCCTTGTCTTCGAGACGGCCCGCCGCGCCGGCTGGCTGACCGATGACGTCGAGGCCGCTCACGTCTCCTACGGCACCGTGCTCGGCCCCGATGGCCGGCCCTTCAAGACTCGTTCCGGCGACACGGTGAAGCTGATGCACCTCCTGGAGACCGCCATCGAGCGGGCCCGCGGCATCGTCTCCGAGAAGGTGTCCGACCTCGACCCGGCCGAGCTTGACCAGATCGCCGAGCAGGCCGGCATCGGCGCGGTCAAGTACGCGGACCTGTCGACCTCCCGCACCAAGGACTACGCCTTCGACGTCGAACGCATGGTGTCCTTCAGCGGGAACACCGGGGTGTACCTGCAGTACGCACACACCCGGATCCGTTCCATCCTGCGCAAGGCCGGCTCGACCGATGCGGTGATCGATCCGTCGCTGCCCCTGCAGCCTGCCGAACGGGCCCTCATCCTTCGGCTCGACGCGTTCGGTGACATCCTCGCCGATGTCGGCGTCACCTTTGAGCCGCACCGCCTCTGCGGCTACCTCTACGACCTGGCCAGGGCATACACCGACTTCTACGAAGCCTGTCCGGTGCTGACCGCTCCCGGGACGCTGCGCGGCAATCGGCTCGCCCTGTGCCAGCTCACAGCGCACACGCTGGCGCACGGCCTTGACCTGCTCGGCATCGCTGCACCGGATCGCATGTAACGGACCGTGCGACGCGTCCAGCGTCAGCTGCGGCGTTGGACGCGCAGGGCGGGGTGGCCGGGGCGCCAGCTGGTCAGGACGATCTCCTTGGCGTCTTCGTCGACGGTCGTGCGGACGACCTCGGTCAGCTCCACGCGGAACAGGTCGAACGGTTCCGGTGGGGAGACGGCGTCGGCGAAGCGGGCCTTGGTCGCCGGATCGTCGATCCAGCGGGCGAACCCGGCGATCCGGACGTCGCCGCCGCCCATGTCCGTGCCGGGGCCGGGGTTGGCGGACAGTGCGAACCGGGGATCGCGGCGCAGGTCGTCGGCCTTGCGGGCGCCGGGCATGCTGCCGAGCCACAGCTCGCCGAGCTTGAAGTTGGTCTCGATGCCGCTGGTCCGCGGGGCGCCGTCGGCGCGCAGCGTGGCCAGGACATGGTGGCGGAAGGCCGCGAACCGGGTGCTCACGGTCTCGGCGAAGGCGGGCTGGGCGGTCTCGAAATCGTGCCAGGACGTCGTCATCGCGCCATCGTGACGCAGCAACGGTGACATCCCCTGTCACCGTTTCGCGCCTAGCATCCACTCGTGCGTTCGAGTCGGCTGACCGCGTTGCTGCTGCATCTGCAGGCCGTGCGGCGTTCCACGGCGGCCCGGCTCGCCGCCGAGCTGGAGGTGTCCGTGCGCACGGTGCGCCGGGATCTCGCCGCGTTGCAGGACGCCGGGGTGCCGCTGTGGACCGAGCCGGGGCGCGGCGGCGGGGTGCGACTGCTCGACGGCTGGCGTACCGACCTCGACGGGCTGACCGGGCCGGAGGCCGCGGCCCTGCTGCTCGTCGGCGCCGGCCCGGACGTCCTCGGCGGCCTCGGCCTCGCCGGCGTCGCGGCGGCGGCGCGCACGAAGGTCCTCGCCGCCCTGCCGCCCCGGCCGCGAGCCCAGGCCGGCGAGGTCCACCAGCGGTTCCTGCTCGACGCCCCCGGCTGGTTCCAGCGGGACGAGCCCGTGCCGCATCTGGTGGCCCTCGCGCAGGCCGTCTGGACCGCCCGCCGCGTCGACCTCGGCTATGCCCGCCGCGACCCGCCCGGTGGGGGCGGTGCCGGCGGTGGAGGCGGAGCAGCTGGTGGGGGAGATGCCGGCGGTGGGAGAGGTGCTGGCGGGTCGTCGAGTCGGCGGGTCGACCCGCTCGGGCTGGTCTGCAAGGCCGGGACCTGGTATCTCGTCGCCCGCCATCGGGGGCGGGTCCGCAGCTACCGGGTCGGGCGGATCGTGCGGGTCGGCCTGCGCGACGAGACCTTCGGCCGGCCGGCCGGCTTCGACCTGGCCACCTGGTGGCGGGCCTCCGGGGACGACTTCGCCCGTTCGCTGCTGCGCTGGCACTGCCGGCTGTGGCTGTCACCCGCGGCGCTCGGCGCCCTGCGGTACGCCGTGGGTCCCGTCGCGGCCCGGGACGCGCTCGCAGGCGCCGGAGCGCCGGACGCGCAGGGCTGGCGGGAGGTGGAGGTGGCCACCGAGGGCCCGGACGTGGCCCTGACCCAGTTGCGGCTGCTCGGCGACGGCGTCGAGGTGCTCGCCCCGGCCGCCCTGCGGGCCGCGCTCGCCGCGGAGGCGCTGCGCACGGCCACGCGGAACGCTGGCGCCCTCGCCCTGAGCGACAACGACAACGACAACGACAACGTCAACGACACCCAGGTGTCGGGCGGGTGACGGGCCGAAGACCACGGCGGCCGGGGGTGGTCGCCCGTCTGTCAGACCGACCCGGAAAGAGCCGCGGACCGGTACGGTCTCGACAAGGCGTTGCAAGGGAGGGCACACCATCGGTACCGCGGAGCTTCTCGCCGTCGCACTGGTGATGGCCGTCGGCCTGGTGGGCGTCGTTCTCCCCGTGCTGCCCGGCCTGGTTCTCGTCTGGGGCGCCGGGTTGTGGTGGGTGATCGCGGACGGCGGCGGGGTGGGGCGCTGGATCGTCCTGGCGCTGATGACCGCGCTGTTCGTGATCGGCGCGCTGACGAAGTACGTGCTGCCCGCGCGCACCACCGCCGGTCGTGGGGTGCCGTGGCAGAGTCTGTTCCTCGGGCTGGTCTGCGCGATCGTCGGGTTCTTCGTGATTCCCGTCGTCGGGCTGCTCATCGGCGGGGTCGTCGGCGTCTACGTGGCGGAACTGGTCCGCCTCGGTGACTGGCGGGCCGCCTGGGACACGACCTGGGCGGCGATCGTCGCCTTTGGTGTCGGCGTGCTCGTGGAACTGCTCGCCGGGGTCGCGATGGCCGCCGTCTGGGTGGTCGGCGAACTCGTCCTGTAGCCGTCGCGACGGACGCGGCCGAACCGCCGGCCATTATCCGGGGCCGAGCATCGCTTGGAAGCAACGGAAAGGTGAACGGTGCGCGCCATTGGCGATGGCCGTCCGTTGCGATTCCGAAAGTGCGGTACCGGTCCGCGGCGCGGTACCCATGATGTTCCGCGGCCGCAATGGGCGGCACCGGCCGTTTGCCTGCATTGAGGCCGGCGGCTCGGTACTCTGCCTGCTGGTTGAACCCGGCCGTCGACGAGGGGAGCGTGCTGGTGTCGACTTTCGGTCGGTGGGGGAGTCGAACCCGGTGGTCGATTGTCGGGCTCGGCGTTCTGGTGTACGGGGTGGTCGCGGTGACGGTGGCGCTGGTGACGGCCGCCGGAATCAGGTCGCACTTCTCCGGCCCGTCGGTAGCTGCCGAGGCGGTCGCGTCCACGACCAGGAAGGCGGGATCGCCGCACGATCCGCCGCCGGTGGCGCGGGTGCCGCGGTCCGCGTCCTCGCCGGCGACGCCCTCCCCGTCGCCGCCGGCGCCGACCGCCGGGAGCAGCCCGCCCGCGGGTGACCCGGGGGCGGTCGGCGCGGCCCCGTCGAGTGCCGGTGCCCGTTCCGCGCCGCCCCGCCCGGCGGCGACCCGGCCCACCCGGGCCGCGGCGCGGCCGACGGCGGCGCCCGCGCCCGCCCCCGCGCCGGCCCCCGCGCCCGTTGCGACGTCGGCGCCGAGCGGAGAGGTCTGGGTCGACGTCGCCACCGGCCTGTGCCTCGACGGCAACGACAACGGCGATATGTATACGCTCGGTTGCAACAACGGTGACTATCAGCGGTGGGTCGTCTCGGCCAGCGGGGACGGCGTGCGGGTCCGCAGCGTCCTCACCGGACGGTGTATCGGCAGCCACGCGAACGGGTCCTCGCCGACGGGTGCCAGATACCGGGGAACCGTGTACGCGGCCGCCTGCGACGGCGGCGCCGCGCAGGTCTGGAAAAGGACGAGCGAGAGTCAGGGCTACGTCTTTCGCAATGCCGCCACCGGTGAATGCCTCGACAGTGACGCGAGCGGTGGACTGTACACCCAGGACTACAACAGCGGGAACTTCCAGCACTGGGTGCGGCGCTGATCGCCAGGTCAGGGCCGGCCCGGCCACGCGTCGGCCGAGACCGGTGCGTCCGGCATATCAAGAAATCATCATCCGTCGGAACATTCGCCCGTTTTCAGTGTCGCACTGTCCCGCTATTTAGTTGAATGATTGTCGATGTCGCGGGAAGAAGGGGTCGCGTCCGCGCGTCCACCGCTCCGAACGGCATAATGCCCTGATGAAATGCGCACGCCCGGAAATCGGACTCGGTTTCCCGGGCATGACCGGTGGCCCGCTGCTGGCCGCCGACCCCGCCGGGCCGCGCCGGACCCGGGGCGTCCGCGGGCCGGCCGGAACCGGCCGACGCGGCGGTGCCCGGTGAACGGCGAGCGCCAGGCGGCCCGCGCCTGCGGGCCGACGATCCTGATCCAGAGCCCGACCATCGTTCAGCCGGTAGAGACCTCGGTCTTCCAGCCCGGGCGGCCCGCCTACGACCCGGTGCGGGCCGCCGCGGAGTCCGCGGCCGTGCGCGCCGCGCTGGCCGAGCTCGGCGCCGTCCCGCGCTCGCCGTCGGAGATCCTCACCGCGCTGCCCCGCGAGGTGCTGCTCGAACTCGCCGTGCGGGCGGTGAGCGCCGACGACGACGCCCGGCTGCTCGCCGCCAGGGACGCGCTGCGGGACTGGTCGGTGCCGGCCCTGGCGCCCGTCGTGCTGCACCAGCCGCGGCTGCTGCTCGAACCCGGTGCCGGCGGCGGCGTCATCGGCCTCGATGACGCCCCGGACGAGAGCTATGCGCTGCGGCCGCTGGCCGGGCTGATGTTCCCCCGCGACCACTACGCCGATCTCGGCGGCGCGGTCGCTGTCGGCCGGCTGCGCCGGCGCGAGCGGGCCCGCGAGACGATCGTGATGGCCGCGATTCTGCGCGGGCTGCGCGGCCGGTCGGCCGAGGTGCGGGTGCCCGAACCGCTCTACCTCGCCGGCGGCGACCTCGTCGCCGGCGGTGGGGTCGCGGTGCTCGCGACAGGGGCGCGCACCAGCCCGGCGGCCTGGGGACTGCTGCGTCCCTACCTGCTCGCCGCGTTCGCGCACGTCGTGCGGGTGCGCGACGAGCTGCGCCGGCCTGGCGAGCCGCACCTTGACCACTGGCTGGGGCTCGGCCCCGGGATCGCCCTGGTCGGCGCCGACCGCCTGCACGCCCCCGCGGCGGTCGAGAGTGAGGGCGCCGGCGCGCGGGAGACGACCCTCGTCGACGCGCTGCGCAGCGTGGAACTGGCGGTGTGCCCGCTGGCCCCGGAGATGGTGGCCGCCTTCGCCGCCGGGGTGTTCTTCCTGCCCGACCCGCGATCGGCGCCGAGCCCGGGCGCCGACGGGCCGGCCGCCCTGGTGTCGACGGCGAGCGCGCCGTGGACCGAACCGGTTCTCGCCCGCTTCGGGGTGCACACCGTCGCCGTTCCGTTCGACGAGCACCACAAGCGGCTCGGCAGCCTGCACCGGGCGCTCAACACCGTTCCCGAGACCGTCGGCGTCATCGACGCCTGGCCCGCACCAGCCTCCTGAGCCGACCGCCGGCGCCCGGCCCGGCGGTCACCGGATCCGCTTCGGCCGGCGGCGGTGACGGGAGCTCGGCCGCCGCGGCGTGGCGCTCGCGCCGCCGGGCGCGGACCTCCTCGGGGGAGTAGGCGCCGCGCTGGCGCTGGTCGCGGGCCACGAGCACGCCGGTCGCGGCGACGCCGGCGAGGCCCGCGACACCGCGCAGCTTGCCCCACCGCGCCCGCTTCACCCCCCCAGGCTACGACGGCGCAGCCCGGCCCGGTCCGACCTGCGGCATGCTGGGCCCATGTCCGACTCGCGGCTCGGCCTGACCGAGGCCCTGGACCTGGTTCGGACGGGCGACCTGTGGCTGTTCCGCGGCCGGACGGCGGCCGACCGGATGATCCAGACGACGACGAACAGCCCGGTGAACCACGTCGGCATGGCGATCGTCGTCGACGACCTCCCGCCGCTGCTGTGGCACGCGGAGCTCGGCCGCGCCCTGCCGGACGTGTGGTCCGGCGGCCGGCAGCGGGGGGTGCAGCTCCACGACATGCGGGCGGCCGTCGAGACCTGGGGACAGCGCTACGGACAGCGGGCGTGGCTGCGTCAGCTCTCCCCGGCGGTCGGCACCGCCCAGGAGGACGCGGCGCTGCGTGCCGTCGCCCGGCTCGACGGCACGCCCTTTCCCTCGACCGCGCAGCTCGCGGGCCGCTGGCTGCGGGGCCGCTTCCCCCGCCCGCGTCGGTCGGCCACCCCGGCCGCCCTGGAGACCGCGTTCTGCGCCGAGGTCGTCGCCGTCACCTACGAGGCGATGGGCCTGCTGCCGGCCGGGCGAGCGCCGAACTGGTACGACCCGGGAAGGTTCTGGAGCGGCGACGCCCTCACCCTGCTCGACGGCTTCACGCTCGGCGACGAGATCTCCGTGCATCTGCCGGTCAGCGCCGCGTCCTGACCCCGCTGGCGGCGGCGAGGGCGCGCCGGCTCGCCACCACCCGGTCGCGGACCCGGGCGATCTCCCGGCGTCCCGAGCGGGGCGGCGGCGTGCCGCGCCGGGCCAGCTCACCGGTGAGTTCCCGCACCGGCGTCCGACAGGCGAGCAGCGCCTCGACGACGTCGTACCGCTGCGGGGCCCGGGTGCGATCCCGCTGCCCGGGCGGGATGGCCCGCGCCAGCCTGGCCAACGTCCGCTGCGCACGCAGCGGCGGGGCGATCTCGGCCAGCCGGTCGAAGGCGGCCTCGACCCGCCCGTGTGCCTCGGCCAGCGCCCTGCGCAGCTGCGCCGCGGCGCCCTCCGCGCCCTCCGCGCCGTTCGTGCCGCCCGCGCCCGCTCGGCCCGCAGGGCCACCTGCCCTACCCGCGCCAGCCGGGGGAGTCGGCCCGCCGGCGCCGCGCCGTCGACCGGTCTGGATCACGATCAGGTAGTCCGTGAGCGCGGCGAGCAGGTCGGCAACCCGGCGCCGCAGCACGCCGCTGGTGCGGACGGGCAGCACGAACCAGGCCGCCCCCAGCCCGAGCGCGGCGCCCAGCCCGACGGCGGCCAGCCGTTCCCGCAGCAGCCCGGCGCCGCTCTGCCCGTAGTAGCCGTACAGCAGCGCGAGCACCCCGGTGATGCAGGCGGCCCAGTACGCGTACGACACGGGCCGCAGCCACACGCCGAGCGCGAGGAGCCCGAAGACCGCCACGAGGGACCACCGGTCATGCGTCGGCAGGACGCCGGCGAGCAGGCTCGCCGCGGCGGTCCCGGCGGCGGCGCCGGCGAAGCGCTGCACGCTGCGGTAGAGCACGTCGGCGCGGCCGCGGTTGCCGCTGTTCACCAGATAGGCCGTCAGGACCAGCCAGGTTCGGTGCGCGGGGAACAGATGCCGCCCGAGCACGAACGCCGCCGCGAGGGCCACCGCGAGCTGCGCCGCCATCCTGCTGCTCGCGGCCAGCCGGCGCCGCCCCGCCACCTGCGGGCGGCGCTGCGCGCCAGCGGCACCGTGATCGACCGGATCGACCGGGACGGACGGCGCCGGGACGCCCAGCCAGGTCTCGACCTGGCTCGCGAGGGTGACCCAGCCGACCGCGACGAAGGCGACGCCCACCAGGGCGAGCTGCGACATCGCCCCGCTGCCCGGCGGGACCGGCGTGACGATCAGCGCGATGAACGGCAGTGTCGCCAGCGTGCCCGCCCGGGCCCAGACCGGCCCGAACCTGCGGATCCACACGGCGCCGCTGATCGCCAGGACGAACAGGGCCTCGCCGGCGTTGCGGTGCCGTTCGGTCAGCCGGCCCACCTCGCTTGCCAGTAACGCGATCAGCGGCGTCACCACCAGCGGCAGCAGCCGCTGGTGGCGGGCGCGGACCGGGCGGCCCCGGCGCACCCGGCTCAGCGTCAGGACGAGCACCACGCCCAGGACAGCCGCCGCGGAGCCGACGCCGACCACCGTGCGCAGCAGCAGCACCGTGGCGAACGTCCCCAGCGCGGCACCGATCGTCCCGGCGACCGCGGGCCACGCCTCCAGCCGCTGGCGGGCCGGAAGAATGTTCGCCATCACGTACTACCTCGGCTCCCGTTCGGCGCGGATATCCAGCTGACGTTCGCGTCACCCCGCCGGAAATAGTAAGTGATAGCGTTTTAGCCATGTGGCCGCTGTCTGAGATGTCCCCGCGCGAGCAGAGCGCGGCGGCGGTGCGGCGGGCGGTGACACACCTGGGGCGCCGGTTGCGGGCCCAGCGGCCCGCCGGCGCGCTGAACGGGACCAAGCTGAGCGTGCTCAGCCACCTGTACCGGCTCGGGCCGAGCGCGCCGGGCGAGATCGCCGCCGCCGAGCGGCATCAGCCCCAGTCACTGTCGCGCACGTTCGCCGAGCTGCGGTCCGCCGGCCTGATCAGTCGCGGCCCGCGCGACGGTGACCGCCGCGGTGCGCTGCTGGCGATCACCGAGGCGGGGCGGGAGGCGCTGCATCAGGACATGGCCCACCGGGACGCCTGGCTCACCCGCGCCCTCGACGACCTCACCGACGCCGAAGTGGCGCTGGTGCGCATCGCCGCCGAGCTGCTCGACCACCTCGCGGAACACCCCGACGGCAGCGGCCCCGACGAGCGTCCTCCCGTCGGCTCCCGGCGCGTCGCTGTCGGGCCAGCCTCCGTGGTGGTGGTGGCCGACTCCGCTGTGGGGGCCGTGTCCGCTGTGGGGGCCGTGTCCGCCGTCGGGACCGTTCGCGGCGCGGGCCGGCCGGCGTGAACGCCGATCGCGAGCCCGCGTGGGTGCGGCACGCCGTGTGGTGGCATGTCTACCCGCTCGGTTTCACCGGCGCCGACACGACCGGCGCCGACCGTCGGCCGGCGCACCGGCTGCGCCAGCTCGTCGACTGGCTCGACTACGCCGTGCGTCTCGGGGCGAACGGCCTCGCCCTCGGCCCGATCTTCGCGTCGTCGACCCACGGCTACGACACCCTCGACCACCTGCGCATCGACCCCCGCCTCGGGGACGACGCCGACTTCGACGACCTCGTCGCCCAGTGCCACGCGCGTGGCCTGCGGGTCCTGCTCGACGGCGTCTTCAACCACGTCGGCCGGGCCCATCCCGCGTTCGTCGAGCTGCTCGACCGGGGCGAGGCGGCGCCACACGCGGACTGGTTCGTCCCGACCGGCGGGTCCGGCGCCGACGGCCGCCGACGTTACGCGACCTTCGAGGGCCACGACGGCCTGGTCACCCTGGCGCACGCGAACCCCGCCGTCGCCGACCACATCACCGACGTGATGGTGCACTGGCTCGACCGCGGTGCCGACGGCTGGCGTCTCGACGCCGCCTACGCGGTGCCGGCCGAGTTCTGGGCCCGGGTGCTGCCCCGGGTCCGCCGCGCCCATCCGCAGGCATACCTGGTCGGCGAGGTGATCCATGGTGACTACCCGGATTTCGTCCGGCGTTCCGGGCTGGCCGCCGTCACCCAGTACGAGCTGTGGAAGTCCGTCTGGAGCGCGCTCAACGACACGAACCTGTTCGAGCTGGACTGGACGCTGCGGCGGCACAACGACCTGCTCGACACGTTCGTCCCGCTGACGTTCGTCGGGAACCACGACGTCACCAGGCTCGCCAGCCGGCTGCGCGAACCCCGGCACCTGCCGCACGCTCTGGTCGTGCTGTGCACCGTCGGGGGCACGCCGAGCGTCTACTACGGCGACGAGCAGGCCTTCACCGGTGTCAAGGAGGAACGGGTCGGCGGCGACGACGCGATCCGCCCCGCGTTCCCCGCCGGCGAGGACGGTCTCGCCGCCGAGGGCTGGCCGACCTTCCGGCTGCACCAGCAGCTCATCGGCCTGCGTCGGCGCCACCCGTGGCTGCACCGCGCCAAGGTCCGGGTCCTGCACCTGGCGGGCGGGCAGCTGACCTACGAGACGAGCGCCGACGGCCAGCGGCTGCTGGTCGCGCTCAACCTGGCCGGCGAGCCGGCCGACTGCCCGGCCCCGGGCGCCGGGCACGTCCTGGGCGGGGCGGCGGACCTGGTGCGCGCCAGGGGCGGCGACACCGTTGCCCGGCTGGCGCCGTTCGGCTGGGCCGTGCTCGCCCCCGCCGCCTGAGTGTCCCCGGCGCGGGCGGCAGGGCGCTGGCCACGAACGCGTGTGCGGGTGCGGGGGCCACCGCCGGGTGGCGGGGATGGCCGTGCGTGGTCGGCCCCGATCCAGATGCTCACGGTTGTGGATCTTCATGGTCGTTCTGTGTGAACAAACCGGACGTGAAGCCGTACAGAAGGACCACCGCGGCCCCTCTGCCGCGCAGGTATCCGACGAGACGGGCGGATCGGCCGTTGCGGATGGTGACCGTGCTACCCGAAACGGCCTGCGGAGCTCGGTCTGGCCGGCTCGGTCTGCCGCCGGCTTTTGGCCTTTACCTCGGCTTGCGGCCCTGCCGGCCGCGGGTGCGGGGGCGCCGGCCGGCGGGATGGGAACCGGGGCCGGTGCGGCCCGCGGGGCGGAATCGGCCGGCCGGCCGGGGGCGGCGGCCGGGACGGCGCATCATGGCCGGGACGGCATCGGCATGCCGTCGAGATGGGGGACCGTGACCGCGGTGACCAGCAGGCCGCCTTCGGCGAGCCAGTGGCCGCCGAAACCGGTCAGCCGGCGGCCGTCGAGTATCGGTCCGTCCACCAGCAGCCGGGCGGCGAAGGTGCCGCGGGCCCGCAACGGCGCCGGCGCTGGCAGACCAGGCGAAGGCAGCGACGGGCCGGCCGACGCAGGCTGGCCCGCGGCGGGCCAGCTCGCGCCGGCTGCCAGCCCGGGGCCGGTGACGGACGAGTCGCACTGCCGCAGTGGGCGGGGCGGGATCGGGCTGACCGGCAGGGCCGAGCCGGGTGCGACGCTGGCCCAGCCGGGGGGAGTCGGCGCGGGACCGGTGGGTGCCGTACCGAGGTCGATGACGAGCTCGGCGTCCTCGAAACCCAGCCAGCGCTGCGCCAGCGGAAACCAGGCCTTGTAGACGGATTCCTTGGCGCTGAACAGCAGGCGGTCCCATCGAACGGCAGGCCTGGCGGCGAGGTGGGCGGCGAGCCAGCCCCGCTCGGCCGCCACGGTGATCTCCTGCGTGACGCCCTGCGGGTTTGGCTCGTTGGGCTCGGCGTCGATGCCGATCGTGCACAGCTCGCTCGCGCGGGCCACGGCCGCGGCCCGGTACCCGGCGCAGTGGGTGATGCTGCCGACCACTCCGTCGGGCCAACTCGGCGCGCCCCGCGGGCCGGGCAGGATCGGCGCCGGTGGCAGGCCCAGGGTGCGCAGCGCCCGGTGCGCGCACACCCGGGCCGTGGTGAACTCCCGGCGCCGCTTGTCGACCGCCTTCGCGAGCAGGGCGGACTCCTCGGGGAAAAGGACCGCGGCGGGATCGTCCTCGAACGCCTCAACCGCGACGACGGCCGCAGGCAACAGGCTCGCCAGCACCGCGCCCTCAGCCCCGCGCCGCCGGGCGGGCGGCCGCCGCGGGCCGGTCAGGCGGTGCGGGCCGGTCGAGCGGTGCGGCCGCGCGCGTCGGCGCGGACCGGGCCGGCTCCCGCGCCGGGTCGGGCGGGTAGGGGAGGATCTGGCGTGGTCCGGCGAAGGGGCGGCCGTAGGCCTCCCACGCCGTCCGCTCCCGCGGGTAACCCATCGAGACCTCCTCGAAGCGGACGTCGTCGTACCAGGTCGTGCGGGGGATGTGCAGGTGTCCGTAGACGACGGCGGACGCGCCGTAACGGCGGTGCCAGTCGGCGGTGGCGGTGGTGCCGCACCACAGCGCGAACTCCGGGTAGCGCAGGACCTCGGTGGGCTGGCGCACCAGCGGCCAGTGGTTGACCAGCACCGTGGGCACGGCCGGGTCGAGCGCCGCGAGCCGCTCGGCGGTGTACCCGACGCGCGCCCGCGACCAGGCGTCGATCGTGGGGTAGGGATCCGGGTGCAGCAGCCACTCGTCGGTGCACACGACCCCGGTCTCGCGGGCCAGCGCGAGCGCCTGCTCCTTGGTGGCCGCGCCGACCGGGCGGAACGTGTAGTCGTAGGGGACGAACAGCGGCGTGATCGTGACCGGGCCGCCGCCGCCGGTCCACACCGGATACGGATCCTCCGGGGTGAGCACCCCGAGACCGCGGGCGATCTCGACGAGGTACTGGTAGCGTTCCCGGCCGCGCAGCCGGACGGGATCCTGCTTCGCCGTCCACAGCTCGTGGTTGCCGGGAACCCAGATGACCTTGGCGTAGCGCTCGGTGAACAGCCGCCAGATCGCCGCGATGTCGGCGGCGATCTCGGCCACGTCACCGGCGAGAATGAGCCAGTCGTCCGGCGAGGTGGGCTCGATCGCCTCGACGAGCCGCCGGTTCTCGGAATAGCCGACGTGGACGTCGCTCACGGCCATCAGCCGACCGCCTGATGGCGTCCAATCCGTGCGGGCCACGAAGAGAAGCCTACCGGCGCCGCGGCGGCTCTGTCCGGCCGTCGCCGGAGCAGTCACCATAACCGAGCATCCACCACGCGCCGGCGCCGGACCCGCCACCGTCGGGCGGGGCGATGTTCGAGACGACCCCGCACCGGGCATGCCGCAGGAGATCATGCCTGACGACAGGGCCGAGCGCGACGGGTCGGGCCGCTCGCGGCCCGAAGGATCATGGCGTCACGGACGTGACGTCCCGGCAGACGACGACGGGGAAATCGGAGCAGATGATGGGTGACGTCGGAACCACGCTGTTGGTCGCCTTCGGCGTGCTCGCCGCCGTCGGCCTCGCGCTGACCGTGGTCGCGCTGGTGGTCATCAGGCGCTACGAGCTGCCGCTGCGCGGCATCGCGGCGACCCTGGGCAGCCTCGTGTACGTCCTGTCGCCGGTGGACGCCGTTCCGGAGGTCCCGCTCGGGCCGATCGGGCTGATCGACGACCTGATGGTCGTCATCGCGGCCGTGGCGTACGTGCGCGGGCTGGTCAACGCGCGCCGGGAGCTCACGCCGGCCGGGCCCGCCCGCTCCTCCGGCGGCCGGTTCCCGACCGGGGGCGGGGTGCCCCGCCAGTCGCCGCCGCGGCTGCCCGGTGGCCGCCGCGGCCGTCGCTGAGCCCGCCGACGCCGCCCGCCCCGCCCGCGCGGGCGGGGGCGCTCCAGATCAGACCGCCAGGCCGTAGGCGCGCGCGATCTCGGCCAGACCGTCGACGCCGCCCTCGCCGACCGCGCGGAAATGCCAGCCGTCCGCTGACCGCAGCAGCTCACCGAACAGCATCGACGTGTCCCGCGCGGCGGACGAGGACAGGTCGTATCGCACCAGTTCCTCATCGGTGTCCGCGTTGACCACGCGGATGTACGCGCCATGCACGTCGCCGAAACTCTGGTGCCGGTAGTCGGCGTTGTGAATGCTCACCGGGAACACGATGCGGGTGATGGCGCTGGACAGCAGGTCGAGCCGAACGTCGATCTGCTCGTCGTCACCCGCGCCCTCGCCGGTGAGGTTGTCCCCGCGATGCACGATCTCCCCGCGCGGGCTGCTGAGATTGTTGTAGTAGATGAAATAGCTCAGGCCGGGCGCCCGGCCGTCGCCCTGCAGCGCGATCGCGCTTGCGTCCAGGTCGAACTCCTCCGCTCCTGGACGATTCGGGTCCCAGCCCAACCCGACCGTGATGTGCGTCAGGACGTCGGTTCTTTCGGCAAGGGCTGCGCTGGCGCCCTTGGCGAGGTCAATGCCCACTGTTCTCCGCTTCCGTGACGTTGCCGCGAGGCTGTCGCCGGCCGCGCGGGGGCCGGCCGGTCGCCCAAAATCTGTGATCAGCCAAGCACATGCCGGCAGCGGCGGGGAGCGCATCGGGCAGACTCGACCGGCCGCCCGCGTGTCCGCCACCGCCCCGGCCGCCGCGGCCCGCCGGCCGTGTGTCGTAGGCCGCGGTGACCAGCGCGCGGAGCACCGCGGCCGGCACGCGTGGCCCGGCCCTGGTGAACGGGCCGTGGCGGCGAGGTGTCCGTCCTACCCCCGATCGAGGGCGGAGACCGGACGGCGGCGCCAGCCCGTTACCAGGCCAGCTCGCGACTTCTCGTGACTGCTTGTGAGCGGGTCGGCCGGTGACTGCACCGGCTTGTGGCTGATGGCCGCGGAGGATGCCGACAACGGTCGCTCTGGCGGGTAGAAGGTCCGCTCCGCAGGCGTCGGAAGGGGCAGATTGGCTAACGTCGGCAGACGTGGATCATCTACCGCTGCTTGTCGGCTCCGGCGACATCGCCCGCGCGCTGGGCCTGACCCGCCAGGCGGTCGATCACCGGCTGCGGGTGGACCCGGCCGCGCCGACCCCGGCCGCGGTGGTGAACCGCACCGCGACCTGGAGCGGCACCCGGATCTGGTGGCGCGCCGAGATCGACCGCTGGCTGCGGCTCGAACCAGAGCACTGGGCGGTGTCCTGACGAATCTGTCGGGTCGTCGCCGGCCGGCAGACGGCTGACCCGGCGGCCTTCCAGGTCCGTGGCCTTCCAGGTCCATGGCCCACCCGGTCCATGGCCCACCGACCTCGGACATACGCCTCGCGGCCCACCCGGCGCGTTGCGGGTTCCTGAACACGGTCGGCACTATGGTCATCGTCCAGGCGGGGTCATCGCCATTGTGGCGTCATCATTGTGCGGTCATCGCCATGGCGAGCGTTGGCTGATAGCGTTTGAACGGTACCGTCCGGGCCGGCGGAGGGCTCAGGGACAACGTCCCGGCAATCAACGTCCCGGCAATCAACGTCCCGGCAATCAACGTCCCGGCAATCAACGTCCCGGCAATCAAGGTCCCAGTCGTCAAGGGCATGGTAATCGAGGTCCGGTGATGAAGAGTTACTTCTTCGTCTCCTCTGCCGCGAAGGACGAACGGCGCTGGATACAGCGCTTTCACGCGGATCTGGAGTACGAACTCCGCCTTCTCGCCGGCACCGCGGTCGGTGGGCTTCTCGATACCCGACCCGCGCCCGGCGGTGAGGCCGCGCGCGCTCTGGCGGACGGGGCCGGCCGAACCCGGGTCATGGTGGCGCTGTGTTCCGATCCGTATTTCAAGGACGCCTGGTGTGGGCGGGAATGGGCGGTGTTCGGAGCCCGCGTGGAAAACTTCGGCAAGGCCGGCGCGACCCGGCTGGAGGACGGATTCGTGCGGGTTCTGTGGCGTTCGACCCACGATCCGCTGCCGCCGGCGGCCGGGGCGCTGCTCGCCGAGGCGGGCCTGCCTGACAGCTACCGCCAGCACGGCCTGCTGTGGTTGATGCGCAACGCGCCGCGCGGGCCCGGTGGCTACTACGCCCTGGTCCGGAGGTTCGCCGCCCGGATCATCGAGGCCCAGCAGATCGAACTCGACGCGCTGCCCGAGTCCGCGGTGGGCGCGATGCGTCCGGCGTTCGGCTCGCATGGATCCGGCGCCTCGCGCCGAACGGCGGCGGTGGCGTCCTCGGGCGCCGGCCCGGCGACAGCCAGCGGGCGTCCCCCGGGGCAGAGGCGGATCGCCGTCAGCTACGTCGGCGCGGACCAGCAGTGGGCCGACTGGCTCGAGCAACTCCTGCGCCAGCGGTCCTACCAGGTACTGCAGGTCCGCTGGGCGCACAGCGCCGGCGAGCCGCTGCGGGCCGCGGTCGAGCGGACTGCCTCCTGGAAACCCCAGGTCACCGTGGTTCTGTTGTCGAGGCACTACCGCGCGCCCCGTGCGGAGAAGCCGGGTGAGTCCGGCACCGAGGCGTGGGAATGGCTGGGTCTGGACGGGCCGCTGCGGCGGCGGGTCGTGCGGGCCTGTATCGATCCCGAACCGCTGCCCGAACCGCTGCGTGACCTGCCAGCCCTGGACCTCAGCCGGCTGGCGGACAGCGCGATCGACGCGCTGCTCGCGGCCGTGCGCGCGGGCGGTCCCGGGTGAGCGCGACACCGCCCTACGGCAGGCCGGGCCGGCTGCCCGGCGAGCGCCCGCCGGTCTGGCGCGGCCGGCGGGAGAACGAGCTGTTCGCCGGGCGCGACGACGAACTCGCCGAGGTCTGGGCCAGGCTCTGCCAGCACGGCCGGCTGGCACTCGTCCCCGCCGGCGGGGCCAGCGGGCTCGGCGAGACCGAGCTCGCCAGCGCCTACCAGCACCGGTACCAGCTGCGTTATGACGTCGCCTGGTGGGTCGATGCCGGCCCGGGATGCGACCTCGCCCGGCAGTTCGCCGAGCTCGGGCGGCAGGCGGTGGCCGTGCTGGGCCGGCGGGCGCGGCCAGGCCGGCCCTGGTTGATCGTCCTCGCCGGGGCCGCGAGCCCGGCGCAGGTCGAGCCGTACCTGCCGGACCCGCCCGCCCACTGCCTCGTCGTCACCGGGCGCAGCGAGGACAGCTGGCAGGAACGGACGATGACGATCGGCCCGCTCACCCCGCGGGAATCGGTCATGCTCCTGACGGGCGCCGCGCCGATGGTCGACCCGGCGGCGGCGGCCCGCCTCAGCGAGCTGCTCGGGCACCGGCCGGGATCGCTGGCCGAGCTCTCCGGCTACCTCGTCCGCGAACGGACGCTCACCCCGGAACTCTGCCAACGCCTGTTCGAGCTGGCGGTGAGCCCGCCGGGCAGCCCCGCGGCAGCCGCGGGACCTTCGGAACCCGCCAGCACGCCCGCCGTTCGGCCCGGCCCGGGGGTCGGGCCGAACGGGTGGGCGCGTGCGGGGGACGACGCCGACCCCGCCGCCCGGCCAACCCAGGCCACACCGCCCACGTCCGCCGGACCGTCGGCGGTGATCGACCCGCCGATGGTCGCCGCCGCGTCGAGCTCGGCCGGCGCGGCCACCGTGCCGTTCGACGCCGAGCGCGGCCCCGTCCCGGCCGCCCGCGCGGCCCCGGGTGACCCCGGAATCACGGAAGACATCCGCCAGGTGGCGCCGGAGGCTGGTGCCGGCGAGGGGCCCGGGCCCGGGGCCGCGGCCGATCCGGGTGGCGCCGGCCGCGTGAACGACGTCGACCGGCTGGTCGCGACGCTGATGCGGGTGGAGTACATCGCCGACGTCGATGGCTTCGACCACTGGTTCGCGGAGGTCGGCCGGCTCAGCGGGCAGACCGTCGCGCTGACCTCGCCATGGCTGGCCGTGCGACTGACGACGTTGGTCAGTGCGGCCGTCCAGCGGCCGGGCCCGGGGCTGCTGGACGCCCTGGTGCGTGGCCTCGACCTCGTGGCCCCCCGGGAGGACAGGGCGGTCGCGGTGTTCCGTCGGCAGGTCGCCGAGATCGCCGGCGGGCCGGGCAGGTCCGCGGCGCTCCCCGGCGCCCGCGCTTCGGTCTCGGTCGACCCGTACGCCACCCGGCCGATCCCCGGTACGGACGGCCCGCCGCCGCTCCCGCGCGGACCGGTCGGCGCGGCGAGCTACTACTTCTTCACCAGCCACGCCCATCGCCGGGACCGGGACCGGGTGGTCACGTTCCACCGGGACCTGGAGGCGGAGCTGCACCGCAAGGTCCGCCGACGGACCGAACCGGCGGGATTCCTCGACGCCGAGCGGATGGGTGGCGGCGAGCACTGGCCGACCGCGTTGCGCGACGCGGTGCGGACCTCGCCGGTACTGGTCGCGCTGTGGACGGACGACTATTTCGACAGTGACTGGTGCGGCCGGGAGTTCGGCATCTTCCAGGAACGCATCCGCCGGGCGACCCCGGTCGGCGGAACACCGCCGACCGGCATCATTCCCGTCCCCTGGCTCGTGCGGGAGACGGAGGTGCCGCCGGCCGCCGCCGAGTTGCACATCGCCCGGATGGATCTCGGCCGCGTCTACGACGACATGCCGGTCCTGGATCTCATGCGCCACCCGGCGGCGTACGCCGAGTACGTCAGCCTGCTGGCGTATCGGGTGATGGACGTCGCCCGGGACCGGCTGCCACCGCTGGACGCGGCGGCGGCCAAGACGATCGCCTCGTCGTTCCACCCGAGGTCGTGACGGGGCGAGGCGTGCGGGCGGGTCGCCCTCGACGAGCCCGCCACCGGGCCGACCTCGGGGGTGTCGCGGGTCGTAGCGTGAAGGCACCGCCGTCGACCACGGGAGGACCAACCGATGCGTATGGTCGCACTGGGCAACCAGGGTCTGCCCGAGCTGGTCGCCGCCGGCAAGGTGCGTTACCTCGGGCTGTCCGAGGCGGGGCCGGCGACGATCCGCCGGGCCCACGCCACCGCGCCGGTCAGCGCCCTGCAGACCGAGTACTCGATCTGGTCGCGGGAACCGGAGCAGGAGATCCTCCCGACGCTGCGGGAACTCGGCATCGGGTTCGTCTCCTACAGCCCGCTCGGCCGCGGATTCCTCGCCGGCGCCATGCGTTCCCAGGCCGATGTCGTTGCCGGCGACTTCCGCCACCAGCAGCCGCGGCTGCAGGGCGACAACCTCGACGCGAACCTCGCCGTCCTCGCCGAGATCGAGGGACTGGCCGGCGCGAAGGGCGTGACGCCGGCGCAGCTCGCCCTCGCCTGGGTGCACGGCCAGGGCGAGGACATCGTGCCGATCCCCGGCACGAAACGCCGCCGCTACCTCGAGGACAATGCCGCGGCGGCGGAGATCACCCTCACCGCCGGCGAGTCGACGCGCCTCGCCGAACTCGGCGCCGCGACCGCGGGCGACCGGTACGCCGACATGTCCCCGCTGAACCGCTGAGATCCGCCTGCCGGCCCGGTCGCCCCGGCCGGCGGGTGGGTCAGCCGGCCGCCGACCCGGCGAGCGCCGGCCCGGCCGCCTCGGGCAGGTCCGTGCCGTCCAGGTCGGCGCCAGGCAGGTCCATGCCAGACAGGTCCCTGCCAGGCAGATCCGTGCTGGGCTGGCAGACGCGGTAACCGACGCCGCGGACGGTCAGGATGTGGGTGGGGGCCGACGGGTCGGCCTCCACCTTGCGGCGCAGCCGGCGGACGTGGACGTCGAGCATCCGCGCGCCGCCGAAGTAGTCGTACCCCCAGACCCGTTCGAGCAGCTGGCGCCGGGAGACCACCCGCCCGCCGGCCACGGCCAGCTCGCACAGCAGCCGGAACTCCGTGCGGGTCAGGTGCTGGTCCTCTCCGCGCCGGCGCACGACGCCTTCCGCGGGGCGGATTTGCAGGTCACCGACGCGCAGCGAACTCGCCGCCGCCAGCTCCGGACGGGCCCGCCGCAGCAGTGCGCGCAGCCGTGCGAGCACCTCCGCGGTGACGGGTGGCGCGGCCAGGTAGTCGTCGGCGCCGGCCTCCAGGGCCGCGACGACACAGCTCGGGTCGGCCCGGTCGGCGACCACGACGAGCGGGATATCGCCGATGACGCGCAGCCGGCGGCAGAGTTCCAGGCCGCTCATCGCCGGGCCGGCCTCGGGCCCCGGCCCGCTCGGCCCCGTGCCGTCCGGCCCCAGATCACCTGCCAGGGGATCGGCCGGCGGCGGGCCGTCCGGGCCGAAGACCAGACTGTCGAGCCGGCGGGCGTCCAGGTCGAGCCGGTCGAACTCCGGGTCGTCGAGGCCGGCGAGGTCGTCGGGCAGCGCGAGGGGACCCGGGCCGGTCGCCAGCGGTACACAGACCAGCACCAGGTGCGCCGGGCGCACGGCGAGCTGGGCGAGGGCCTGGTCGGCCGTTCGGACCAGGTCGACGCCGTAGCCCTCGTCGAGCAGGGCGGGCACCAGGTCACGGCGCGCCGCGGGATCGTCTCCGACGAGCAGAAGTGTCGTCCGCACCGTCCGTATTTTCCCTGATGCGGCCAGGTTGTCCCCACCGGGACGCGCCGGGCTGAAGGCCCGTCCGGCCTGGCCGGATCCACGGGTGCCGGAGGTCACGGGCGCGTACTGGCTCCGTCGACCTTTCGGCCTCCCACCCGCGGGCCGCAGGGCCCTCGACGGGGGGTGCCAGTGACCCCCGAGATGAGGACTGAGGGCCCCACCCGAACGCGCCGCCCGCCGGCCCGTTCGGCCGCAGACACCTGGCCGGCGCCGTGACGGGGCTGGTTGACCGCGCGCCAGCCTTCGGCGCCGCCGCGATCGCCTTGGTGCGTCCACGTACCTCGTCAGCCTGGCCGGTGCGCGCTGGTGTCGTGGCCGTCCTCGAGGTCGCCCTCGGTGCGTAGGTAGATCTCCTGGAGGGCGTCGAGGGTCGCCGGTTCGGGGTGTTCCCACAGGCCGCGGGCGGCGGCCTCCAGCAGCCGTTCGGTGATGCCGTGCAGGGCCCACGGGTTCGAGGCGAGCAGGAACTTCTGGCTGTCGTCGTCGAGGGCGTAGACGGCGGCGAGCCGCTCGTACATCCAGTCGGCGACCACGCCGGCGGTCGCGTCGTAGCCGAACAGGTAGTCGACGGTCGCCGCCATCTCGAACGCGCCCTTGTAGCCGTGGCGGCGCATCGCCGCGAGCCACCGGGGGTTCACGACCCGGGCGCGGAAGACCCGGGAGGTCTCCTCGGACAGCGTGCGGGTGCGGACCGCCTCGGGGCGGGTGCTGTCGCCGATGTAGGCGGCGGGCGCCCGGCCGGTCAGCGCCCGCACCGTCGCGACCATCCCGCCGTGGTACTGGAAGTAGTCGTCGGAGTCGGCGATGTCGTGCTCGCGGGTGTCGATGTTCTTCGCGGCGACGGCGATGCGCCGGTAGGCGGCCTCCATGTCGCCGCGGGCGGGTACGCCGTCGACGCCGCGGCCGTAGGCGTAGCCGCCCCAGGTGGCGTACACCTCGGCGAGGTCGGCGTCGTCGCGCCAGTTGCGACTGTCGATCAGCGGCAGCAGGCCCGCGCCGTACGACCCCGGGCGGGAGCCGAAGATGCGCAGCGTCGAACGCCGCTCGTCGCCGTGCTCGGCGAGGTCGGCGCGGGCGTGGGCGCGCACCAGGTTGTCCTCGTCGGGCTCGTCGAGGCCGGCGGCCAGCCGCACGGCGTCGTCGAGCATGGCCACCACGTGCGGGAACGCGTCGCGGAAGAAGCCGCTTATCCGCACCGTGACGTCGATGCGGGGCCGGCCGAGCTCGGCCAGGTCGATCGGTTCCAGGCCGCGCAGCCGCCGCGACGCGTCATCCCACAGCGGCCGGATGCCGAGCAGGGCGAGCACCTCGGCCACGTCGTCGCCGGAGGTGCGCATCGCGCTGGTGCCCCACACGGACAGGCCGACCGACTCCGGCCAGCCGCCGGTGTCCGCCCGGTAGCGCTCCAGCAGCGAAGCAGCCATCGCCTGCCCGGTCTCCCAGGCCAGCCGGCTCGGCACCGCCTTCGGATCGACGGAGTAGAAGTTTCGGCCGGTGGGCAGCACGTTGACCAGGCCGCGTAGCGGTGAGCCGCTCGGCCCCGCCGGGATGTAGCCGCCGTCGAGGGCGTGCAGGATGTGGGTGATCTCGTCGGTGGTCCGGGCGAGGCGCGGCACGATCTCGGTCGCGGCGAAACGCAGCACCGCGGCGACCGCCGCCCGCCGCCCGGCGTCGTCGGGGACGCCGCCGGGCTCGGTGCCGGGCTCCGCGCCGGCGGCGGCCTCGGCGGCGCCGGCGGCGGCCTCGGTCTCGGCGGGCGGGGGAGGCGGGGTGCCGAGGACGGTGTCGAGCGCGGCGGGGACGGCCTCGGGGTCCCAGCCGTGCCGCTCCAGCTCGGTGACCAGGGCCAGGGCCGTGCGCTCCGCCGTGTCGACGTCGACGCGTGACGCCGGGCCGCCGCCGGCGTCCTCGTCGAGGCCCAACGCCTCGCGCAGGCCCGGCAGGGTGCGCTGACCGCCCCACATCTGGCGCGCCCGCAGCATTGCCAGGACCAGGTTGGCGCGGGCCTCGCCGCTCGGCGCGACGCCGAGCACGTGCAGGCCGTCGCGGATCTGCGCGTCCTTCACCTCGCACAGCCAGCCGTCGACGTGCAGCAGGAAGTCGTCGAACTCGGCGTCGTGCGGCCGGTCGGCGAGGCCGAGGTCGTGGTCGAGACGGGCGGCCTGGATCAGCGTCCAGATCTGGGCGCGGATCGCGGGCAGCTTCGCCGGGTCCATCGCCGCGATCGACGCGTGCTCGTCGAGGAGCTGCTCGAGGCGGGCCAGGTCGCCGTAGCTTTCCGCGCGGGCCATCGGCGGGACGAGATGGTCGATCAGGGTGGCGTGCGCGCGGCGCTTCGCCTGGGTGCCCTCGCCGGGGTCGTTGACCAGGAACGGGTAGATCAGCGGGGTGTTGCCGAGTGCCGCGTCCGACGGGCAGGAGGCGCTCATCCCGACGTTCTTGCCGGGCAGCCACTCCAGCGTCCCGTGCTTGCCGAGGTGGACCAGGGCATGCGCGCCGAACCCGCCGGCGGCGGCCGGCGCGGACAGCCAGCGGTAGGCCGCGAGGTAGTGGTGGCTCGGCGGCAGGTCCGGGTCGTGGTAGATCGCGACCGGGTTCGCCCCGAAGCCGCGCGGCGGCTGGACGAGCAGCGCGGTGTTGCCGGCGCGCAGCGCGGCCAGCACGATCTCGCCGTCGGCGGAGCGGGAGTGGTCGACGTAGAGCTCGCCGGGCGCGGGACCCCAGTGTCGCTCGACGCGTGCGCGCAGGTCGGCGGGCAACGTGTCGAACCAGGCGCGGTAGTCGGCGGCCGAGATCCGCACCGGGTTGCCGGCGAGCTGCTCGGCGGTAAGCCAGTCCGGGTCCTGCCCGCCGGCCGCGATGATCGCGTGGATGAGCGCGTCGCCGTCCTGCGCGGCGACGCCGGGCAGCGCGTCCGGGCCGTCGGCCGGGCCGATGTCGTACCCGGCGACGCGCAGTTCCCCCAGCAGCCGCACCGCGCTCGCCGGGGTGTCGAGGCCGACGGCGTTGCCGATGCGGGAGTGCTTCGTCGGGTAGGCCGACAGCATCAGCGCCACCCGGCGCCCCGGCGGCGGGACGTGGCGTAGCCGGCCGTGCGCCACCGCGATGCCGGCGACCCGGTCCGCGCGCTCCGGGTCGGCGACGTAGCTGGTCAGGCCGTCGGCGTCGACCTCCTTGAAGGAGAACGGCACGGTGATCAGGCGTCCGTCGAACTCGGGGATCGCCACCTGGGTGGCGGCGTCGAGCGGGGACAGGCCGTCGTCGGAGTCCGCCCATGTCGCTCGGCTGCCGGTCAGGCACAGCCCCTGCAGGATCGGGACGTCCAGAGCGGCCAGGGCACCGACGTCCCACGCCTCGTCGTCCCCGCCGGCACCGGCGTTCGCCGGCTGGCTGCCGCCGGCGGCGAGCACCGTGACGACCAGGGCGTCAACCCGGCCGAGCGTGGTGAGCAGCTCCGGCTCGGCGGAGCGTAGCGACGCGCAGTACACGGGCAGCGCCGTCCCGCCAGCGCGCTCGACGGCGGCGCACAACGACTCGACGAACGCCGTGTTGCCGGCGACGTGGTGCGCCCGGTAGTACAGCACGCCGATCACCGGCGCGACGCCGTCCGCCGGGTACGCGCCCGGCCCGCCAGCGGCCTGCGGACGTGCGTCGCCGTCGGTGGTGGTCTCGGCGTCAGTCCTGGTCTCGGCGTCGGCGGTGGTCGAGCCGGCGCGGTCGAGCACGCCCCAGCCCGGGGTGGTCACCGGCGGGGCGAAACCGCCGCCGGTGAGCAGCAGCGTGTCGGCGAGGAAACGGTGCAGCTCACGCAGGTTCGGCGGCCCGCCCTCGGCGAGGTAGGCGTGCGCCTCGGCGCACAGGCCGGCGGGCACGGTGGAGATCGCCATCAGCTCCGGGTCGGGGGCCCGCTCGCCGCCGAGGACGACCACCGGGCGCGGACCCGCGAGCAGCGCGGCCAGGCCGTCCTCCCACATCCGCCGGCCGCCGAGGATGCGCACGACGACGACGTCGACACCGTCGGTCAGCGCGGGCAGGTCGGCGACGTCGAGCCGGGCCGGGTTGCCGAGCCGGTAGCGGGCCTCGCTGCCCCGCGCGGACAGCAGGTCCGTGTCCGAGGTCGACAGCAGCAGGACGGTGACGTCGAGTTCGGCCGCGTCCAGGGCGCCGGCGTCGCCGGCCGGGTCGGGGCCGGTCGTCGTGCTGTGCGGAGGGGTGGTGCTGTCGGGATGGTTCAGGGCGTCGTGAACCGAATCGGGGCGCGCGGGGGTCATCTAGGTGCCTCTCCCGGAGATCCTCGTCCCCGTGTCAGCCAGGCTGGGTCGACGGCGAGCCGAGTCTCCCGGCTTCCGGGTACGCGCCGACGGCCCTGGGCGGGGCCGGTGACGCATGCTCGCCCCGGCCTTCCCGGCCTGGGCGCCGCGCCCGTGCCAGTGGCCGTGCCTGGGGTCCGCTTCCCGGTGACGGTGGCGGGACCGCGCCGGATTCGCACCGGACTTCCTCGCCGCTCGCCGTTCGTGGCCGCCTCACCATCGCAGAAAATCGGCCGCGACTGTCAAGGAATCCCCTTCGTCAACCCCGAACCAGCGGATCTGTGACGTCCGCGTGGCCGGCGCCGGGCTGCGGCTGGCCGGGGTTCACCGGTCGCCGGCTGCCTGCCCGTGAGCGTCCGCCACGGAGCGTGGCGGCCTGCGTGGGAGAGCTCTCGTGTGGGTCGCTCTGGTGGACATTTCGGGCGCGGATCCGACCAGAGGGAACCAGGAGGCTGCGTTCCCAGGCGAAATCACGTTTCACCGCCACGCACGGTGAACCGGACACGCGGCGGCCGTGCGGCGCCGAGAGCGGCCGAAACTGTCGGGGGCGGCGGGTACCGTCCCGTCGCTATGGACCCACAACAGCCCGTGGCCACCAATCTGGCCGATCTCTACGACCTGCCGGTGCTCGACTGGGCCGCCGTGCGCGCCCGGCTCGCCGCCGGCTTCACCCAGGCCCCGGGATCCGGCGGCCCCGATCGGCACACCTGCTGGCTGACGACCATCAACGCCGACGGCAGTCCGCACGTCACCGGCATCGGCGCCCTCTACGCCGAGGGCGGCTTCTGGTTCGAGACCGGCGGGCAGACCCGCAAGGGCCGCAACGTCGCCCGCGACTCACGCTGCGCCCTCAGCCTCGCCACCGACGAGTTCGACCTGGTCGTCGAGGGCCGGGCCAGCCGGGTCACCGATCCGGCGACGGTGCGGGCGATGGCCGCGCTGTGGGCGGACGGGGGCTGGCCTGCCCGGGTCGACGATTCGGGCCAGGCGCTGACCGCCGAGTACAGTGCGCCGTCCGCCGGGCCGCCGCCCTGGTTCGTCTACCGGATCAGCGTCGAGGCGGCGACCGTGCAACGGACCGTGGAACCCGGCGGCGCGACCCGCTGGCGGTTCTGACCGCCTGGCCGGAAGCGGAACGGTGTCGGCGCTGACATTCGATGGCGTCGGCCTCGGCGCCCTGCGCGCAGTCTCGGTAGCGCGCCTGTTCCACGCTCGCGCGCCGGTTCGCCGAGGCGGGCCGCCCGCCGCCCGCCGCCGGACCTCGAAGCCGGCCGTTCGTGATCACCGGGTGTCGCTCCACGGAGAGCGGCGGACAGCGGTGCCCGGGTGCGCGGCGGAACCGGCGCGCGGACAAGTCGGGACGCATATGCTCCGCCGGTGCCCACCAGCCCGCGCGAACGCGCCCGTGACGCCTGTCCCGGGGTGTTGCGGACGCATCCGGCGGCCGACGGGGCACTCGCCCGGCTGCGGCTACCCGGCGGTGTGCTGCCGGCCCGTGCCGCGCGGGAGCTGGCAGCCTGCGCCCGAGAGCTGGCCGACGGTCACCTGGAACTGACCTCCCGCGGCAACGTGCAGCTGCGCGGCCTGTCCGACGGCGCCGGCGGGACGCTGGCCGGCCGGGCGCGGGCCGTCGGCCTGCTGCCGTCCGACACCCACGAGCGGGTCCGCAACATCGTCGCCTCGCCGCTGTCCGGCCGGGTCGAGGGCAGCCGGGACATCGAGCCGGTCGTCGCGGCGCTCGACCGCGGTATCTGTGCCGACCCGGCGCTGGTCGCGCTGCCCGGCCGGATCCTGTTCTCCGTCGACGACGGCAGCGGCGATCTCGCGACGCTGCCGGCCGACCTCGCGCTGCGGGCACTCCCAGCCGGGCAGGTGATGCTGCGCGTCGCGGGCGAGTCCCGCGTGCTGCGGGTGCCTGAGGGCGCCGCCGTGGCGGCACTGCTCGCCGCGGCCCGCGCCTTCGTGGAACTCCGCCAGGCGCGCGGACCCGCCGTGGCCGCCTGGCGGATCGGGGAGCTGCCCGCCGGTCGGGACCGGCTGCTGGAGGCGGCCGCCCGGGCAGCGGGCGGACGGGTGGACACCTGGGCGGCGGATGCCGGCGCGGCGACCGACCGCGGGCCGGCTGGCGCGGCGACGGTCCCGGCCGGTGGCGCGTTGGCCGCGGTCGGACCGCCGGGCGCCCGGGCGGGGGCGTGTGCGCAGCGCGACGGCCGGTGGGCTCTCACGGTGCTGGTACCGCTGGGCCGGCTGCGGGACGACCAGCTCGACCTGCTCGCGGGCATCGCCGGGACCGACGGTGCGGGCCGACTCGTCGTGACACCGTGGCGGTCGGTCGTGCTGCGCGACCTGGGCGCGGCCGAGATGAGGCGGGCCGCCGACCGGCTCGGTGCCGCCGGGCTCGTCGTCGAGCCGGAGTCCGGCTGGGCCGGGGTGACGAGCTGCGCCGGTCGTCCCGGCTGTGGCAGTGCCCTCGCCGACGTGCGCCGCGACGCGGCCCAGGTCGCGGCGCGGCCACGCGGATCCGGCGGTCCGCCCGCTACCGGCCGGCCGCCGCTGCCGGTGCACTGGTCGGGCTGCGCCCGGCGCTGCGGGCAGCCGGCCGGCGCGGTCGTCGAGGTGATCGCGGAATCCGCCGGCTACCGGGTGCGCCGGGCCGGCGTCGGCGGGCCCGTGTCGGCGGGCGCCGCCGCGGCGATCGTGACCTGGGCGGCGCACCGCCAGGGCGAGCTGTCCGGCGGTACCCGGGCGACGCTGCTCGACGTGGTGGCGGCGGCACGGACCGTCCCGGCGACGGCCGCCCGCGCCGGCCGCGGTGCCGCGGACGGACAGGAGGCAGGCTGATGGAGGTGGCGATGCCGGGAACACCGCGCGGGGACTACATCCGGGACGGCGCGGAGATCTATCGGCGTTCCTTCGCGACGATCCGGGCCGAGGCCCGCCTCGACGGGCTGCCCGCCGACGTCGCCCGGGTCGCCGTCCGTATGATCCACTCGTGCGGCATGGTCGACCTCGTGGACGACCTGGCGTTCAGCCCGGGTGCGGTCGCCGCGGCCCGCGCGGCGCTGCTGGCCGGGGCGCCGGTGCTGTGCGACGCGCAGATGGTCGCCGCCGGGGTGACCCGCCGCCGGCTGCCCGCGGACAACGACGTGCTGTGCCTGCTCGGTGATCCGCGGGTGCCGGGACTCGCCGCCGAGCGGGCCACCACCCGCAGCGCCGCTGCCGTCGACCTGTGGGCCGACCGGCTCGCCGGGTCGGTGGTCGCGATCGGCAACGCGCCCCCCGCCCTGTTCCGGCTGCTCGAACTCGTTGCCGACGGGGCCGGGCGTCCGGCCGCGGTGCTCGGCCTGCCGGTCGGTTTCATCGGCGCGGCCGAGTCGAAGCGCGCCCTCGCCGACGATCCGGCGGGCCTGGAGTTCCTCGTCGTGCACGGCCGGCGCGGCGGCAGCGCGATGGCGGTCGCCGCCATCAACGCGATCGCGAGTGAGCAGGAGTGAGCGTGGGACGGCTCTGGGGCGTCGGCGTCGGTCCCGGCGACCCCGAACTGATCACGGTCAAGGCGGCCCGGCTCATCGGCGCGGCGGACGTGATCGCCTACCACAGCGCGCGGCACGGCCGCAGCATCGCCCGCTCCATCGCTGCCTCCCACCTGCGCGGCGACCAGGTCGAGGAGGCGCTGGTCTACCCGGTCACCACCGAGGCGACCAGCCATCCCGGGGGCTATCGGGGCGCCATTGACGAGTTCTACGAGCAGTGCGCCAAGCGGCTCGCCGTCCATCTCGACGCCGGTCGCGACGTCGTCGTGCTCAGCGAGGGCGACCCGTTCTTCTACGGTTCGTTCATCCACCTGCACCGCCGCCTCGCCGACCGCTACCCGACCGAGGTCGTGCCCGGGGTGACGTCGCTGTCCGCCGGCTGCGCGGTGCTGGGCCGGCCGCTGGTCGAGGGCAACGAGGTCCTCACCGTGCTGCCGGGCACCCTGGCGCCGGCGACCCTCGCCGAGCGGATCGCCGACACCGACACCGCCGTCGTGATCAAGATGGGCCGGACCTTCCCCGGGGTGCGCGGCGCGTTCGCCGACGCCGGCCGCCTCGCCGACGCCTGGTACGTCGAACGCGCGACCACCACCGGTCAGCGGATCGCCCCGCTCGCCGAGGTGGATCCGGCGAGCGTGCCCTACTTCTCCCTCGCCGTGCTGCCGAGCCCGGTGCGCGGCCCGGACGACCCCGCCCCGCTGCGCGCCGCGCAGGCCGACTGGGTGCTGACGGGCGCTACCGCCGACGCGCGCCGGACCGGGGCAGAGGCGCTGGCCCCGAGCAAGGAGACGGCGTCGACCGGGACGACGGCTTCGACCGGCGTGGCGGGTTCGGCCGAGGAGACAGCCCCGGTCGGGGTGACGGAGTCGGTCTGGGCGACGGAGGCGGGGCGCGGCCGCGGCGAGGTCGTCGTCGTCGGACTGGGCCCGGGGGACGCGGGCTGGCTCACACCCCAGGCCGCGGCGGCGCTCGCCGCCGCCGACGACCTGATCGGCTACGGGCCGTACCTGGACCGCGTCCCCGTCGACCCGCGGCAGCGGCGGCACCCGTCGGGGAACACCGTCGAGGCGGACCGGGCCGAGCACGCCCTGGAACTCGCCGCCGCCGGCGCCGTCGTGGCGGTGGTGTCCTCCGGCGACCCGGGGGTGTTCGCGATGGCGACCGCCGTGGTCGAGGCAGCGGCGCAGGAGCGGTTCGCGCGGGTCGCGGTGCGCGTCGTGCCGGGGCTGACCGCCGCCCAGGCCGTCGCGAGCCGCGTCGGCGCGCCGCTGGGCCACGACTTCTGCGTGCTGTCGCTGTCCGACCGGCTCAAACCGTGGGAAGTCATCGAGCGGCGGCTGCACGCCGCCGCGGGCGCCGACCTCGTCCTCGCGATCTACAACCCGGCGTCGCGGACCCGGCGCGCGCAGCTCGCCCGCGCGCTGGCGGTGCTCGGCGAACACCGTGCGCCGAGCACCCCGGTGGTGATCGGCCGCGACGTCGGCGGCCCGACCGAGACGGTGACGGTCACGACGCTCGGCGAGCTCGACCCGGCCGTGGTCGACATGCGCTGTCTGCTGCTCGTCGGCTCCTCGGCGACCCGGGTCGTGCGCCGCGGCGGCGCCGGCGACCGGGTCTTCACCCCGCGTCAGTACCCGGCGCGGTAGGCGCGCGGCGCGGCTGGCCGCGGCCGGTCGGGCGGTCGGCCAGCCAGTGCAGCGCTGCCTCGACGGAATCGACGACGTGGACCCCCGCCGGCAGCGGCGGGCGGTCGACCATGACGACGGGCAGCCCCAGCTCCCGCGCGGCGGTCAGCTTCGCCGCGGTCATCGACCCGCCGCTGTCCTTGGTCACCACGACGTCGATCGCGTGCTGGCGCAGCAACGCCCGCTCGGCGTCGATGTCGAACGGCCCCCGGTCGAGCAGGACGACCCGGCGCGGCGGCAACGCCGGGTCGGGCGGCTCGACGCAGCGGATCAGGAACCACGGCCGGTCCAGCCGCGCGAACAGCGCCAGCTCACCGCGGCCGGTCGTCAGGAACACCCGCGGCGCGTCGGCGCCCGCCACGCTCTCGGCGCCCGACCGGTCGGGGACTGACCGGTCGGGGACGAACCGGTCGAGCAGGTCCACGGCGGCGGCCAGGGACGGGACCCGCAGCCAGCGGTCACCCGGCCGTTCCCGCCAGCCGGGCCGGCGCAGGACCAGCAGCGGCCGGCCGGTGGCCGCCGCGGCCGTCGCCGCCGAGGCGCTCATCCGGGCCGCGAACGGGTGCGTGGCGTCGATCAGCGTGTCGATCCGTTCTGCGCGCAGCAGCGCGGCGAGCCCGTCCGGCCCGCCGAACCCGCCGACGCGCACCCGGCACGACGGCGGCACCCGCGGCTCCCGCACCCGCCCGGCCAGCGAGTAGAGCACCTCGTGGCCGGCGCCCTCGGTCAGCGCGGCCGCGAGCCGCCGTGCCTGATCGGTGCCACCGAGAAGCAGGATCCGCGTCGTGAGCGGCCCGTCGGGCGCCGAGACGGTCACCGGTCCGTCGCCGGTGGCGGGACGGAGGACCAGCCCGAGGCCGGCGCGTCCCGGCCGTCGGCGGGCGCGAAGCGACTCTTCGAGTACAGGTAACTGTCCTCGAAGCCGTCCGCGGCCAGCGCCCGGCCGACGATGATCACGGCTGTCCTGGTCAGGCCGGCGGCGCGGGAGCGCCCGGCGATGTCGGCGAGGGTGCCGCGCACTATCACCTCGTCGTCCCGGCTCGCCCACGCCACCACCGCCGCCGGGCAGTCCGGCCCGTAGCCGGGCAGCAGCTCGTCGACCAGCTCCTCGACGCGGTGCACCGCGAGGTGCAGCACCAATGTCGCCCGCGACGCCCCCAGCGTCGCCAGGTCCTCGCCGGGCGGCATCGGGCTGGACACCACGGACGTCCTGGTCAGCACGACGCTCTGGGTGACGCCTGGGACGGTCAGCTCCCGGCGCAGCGAGGCGGCCGCGGCGGCGAACGCCGGCACCCCCGGGGTGACGTCGTAGGGCACCCCGGCCACGTCCAGCCGGCGGGTCTGCTCGGCCAGCGCGCTGTACAGGGACGGATCACCCGAGTGCAGCCGGGCGACGTCGTGGCCGGCGGCGTCCGCGGCGCACAGCTCCGCGATGATCGCGTCGAGGGTCATCCGGGCGGTGTCGACGAGGCGGGCGCCCGGCGGGCAGTGGGCCAGCAGCTCGGCGGGCACCAGGCTGCCGGCGTAGAGGCAGACGGGACTGGCCGCGATCAGGTCCCGGCCCCGCACGGTGATCAGATCGGCGGCGCCCGGCCCGGCCCCGATGAAGTGGACGGTCACACCGGCCTCGCGTTGGCCCCGCAGGTCCGCTCGGCCGCGGCCGTGCGGGCGGGGGCCGCCCCGGTGACGCCCCGCGTGGTGGGGGTCGGCCCGGTGGCGGCGCCGGGTCGATGGGGGCGGCGCGTGGATCTCGGCACGACGGGCAACGCTAGCAGCCGCGCCGCCCGTCCGGCGGGCCACGAAGTGATCATGGTGTGCCGCGGGGTCGCCGCGGCCGGGTCAGCCGAGGAAGTCGGGTTCGCGCACGGTGACTGTCCTGGGCGCCGCCCGCTGGGCCGGGACGTCGATGATCGGCTCGCCGGGTCGGTCCGGGACGATCAGCGGGATCGGTTCGCGCACGGGCATCGGGTCGGTGCCGCGGACGACGGCGGTGGCTGCCAGCAGCTCCTCGAGCGCCGGCGCCGCCGCCGGATCGGCCGCGGCCGGCCCGGTGAAGATCGCGCACAGGAACCACCGGGGCCCGTCGACCCCGACGATGCGGGCCGGGACCCATCCGTGATCGGTCTCGACCGTCAGGTGCAGCTCGGGCCCGCGGGTACCCGCCCGCACGACCTGCTCGCCCCCCCCCCCCCCGGCCGGGGGGGCCCCCCCCCCCCCCCCCCCCCCCCCCGCCCCCCCGGGCGGGGGGGC
>NZ_JALKFX010000012.1:45302-93275 GCF_023243045.1 Frankia sp. AgB32
CCCGCCCGCCGCCGCGCCCCCCCCCCCCCCGCGTCCAGCTCCGCGCCCACCAGCTCCGCGGCGACCTGGTCGGCCGTATCCTGGTGGCCCGCGTCCTGGTCGAAAGCTCCCTGGCTGGCGGCTCCCCGGTCGGCGGCTCCCTGGTCGGCCGCTCCCTGGTCGGCCGCTCCCTGGTCGACACTGTCCGGCCCGCCGGCTGGGGACCAGCCGGCGGCGGCCGGTTCCCCCTGGGTGGTGTGCTCCTCGGCGCCGAGGTCGGCCTCCGTGGCGTCGCCGTCGGGGGCGGCTGAGGTGGTGGCCAGCAGGTCCGCGCGGATCGTGGCCCAGAGCCCCTGGCGCCGCGGCGCGGCGAGCACCGACAGCTCCACCGCGGACACGCTGTCCGTGACGACCAGCGCCGGCACCGGGCCGGCGGGGGACAGCCGCAGCCAGGTGCCCGCCACCCGGGGGACCAGCAGCGCCCCGAAGTCGGCGCGCTCCCGGCCGTCGGCTGGCAGGTCGGCGAGGTCGAAGGGGCCGATGGTCGGGGGTGCTCCCGGCTCCTGCTCGGTCCCCTGCGCCGGGTTGGGTCCGCCAGCCGCGACCACCGGCGCGGCGCTGCGTCGCTGTCTGCTGCCGAGTCGTCCGCCGAACATCGCCGACCACCTCCTGTCCGCAGCTTGCAGTGACAGAACGAACGCCCTGGGTAGGCGCGCCGGGGCGGGGATGACCGCCTGGCGGGAGGCGGGTGCTGGGCGGCGCCGGCTCGGCCTGGTGGGGGTGCCCGCCCGGGCGGGCACCCCCATACCGAGGTCGGTGGGACGTGGTGGAGAAATCCCGTAACGGGATGGTGGAATCCTGACGCGTCCGGGACCATCGGGAGCGTGTCTGTTCCAAACGAGAAAGCGTCGCTGCCCAAGTCCTGGATGGTCTCCGAATCGCTGAACGGAGGGATGAAGCTCCCGTTCGTCGTCGGCCTCGACGACTCGGACACCCCGTACGACGTTGTCGACGCGCTCGCGCTGGCTCCCTTCACGACCGGTGAACAGCCATGGGCGCGCAGCGCGCGGGTGGACCGGCTCCGGCCTGGCGCGACCCTGTTGCCCACCGGAGCCCGACTGATGCGCTCCGTTGTCGAAGAAGCCCGTGACTCCCGCCTGGCCGTGGGCGAGGGCTGGACGGTGCGGGCGGTGCGCTGGCGTGGGGGCGGCGGGGAGGTGACTGTCACGGCCGTCACCGAGCAGCTGGCCCGGGGCGTCCTCGACGACGTGCTGCGCGCGTCGACGGCCGACACCGGTCCCGAGAGCGCCGTCACCATGGGCTTCTGGTACCTGTCCAGCCAGCGCGGGCCGATCCGGACCAGCCGTCGGACGGCGACGACGAACTGGTCGGCGATCCGCGCCAACTACGCCGCGACGGCGGTGGAGGACCTGGACAAGCTGATGGCGGTCCGCCGCGAGTCCATCGTCGGCCGGCTGATCCTGCTGCACGGGCCGGCCGGCACCGGAAAGACCACGGTGTTGCGCGCGCTGGCGAACGAGTGGCGGTCGTGGTGCCAGGTCGACTGCGTGCTGGACCCGGAGTCCCTGTTCGCCGACCCGGCCTACCTGATGGAGGTCGCGATCGGGTTCGACGACGACGGCGACGCGGACGCGGATGCCGACATCGCACTCGCTGACATCGCACTCGCCGACACCGCACCTGCCGACACCGCACCTGCCGACACCGCACCTGCCGACACCGCACTCGCCGACACCGCACTCGCCGGCCCGACGACCGCCGAGAACGGCGCGGGTCCGGGTGGGGTGATCGACGCCGCCGCCGACCGGATGGGGCAGTCGTCGGGGCGCCGCTGGCGCCTGCTGGTGATCGAGGACTGCGACGAGCTGATCCGCGGCGACGGCCGGGGTTCGGCCGGCCAGCAGCTGTCCCGGCTGCTCAACCTGACCGACGGGCTGGTCGGCCAGGGCCGCGAGGTGCTCGTCGCGCTGACCACCAACGAGGACCTGCTGCGGCTGCATCCGGCGGTGGTGCGACCTGGCCGTTGCCTCGCGCAGATCGAGGTCGGCGCCCTGCCGCACGGGGAGGCGGTGTCCTGGCTCGGGTCGGCCGAGGGCGTGGGGTCGACGATGACGCTCGCCGAGCTGTTCGCGCTGCGCGACGGGCGCGGCCTGCCCCGCCCGACCCGCAGCGATCCCAGCCACGGCCTGTACCTCTAGATCGTCACCTCTGGATCGTCGGGGGCACCCGCCGCGCGGCCGCTCGTGGCGGGTGCCCCCGACGAGTGGTCGCGGCGGGTCGTGGACCGTGCCGTGGACCGGACCGGCAGCCGTCCGGCCAGGTCAGAACGCGGTCTTCGCGGGCACGTCGGCGCTGACGAGGCGGCGCAGGGCGAGCCGGGCGAGTGGCGCGTAGGCGAGGACGACCGGCAGCGGGCCGTGCAGGTGCAGCCACGTGGCGGTGCCCGCGTCGAGGCAGGGCTCGACGCCGTGGTCGAGAGTCAGGCGCAGCGGGCCGAGCGCGACCCGCCAGGACCAGGTGTGGGCGAGCTCGTCGACGGCGGTGATGACGAACCGGGCGGCGGGCGGCACGAACGACCAGACCTCGCCGGTCATGCCCGGATGGATGCGGCCGTCGTCCGCGTCGCCGTAGCCGTCGATGCGCACGCGACGGATCTGCGGCGCCCAGTCCGGCCAGCGGGCTGGCTGGGCGTAGCGTTCCCAGCTTTCCGCGACACGGGCCGGCCCGGCGGCATCGAGGAACAGTGCGGCCACGACCGCACGTTAGCCTGCGTGCCGAGGTGGCACACCTCGACGAGGTCGGCGGCTGACAGCCAGCGCGGGCGGATAGGGGCTGACCAGGCCGGATGTCGGGGATGACCGATGTCTGCGCGAAGTGCGGCTATGGTGAACCGCAGTGGGTGAACCGGTGCAATTCGATCGGCGGCGGCGTGGATAGTTCCGCGGGCCGGGATGTCCGGAGTGACGGTTGGTCCGGCCTACGTGCGTGGCGGCCGGCACAACGCCGGACGTGCGGGATTGGCAGCGGTTGACCTGGGAATACGTCCTATTTACTGCTTGGTCGTTGTTGTGGGGGTGACCGTGACCGCGGTGGACGCCGCAATCGTCGGGGACCGGCCCACCGCCGAGGTGCGCCGCGCCTCGGCGATGCCGGTCCTGACCAGTCGGGTCGACGCGGCGGGGGAGCAGGCACGGCGAAACGCCGAGGGCCACTGGCATGCCGTGACCGATCTGCAGGAGCGGTTGGCCGTCGCTGCCGTCGGCGGTTCCGAGCAGGCCCGGGCTCGCCATGTCGACCGCGGCAAGCTGCTGCCCCGCGACCGGGTGGACGCGTTGCTCGACCGGGGCAGCCCGTTCCTGGAACTCTCCCCGCTCGCCGCGAACGGTCTGTATGACGATCCGGTGCCGGGCGCGGGCATCATCACCGGAATCGGCCGGGTGGCTGGCCGGGAATGTGTCATCGTCGCCAACGACGCCACCGTGAAGGGTGGAACATACTACCCGTTGACGGTGAAGAAACATCTGCGCGCGCAGGAAGTCGCGATGAACAACCGGCTTCCCTGTATCTACCTGGTGGATTCTGGCGGAGCGTTTCTGCCCCTTCAGGACCAGGTTTTTCCGGACCGGGACCATTTCGGCCGCATCTTTTACCACCAGGCCCGGATGTCGGCGCTCGGTATTGCCCAGATCGCCGCGGTCCTCGGCTCCTGCACGGCCGGCGGCGCCTACGTTCCCGCGATGGCCGACGAGACGGTCATCGTCCGCGACCAGGGGACGATCTTCCTGGGTGGGCCGCCGCTGGTGAAGGCCGCGACCGGTGAGGTCGTGACGGCCGAGGAGCTCGGCGGCGGCCTGCTGCACGCGCGCACCTCCGGGGTGACCGATCACCTGGCCGACGACGACCGGCACGCACTGCGCATCGTCCGCTCGATCGTGGCGAACCTGGCGCCACGGGCGCCGCGGCCGTGGCAGGTCGAGCCGGTCGAGGAGCCCGCCGTCGACCCGGCCGGCCTGTACGCGGCGGTCCCGCCGGACGGGCGGACGCCGTTCGACGTGCGTGAGGTCATCGCCCGCATCGCCGACGGCAGCCGGTTCGCCGAGTTCAAGCAGGAGTACGGCACGACGCTGGTGACCGGCACCGCGCGGCTGCACGGTCATCCCGTCGGCATCATCGCGAACAACGGCGTGCTGTTCGGCGAGTCGGCCCTCAAGGGCGCGCACTTCATCGAACTGTGCGACCAGCGCGGCATCCCGCTGGTGTTCCTGCAGAACATCACCGGCTTCATGGTCGGCCGCGAGTACGAGGCCGCCGGCATCGCCAAGCACGGCGCGAAGATGGTCAACGCGGTGGCGTGCGCGCGGGTGCCGAAGTTCACCGTGGTGATCGGCGGCTCGTACGGTGCGGGCAACTACTCCATGTGCGGACGGGCGTATTCGCCGCGGTTCCTGTGGATGTGGCCGACCGCGCGGATCTCCGTGATGGGCGGTGACCAGGCGGCGGCCGTGCTCGCGACCGTCCGCCGCGACCAGCTCACCGCGGCCGGCGTCGAGTGGAGCGACGCCGACGAGGCCGCCTTCCGCACGCCGATCCTCGACCGCTACGCCGAGCAGGGCAGCGCCTACCACTCCACGTCGCGGCTGTGGGACGACGGGGTGATCGATCCGGCTGACACCCGTATGGTGCTCGGTCTGGGACTGTCGGTCGCGGCGAACGCGCAGCTCGACCCGATTGGGTACGGAGTGTTTCGGATGTGAAACTGCTGGCGGGCGGCGGCGTGGTCGCGCGTCCCGTTCGCCGGGAGTCAGTGGACAGCACGGATGGCGGAGAGTGTGGGGGAACAGGTTGTCAGCCACTGACCTGACCACGGGTAACAACGGCACGACGGGTGGCCAGGGTGCCGGTCGGGCGGCCCCCGGCGGGCCCGGCGACGGACCGGGCCAGAACGGCGTGACGCCGCGCACCACCGGCGCCCCACCGGCGCAGGCCGGCCCGGGCGCTGTCGCGCCGGCGGACACCGGCCCGGGTGGTGACGTCGCCGCTGGTGCGGGGGCCACCGACGCCGGTGCGCCCGGTGCGCCGACCGCTGGTGCGCTGACGTCCGCAGCGACGTCGGCCGGTGTGCTGTCGGGCGGTGCGGCGTCAGGCGGTGCGGCGTCGGCCGCCGGGGCGGCGGCTGGAGGTGCGCCGCGCGCCGACGGGCAGGGGTTCACCTGCGTGCTCGTGGCGAACCGCGGTGAGATCGCCGTGCGGATCATCCGCACCCTGCGGGACCTCGGGATCCGGGCCGCCGCCGTCTACTCCGATGCGGACGCCGGGGCCCGTCACGTCCGCGAGGCCGACGTGGCGGTGCGGCTCGGGCCCACGCCGCCCCGCGAAAGCTACCTCGACATCGGCGCGGTCCTCGAGGCCGCCCGGCTGTCCGGGGCACAGGCGATCCACCCCGGCTACGGCTTCCTCGCCGAGAACGCGGAGTTCTTCCGGGCCTGCGAGGCCGCCGGGGTGACCGTCATCGGCCCGCCGGCCAAGGCCGTCGAGGTGATGGGCGAGAAGATCCTGGCCCGGCGGACCGTCGCGGAGGTCGGCGTCCCGGTCGTGCCCGGTCGGTCGGCACCGGGCATGAGCGACGCCGCGATCACCGAGGCCGCCGGCCAGCTCGGCTACCCGGTGCTGGTCAAGCCGTCGGCGGGCGGCGGCGGCAAGGGCATGCGGATCGTGCGCGAACCCGCGGGGATGGCCGCGGCGCTCGCCTCGGCCCGCCGGGAGTCCGCCGCCGCGTTCGGCGACGACACCCTGTTCGTGGAACGGCTCATCGCCCGGCCGCGCCATGTCGAGGTGCAGATCCTCGCGGACGGCCACGGCACCGTGCTGCACCTCGGCGAGCGCGAGTGCAGCCTGCAACGGCGCCACCAGAAGATCATCGAGGAGGCGCCCTCGCCGCTGCTCGACCCGCGCACCCGGGAGCGGATCGGTGCCGCCGCGGTCGCCGTCGCCGTCGCCGTCGGCTACGTCGGAGCGGGCACGGTCGAGTTCATCATGTCCGCCGACGCGCCCGACGAGTTCTACTTCATGGAGATGAACACCCGCCTGCAGGTGGAGCACGCGGTCACCGAACTGGTCACCGGAGTGGACATCGTCGCCGAGCAGATCCGGATCGCCGCCGGCGAGCCCCTGCGGTTCGGTCAGGCCGACGTCCGCATCACCGGGCACGCCGTCGAGGCCCGCGTCTACGCCGAGGATCCCGCCCGCGGTTTCCTGCCGACCGGCGGCGAGGTCCTCGCGTTCCGCGAGCCGTCCGGCCTCGCGCTGCGGGTCGACGCCGGCCTCGCCACCGGCGACACCGTCGGCACCGCCTACGACCCGATGCTCGCGAAGATCATCGCATGGGGCGCGGACCGGCAGAGCGCGATCGCCCGTCTCGACGCGGCCCTCGCCAGCACCGTGCTGCTCGGCGTCATCACCAACATCGGTTTCCTGCGCGCGCTGCTCGCTCATCCCGACGTCCGCTCCGGCCGGCTCGACACCGGGCTGGTCGAACGTGATCTCGCGGCGCTCGCCGACGACGAGCCACCCACCGAGGCGATCTTCGGCTACGCTCTGGCCCGGCTGCTCGCCCTGCAGCCCACCGGCCCGCTGGTCGACCCGTGGGACGTTCCCTCCGGCTGGCGTCCCGGCGAACCCGCCTGGCTGACCTGGGATGTTCGGCTCCCGTCGGCCAGGCGGAGCGTTCCCGGCGAGGCCGGCGGCCCCGCGGCCGGCGGCAACCACAACGACGCGGCCACGGCCACCGCCACCGCCGCGGACGACCCGGCGGCACCCGACGCGGCCGGGGACCCGGCGGCGGGTGGTCCGGACCGTCGCGCCGGGCTGGTCGCCGCCGAGCCGGCCGAGGCCGCGCCGCCGTCGACCGTGCGGGTGTCGGTCCGCGGGACACCGGCCGCCGCCCGGCTGCGGGTCGCCGACGGGCCGCCGGTTGCCGCGTCGGTGCGCGTGCTCGGCGACGAGCTGCTGATCGCGGCTGGCCCGGTCACGACCCGCTGGTCGTTCGCCTGGGCGCCCGGCCCGGCGGGCGATGGCGCCCAGGAACTGCTCTGGCTCGGCCGGGACGGCCGCGCGTGGGGACTGGCCGAGGCGGTGTCGGCGCCCGTGCGGGGCGCCGGGGCGGCGGGGGACGGCGAGGCGCGCAGCCCGATGCCGGGGACCGTCATCGCCGTGCTCGTCGAGGCAGGCACGGCCGTCGCCGCGGGGCAGCCCCTGCTGGTCGTCGAGGCGATGAAGATGGAGCATCCCGTCAGCGCTCCCGTCGCGGGCGTCGTCACCGACCTGCTCGCCCGCGACGGCGACCAGGTCGCGCTGGATCAGCCGCTCGCGATCGTCTCGCCGCTGGCCGCCGTCTCCCCGCCGACCCTCGCCCCCCCGCCGGGCGCGGCCCCCCCGCCGGCCGGCGCCGCGCTGCCGCCGTCCGCAGCCTGACAGGTCAGGGCAGCCTGACAGGTCAGGGCAATGGGTGGAACACGGCCGGCACTGCCGCCGCGCACAGCTTCTCGGAGTCGTCCACGAGCCTGCGGGCGGCGGCCGGATCGGCGTGGGTCTCCGCGATGAGGTGGTCGACCTGGCGCAGGTCCGCGCGGGTGAGCAGGGTCCTGTCGTTGGTGACCCATTCGCCGCGCGCCACGAGCACGGCGTGTGCGGCCTGCGAGGTTGCCTGGGCGACCAGTCCGGCGCACTGGGCCAGCCTGCCATGGCGGGCGTGGTTGACCCGGGCGTAGTCGAAGGTCAGCCGCGCGTTGTCCCACCAGACCCTGGGCGGCTGTTCCCGTAGCGCCGCCGGATAGTGCACCGTGGGCAGCCGGCCGCGTAGCACTTTGCTGACCAGGCGTATTACCCTTGCCTGCGGCTACACCGGGCCGGACGCGGCGCAGGTTCCAGAGCTGATCGTCCAGCGGTGGCTCGACCTTGCGGCCAAGTCCTGGCGAATCCTGACCGATCAGGTCGCTGCGGCCAGGTTGGGGGAGCGGTCGGTCGCAGCCCTTTACGCCGCAACTCGCCGGGAAGGCGCACGCCGGGTGACCTATGCCCGTGGCGAGGGATTGACCCGTGATCAGGCGATACGAGACCTGCAGGGCCTAAAGGCCGCAGGACTGATCGAGGAGATCGGACATGGTCGGACCCAGCGGTACATCGCGGCGGGCGTCGCTGCCGAGGCCGAACGGACGATCCGCGCCGCCCACGCCTCGCAGCCGCTTCGTGACCCCTACAGTTCCAACCCACGCTGACGGCCGTCTGAACCGGCATCCCGGCCGTCGTTCGCGCCTCGAGGTTCCGATAAGCTACGACAGCACATCACCACACTGAACGCTCCGAGTCGGACCAGTCGTCGCCGAATGTGACTTCTTCGTGACCAGGGTTCAGCACATTTCTGCGACCGCGAGTTCCGCGAGTATGAGGTAGGACGGGATGCCGACGAGGTGGAACATCGGCGGCTCGATGCGGAACCGGCCCTCGGCCGCGGCGGCGAGCTCGTCACGCATGCCCTTGAGATTCACCTGGCGCGCGACGGCGGGGCCAGCCGATTGACGAGGGCCGCGCGGGCCTCGTTCTCGCCGAGGCCGACGAGGTCGACCGTGTCGACGCCCGTGAGCCAGTCCGGGGGTTCGCACGGCTCGACCCGGACGGCGAACGAGGGCCGCCCGCCGGTGCCGGCCGTGGCCGGGCCGGGGTCCAGGTAGGTCGGGGACAGCACGACGAGCAGGTACGGCGAGCCGCCGGCCGGCGCCGGCCGTGGCCTGGGCCCGGCCGGCGGCGCGGCGGGTTCGAGCGTTCCGACGCGCCAGCCCGCCGATGCCAGATGCCAGCTGATCCAGGCCGCCCAGGGCCGGTCGGCCGCGGCGTACGAGACGACCAGCTCGGCGTCGCCCGCAGCGGGCGTCCGCGCACTGCCCCGGCCGGTCGCGACGGTGGGCGGGGCGCCGGCGTGCGCCGGGGCATCCGCCCTGCCCCGCACCTCCCGGCTGTCCCGGTGACCGGCCGGGGCCGCGCCGTCGTCGGTGTGCTGCCGGGACGGCTGGGCACCGTTGGCGTTCCCGTGCTCGGCGTTCCCGTGCTCGGCGTTCCCGTGCTCGGCGTTCCCGTCGTCGGCGATCCGGTCGGCAGACCAGCCGGACCGCGCGCTGGCCGCTGCCCCGCCGGGCTGGCCCGCGTCCTGGTCGCCGCCGGTGCGGCGGGTGCCGGCGGCCGCGGGCGGGGGAGCGTGCTGGTCGAGGATGGCCGCGGCGGCGTTCGCGGCGAGGCGCAGGAACCAGGCACGGTCCTGCGGGCGGGTCGACGCCCGGACGTGACAGGCCAGCGCGCCGGCCAGCAGCGACAGCGGCACCTGGTCCCGCCACTGGTCGACCAGATCCGCCTGGCGCGCCCAGTCCTCGCCGGCCGTGCGGACCGCGCCGACGAACGACGACAGCCACAGTGGGACGAGGTCGCCGTCGAGGTCCGGGTCGAGCAGCAGATCGATGGTGGCGTCGCGCTGGGCCGGGGAGAGGTCGACCAGCGTGCGGGCCAGCACGTGCAGCACGAGGTGGGTCGGGTCCCAGGTGAGCACGGCGTCGGGGCGGTAGCGGGACAGGTCGATGAGCTGGAACGACGCGGCGACGTCGTGCAGGGAGGCGGGGACGAGGACGTTCTCGACGTGCAGGTCGCCGTGGGCCCGCCCGACGAACGTGGGCAGCGCGAGCCCGCCGTGGCGGTCGGTGTCGAGGATCAGCGCGAACGGGTTGGGCAGCGGCCCGTCCTCGTCCTCGACGGTGATGGTGCAGCCACGGTGGGCGTCGGCGGCGCGCGCCCGGGCGCCGCCGGGGGCGAGGCGCTGCCCGAGCTGGCTGCGCAGGATGTCCGGCACGCCCATCGAGGGCACCTGCGCGCGGCCCGCCCACCCGTCCAGCACCGACCGGGTGATCGCGGCGCTGGCCTCGGCGAAGGCCGCGGCACCGGGGCGGGGACTGGGGAACAGCGGCCGCGGGCCGGCGGACCGGGCGGGGGAGCCGCGGGAGGGCCGTGGCGGGTGCAGCACGGCGTCGAGCAGGGTGTGCAGCGTGATCGGATCGCGCAGGCCGCCGCCGGCGACCCGCTGGAAGGCGAACCACCGGCCGTCCCCGACCGACACCGGCTGGTGGACCGGCTGGGTCAGGTGCTGGCCGGCGAAGGCGGGGGCGTCGGCCAGGGCCCGCGCGTGCTGGGCGTACTCGCCCGGCTCGGGATCGTCCGTGCTGCCGGGGGCCCGGTCCAGCTTCATGACGAGCTGGCGGCCGCCCTGCGGACCGTCCTCGAGGACGGCGGCCACCAGCGCCGCGGAGCGCCCGCCGGTGAGCCGCCGGACCAGCCGCAGGCTGATCGCGGTCTGGCTGCACCAGGCCGAGAGGGCGTGGGCGGCGGCCGGGTCAAGCTCGCCCCGCAGCGGTTCGTCCAGCCAGAGGGACATCGCCAAAACTCCTGAGAACAGGTACTCGCGGATTGTGGAAAACGGATTCGGGCGGGGCCGCCCGCGCCTGATACCGAAGCTGTCCGACAACCGGTGGTTGTCGGTGCCAAGAGTTTTGTCGGGCGGCCGGGTGGCGGGCTGAGATCCCGCCCTCGACAGGGCGGAGAATACCGCCGGTGAAGGCGGGCCCTGCGAGAACCCGCCATTACCGCGGCGCGGTCGGCACCGGTACTCCAGACGAGCGCCGCACCGGTCGACGCGGCTGGGGGTGTCCCGCGTACGACCTTGTACGGAGGTGGCGCCGCGCTCTTTGCGGGGCGCGCGGAACGCGGTTGTCTGGACGCGGCCAGCCGAAAGACCGCCGCCGGTCGTGATCTGCCCCCGGGGTTCGCCCGGGGTGACCGTCGGCGGTGCGCTTCCTGGCCGTCGCCGGAGCGGACCTGCCTGTCGGGGGGAGGCCCGCTCCGGCGGGCGGACCGCGCGACGTGACCGCCCGGCCTCCCGATCCGGTGCCCGGTCCGCCCCACCCGCCTTGCGGCGACCTCGATTAAGAATTGCTCGTTTTTGGCGCCGGTGTGCGCACGCCAGCACCTTCTCCGGGCCTGCGGGCGGCACCAGTTTGCTTTTCAGCATACGTTCGGGGTTGCCGGCGTTCGGCGTTCGTCGTCGGACGGCCGAACCCACGCGATCGTGGTGCCGCAGTCACCCGTCCGGTGGCGAGCTGAATACCGGCCGCTGTCCGTACGAGGTTGTCCGGCGATGCGGAGACGGCTTTTCCGGCCGGCCGGAATGAGTTTTCCTCAACAGGCTGCGATTGATCGTGAGCGCAGCGCTTCGGGGACGCCGGAAATGATCGTGAGGTCGGATGACCAGCCGTGCCGCGCACCAGCCGGATGGCCAAGGGCCGCGTGCGCCGGGACGGCGGTCGGTCGCGCGCGGCCTCGCCGCGGGGATCACGCTGGCCCGGCCCGGCACGGCGCTGGCCGACGCCGTTCCCTTCGCCGTCGGTGGACTGGCCGTCGCCCATCCCCGGCTCGGGCCCGTGCTGCTCCTCGCCCTCGCGGGCACGCTGCTGTCGGCGGCGGGCCGGCTGCTCGACGCCGTCGCCTGTCTCGGCGCTGACCAGATCAACCCCGACCGCCAGGGCAGTGCACTGGTGCGGGGCGCGGTCGGGCGCGGCCCGCTGGCGGGCCTGGCGGCGCTGGGGGGCGCCGCCGTGGCCGCGGGCGGCCTGCTCGCGGCGCCGACCGTCGGCACCCGGCTCGGCTTCGTGGGCATCGTGGCCCTGCGGGGCGGGCTGGCCTGGCTGCGGGGGGCGGGCGGGCCGCTGCGGTGGCTGCGGTGGCCGCTCGTGTCGGTCACGCTCGCCGGCGGACTGCCCCTGGGCGTGCTCGCCACCGGTGGCCGGATGGGCGCGGCCACGCTCGCGCTCAGCGCCGCGTTCGGCCTCGGCGCGACCGTCGCCGGCGCCACCGTCGCCGACCTGCGCGACCTGCCCACGGACCGGCTCACCCACCGGCGCACCGCGGCGCTGGCCAGCGGGGTGCGCCTGCGCCGGCCGAGCGGCTTCGTCCTGCCGGCGCCGTACGTCGCGCTCGTGTACGGGGCCCCGGCGGGGGCCCGCCCGGCCGGCCCCCCGGGGGCGGGGACCGGGCCCCCCGCGGGCCCGGGGGGGGGCGGCCCGGCGGCTCCGGACCTGCTCGCCGCGTCGCCGGGCGGGCCGGCGGCGCCCGGCGGCGGACTCGGGCTGGACCGCGCGGTGGCCGCGGTCGGCGCGCTCGCCGCGGGCCTCGCCGGCACGGTCCGGCTGGTCCGGCTGATCCGGTCGGGCGCTCCCGGGCTCGACCCGATCCGCTCGGCGCGGGCGCGCGGCGGCGGATTCGTCCGGCTGAACCTGCTCGCCGTCCACCTGGCGTGCGTCGGCTGGCTGCTCGCCGACCCCGGCGGCCGACTGTCGGGGGGGCTGGCCCTGGCCCTGGGCGTGGCGCTGCTGGCCGGCGCCGCCGGGTGGTCGTTCGTCCTCGCCCGATGGTCGGCGGCGGCGCTGGTGGGCCGGGATGACGGCGGCCCGCGGCCCGGGCCGGATCACGACGACCGGCACCCCGGTCCGGGCGGCGGGGCCGCGGGATAGGCCGCGGGTGGCTCAGGCCGCGCCGTCCAGGTCGGCGAGCTGCGCCAGGACACGGGTCGTGTCGTGGCCCGGGCCGAGTACCCGCAGGCTGCGCTGGTGCGCGTCGGCGAGTTCGGCGTGGGCCTCGGCGAGGCGGCCGAGCGCGTGGGCGACCCGCCCGCGCAGGCCGATCGCCGCCAGGGTGCGGGGATGGTCCGGCCCGAGCACCCGCAGACAGTCCACCACCAGCTCGTCGGTGCGCGCCGCGGCGCTGTCCGGCGCACCGCGCTGATAGGCCAGTCGGGCCAGGTGGTGGCGGGTCACCAGGGTCGCGGGATGCTCCGGCCCGAGCGTGGCCACCCGGTCCGAACAGACCAGGGCCAGCGTCTCCTCGGCGTCGGCCCACCGGCGCAGGTCGACGAGGACGTCCGCGACGTTGTTGCGGGTCGTCAGCGTGTCCCGGTGGCGCGCGACGAGGACCTTCTCCCGGCTGGCCAGGGTGCGGCGGAACAGCGCCAGCGCCTCGCCGGGCCGACCGGACTCGCGCAGGGCGCGAGCCAGGTAGTGCTGGGTCATCAGCGTGTCCGGATCCTCCGGGCCGAGCACCCGGGCCCGCTCCTCCAGGACCCGGCGCAGGCCCCGCGCTGCCTCGCCGGGGAAACCCTGGGCGGCACGCACCCGGAGCAGGTCGTGCTCGACGTGGAGCACGTCGGGGTGGTCGTCGCCGAGCAGCGCCTGACCGGCGGCGAGCACCGTGCCGTACATCGCGGCCGCCTCGGTGAGATGGCCGGTGGCCCGCAGGAAACGGGCGGCGAGCGTGGCGGGGACCAGCAGGTCCGGCGCCAGCCGCGGCTCGGTCAGCCCGTCGAGCCGCCACGCCTGCCGGGCGCGCAGCATTGCCAGACCCGCATCGGCATGGCCGCGCAGCCGGGCCCACCGCGGCCAGCTGTCCGGGTCGCGGGGATCCCCTCGGCGGGCGGCGCGGGCCAGCAGCGCCGTGACCGTCTCCAGGTAGTCCTCGACGTGGCCCGAACGGTGCGCCGCCCGGCTGAAGCTGTCGCGCACCAGCGGGTGCAACCAGACCTGGTCGGCACGCGCGGCGAGCTGCCCGCGTCGCCCCGGGCCGGCCGAGGCCCCGGCGGATTCGGGCACGCCGGCGGCTGTCAGGTCGACGAGGCCGTGCCCCGCGAGCGCCCGCAGCAGCGTCCACAACCCGGTGGTCGTCAGGCCCGGGAACAGCGGCGAGGAGGCGAGCACGGTCGCGTCGAGCGCCTCGATCGGGATGGGGGCGCCACCGAGGCAGGCGAGCAGGGTGAGCAGCGGCCGGGCCAGGTCGCGGCCCTGCGCGGCGAGCAGCCGCAGGGACAGCTCCCAGGTCGGGCCGACGAGCGCGCGCTCCCGGTCCCGCGCGGGTCCCCCGGCCGGCGCGCCGCCGCCGCGCCGGCCCGGCTCGCCGGCGGGTAGCCGGCCGCCGAGGTCGGGCAGCACCGACTCCGGCCGACCGGTCCGCACCGCCTGCTCGTACGCGGCATAGCCGCGCAGGACCTCGGCGCCGTCGAGATGGGACGGCATCCGCGCCGTCTCGACGAGATACCGGCCGGCCACGCGCAGCGCCAGCGGCAGGCCGCCGAGGCGGCCGGCGAGGCTCTCGGCGGCGGCCAGGCTGCCCGCGCCGTCCCCGGCGAGATCGTGCAGCGCCCGGCCGGCGTCGGCGCGGGTGAGCGGGCGCAGCCGGTGCGGCGCGAGCCACCCGGGTGGTTGGTCGCTGACGTCGGTGGACCAGGCCGCACCGTCCCGCGTGGTGACGATCACCATGCCGCGCGGGCTGGTGACGGGCCGCAGCAGACCGGTGCCGTCGAGGACACCGCCGCCGGGTGGCCCGAGGTCGGTGTCCGGGTCGTCGGCGTTGTCGATGACGAGCAGCCACGGCCGGTCGAGGCCGTCGAGCAGCCGCCACAGCAGGTCGGCGAGGCTACCCTGGGCGAGCTGGTGCTCGGAGGCACCGAGCTCGACGGCGAGCGCGGCCATGGCCGCCGCCACCGCGCCGGGGCCGGCGGCGTTGATCCACCAGCTGGTCACGCCCCGGTCGAGGGCCCTCGCGGCCACGGCGAGCGCGACGGTGCTCTTGCCGACCCCGCCGAGGCCGTGCAGGACCTGCACCCTGCACGCCTCGCGCCCGTCCCCGTCCCCGTCCCCGTCCGTGCCGGTGCCGGTGCCGGTGCCCGTGCCCGTGCCGTTCGCGCCGGCCGCGCCTGGCCAGCTCGGCCCACCTCCGTCGACAGCGGGGTGCGGGAGCGCTGCGGTCAGTCGGTCGAGGGTGTCGGCGCGCCCGTGCAGGGCCACCAGACCGTGCAGGCGGCCGACCGGCGGCCTGAGCGTGAGGTGCACCACCGCGACGCCGTCCGCCGCGACATCGTCACTGTTCGTGGCCGGTGCGCCGGGGTGGGTGTTCGTCCGAGAAGGCGCTTCGTCGCTGCGGCCCGGCTGGCCGGACGTGCGCCGGGCATCACCATCGGTGACCGTGCGAGGGCTGCGGCGGGCTCGCCGCCACGCCGCCGTCCACGCCTCGACGTCCGCCGGGCTGGTGACGCCGCAGGCGCGCAGCAGCGCCGGGACGAGGCCGGCTGGTTTGAGGGCGGGCAGGTGGGAGCCGCTGAAATAGCCGCCGGCGGTGCTGGTCGGGACGCCGATGGCCCGGGCGACGTCGCGCACGCTGAGCCCGGCGCGCAGCCGGAGCGCCGTCAGCTCCCGCCCGAACTCCTTGCAGGTGGTAACCGCAGTCGGGTCGATCTGTTCGGACACGCTGGTACCCCGTGCTGGCAGAGGAAGCAGGTCGGACGTGGATCAGGCGACCAATCTTGCCCTGACCTGACGACTGTGGGTAGACACGTCCGATAACGGACAGGCCAGTTCCGTCACGGAAACGGCACGTCGGCGCCGCCGGTCGGCCCCGGCCGGCGGGGCGGCGGCCCTGGCCCGTCGACCTGCGGCGGGCATGCGAAACTGGCAGCGGGCCCGTGCCGGGCCGTCGTCGCCGGGGGAGGACACGCGATGCCGACGGCTCCTGACCGGCCACCGCCGTCGGATCCGCCAGCCGCTGACGCCGCGGCGGGCGCCGAGAGTGTCGGGCACGTCATCGTGGCGGGCCTCGGAGGGCTGGGCGTGCGGCTGGCGGAGCAGCTCCGGGACTCCGGTGTCACCGTCGTCGGCGTCGACGACCGGCTCACCCCGGCCGCCCGGCGGCGCCTCGAACGGTCGGGCGTGCGGGTACTGGTGGAAAGCCCGCACGCCGCCGAGGTGCTGCGTGACGCCGGCATTGCCACGGCCCACGCCGTCGTCCTGTGCTACGAGGCGGACCTGCCCAACCTGGAGACCGCGCTGGTCGCCGCCGACGTCGCCCCCGGCGTCCGGCTCGTCGTCAACGTCAACAACGCGCAGCTCGGCGACCAGCTCGCCGACGCGTTCGACCAGGTGTGGGTGCTCAACCTCGCCGAGCTCGCCGGGCCGAGTTTCGTCGAGGCGTGCGTGCGCTCCGACGTCACCCACGCCTTCACGATGGGGACCCGGGCGGACGCCGAGGTGTTCGCGGTGATCGAGGAGGAGATCACCGGCCGGGAGGCCTTCCGCACCCGCTACGGCGACCTCACCCCGATCCTGCTGTGCCGCGCCGGCTCGCGCGACGCCGAGGTGTGCCCGCCGCGCGACACGCCCCTGCGTCCCGGGGACCGGCTGACTGTGATCGGCCGGCTCACCGAGTTCCACGACCGGGGGATGACCGTGTCGGGCCTGCACGACGCGCGGCTGTTCGCCGAGCTCGGCGCCGGCGACGCCGGGCCGGCGGGCGGGGCGCGGGTCCGGCGGGGCACGGCGGCCCGGATCCGCGAGATCGCCGCGGCCATCCGCGGCGAGCTCGACCGGCCGTTCCGGTTGGCGCTCAGCGCCGTGTTCACCCTCATGATCGTCAGCACGGTGGTCCTGTCGCTGACCTATGCCGACCACAACGCGGCCGCGCCGCCCGGGTTCGGCACGCTCGACGCGCTCTACCTGACCGTCGAGACGATGGTCACGGTCGGGTACGGCGACTTCAACTTCGGCGCGGCCGACGAGTGGCTGCAGATCTTCGGGATCGCGCTGATGCTGCTCGGCGCGCTGTCGATCGCCGTCGTCTACGCCTTCATCACCAACGTGATCATCAGCCGGCGCCTGGAGCGGGCGATGGGCCGCGGCCGGGCCGGCGCGGTGCGCGGGCACGTCATCCTCTGCGGCCTCGGGTCGGTCGGCGTGGCCACCATGGACGGCCTGCTGCGCGCCGGCCGGCAGGTCGTCGTCATCGAACGGGACGAGAACAACCGGTACCTGCCGGTCGCCCGGGAACGCGGCGTGCCCGTGATCCTCGGCGACGGGACCGTCCGGTCCACCCTGCTGGAGGCCGGTCTCGCCCACGCGACCACGATCGCCGCGCTGACCAGCGACGGCGTGGCGAACCTGGAGACGGTGCTCTCCGCCCGGGAGGCGCACGACGAGCTGCGCGGCACCCGGGCCGCGCGGGAGCTCGCGCGGCGCTCCGGCGGGCGTTCCTACGGGCGGGCCGGCGGCCGCCGCGGCGACGGGCATCACCCGGCGGACCTGCGGGTGGTGCTGCGGATCGTCGAGTCGTCGATGGCCGACGAGGTCGAACGACGTTTCGGCATCCACACCGCGCGCGACGCCGCCGCCCTCGCCACCCCCTACCTCGTCGGGGCGGCGCTGGGCTACGACGTGATCAGTGCCTTCTACGTGCAGCGCACGCCGTTCCTCGTCGCCCGGATGATCGTGCGCGCCGGCGGCGGCCTCGCCGGCCCGACGCTGCGCGAACTGTCCACCGGCACCCGGGTGCTCGCCGTGACGACCGCGGCGACGGACGAACCCGACTACCGGCCCGGCCGGCACACCCGGCTGCGCCCCGGCGACAAGCTGATCGTCGTCGGCCCGGTCGGCGGGATCGTCGACATGGTGCGGCGCAACCAGCGGCCCGGCCACCCGCCGCCGCGCGAACCGAAGCCGGAGCAGGCCGAGGCCGCGCCGCCCGCGTCGGAGCCGTCTCAGGGGTGGCCGTCGGGCGGATAGGGGGCGAACGTGCCGCGGTTGGCGTCCAGCGCCAGGGCGCGGCCGATCTGCGGGAACGCCCGCTGCGCGCAGCCGACCCGTTCGCAGACCTTGCAGCCGATGCCGATCGGCACGGCGGCCGCCGGATCGTCCAGGTTCAGCCCGGTCGAATACACCAGGCGATGAGCATGACGCAGTTCGCAGCCCAGCCCGATCGCGAACGTCTTACCCGGCCGGCCATACCGGCCATAGGCACTGCTCACCGTGCGGGCAATCCAGAAGTAACTTCGCCCGTCCGGCATCGTCGCGATCTGGGTGTGAATCCGGCCGGGCGCGGCGAGTGCCTCGTAGACATTCCACAGCGGGCAGGTCCCGCCGGCCCGGGAGAAATGGAATCCGGTGGCGGACTGCCGTTTCGACATGTTCCCGGCCCGGTCCACCCGGATGAACGAGAACGGCACGCCCCGGGCGCGTGGCCGCTGTAGCGTGCTCAACCGGTGGCAGATCGTCTCGAAACCCATGCCGAAATGTCCGGAAAGCCGTTCGACGTCGTAGCGGAAACGCTCCGCCGCGGCGTGGAAAACCTGGTACGGCAGGATGAGCGCGGCGGCGAAGTAGTTCCCCAGGCCGATCCGGGTCAGCGTGCGGGCCGCCGGGCCGCTCGGCATGCCCTCGTCGGTCAGTCGGGTGATCAGCCCGTCGAACTCGGTGAACCCGAGCTGCAGGGCCATCCGGAACGCCCGCTGGCCGGGGTTCAGCTGCCGCGCGAGGGTCAGCACCCGCGTCTGCTGGTCGAACCGGTGCAGCTCGTCCGCGTCGAGGGTGCGGTCGGGCGCGAGCTCCCGGTCGGGGGCCCGGCCGTCGCCGTCCTCGGCGGAGCCGATCCGGTCCGGGTCGGATCGGTCCGGTTCGCGGATGTGCACGCGGACGCCGTGGTGGGCGAGGCGGTCGGCGAGGTTGGTGAGCAGCCGGCCGGGCGACAGGCCGATCTCGGCGGCGAGCCGCTCGGCTGCCTCGTCGAGTGCACCGACGTAGTTCTGCCGCTGGTAGAAGAAGTCGCGGACCTCCTCGTCCGGCATCGGCGCCGGCGCCGGGCCGGCCGGCTCCGGGCCGCGGGCGCCGGTGAGCGCGGCGAGGCGCTCGCCCGCCTGCCGGTAGCGCCGGTGCAGCGTGATCAGCGCGTGGGCGCTGCGCGGCAGCTGCTCGGCGAGGGCGGCGGCGTCCGACTCCGGCACGGCCAGGCCGAGCGTGGCGTCGGAAAGCACCTCGCGGACCTCGGCGATGAGCCGGGTCACGTCGTGGGCGGCGAAGAAACCGGCGTCGACGCCGAATGCCTCGGTGATACGCAGCAGGACGGGGACGGTGAGTGGCCGGGAGTTGTGCTCGATCTGGTTCAGATAGCTCGGCGAGATGTCGAGCAGCCGGGCCAGCTCCACCTGGCTCATCGCCCGTTCCTCGCGCAGTTCCCGCAGCCTGGTCCCGACAAATGTCTTCTGCATCGGTTCCTCCTGAACCGGAGGATAGTCCGCCCGCTGCCAACACGCCATTTACAGGATTCGCTCATCCGCCGCCGAAGATTAGCAGGACTTGGCTGATTGGGCCGCTCGACCCGGTGGAATGGCTGTGTCAGCTTCTCAGGTGAGGGTCGTCCGCCGGGCGCGGCGGGTCATCCCTCGCCATTGGCGGACCCACGGGGTAGGGGAGATGGACATGGTCGAGACGACAGCGACGACAGCGACGACAGCGACGACGGCGACCACCGCGGCGACTGGGGCAGCTTCGGCGACTGGGGCGGCTTCGGCGACTGGGGTAAACAGGGTGAATGGTGTGACCGGCGTGACAACGGCGCCGCCGGTGGCGCGTACCCGGGCCGCCGACGAGCTGGCGCGGCGCTGGGCCGCCGACCCGCGCTGGGCGGGCGTCGAGCGCGGCTACGGCGGCCGGGAGGTGATCCGGCTGCGCGGCAGCGTCGTCGAGGAGCACACGCTGGCCCGCCTCGGCGCCGAGAAGCTGTGGCGGCTGCTGCACGAGCAGGACTACGTCCACGCCCTCGGCGCGCTCACCGGCAACCAGGCCGTGCAGCAGGTCAGGGCGGGTCTGTCGGCCATCTACCTGTCCGGCTGGCAGGTCGCCGCCGACGCGAACCTCGCCGGCCAGACCTACCCGGACCAGAGCCTCTACCCGGCGAACTCGGTGCCCGCGGTGGTCCGGCGGATCAACAACGCGCTGCTGCGCGCCGACCAGATCACCTGGTCCGAGGACACGCCCGACGCCCCCGACTGGCTCGCGCCGATCGTCGCCGACGCCGAGGCCGGCTTCGGCGGCGTCCTCAACGCCTACGAGCTGATGACCGCGATGATCGCTGCCGGCGCCGCCGGCGTGCACTGGGAGGACCAGCTCGCCGCCGAGAAGAAGTGCGGCCACCTCGGCGGCAAGGTGCTCATCCCCACCGGCCAGCACATCCGCACCCTCGACGCGGCGCGCCTGGCCGCCGACGTCGCCGACGTCCCCACCCTGATCATCGCCCGCACCGACGCGCAGGCCGCCACCCTGATCACCAGCGACGTCGACGAGCGCGACCACCCGTTCCTCACCGGCGAGCGCACCGCTGAGGGCTACCACCGCGTCTGCCCCGGCCTCGAGCCGTGCATCGCTCGCGGCCTGGCCTACGCGCCGCACGCCGACCTGCTGTGGATGGAGACCTCCACCCCGGACCTCGACGTCGCCCGCCGGTTCGCCGAGGGGATCAAGGCGCATTACCCCGACCAGATGCTCGCCTACAACTGCTCGCCGTCGTTCAACTGGCGTGCCCACCTCGACGATGCGACCATCGCCAAGTTCCAGCGCGAACTCGGGCACATGGGCTACCGGTTCCAGTTCATCACCCTCGCCGGTTTCCACGCGCTGAACCACTCGATGTTCACCCTCGCCCACGGTTACGCCCGTGACGGCATGACCGCCTACGTCGACCTGCAGGACCGCGAATTCGCCAGCGAGGCCGACGGCTACACCGCGACCCGCCACCAGCGCGAGGTCGGCACCGGCTTCTACGACCTGGTCAGCACCGCCATCAACCCGGCCAGCGACACCGTCGCCCTGCGCGGCTCCACCGAGGAAGCCCAGTTCAGCGCCATCGCCACGCACTGACGCCACCGACGGTGGGAGGGTCTCCGTACCGGCCGAGCCTGGTGATCGACCAGATCGGCGCGATCCGTGACAGGGTGGAGTCATGGGAGAGCGCCAGGGTCGGGAGCAGGCTCACCATCGGCAGGCTGAGACCGTCCCGCCCGGGCGCCCGGGACCGTCCTGGGACTTCTTCATCTCCTACACCACCGTCGACCGGCGCTGGGCGGAGTGGATCGCCTGGCAGCTCGAAGCTGCCGGGATGAAGGTTCTGGTGCAGGCGTGGGACTTCGTCCCGGGGGCGAACTGGGTCGCGGGAATGCAGCAGGGTGTCGCCCGGTCCGATCGCACGATCGCGGTGCTCTCGCCGGACTACCTGCGCTCGGTGTACGGGCAGGCGGAGTGGCAGGCCGCGGTCGTGGCCGACCCGCTGGGCTTCCGACGAAAGCTCGTCCCGATCCGGATCGCTGATTGTGAGCGGCCCGGCCTGCTCGCCCAGATCGTGTCGTTCGACCTGTTCGGGCTCTCGGAGCAGGCTGCGGCCGAACGCCTGCTGGAGCAGATGGCCATGCTCCGGGCGGGCCGGGCGAAGCCGCCCGTTCCGCCTGCGTTCCCCGGCGGCGCGCCGTCATCCCCGGCGCCGAGGACAACCCCGCCCGGCACCCCGCCCGGCACCCCGCCCGGCACCCCGCGAGGCGCCGGGCGACCCTGACCGCCGCTGCCCTCCGGTGCTCCGCGCCGCACTCGGCCGCGGTTCAGCGCGGCGGAGTACGCGACGCCCGCGTGGCGGCGGCCCGGACAATCGCATTCGACCTGGCGGGCGGGAAAGAGCGGATCTGGTGTTGCCACTGATTGTGGAGACGGTGACTCACGAATATCTCGGTCTCGCCGATGAAGCTGCTCCCGGCCTCGTGGAGGGCCTGTACCTGATCGGTTCGGTACCGCTGAACGACTTCCATTCCAGCGTCAGTGATATCGACTTCGTCGCCGTGACGAGGGCCCCGCTGGACGCGGACGCCCTGAAAATCCTGACCCGGGTCCACCGGGGCCTGGCGGCACGCCATCGGCGACCCGGACTCGACGGCATCTATGCGACCTGGGAAGATCTTTCCCGTGACCCGCGAACCCTGCCTCCGGGCCCCCGGGTTCATGGGGCCCGGCTGGTGGAACGTTCGACCGCAGGCCGCCATCCGGTCGCCTGGCAGGAGGTGGCCACCCACGGCCTGCCGTTACGCGGCCCGGCCAGACAAGCCGTCGACACGTGGACGGACGACGCCGCGCTGCGCGACTACACGCTGCTGAATCTGGACGGATACTGGCGTCACTGGTGTCGACAACGCGAGAACGTGCTGTCGGTTCAGGGGCTGGCCGCTCTGGGGTCATGGGCGCCGGCATGGGTGGTGCTGGGCGTGAGTCGACTGCGCTATGCCCTCGAAACCGGGCGGATTACCTCCAAACGGGAAGCCGGCCAGTATGCCAGGACCAACCTCGACCCCCGTTGGCGCGACATTGTTGATGAATGCCTGCGGATCCGGCTTGATCAGCAACACGCTGGGCGCGCCATGACCCCCTGGCGCCGACGACGGGAGGCGCTTGCCTTCGTCGGGGCAATGATCCAGGAGGCACTGGGAGACACCTGACCCAGATCTTTCGTGCGTCGCCCGCGTGTGATCAACGTAGGGTGTGCGCGCCGCCCCAGTGACACCCCGCGGCTCACCACGAACAGCACGCTCGGCCCCGGGACCACCATCAGAGTCGTCACCACGAGCAGGAAGGCCGCGAAGCGACCGGTATCGGTCATGGCGGCAGGGTACGTGAGATCCGCGCGGCCGCCGGGGCCTTCCGCGAGACCGGGATCAGCGGTGGCGATCCGCCCGGTGGTCAGGCGGACGCGCGGCATTCGCATCTGCCTCACATCGTCCGGGCAGGTGGCTCCAATCCCGGGTTGGTGTGCTCGGTCTGCCGGCGAGTATCCGCCGGTGTTACCGACCGTCACGCCGCTTCGGAGGCAGGTGCCCTGCTCACATGAACCCGTCCGCTCGATGAATCCGCGCTCCTCATGAGCCCGCTGACACCGATCGACCGAGGATTCGCGGCGGTCGCGGTCGACGTGGTGCCGATCGGTCTCGCCGCCATGACAACCCAGGTCCGCGGCGCGGAAGGTGGTCGGCCGGTCGCCGGGCCGCATGCCGCGGCCCGTGGAAGACGGAGAAGGCCGGGTGGTTGGTGGTTGCTGGTGCTGCCCGTCGTCGCTCTCCTCATGCTGCTGCTGGCCGATCGGCTGCTGGTGGGCGTCGCTGAGCAGCGCATGACCAGTCGGCTGGCCTGCCTTGGCAGGCTGACCGGCGCCCGTGCGGTGCACATCGACGGCTTCCCGTTCCTCAACCAGGTCGCCAGCGGCCATTTCGACGCGGTGACGATGACGGCGGACGGAGTCCGTGGCGCCAGTCGGTTGACCGATCTCGCGGTGACCTTCCGCGATCTGCGGCTGCCGCCGCTGTCCGGCCTGGTCGGCCGGCCGTCGCCGGAGGCGGTCACGGTCGGGTCGATCGACATCGCGGCCACGGTCCGGCTCGCCGGCTCGGGATCGGCGGCCACCGGATCACCCGGGGCCGGGTCGCCCGCCGCTGGTCCGCTCGGCTCCGGACTGCTCGCTTTCGGGTCGGCCGCGGGCGGTTCGCCCTTCCCGTTCCATCTCGACACGATCCGGCCCGTCCCCGGCGGGTTGCGGGTGACGCTGACCGTGGCTGGCGCCGCCGTCGAGGCCGCCGCCGGCAGGTTCGAGTCGGACTGCGCCGCCGACGCCGCCGCACCCGTCCCGTCGGGCCACGGTTCCGTGGGTGCTCAGGCGGCCCTCTCATGAGGGCCCCGCGGGCGAGGCCGGCCCGGTCACGGCGGCGGCGCTGGCTCGTCGTGGTCGCGGCCGCCGCGATTCTGCGCGGGGCACAGGCCGCGGTCGCGGTCGTCACGGTGCTCCTGGCGGCGGTGCTGCGGCCTGACCAGCCGTTGCCGCATCTTCGGGTGGCTCGCCTGGCCGAGGTCGGGCTTGCGCCGCTGACCCCGCTGACGGCGCTGCTCATGGTCGCCGTGTGCGGGGTCGGCGCCGCCGTCCTGCTTCGCCGGCGGCAGGTGGTCCTGGCGTTCGCGGGGGTGAAGGTGTTCGCGCTCCTGGTGGCGTCGACCATCGGCGGTGTGGTCGCCGCCGGATCCGGTGGCCTCCGGCTGCTCGTGGCGGGATGCGGCGCGGGCCTGGCCGTCCTGCTGTGGCCGGCGCTGCGTCGCGCCGCCGTGTTCGTGCTGGTCACGGTCGGCCTGCCGCATCCCACCGGTCGGCTCGCCGACGTCATCCTGACCGCGAAGATCAGCCTGCTGGTCGCTCTCGTCGTGTTCGGCCCGTAGGCGCAGCGACGCTCGGTGGCCGGCAGCGTCGGCGTTCAGGAGAACGAAGGCTGCGAGCTGTCGGTTGGTGACATGACGGTCACGGTAGCGAGCGATGGCCGGAGTATCCGCGCCCGCCCGGCACGGGAATGCCGACGGGCGCGGACAGGCGCCTGATACGGCGCGGCCGCCGGATTGGGACGATGGGCGGCATGCGCATCGTCAGTGATTCCCGGCTGGGCCAGATGGTCGCGGCGCACCTCGCCGGTCGAGCGATCGACGCCGACGGGGCGTGGCCGGTGGTCGTGGCGTCGGGGAACTTCGCGAGCCCGGCGGTGGCGCTGCGGGCGGTCGACGAGGTCGTGGCGTCCTACCGGCTGTTCGTGCTCAATCCGCAGCCGGGCCTGCCGGCGCGCCCCGGGGTGTCGCACGTGACGCCGTTCGTCGGCCCGGGCATGCGGGGGCTGGCGACGCTGGAGTACGTGCCGTGCCGGCTGAGCCTGGTGCCCCTCCTGTTCGCCGGCCCCTACCGGCCCGAGGTCGTCGTGTTGCACACCAGCCTGCCGGCCGGCGGGCGGGTGTCCCTCGGCACCGAGGTCAACATCCTGCCGGCGGCCGTGGAGGCGGCCCGGGCCGGCGGCGGGCTGGTCGTCGCCCAGCTCAACCCGGACATGCCCTACACCTTCGGTGACGGCGAACTGCCCGTCGACCTCGTCGACCTGGCTGTCGAGGCAGAGCAGCCGCTGCCGAGCCCCGCGGCCAGGGTCGTCGGCGAGGCAGCGCGGGCGATCGGGGAACGGGTCGCCGCACTGGTGACCGACGGCGCGACGCTGCAGATGGGGATCGGCGGCGTGCCCGATGCCACGCTTGCCGCGCTGACCGGCCGGCGGGGGCTGCGGGTGTGGACCGAGACGTTCTCCGACGGGGTGCTGGACCTCGACCGCGCGGGTGCCTTCGACACCGGCGCCGATCTGGTCACCAGCTTCCTGTTCGGCTCCGACGAGCTGTACCGGTGGGTCGACCGCAATCCGCGGGTGCGGCTGCTGCGCACGGAAACGGTCAACGACCCGGGCCGGATCGCCCGCCAGCCGGCCATGACCTCGATCAACACCGCGCTGCAGGTCGACCTGCACGCGCAGGCCAACGCCTCCTACGTCCGGGGCCGGATCTGGTCCGGCTTCGGCGGCCAGTCCGACTTCGTCGCCGGCGCCCTGCACGCCCCCGGCGGCCACGCGATCATCGCGCTGCCGAGCTGGCATGCCAGGACCGACACCTCCACGGTCGTCCCCGCCCTGACCGAGCCGACCACCAGCTTCCAGCACAGCTACATCGTCAGCGAGCACGGCACCGCCGCGCTGTGGGGGCGCAGCCTGCGGGATCAGGCCCGGGCCATCGTCGCCCACGTCGCCGATCCGCGCGCCCGCGACGAACTCACCCGGCACGTCGAGCAGGCCACGGCGGCCCCGGCCCCCGGACCGCGCAGCGTGCGCTGAGGGCGTGTCGACCGGCGACACCCGCGGTCGTTCCCGCCCTGCTACCGCACGGCGGGAACGACCGCGACCGGGCACGGGGCGTGGTGCAGACACTGGTGGCTCACCGAACCGAGCAGCAGTTCGGCGAACCCGCCGTGGCCCCGGGAGCCGACGACGAGCAGCTGGGCGTCCCCGGCGGCGGACAGCAGTGCGGGCGTGGCGCCGCCCGTGACGAGCAGGTCCTCGACGGCGAGGTCACCACGGTCGCCGACCCCCGCGGCCACACATGCGTCCAGCACCCCCCGGGCGGCCTTCTCCGCGGCCTCGAAGTCCACGCCGATGTAGACGGCCGGATAGCCGACAGGGACCGGCGTCCAGGCGTGAACGACCCGCAGGACCGCGCCACGCAGCCGGGCCTCGCGGGCGGCGAACCGCAACGCCTCGATCGACAGGTGCGAACCGTCGACGCCGACGACAACCGCGCCGTGCGCGGGCACCTGGCTGGCGTGCGTCACGACGACGGGTGTCATTGCCTTGTGCACGCACTCGGCGGAGACCGAGCCCATCAGGATCCGGCGGACCGGATTCATCCCGTGCCGGCCCACCACCAGCAGGTCCGCGCTGCCCGCCGCGGCGAGCAGGGCCTCGGCCGCGTCGCGGTATTCCACCCGTTCCACCACCGGCACGGGGCAGCGCGGGTCGGCGGCGCCGCGGATGGCGGTCCCCAGCACATGCCGGGCGGTCGTCTCGACGTCGTGTGCACCCGGGCCGGGAGTCATCCCGGCCACGGACGCGGGCGACTCGTCGGCCGAACAGGCCAGCAGCACGGTGACTGTCGCGTCGCGCAGCCGCGCTTCCCGCAGGGCCCACCGCAGCGCGCCCTGTGCTTCCGGGGAACCGTCCACTCCCACCACGATGCCGCTCATGTCGTGCCTCCTGTCGGTGCCCGCAGGTGCCGGGGCGAGGTCGTTGCGATGGATCCAGCGTCCGCTGACCAGGGAGATCGATCGAGTGCGGATCGATGGGCGGTCCGCGGGCCGGCTGGCCCTGCCGAGGGGTCCGAACGGCCCGCACCACCGGCAGCCGCAGGGGGGCGGCGGGCATTGTCCGCGAGCGGCGGAGGGGACCGTGCTAGCGTCCGAACAGTCGCCGATGGTGCCTGATCGCTTACCTTCGTCGGCGCCCCTGACGGTCCGGGCCGGGTCCGCCGACACGACGAGGTCACGACGAGGCGAGGTCCGGTCCGAGGAGGGGAGGCAGGCGATGCCCGACACCGGGCTGACCGACGAGCAGGAGGCGCTGCGGCGCGCCGTCGCCGAGTTCGCCCGCGACGTGGTCGCGCCGGTGGCGGCGCGGCATGACGAGGAGCGGAGCTTCCCCTACGAGGTCGTCGCCGGGATGGCGGCGATGGGGCTGTTCGGGCTGCCGTTCCCGCAGGAGTACGGCGGGATGGGCGGGGACCTGTTCTCGCTGTGCCTGGCGATCGAGGAGCTCGCCCGGGTCGACTCGTCGGTGGCCATCACCCTGGAGGCCGGCTGCTCGCTCGGGGCGATGCCGATCTACCGGTTCGGGTCCGAGGAGCAGCGGGCGCGGTGGCTGCCGATGCTGTGCGCGGGCGAGGCGCTGGGCGCGTTCGGCCTGACCGAGCCCGAGGCCGGCAGTGACGCGGGCGGCACCAGGACGACCGCCGCGTTCGTCGACGGCGAATGGGTCGTCAACGGGGCTAAGGCGTTCATCACGAACTCCGGCACCGACATCACCCGGCTCGTCACCGTCACCGCGCGCACCGGCGGGGCCGTCGGCGACGGCGGCGGCGACCGGGAGATCAGCACGATCGTGATTCCCGTGCCCACCCCGGGGCTGACGGTGGAACCGGCCTACTCCAAGGTCGGCTGGCATGCCTCCGACACCCATCCGCTGAGCCTGTCCGACGTGCGGGTTCCCGCCGAGAACCTGCTCGGCGAGCGCGGCCGGGGCTATGCGAACTTCCTGGCGATCCTCGCGGAGGGCCGCATCGCGATCTCGGCGCTGGCGGTGGGCCTGGCGCAGGGGTGCGTCGACGAGTCCGTCACCTATGCGAAGGCGCGCTCGGCCTTCGGCCGCCCGATCGCCGCGAACCAGGCCATCTCCTTCAAGATCGCCGAGATGGAGGCGCGGACGCACGTGGCCCGCACCGCCTACTACGACGCCGCCGCCCGCGCCCTCGCCGGCCGCCCCTTCGCCAAGGAGGCCGCGATCGCGAAGCTCGTCAGCAGCACGGCCGCCGTCGACAACGCCCGCGACGCCACCCAGATCCACGGTGGCTACGGCTTCATGAACGAGTACTCCGTCGCCCGCCACTGGCGCGACAGCAAGATTCTCGAAATCGGCGAGGGCACCAGCGAGATCCAGAAGATGCTCATCGCCCGCCACCTCGGCCTCTGACCCGCGGCCGGCGCGGCGCCGGGCTACGCGGGCGGGGTCACGGTCCACACGCCGGCCTGCGGGGAAGCGCCGTCGGCGCCCGCCACGGCGCCGGCGACCTGCACCGTCCCACCCAGGACACCCACGCCGAACAGTTCGGTGCGCACCGCCGATGCCACCTGGTAGGTCGTCCAGTGATCGCCTTGGCGGTCGCCGAGCAGGAGGACCGGCCGGGTGCCGAAAGCGCCGCCGCCCGTCGAGCCGACCGCCAGGATGCGACCGTCGGGCAGGCGGGCCATTCCCGCGAGCACGACGCCGGCGGGCAGCGCCGTCGTCGCCAGGTTCCAGCGAGCGCCGTCGGTGGAATGCCGCAGTCGGGTGACCGTCGCACTGCCCGACACCTCGGTGCCCGCCGCGAGCAGCGAACCATCGGCGAGTTCGACGAGGTGGTCGACGTGCTGCTCGGCCGGACCACCCAGCGTCGGAGTGGTGACTCGCGTCCACGCCGATCCGTCCGCCGAGCGCCAGACGGCACCGCCCCCGAGGGGGCCGCCGGGTCGACCGACGGCGAGCAGCTCCCCGCCCCGGGCGAGCAACCCGGTGACGTCGCCGGTCAGGCCAGCAGAGCCCGCGATCGCGTCCCAGCGCTGTCCGTCCGCGGAGCGCCAGACCGCCGGCCGGTTCGCTTGCTGGCTGTCGCCGGTGCCCTCGCTTGCGCCCCCCGACCGGGTCGTACCAGTGGGAGTGCGATCGCTGCCGATCGCGGTCGAGCCGACCGCGACGAAGCCACGACCGTCCAGGAAGGTCACCGCGGAGATCGCTCCGGAGGCCGTGCCCGGAGGTAGCGGAACAGCGACGGCCTGCCATCGGTGCCCGTCGGCCGACCTCCAGGCAACCGGCGTTGACCGCTCCGGATCGTTCCCGCCCAGGCTCGGCGCGCGACGCCCGACGGCGACCTCGACCCCGTCCGCCCCGACGGCCACGCTGGCCACGATCGCGCCGGACGCGCCCGCCGGATCGGCGGCACCCGGCGGACCGCCGTCGCCGGCCCCGGTCGCCGGCGGGCCAAGGACGCGGACACCGAGGTGCGCCACCGCGGTGCCGCTGGTCGAGGCGGACGGTTGGCCCGATCCCGCGGTGGTCGGATCCGCCCGGCCGCCGCCACCACCGGATCCGAACGGGTCCAGTAGCACCAGCGCTGCCACGACCATCACGACAAGACCGACCGCCATCGCCAGCACAACGCCGCGACGCGTGCCCACCCGCTCGCTGCCCCGAGTGCCGGTGGCGGTCTCGACGACGAGCGCGTCCCCATCCCTGTCCACGCTGCGCGGACTCGCGCCGACCGCCCCGCCGTACGGCGGGGGCGCCGGCTCGGCCGAGTTCGGCGCCGGTGGCCATGGGGTCGGCTGGCTCGGAACGGGAGGTTTCCGGGACGACGGCGGGTCCTGCGCCCGATCGGGTGCCGGCTGGTTCTCCACCAGCGCGCTCGGCGTTTCCGGAGTTCGGGCCGGCGGACTCGCTGCCCTCCCGGCGCGGGGCGGCGGACTCGGTGCGTCCAGCCCCGACGCAGGTGGAACCGACGGACGATCGCCCGCTGGGATGAAGGCCGTGGGCGAAGCTGGCGCCGAGGCCGAGGCCGAGGCCGTGGCGGAGGCGGAGCCCGCCGAGCGTGGCGCGGGTGGCACCGGATCCGCCGGCGCGTGATCAGGGTGGCGACCGGGATGGCCCTGCGCGGGGTCGAGGATGTCGCGCTCGGCGCGCACGGTGATGCCGCTGGCGGCCAGCCAGCCGGGACCGAGCACGGCGGTGGCGGCCTGCGCGAGCTGGCGGGCGAACTCCTGGGCCGAGCGCTGTCGGTCGTCGCGCCGGCGCCGCAGCGCCTGGCTGATCACCGCGGCGAGCGGTCCGGCGACGCCCGGCGGCGCGGGCGCGGGATCATCGAGCTGGCGTTTCCACACCTGCGCGGGCGGCAGTCGCGGGTCGATCGGCATCCGGCCGGACAGCAGCCGGAACAGCACCACACCCAGCGCGTACAGGTCGGTGCCGGCGCCGACGCGGCCGCCGCCGATCTGCTCCGGCGCCATGTAACCGGGCGTGCCGGCGATGGAGTGGACCGACGTGCCGCTGCCGCCGAAGAACCGGCTGATGCCGAAGTCGACAAGCTTCGGCGCGCCGTCCCGGGCGAACAGGATGTTGGCTGGCTTGATGTCGCGGTGCAGCACCCCCGCCGCGGGCGCGGCGCCGCGCGCGGCGGCGGCCGCCAGCCCGACCGCGCACGCCGCCGCGGTCGTCGTGGCCGGCCGGGCCCGCAACGTCCCGCCCGCCAGATGCTCCATGATCAGCAGCGACAGGTCGCCGCGCTCGACGTAGTCGTAGATCCGCACGATGTGCGGATGGTCGAGGCCGGCGAGCACCTCGGCCTCCTGCCGGAACCCGGCGCGCGCCTCCTGCCCCGCGCGGGTCAGGACCTTGACCGCCACCTGCCGCGAGATCTGCCGATGCCGAGCCTCCAGAACGACCCCGCTCGCCCCCTGCCCCAACGTCCCGCCGAGCTCGTATCCGGGCAACGCAGCCTCGACCTGCCCACGTTCGACGAACACGCCGGACTACTGCACCAGGTCGATACTGGTCGGGCTGTTCTGCGCGTTGCTGCGCACCGTGATCACCGCGGACGGCGTACCGCTGGGTACGTCGACGTCGAGGTTGCAGGCCGAGGGGGTCGTCAGGGTCACCCCGGTGCACTGGTCGTCGTGGATGCCCGCGCCACTGATCGAGTCGATGTGGACACTGGGGCCGGGGTTGTCGACTGTGACCCGCCAGGTCGTTCCGCCAGGTGAGCTCGCCAGCACCTTCTTGAACAGGCTGATCTGGCTTTCGTCGACGACGGTGACGGTCGCCGTGTCCTGTTCACCGTTCTGGTCGGTCACCGTGACGGATGCCTGGTAGGTGCCGGCGAGGTAGTTGTGGGACGTCGTCGCGGCGGCGCCCGGACCCTCGCTCTCCCCGTCGCCGAAGGCGAAGCGGTAGGAGACGATCGGGGCGGATCCCGCGACCGAACCGGACGCGTCGAAGTCCCGGACCCCGGCGGCCGCGCCGCCGCCCCTGGAGCGTGCGACGGTCAGCGCGGCGCGCGGGGGAGTGACGGCCGCGGTCACCTGGACACCGGCGTTCGCGGGCGACGTGCGGCCCGCCTGGTCGCGGACGGTGACGTTGACGGTGTAGGTGCCGGCGGTCGTGACGCGATGCGTGGCGGTGGGGGAGGCCTGTGGGCCGACGGTGGTGCCGTCGCTGAACGCGAAGGTGTAGGTCGCGATCGGCGTGGAGCCGGCGGTGGAGGCGGAGGCGTCGGCGGTGATGTCGGTCGGGGCCTGGGGCCCGCTGGTACGGGCGCTGAGCTGCGCGGTCGGGCCGACCTGCGCGGCGGCGGTGACGTGCGCGATGGCACTGGTGGTCGAGCGGCGGCCGGCGGTGTCCGTCACCGTGAGGCCAACTGTGTAGTCGCCGGTCTGGGCGAAGGCGTGGGTCGCCCGGGCCCCGGTTGCCGTCGTGCCGTCGCCCCAGGTCAGCGAGTAGGTGTTGATGGGATTGGTGCCCGCCGTCGAGGCGGCGGCATCGGCCGTCACCGTGAGTGGAGCGGTGCCGGTGGCAGGAGTCAGTGTCACGCGGGCGGTGGGCCCGGTCGCGGCAGGCGGCTCGGCCTGCTTGGCGGTGATAACGATCTCGGCGTTCACGGAGGGGGTCCGTCCGTCGGCGAGGGTGGCGTCGGCCGTGACCGTGAAGCGGCCAGGCGCGGTCCAGGCGTGGCTGGCGTTTGTGCCGGTGGCCTGGGTGCCGCCGTCGCCGAAGGTCCAGATGGCGGTGAGTACGCCGGTGCCGGTCGCGCGGAACTGGACGACCTGGCCGACCGTGGCGTCCGCGGCGCTCGCCTCGATCCTCACGGGAGCGGTGCCGACCGGGGGTTCTCCGCCGCCGGTCTCGGTCGTCGGTGGGTTCGAGCCGGATCCGGCCGGTGGGTCGGTAGCCGGGTTCCCGCCGGTGCCGGTCGGGGGGGTCTGCGGGACCGTCGTTGGATTCGTGCCGCGGGAACCCGCGGTGTCCTGGCTCCCGCCCGCACCCCCGCCGGCTCCCGCTCCGGTACCGGAGCCCCCGGCCGGGCCCGGGGACGGTGGCGTGGTGGTGGGGCTTCGCGAGGACGGACCTGCTCCCGCCGGCCCGCCAGCCGGAGTCCTGCGAGCTGTCGGTCCGCCGGCCGCAGGTGCGGAGGTCGGGGTGGGCGTCGGAGTCGGCTGTGTACCGGTGCCGGTGGCACCTTCGGCCGCCGTGGTGCCCGTGCCGCCGGCGCCGAGGGAACCTCGGCCGCTGCCGGCGCCGTCGGCGGCCGTGCCCGTGCCCGTGCCCGTGCCACCGGTGCCGTTGCCGGTGGTGTCGGCGCCGTACTTGCGCACGGGGGACGTTGAGCCGTCGAGGCGGATGACACCGGCGTCGGTGCCGGCCGGGTCGTTGTAGAACACGAAGCCGCCCTGGGCGGCGAGGGTGAAGTGGCGGCCGGCGGGCAGGACCCGGCGGCTGGACAGCAGGCGGCCGGCGGCCAGGTCCACGACGTGCACCGCGCCGGCGGTGTAGTCGGGAACGAAGACGCGGTCCCCGAGGTCGATGGGGATGCCCAGGCGATGCCCGGCGGCGGCGAGGTCGATGACGGATCCGCAGCGGCGCGTGGCGAGGTCGGCGACCATCAGCACGCCCCGGGCGCCGACCGCGGCATACACACGGGACGCGTCCGTGGCGCCGGCGAGCTGGACGTCGGCGGCACCGGACCCGGCGCCAGCGGACCCGACGTCCAGGCAGGTGGCGGCGCCCGGCCGGCCGTCCGCCGACAGTGGGGTGATCTGCCGCCGGGCCAGGTTCACCAGGGCGGGCCGGCCGTCGGCGAGCACGAGCCGGCTGCTGGCCGGATCGGCCGCGTGCGGACGGTCGTGCCGGGTCGTGCCGTCGAACCAGACGAGATCACCGGTGCGGGTGTCCACGAGCCACAGGCGACCCTGCTCGTCGACGACGCCACCGCCGGTGGCGACCCGGGCGGTGAGCGACTGCCGCCCGCGCACCGTGAGGCTCGCGGCCTCGGTGGTCGTGACCACGCCGGCGCGGCCGTCGAGGAGGTAGAGCGCGTCGGATCCGGCGAACAGTTCGGCGGAGCGGCCCGCGGGGAGCAGCCCGGTGCGGTGGTTCCACGCGTAGGTCGCCCCGCTGATCCGGCCGACCGTGCCGGTGGAGGTGTCGACGACGAAGGCGTCGAGATCCGACTGGGTGGCGCTCAGCGAGCCCGCGGGCAGGTCCGGCCGGCCGACCGGCACCTGGGTGACGACCTTCGCCGACGCGCCGTCGACGAGGGCGACCTGCCCGACGGCATCGGACACCAGCCAGGCCGCGCCGCCGTGGAACTCGACCCGGCGTTGACCAGGTCCGTCCCCGGTGCCGACGACGACGAGCGCGGCGAGCAGCAACACCGCCGCCACCACTGCCTGCAGCCAGCGCCCGCCGGCGGGCCAGCGTCCGCCACTGCCAGCGGCACTGTCAGCCATCCGGGCTCCCCACCATCGTTGTCACGCGCGTCCGAGCCGGCCGCGGCGTCCTTCGACGCCCGTCGCCGAGGCGTCGGGCGGCGGCGCCCCGGGGCGGCAGGAGGGGCCGCGGGTCCAACGCGGCGGCGAGCCGGCGGGGCCGCGACGCCCGCGCGGCGAGCTGGCGGCGCAACGCGTCGACCAGTTCCCACGCCCGCGTCGCGTCCGCCTCCGTCGACGCGGCCCGGTCGTACAGGGCCCGGCTGACCAGGGGTTCGAGGAGGCCTATCGGCTCGGCGACCGCGGCGCCGAGCCCGGCGGCGTCGCCGACGACCTCCCCGGCCGAGCGGGTCGGCGTGGCCGACACGCCCCATTCGGCCAGCCGGTCCCGAACCTCCCGCCAGGCGCCGGCGACGCGGCGCCCCGGCGGCACCGCGCGGCGCCGCGCCCGGCGTCGGCGGGCCTTCTCCGCGACGACGGCCAGCGGGAACAGCACCAGGAGCGCGAGCAGCGAGACGATCGGCACCAGCGCGATCCGGTGCCAGCGCCCTCCGGCGGCGGGGCTGTGCTCGTCGAACCGGGGAATGGCGGACAGCTTCGGTGGAGCGGGTGGTGCTGGCGCCGCTTCGGCGGACGCGCCGCTGCCGCCGCCGGCGGCCCCGCCGGTGGTGTCCGGCGGTTCCTCGTGGGCGAGGTGGCTGGTGTCCGTCGGTTCGAACGGGATCCAGCCGAGACCGGCGAGGTACACCTCCGGCCAGGCGTGCGCGCGCGCCTGACTGATCGTGAACACGCCGCGTCCGCTGGCGGTGTCGGGACCTAGCAGGTAACCCACCGCGATGCGGGTCGGGAAGCCCCGCAACCGGGCGAGCAGCGCGAAGGCGGCTGCGTGCTGTTCGGCGTAGCTGTGCTGTTCTCGCGGGTCGGCGCTGGTCAGCAGCCTCGTCAGCGCACCGTAGGAGTGCCCGGGACGGCCGGCGAGATCGTAGGGGAACCGGGCGGGATCCCGCAGATATCGCTGCAGGGCGATCAGCTGGGCATAGGCGGTGCGCGCGCCGCCGGTCGCGCGGATCGCGGTGGCGACCAGCACCGGCGGCAGGCCGGGTGGCACGGTGAGGTACTGCGCGAGCCGTGTGCCGGACCCGGGCACGGCAGCGGCGAGGCGAGCGGAGGACGGGTTGGCGACGGCGGCTGTGAGGTGGTAGTGCGGGCCGGCGCCCGCGGCTGCGGCCGTGCTCACGAGCGTGCCGGTGTGCGGGTCGAAGGCCGCCTGCACGCCGGTGAGGCGGGTCGGTTGGCCGAGGATCGGCAGCATCGGCGTGTCCTGCCGGTCGAGTGCCACGTCCGCGTGGACGGTGACGACCTCGCCCGCTCCGGTGCTGTTCTCGCCCGGTTCGCCGGGCAGCGTGGCGCCCACGGGAAGGTACGGGTCGGGGTTGCGCCAGCTCGCACCGTCGAACTCGCCGAGGACGGCGACGGTCATCCGGTCGACGGGCAGCCGCCCGCTCGACGACTCCAGCCGCACGGTTCCCAGCCGCCGCGGCGGCGCGGCGGTGAGCTGGGCCCGGACCTGCGCCAGCGGGTCCAGTTCCGACACGGCGCGCACGGGCCGTGGACGGACGGTGCGCGGGTCGAACCGGTCACCGCCGGGAGCCCCGGCGCCGAGCACGGTTCCGGCGACGACGGCGATGGCCACGACCGGCACGCCGAGCAGCATCGAACCAGCCCCGGGCCCCTGTCCGCCGGGCGCCCCCCGAGCCGCGCGCACCAGGCCGAAACCGAGCCCCGCCGTGGCCAGGGCCATGCCGGCGGCCAGCGGGGGACGGCGGTCGTCGGCCAGCAGAGCGACCGCGGTGGCGAAGGCCAGCCCGAGCGGCACGAGCGGGGCGAAGACGGTCCCCGGGCGTGCGGCCAGGGCGACGGCCAGTGCTGTGGCCAGCCACAGCACGAGGACCGGAACGACCAGCAGCGCGGGATCGGGATCGGCCGGCAGGCCGGCGGCCAGCAGGTTCGACCAGCCGCCGCGCAGCCCCGCGGCGAAGCCGTGCCCGCCGCCGATCGCCCGCCCGTCGACCCAGCCGAACACGACCACGAACAGGTACGCCGCCGCACCCGCGAGTCCGAGGACGGCGAGCGCGTCCAGTCGGCCGGTGAGTCGCCGGGCCGCAGCCGTCACCGCCGCCGAGGCCAGCACGGCACCGGTCAGCGCAGCCCAGGCACCGTGACCCGCGTACAGCGCGCGGAACTCGCCGGCGGCCGCCAGCGCGGCGAGCAGCAGCAACCCCCACTCGACGACCAGCGCCCAGTCCAGGCGGGCGATCGTCGCCAGCCGGCGGCCAGCCACGGCCGCCGCAGCGCCACCCGCCGCCCGACCGTCCCCGGCTGCCACGCCGATCGCCGGCACCGCACGGACCCTCGTGCTCTGGTCCTCCGCCGTCATCGGACCGTCCGGTTCCATCGGGCCGCGAACTGCTCGCTGGTCGGCGCGGCCACCGTGAACGCGCCGGGGACGGTCGGCGCCGACCTGGCGCCGCGCTCGCCGACCAGGGCGACGCTGGCCACGGCGAACCGGCGCAGCGCCGGCCCGACGGCATCGAGCGCGGCCTGTCGCGGGGTGCCGGTGACGACGCCGAGCGCGGCGCCCTCGGCGGCCGGACCCAGCCCGGCGAGCATGCCGAGCCCGGGGTCCGCCTCGCGCCGCGCGGCCTCGGCGAACAGCGCGAGCACCTCGCCCTGGCCGGACACACCGCGTTCCGCCGACGCCCGGGCACCGCCGGTCGTGCGCACCTCCACCGGATGGCCGCCGTCGAACGCCGCGACGGCGAGCGAGGCGGCGACCCGGACGGCCGCCTCGAACGACTCGTCGGTGTAGGCGGCGGCGCTGGTGTCCAGCAGGACGAGCATCCGCGGTTCGTGCGGAACGACGTTGTGCCGGATCATGAGCGTGCCGGTGCGGGCCGTCGACGGCCAGTGGATCAGTCGCAGGTCGTCGCCGCGGGCGTACTCCCGCAGGCTGTGGAACGCCACGCCGCCGCCGGGGGCCGCCGCCGACGTCCTGCCGTCCAGTTCCGGGGAGCGGCCCGTCGGCAGCGGCACCATCGCGTGCAGCCGCGGACAGACCCACATCCTGCTGTGGGACGGGTAGGACCGCCCGGTCCGGAACAGGCCGAGGGGGTCGCTGTGCCCGACGGTCAGCGGCCCCACCGCGTGCACGCCGCGCCGCCGCGTGGGCAGCGGGTAGTCGATCTCGCGGGAGGCGCCCGCGGCCAGACTCGGCAACGTCACCCGTACCCGCTCGCCGGCGACCGCCTCCACGGCGACGAACGGCGGGCAGCGCCGCCGGCCGACGTTCGTCACCGTCATGACGCCCCGCGCCTCGCCGCCCTCGACGACGCGTGCCGGCTCGACGCGACGCGTCACGCGGATCCGCGGCCGGGCGAGCATCCACAGCGCACCGCCAGCGAGCATCACCAGGCCGGTGACACCGAGGCCGAGTAACTCCGGGTAGTGCAGCACCGGCCAGCTCGCGAGCAGGAGCGCCGTGGCGGCGACCGCGCCCCAGCCCGACCTCGTGATCATCTGCGGGCGGAATAAGGGTCCGGGATCCGCACCGACGCGGTGATGCGGGACAGCACGTCCGCGCCGGTCAGCCCGTCGAGCAGGGCCTCCGGACGGATGATGATCCGGTGGCCGAGCACTGCCGGTGCCAGCGACTTCACGTCGTCCGGGGTGACGAACGGCCGGCCGGCGGCGGCGGCCCGGGCCTGGGCGGCGCGGGCCAGGGAGAGTCCGCCGCGGGGGCTGACTCCGAGCCGGATCTGGTCCGGGTGCCGCCGCGTGTCCGCGACGATCATGACGATGTAGTCGTACACCTCCGCGGACAGGTGCACCCCGCGGGCGAGTTCGGTCATCCGCAGCAGGTCGGCGTTCGTGAGAACCGGTTCGAGGTCCTCCGGCTCCACGCCGCGGGTGCCGGCGGTGAGGATCTCGATCTCCGCAGCGTGGTCGGGATAGCCCACGGTCGAGCGGATCATGAAGCGGTCGATCTGGGCCTCGGGCAGTTCGTACGTGCCGCCGTGTTCCACCGGGTTCTGGGTGGCGATCGCCATGAACGGCCGGGGCACCCGGTAGGTCGTCGAGTCGACCGTGACGCGCCGTTCCTCCATGACCTCCAACAGCGCCGACTGGGTCTTCGGCGACGCCCGGTTGATCTCGTCGATGAGCACGACGTTGGCGAACACCGGACCCTCGTGGAACTCGAAGGTCCTGCTGGCGGCATCCCAGATCCGCACGCCGGTGACGTCGGAGGGCAGCAGATCGGCGGTGAACTGCACCCGCCGGACCACCCCGCTGACCGACTGCCCGATGGCCTTGGCCAGCGATGTCTTACCGACGCCCGGAACGTCGTCGAGAAGCAGATGCCCCTCGGCGTACATGCACAACAGCGCCCGCTCAACGACTGCGGGATTCCCTCGGAAGAATCCGGAGATGTTGGCGGCAAGCCGTTGATGCTGCCGTGAGAACCAGTCGGCGTCTGCCGCGGACGTTTCCACAGAACTCCCTGCCGGCCGGATAGAACTACCTTGCTCCGGGGGCGCCGAGCCTGTCTCGGCCGATGTTCGATGGAAACGGCTGTCGATGCAGTGGGCGTCGAGCACAACGGACGCTACTCACCACGTTCCCCCGTTCGCGGACAGCTCGCATGAGAATACACGGGAAAGCCGGCGGGATGAGCCCGGCCTTCGCACCGCCGTCGGCGGACGTACTATGCGCAGGTCACGGTGCGCCCGCACCACCACGGGCAACGGCGGCGCACCAGGCTTCGGCCTCGCGCGGGGAAACCAGCCGCACGCAGACCCGGTCCGGTGACTCGGCGGCGAAGCGTTCGGCGTAGCGCACGCGGTACACGGGATGCTTGCGCCACGACCATCTGATCGGATGGTCGGCCCGCGGCACGTCGCGCCAGCGCTCCCGGTTGCCGTTCCACAGCTCGCGGCGCAGGACCAGGCGGCCCGCGGTCCGCCGGACCAGCCGCCACTCGACCAGCCAGCGGGGCAGATCGAGCCAGACGACTGTGTCGGCTCGGGACCAGACGAGGTCCAGGACGGCCGAGTAGTTGCCGTCGACGACCCACGCCGGCGCCGAGGTGGCCGCGTCCACGTCCGGGGCGAACTCCGGCCGGGGCACCCAGTCAGGGCCGTGGTTCAGCGCGTCGAGTTCGACATGCGGCACGGCCAGCGCGGCGGCGAGCCGCCGGGACAACGTCGACTTGCCGGACCCGGACGTACCGATGACCAGAACCCTGCGCACCAGGCCGACCATAACCGGCGGCCTGGGGCAGGCCGGGCCCACCCCGGACCGGGAAACCCCGGCCGGCGCGGCGCAGCCTACTCGCCGGCGGCGGCCCGGCGGATCTCCTCGATGTCGATCTTCGACATCTTCAGCATCGCCTCGGTCGCGCGCCTGGACCGCTCCGGGTCCGGGTCACCGAGCAGCTCGCCCAGCGCCGTCGGCACGATCTGCCACGACAGGCCCCAGCGGTCCTTGAGCCACCCGCACTGGCTCTCGGAGCCACCGTCGGCGGTGAGGCTGTTCCAGTAGTGGTCGATCTCGTCCTGCGAGGCGCAGAAGACCTGCAGCGAGAAGGCCTCGGTGGGCGGGAACATCGGGCCGCCGTTGAGCGCGACGTACTCCCGGCCGTCCAGCTCGAACTGGACGGTCATCGCGGTGCCCTCCGGCCGCATGCCGCCGGGGCCGTAGCGGGCGACGTTGGTGATGCGGGAGTTCGGGAACAGCGACGTGTAGAACTCGGCGGCCTGTTCGCCCTGGTCGTCGAACCACAGGCACGGCGTGATGCTGGGCATGGCGTGGATCCCTCCGTCGGCGGCGCACCTCGGACGCGGCCTCCCGGGTCCGATGGCGGCAACCCTAGCGCCGCCCGCCGACAGTTTTCGTCGCCGTGGAGTCCCTCGCCTCCCGCGGATCGATCGGGTTGGTCAGCCGGATCCGGCGGGTGCCGGCCCGGGCCGGGCGAGCTCACCGCCGGAGAGGTCGGCCAGCGGCGGTGCGTCCAGGCAGCAGTGGGATGTTCCAGGTCCCGGCGCGAAGGCCGGCTCCGCCGGGGCCGGCCGGGGCGGGTTGCGAATGGTCAGCGCGGCGATCAGACCGCCAAGTCCGCACAGCACCGCAGCGATGAGGACCGCCGTGTGGAAGCCGGCGGAGAAGTCCGCCGGCACCAGGTAGGCGGCGGCGGTGATCCCGCCGGCGGCCGGCAGCACGGCGACGGCGATCAGGTTCGCCACCCGGGCCACGTCGTTGTTGACCGCCGAGGCGAGCCCCGCGTGCCGGGGCGGGACCGCCGCGAGCGCGGTGGCGGTCAGTGGCGCCACCGTGATCGCCAGACCCAGCCCGAACACGATCACGGCTGGCAGCACCTCGGTCAGGTAGTCGCCGCTGCCGCCGACGCGGGAGAGCAGCGCCAGGCCGGCGCCGACGACGAGCGGACCCACGGTCATCTGCAGCCGCGGCCCGATGCGGGCGGCGAGGCGGCCGGAGCGGGCCGACAGCGCCAGCATGATCAGTGTCACTGGCAGCAGTGCCATCCCGGAATGCAGCGGACTGTAGCCGCAGGCGAGCTGAAGCTGGACGGGCAACAGGAACAGCGTGCCGCCGAGTGCCGCGTACACGGCGAACGTCACCAGGTTCGTCGCGGTGAACTGGCGGGCGGTGAACAGGTCCAGCGGCAGCATCGGCGCCGTCGCCCGCCGCTCGACGACGACGAACGCGCCCAGCACCAGCACGCCGCCGACCAGCGCCGCCAGCACCACCGGCGCCGTCCAGCCGCGGCTCGGCCCCTCGATGAGCCCGTAGGTCAGCCCCACCAGGCCGACGGTGACCAGCGGGCCGCCGACCAGGTCGATCCGGCCGTCCGGGCGCGGATCACGCGACTCCGGCACATGCCGCCAGGCCACGGCGAGCACCGCCGCCGCCACCGGCAGGTTGATCAGGAAGATCAGCCGCCAGGACCACACCTCGACGAGCCAGCCGCCGAGGAACGGTCCGATCGCGGTGGCCACCCCGCCCAGTCCCGACCAGGCGCCGATCGCCCGACCCCGGTCGTCCGGAACGAAACTCGCCTCCAGGATGGCCAGGCTGCCAGGGGTCAACAGGGCCGCGCCGACCCCCTGCAGGGCCCGTGCGGCGATGAGGGTCCCGCTGTTCGGCGCTGCCGCGCAGCCCATCGAGGCGACCACGAACCAGACCACGCCGAGCATGAACATCCGCCGACGCCCGTAGCGGTCCCCGAGATCACCGGCAACCAGCAGCAGGCCGGCGAGGGTGAGCGTGTACGCGGTCACGACCCACTGCAACGAGGTCAGGCCGGTGTGCAGGTCCCGGCCCATCGCGGGCAGGGCGATGCCGACCACCGTCGCGTCGATCGCGGCGAGCGCCGACCCGAGCACGGTCGCCGCCAGCACCCACCTGCCGGCGGGTGTGCCCAGGCGCAGGCCGTCCTCCAATGGCGTCCCTCCGTCGGCGTCATCGTCGACGGCAGACCCGCCGCCTGTCCAGTAACAACCGGCTGCGCTCAGGGGCGGAAGCGGTCGGGGTCGGCGGCGTTCCAGTCGATTGCCCAGTCCGCCGGCGGCTCGGCGAGCAGCTCGCCGGGTTCGAGCCACGGGAACAGCTCGGCGTAGCTGCGGGTCTCGGTGTGGGTGACCCGGCGCATCAGCATCCCGGGGTGCAGCTCGCCCGGCGCGGCGCAGCCGAGGGAGGCCATGACCTGCACCGCGGTGGCGACGGTGGCCTGCTGGTAGCGGAACACCCGCTCGCCCTTGTCTGCGACGTCGAGAGCACGGGCCCTTCGCGGGTCCTGCGTGGCCACGCCGGTCGGGCAGGTGTTGGTGTGGCAGCGCTGCGCCTGGATGCAGCCGACCGCCATCATCATCGCCCGCGCCGAGTTGGTGTAGTCGGCGCCCTGCGCGAGCCGCTTGACGATGTCCACGCCGGTCGCGACCTTGCCGCTGACCCCGATCCGGATCCGGTCCCGCAGACCGACACCGACCAGCGCGTTGTGCACGGTGATCAGACCTTCGGTCAGCGGCGTGCCGACGTGGTCCTCGTACTCCAGCGGCGCGGCGCCGGTGCCGCCTTCGGCGCCGTCGACGACGATGAAGTCCGGGGTGACCCCTTCCTCCAGCATCGCCCGGCAGATCGCGAGCAGCTCGCGCCGGGAACCGACGCACAGCTTGAACCCGGCTGGCTTGCCCCCGGCCAGCTCGCGCATCCGCGCGACGAACAGCACCAGTTCGCGCGGCGTCGCGAACACGCTGTGCCCTGGCGGGCTCACGCAGGTCACGCCGGGTTGCACACCGCGGGCCGCGGCGATCTCGGCGCTGACCTTCGCCGCGGGCAGGATGCCGCCGAGGCCCGGCTTCGCCCCCTGACTCAGTTTGAGCTCGACCATCTTCACCGAGGGCAGCGCGGCCTTGTCCTTGAACCTGGCCGGATCGAACTCGCCGTTCTCCGTGCGTGCGCCGAAGTAGCCGCTGCCGATCTCCCAGATCAGGTCGGCACCGTAGCGCAGGTGATGGTCGGTGAGCCCGCCCTCGCCGGTGTCGTGGGCGAAGCCGCCCTTGGCGGCGCCCTGGTTCATGGCCAGCACCGCGTTGGCGGACAGCGAGCCGAAGCTCATCGCGGACACGTTGAGCAGCGCGATGTCGTACGGCTGGGTGCAGTCCGGCCCGCCGACCCGCACCCGCGGCGCCGCCGCGTCCGGCGGGACGTTCACCGGGGCGGTGGAGTGCGGCAGGTATTCGTAGCCGACCTCGTTGACGTCCCGTTCGGTGCCGAATGCCTGATCACTGTGGACGCCCTTGGCCCGCTCGTAGACGCTGCTGCGCACCTCGCGGTCGAACGGGCGGCCGTCGTAGTTGCGCTCGATGAAGTACTGCTGGATCTCCGGGCGGATCCGCTCCAGCCCGAAGCGCAGGTACCCGGCGAGCGGGTAGCTGCGCAGGATCGCGTGCCGACGCTGCGTGACGTCGTGCACCGCCAGCGCGAGCAGCGCGAGCAGCACACCTACCGCCGCCCACCAGCCCCCCGACCAGCACACCGCAGCGGCCAGCGCCGCGCCGACGCCGATGACCAGGCCCGACAGCACACCCACCGGAAACATCGCGATCGTGGTCCTCTCCCGAGCCGCCGAGGCCCCCGCCGCCGCGACGAATACGACGCTATACGCCGCGACACTCGGACCTGGGGTGTTTGCTCCCTGTGCCGGACCGGGGACGGGGAGGCTCCCAACTCGGGCGGTCGGTCCGCGATTGTTACTCTGTGCCGCTGTCCTGGCCGCGGACGCGCGAGAGCGCGGTGCGGACGGCGTCGACCACCTCCTCCGGGCTGGCAACCGGGATGATGGCGGGCAGACCGGTGTCCAGGGTGTCGCCGGCCGGCCCGGTGGGACTGGTCCGAGGGCTGACGGTCCAGGTGTCGAGGCCGACGACCGGGCGGCCGGTGCGCAGCGCGAAGGCGATCTCGCTGAGGGTGCCCCAGCTGCCGCCGACGGCCACCAGGGCGTCGGTGGCGCGTACGAGCAGGCCGTTGCGCAGTTCGCCGAGGCCGGTGGGGATGCTGACGGTGAGATGTTCGTTGCCCGCGGCTCGGGACAGTCCGGGCAGCAGCCCGATCGTCATCCCACCGGCCACCGCCGCGCCGCGGCAGGCGGCGGCCATCACCCCACCGAGCCCGCCGCAGACGACGGCCCACCCCTGCTCGGCCAGCCGCCGCCCCACGATCTCGGCGGCGCTGCGCTGAGCAGCGTTTGCCGTGCTCGGCCCCACCACGCCGATGTACGTCGTCACAGCCGCCGGGCCGGGTCTCGCCGCCCTGTCCGTATCCCTGGTCATGCCGTATCCCTGGTCATGGAGGGATGGTGACCCGCAGTCCCGGCTGGCGGGTGGGGTGCCGGGAAACCCTGTGTGGTCCGGCGGGCGCGGGAGTCCGGATCGTGGCGCGGCGGCCTGCCGGAACCTGGCCGGTCAGGCGTCCGGAACGCGGTCCAGGAATCCGCTGACGGAGCTCACCCGTCCGTCCTCGGCGAGTGTGATCACGTCGAATCCGGCGACGGGCGCCGAACCGTCCTCCCGGGAGACGAGTTCCCAGCTGAAGCGGGCGATGTGATGGTGGGCGTCCGGAGTGCCCACCGCCCGGAACTCGAATCCGGGAAACTGTTCGCGCACACCCCGGATCGTGTCGGTGATTGCGTCCTGGCCACGAATGTCTGCCAGCGGGTCGGTGTAGGTGGCAGCATCGGTGAACGTCATGGCCACCGCCTTCTCCACGTCGTCGGGCGCGGCGTTCCACGCGGCGAGACAACGCTGGACGGCGTCGGTGTGCATGCTCATCTCGATTCCCCTTCATCGCGTTCGCGTTCGCGTTGCTGTGCCAAGACTGCGGCACCGCCCCGAGGGCGTCGATTACCCGGCAGGTAGCCGAGCGCGCCCCGGGACGGGACGGCGAACGGAGGCGGGTTCGGGGCGAGCGGCTACGGCGCCGGTACCTGCTGGGGCGGCGGCGGCCCCGCGTAGCGCGCCGACGGGCGGATGATCTTGCTGTCGGCGGCCTGTTCGAGGATGTTCGCCGTCCAGCCGAGGGTGCGGGCGACCGCGAACGTGGGCGTGAACATCTCCCTGGCCAGGCCGCACAGTTCCATCACCACGCCCGCGTAGAACTCGACGTTGGTGTGCAGCTTGCGGCCGGGCTTCAGCTCGGCGAGCAGTTCCACCACCCGCCGTTCGACCTGGGTGGCGAAGGTGACCAGCTCGCCGCCGAACTCCTCCGCGACGCCGCGCAGCAGCCGGGACCGCGGGTCCTCGGTGCGGTAGACGGGGTGCCCGAATCCCATGATCCGGTCGCCGGCCAGGACGTGCTCGCGGATCCAGGGGTCGATCCGCTCGGGGCTGCCGATCGCGTCGAGGGTGTCCAGCGCCCGGCTGGGCGCCCCGCCGTGCAACGGTCCGGACAGCGCGCCGATGGCGCCGACGACACAGGCGACCAGGTCCGCGCCCGTCGAGGCGATCACCCGGGCGGTGAAGGTCGAGGCGTTGAACCCGTGGTCGACGGTGCACACCAGATAGCGCTCGATCGCCCGGACCTGGACGGGCGTCGGCTCGACGCCCGTGACCATGTGGAGGTAGTTGGCTGCGAACGGCAGGTCGTCGCGGGGCGCGATCGGCACCAACCCCTGGCCGAGCCGGTACAACGCCGCCACCAGCGTCGGGGTCACGGCCGCGGCGAACAGCGCGTCGTCGATCCGGGTCGCCTCGTCGGCGTCGTAGAGCGGGCCGACGCCGCGGGCCGATCCGGCCAGTGACAGCGCGGTGCGCAGCCCGTCGAGCGTGCCCGCGCCCGCGCGGCGACCCTCGCGGGCGAGCCCTGGAAGCAGCTCGGCGACGCCGTCGGGGATGCGGCGCAGCGGCGCGACCCGGGCCGCGAACCGTGCCCGGGCCGCCGCGTCGGGCAGCTCGCCGAACAGCAGCAGGTGCCAGACGTCCTCCAGGCTGCGCCGCTCGGCGAGCTCGACCGCGGAGTACTGGCGGTAGTGGTAGAAACCCTCCCGGCCGCGCACGTCGCCCAGGACGGTCTCCGTGACGACGACGCCCTTGAGCCCACGCGGAACATCCGACGCCGGGGTGGCGCCGCCCGCGGCCGAGACCGCGGGGCTGGCGGCGAAGGCGATGCGGGCCTGCGCCCTGTCCAGATCCTGCTGCGTCGCGCCATTCGTGATCACCATGGTGTGCCTCCTCGGGATCCATGGTTGATCCATCATCCCGGAAGGTCAACGTTGATTACAATCAACGTGAATCAGTACACTTGACGGCACGCGGTGGTGGGAGGGTGTGAATGGTCGACGGCACGTGGCTGACCTCGCGGGAGGTCGCCGAACGGCTCGGGGTCAAGGTCGAGACGGTGTACGCCTACGCCAGCCGTGGCCTGCTGCACAGCCGCCGCGGCCCCGGTGGTCGGGGGAGCACGTTCGACCCCGCCGAGGTCGCGCGGCTGCGCCAGGTCGGCCGCGCGCGGCCGGACCGCGCCGACCCTCCCGAGGGCCCTGCCGGGACGGAGGTTCGATCGGCCGGCGTTCGCGGCGCGGGCCTGCCCGTCATCCGCACGAGGCTGACCGCCATCGCGGACGGCCGGCTCCACTACCGCGGGCGCGACGCCGTCGAGCTCGTCGCCGGTCACTCGTTCGAGCAGGTCGCCGGGTGGCTGTGGCTGGGCCGGCTGGATGCGCCGGCGCCGTTCGCCGTGCCGGAGCAGCTCGCCACCACCCTGCGGCACACCGGTCTGGCGCTGCCCGCCCGCGCCCGGCTCACCGACCGGCTCCGGGTCGCCGTCTCGGTGGCCGCCGCCGATGATCCGCTGCGCTTCGACCTGCAGCCCGACAGCGTCATTCTCACCGCTCGCACCCTCGTCGCCGCCCTCGTCGAGGCGATTCCCGCCAGCCCGGTCGGCGGGTCCGGCGGGTCCGGCGGACCGGCGGCGGGCATTGCCGGGCGGCTGTGGGAACGGCTCACCGCGACGCCGGCGGAACCGGCCGCGCTCGCCTGTCTGGATCACGCCCTCGGCCTGTTGGCCGATCATGACCTGGCGGTGTCCACCTTCGCGGCGCGGGTTGCGGCCTCCGCCCGCGCGGACCCGTATGCGGTTGTCTCCGCGGGGCTGGCCGCGCTCGACGGTCCGCTGCACGGCGGCGCCAGCCGACTCGCGGCTCGCCTCGTCTCCGAGGTGAGCGGCGGCGGTGACGCCATCGGGGTGGTCTCCGAGCGGCTGCGATCCGGGCAGCCGTTGCCCGGCTTCGGCCATGCGGCCTATCCGGACGGCGACCCTCGTGCCCAGGCGCTGCTGCGCGAACTCGCCGAGATCCCGACCGCGGCCCCGTTTCTCGCGACGGCCGAGGAGATCACTCGGGCGTCCGGGCGGGATCGGCCGCAGCGACCGAACGTCGATCTGGCGCTTGCCGTCCTCACTCTGGCCGCTGGTATGCCCGCCGAGGCCGGGGAAGTGATCTTCGCGGTCGCCCGGACGGTCGGCTGGCTCGCCCACGCGCTGGAGGAGTACGGCGAGCGCCCGCTGCGGCTGCGCCCCCGGGGTGTCTACGTCGGCCCCCCGCCAGCCAGGGAGATCGCGGGCGGCTGAGCCGACGCGGCACCCCGACGCGGCACCCCGACGCGGACTGTGCGGCTGCCGGCGGGACGGGTGGACAGGGTCGGCCGGTGGGGGCTTTGCCCAGGTCGGCAATACTATGTGCCGCTGCCCTCGCAGGCTTCGTCCCGTACCCAGCGCCGCGTCCGGCGGTGGGTCACCACCGGAGGTCTCCCGATGCCACATCCCCGGCGGCTCGCCTGGCTCGCACTGCTGACCACAGCGATGTTCGCGCTGGCCTCCTGCGCGGGCTCGTCGGGAGGCGGGGGCTCCACCGGCGGCCTGCGGCTGGTCAAGGCCGGCGAGCTCACGATCGCGACCGACTCGCCTGCCTATCCGCCGTGGTTCGCCGACGGAAAGCCGGCGAACGGCAAGGGCTTCGAGGGTGCGCTCGCCTACGCGATCGCGGCCAGACTCGGGTTCGGCGCGGACAAGCTCCACTGGGTCACCGAGCCGTTCGCCAGCTCCTTCGCGCCGGGTGCGAAGAACTTCGACTTCGACATCAACCAGATCTCGATCACGCCGGAACGGGCGCAGGCTGTCGATTTCAGCACCGGCTACTACGACGTCACGCAGGCCGTCGTCGCGTTGAAGACCTCCCGGATCGCCGACGTGACGACGCTGCGCGGACTGAAGGACGCCAAACTCGGCGCCCCCGTGGGCACCACCAGCCTGGACGCGATCACCAGGAACGTCGCGCCCGTGCAGGAGCCCGCGGTGTTCAACGACGTGAACGACGCGAAGACGGCGCTGGAGAACGGCCCGATCGACGGCATCGTCGTCGACCTGCCGACCGCGTTCCAACTCACCTCCAGTGACATCGACAACTCGTTCATCGTCGGGCAGTTCCCCTCCACCGGCACACCCGAGCAGTTCGGGATGCTGTTCGAGAAGGGCAACCCGCTGGTCGCGAAGGTCAACGACGCACTGGCCCAGCTGAAGGCCTCCGGCGAGCTGAAGCAGATCACCGACCAGTGGCTCGGATCCCAGGCGGGAGCACCCGTCCTGCGGTGACGGAAGATCCTCCCGCGACGCGGCCGCCCGACGAGGTGACGCCGCACGACCTGGCGCAGGCGTGGCACCCGAGTGACCACGAGCTGGCCCGGCGCCCGCGGGGGGGGGGGGGCCCGCGGGGGGGGGGGGGGGTGGGGGGGGGCCCCCCCCCCGGGG
>NZ_JALKFX010000243.1:0-12602 GCF_023243045.1 Frankia sp. AgB32
GTGTGGGAGAGTAGGACGCCGCCGGACTTATATACGTGTGGGGCTGCCCTGTTTTCAGGGCGGCCCCACACGTATTTGTATGTGCGGATAATTCTTGCGTCCTCGTTACCTGGTGAGGCGGAAAGGCCACGCTAAGTGGCTGGATGCTGAGGCGCATTCGGCGCCGCCAGCTGCTCGGCCGCGGATTCCTGGGATCCGGTGGCGGCATCTAGATGGACGTCCTACTATCGGAAGTCGGAACGCCGGCTGATGCAGGCTGTCGGGCCTGCTCACGCACAGGGGAGCCGCTTCGATGTCGTCCGCTACGCAGGATTCGACTGGCCTCCACGTCCCCGTTCATCCGGTGCGCATCGTGACCGCGGCCGCGCTCTTCGACGGGCATGACGCGGCGATCAACATCATGCGTCGTCTGCTGCAGTCCCAGGGTGCCGAGGTGATTCATCTTGGTCACGACCGCGGGGTCGACGAGGTGGTCGCGGCTGTCATTCAGGAGGACGCCCAGGGCGTGGCCATCTCCTCGTACCAGGGCGGTCATGTCGAGTACTTCAGCTACCTGGTCGAGCGGCTGCGGGCGCGGGGCGCGGGGGACGTGCGGGTGTTCGGCGGCGGCGGAGGGGTGATTGTTCCCGCCGAGATCGAGCTGTTGCAGGCGCGCGGGGTGACGCGGATCTTCTCCCCGGGCGACGGTCAGACGATGGGTCTGGCCCGGATGATCAACGAGATCATCCGGGCGTGCGATGTCGACCTGGCGGACGTCGGGCCGAAGGTCGCCGAGGTGCTGGCGGGGGAGCAGGCGGCCCTCGCCCGCGCGCTCACCGTGCTGGCGGCCGGGCGGGACGAGGAACTGGCGGTGTCCCTGGCGGAGGAGGCCGATCGGCGCCCACCGATGCCGGTCCTCGGCATCACCGGCACCGGCGGGTCCGGCAAGTCCTCCCTGACCGACGAGCTGTTGCAGCGGTTCCGGGTGGACCAGGGCGATCGGCTGCGGATCGCGGTGCTGGCGATCGACCCGTCGCGGCGCCGCGGGGGTGGGGCGCTGCTGGGCGACCGGATCAGGATGAACGCCCTCGACAACGGCGGTACGGAGCGGACCTTCTTCCGCTCGCTGGCGACCCGCGGCTCCGGCGTCGAGGTCCCGCGCTCCGTGCGGGAGATGACGTCCGCGTGCCGGGCGGCCGGATATGACCTGGTCATCATCGAGACACCAGGGATCGGCCAGGGCGATGCCGCGATCGCGAGCTACAGCGATGTCTCGCTCTACGTGATGACGCCGGAGTATGGCGCCGCGTCCCAGCTCGAGAAGATCGAGATGCTGGACATCGCCGATGTGGTCGCGGTGAACAAGTTCGAGCGGCGCGGAGCACACGACGCCCGCCGTGACGTCGCCCGTCAGCTCCAGCGCAACCGGGAGGCGTTCGACCTGGCGTGGGAGGACATGCCGGTGTTCGGCACGTCCGCGGCCCGGTTCCAGGACGACGGTGTGACCGCGCTTTACCAGCACCTGCTCGGCCTGCTGCGCGAGCGCGGTCTGCGGGTGGAGGCTGGCGCGCTGCCCGCGGCCGGAGTCCGCGCGTCGACGGGACTGTCCACCGCGGTCCCGCCGGCCAGGGCGCGCTACCTGGCCGAGATTGCCGAGACCGTCCGCGGCTACCACGCCGAGACCGAGCGGCAGGCGCTGCTGGCCCGGCGCCGGCAGCACCTCACCACGGCCTGGCAGGCGCTGCGTGCCGCCACCGCGACCGCGTCGGGCGCGATGGCGGAGGCCGGCGTACTCGCCGGGCTGCGGGACGAGGCCGACGAAGCCGTTGCCCCATGGGCCAAATCCCTGCTCGCCGGCTGGCCGGACGTCATCGCGGCACGCCAGGGTGACGAGCTGACCTACCTGGTCCGGGGCCGCGAGGTCCGCACGCCGCTGCGGCGCACCACGCTCACCGGCAGCCGGATCTCCCGGGTGGCGCTGCCCGACATCGACGATGACGCCCGGCTGCTGCGCTTCCTGCGCCGCGAGAACGTCCCGGGGGCCTTTCCCTACACGGCGGGGTGCTACCCGTTCAAGCGGGCCGGCGAGGCTCCGGCGCGGATGTTCGCCGGTGAGGGCGACCCGTTCCGGACCAATCGGCGCTTCCACCTGCTGTCCGCCGGCTCCGCGGCGACCAGGCTGTCGACCGCCTTCGACTCGGTGACCCTCTATGGCCGCGACCCGGCGTCCCGGCCGGACGTCTACGGCAAGATTGGTACGTCCGGAGTCTCGGTCGCCAGCCTGGACGACATGTCGGCCCTGCTCGACGGGTTCGACCTGTGCGATCCGTCGACGAGCGTGTCCATGACGATCAACGGACCGGCGCCGGCGATCCTGGCCATGTTCCTCACCACGGCGATCGACCAGCGGACCGCGGCGTTCGCCGCCGAGCACGGCCGCGAACCGGACGCCGCCGAGGCCGCCGAGGTCACCGCCGCCGCGCTGCGCACCGTGCGTGGCACGGTGCAGGCGGACATCCTCAAGGAGGACCAGGGCCAGAACACCTGCATCTTCTCGACCGAGTTCGCGCTGCGGGCGATGGCGGACGTCCAGCAGTGGTTCATCGAACACGAGGTGCGCAACTTCTACTCGGTCTCGATTTCCGGCTATCACATCGCCGAGGCCGGCGCGAATCCCGTCACCCAGCTCGCCTTCACCCTGGCCAACGGGTTCACCTATGTCGAGGCGTACCTGGCCCGCGGTATGCACATTGACGAATTCGCGCCGAACCTGTCGTTCTTCTTCTCCAACGGAATGGACGCCGAGTACACCGTGATCGGTCGGGTCGCGCGGCGGATCTGGGCGGTGGCAATGCGCGAGCGGTACGGCGCGGCGGCCCGTTCGCAGATGCTCAAATACCACGTCCAGACGTCGGGGCGGTCGCTGCACGCCCAGGAGATGAATTTCAACGACATCAGGACCACGCTGCAGGCACTGTGCGCGTACTACGACAACTGCAACAGTCTGCATACGAACGCCTTCGACGAGGCGGTGACCACGCCGACGGAAACCTCGGTGCGGCGCGCACTGGCCATCCAGATGATCATCGAGCGGGAGTGGGGCCTGGCGGCCAACGAGAATCCGCTCCAGGGCTCGTTCGTCGTCGACGAGCTGACCGACCTGGTCGAGGAGGCGGTGCTCGCCGAGTTCGACCGGATCAGCGACCGCGGCGGGGTGCTCGGCGCGATGGAGACCGGATATCAGCGCGGACGCATCCAGGACGAGTCCATGCTGTACGAACGGCGCAAGCACGACGGCAGCCTGCCCATCGTCGGGGTGAACACCTTCCTCGCACCGCATCCGCAGGACGATGCCGAAGGGTCGGGCGGCGCGTTGGAGCTCGCCCGCGCCACCGAGGTGGAGAAAAGCTCCCAACTCGACCGGGTGCGGGACTTCCAGCGGCGCCACGCTGGCGAGGCCGACGCGGCCCTCGCCGAACTGCGGTCCGTCGCCGCCGGCGCCGGGAACGTTTTCGAGGCGCTGATGAATGCCGTCCGGGTCTGCTCGCTCGGCCAGATCACCGAGGCGTTCTTCACGGCGGGTGGGCAGTATCGCCGCAATGTTTGAGTTCGGGCGGGAACCGCCGGCGTCGCTGGACGCACCGAGTGGTGGCCAACCGTAATGCTCCTGTACGCCTGGGTCTTTGCCTGCGCGTCCGTCCTGAGGTGCAATGGACGCTGGTCGTCACCGGACGGCCCCCGGCCCCGGCGGCGGGCGGGGAAACGTCCTCGAAACGCAGGAGCAACCAAGCCGTGGCCACTCCCAAACCGCTGCCCACCGATCCCATCGCGGAGGCTCACCGGCACTGGTCCGCGCACGGTTGGGGCGCGGTGGCGGACGGCATGGCAGCGGTCACGTCGCTGATGCGGGCACAACAGATCATGTTGGCCCGCGTCGACGAGGTGCTGCGTCCGCTCGACCTGACCTTCGCCCGCTACGAACTCCTGATGCTGCTGTTGTTCTCCCGCCGTGGCGCCCTTCCGCTCAACAAGATCGGAAATCGCCTGCAGGTCCACCCGACCAGCGTCACCAGCGCGGTCGACCGGCTGGAGGCCCGCGGCCAGGTGCGCCGCACGCCGCATCCGACCGACCGGCGGGCGATCCTCGCCGAGATCACCGAGGCGGGCCGGGAAACGGCGCTCGCCGCCACCGAGAAGCTCAACGACACCGTGTTCGCCGATCCCGGGCTGGGCGACGGCGGGGTCCGCTCGCTCATCGCGCTGCTCACCGAACTGCGCCGCGACGCCGGCGACTTCTGACCAGGCCAACTCTGACCAGGCTATCTGTGACCAGGCTATCTGTGACACTGGCGTACATATGACGACGACGGCGACGGCGGGGTGGGCGCGGTGGTGATCCCGCTGCCCGCGTCCTTCCGGGTGTGGTGCGATCCGGAGCTCACCACCCTCGCGCCCGCGTCCGTGCCCGGCACGGCGACCGGCGGCGCCGTGTTGCTCGGCGGGTCCCCGCTGCGGCTGATGACGCTGTCCGCGGCCGGGCTCCGGGTGCTCGGGGCGCTGCGGGCGGGTCACACCGTCGGGGCGGCGGGGCCGGGCGCGGGCCTGCTGGCCCGCCGGCTCGCCGACGCCGGGCTGCTGCATCCGCTGCCGCCCCGCCAGCCGCCGCAGCCGGCGGCTCTCACCGCGGTCATCCCGGCGCGTGACGGCGCCGCGCGGATCGGGCCGCTGGTGGCGGCGCTGCGCGGCAGCTGCGCGGAGGTCATCGTCGTCGATGACGGGTCGGTGGATGACACCGCCGCCGTCGCCGAGCGGGCCGGGGCCCGGGTCATCCGACACGCCCACCCGCGCGGGCCCGCCGCCGCCCGCACCACGGGTGCGCGGGCGGCCCGCACCGACCTGATCGCCTTCTGCGACTGTGACGTGCTGCCCGCCGCGGACTGGCTGGATCGGCTGCGCGCCCACCTCGCGGATCCGGCGGTCGCCGCCGCCGCGCCGCGCGTGGCCTCGCCGACCACCACGGCTGTCCGCGCCGGCCTGCGGGACCGGTACGAGGCCGGCCGCTCCCCGCTGGACCTGGGCTCGCGCCCGGCGGCGGCGCGGGCCGGCAGCCGGGTGGCCTACGTGCCGTCCGCGGCGCTGCTCATCCGCCGGGAGCACGCCACGTTCGACCCGGCGCTGCGCTACGGCGAGGACGTCGACCTGGTATGGCGGCTGCTGGCGGCCGGGCACACCGTCCGCTACGAGCCGGCGGCGGTGGTCCGCCACCTGCCGCGGGACTCCTGGCCGGCGTGGCTGCGCCAGCGTTACGGCTACGGGTCCTCGGCGGCGGTGCTGTCCCGGCGGCACCCGGGTCTGCTGCGGCCCGCCCGCGGACCGGCGGGCGCGGTGCTGGTGGCCCTCGCGCTGGCCGCGCGGCACGACCGGGTCGGGACGCTCGCCCTTGGCACGGTGGCCGTCACCTCGGTGGCCGTGACCGGGCGTCGCCTCGCCGGCCAGCTGGGTGGCGTCGACCGGCCGGCGGTCGCCGTGCTCGGGCTGACCGCGCGGGTGCGCCGGCGCGGGCTGCTCGCCGCCGCCGAGGGGGCCCGGCGGACCTGGCTGCCGCTGCTGGCCTGTGCCGGCACCCCCGGCCGCCTGGTGCTCGCCGCCGCGGCGCTGCCGCTGGTCGGTGACTGGTGGACGCGGCGGCCCGAGGTGGGCCTGCTGCCGTACGTGATGCTGCGGGCCGCCGACGACGCCGCCTACTGCGCCGGGGTCTGGGCCGGCTGCCTGGCCGGCGCCACGGTGGAGCCGTTGCTGCCGCCCCTGCCGAACCGCTCGCGCCGCCGCCGGTCGACGCCGGCCATGTGATCGACGTGCCCGCGCCGCCCAGCCCCGCGCGATTACCCTTTACTCCGTGACCTACCTCGACCATGCAGCGACGACGCCGATGCGACCGGAGGCGCTCGCCGCGTACACCGCGGTGCTCGCGGACACCGGCAACGCGTCGTCGCTGCACGCCAGTGGCCGCCGGGCCCGGCGGATCGTCGAGGAGTCCCGGGAGGCGCTGGCCGAGATGCTGCGCGCCCGCCCGTCCGACGTGGTGTTCACCGGCGGCGGCACGGAGAGCGACAACCTCGCGCTGAAAGGCCTCTACTGGTCGCGACGCGGCGCCGATCCGGCGCGGCGCCGGGTGCTGGTCAGCGCGGTCGAGCATCGCGCGGTGCTGGACACCGTGCGCTGGCTGGGCGACGCGCAGGGCGCCGAGGTGGAGCTGCTCGACGTCGACGCCACCGGCCTGGTGCATCCGGAGACGCTGGCCGCGGCGATCGCCCGCGACCCGCAGTCCGTCGCCGTGGTGTCGGTGATGTGGGCGAACAGCGAGGTCGGCACGATCCAGCCGGTGGCGGAGCTCGCGGCCGTCGCGCACCGTCACGGGCTGCCGTTCCACACCGACGCGGTGCAGGCCTTCGGCCAGATCCCGGTCGAGGTCGGCGGGGACGGGCCGGACGCCGCGACGATCTCGGCGCACAAGGTCGGCGGCCCGGTCGGTGTCGGCGCGCTCGTCGTGCGCCGCGGCCTCGCGCTCGAACCGCTCACCCACGGCGGCGGCCAGGAGCGGGACATCCGGTCCGGAACGCTGAACACCGCCGGGGTGGCGGCCTTCGCGGCTGCCGCGACGGCCGCCCGCGCGCAGGCGCCGGCGGAGCGCGCCCGGCTGTCCGCCCTGCGTGACGACCTGGTCGACCGGATCCGCGAACGGGTGCCGGGCGCGGTCCTCAACGGGCCGCCGCTGGCGGCCAGGCCCGGCGAGCCCGGGCGGCTGCCCGGCAACGCCCATCTGAGCTTTCCCGGCTGCGAGGGCGACTCCCTGCTGATGCTGCTCGACGCGCGCGGCATCGAATGCTCGACGGGTTCGGCCTGCTCGGCGGGAGTAGCCCGGCCCTCGCACGTGTTGCTCGCGATGGGAGCGGGCGAGGAACACGCCCGCGCGTCGCTGCGGTTCTCCCTAGGCCACACGTCGCGGGCGGCGGACGTCGATGCCGTCGTCGCGGCGATCGGCCCGGTGGTCGAACGGGCGAGCCGGGCCGGCGCGCTCACGGCGGTCACCGGCGGCTGAGCATCCGCCGGACCGGCCGGGGGAACGCTCGGTGGAGGGAAACGAGGAGGGGACGGTCTGATGCGGGTGCTGGCCGCGATGTCCGGCGGGGTCGACTCCGCCGTCGCCGCCGCGCGGGCGGTCGACGCCGGGCACGATGTCACCGGGGTGCACCTGGCGTTGTCCCGCGCGCCGGAGTCGGACCGGACCGGCGCGCGCGGCTGCTGCACGCTGGAGGACGCCCGCGACGCTCGCCGCGCCGCCGATGTGCTCGGCATCCCGTTCTACGTGTGGGATCTCGCCGAGCGGTTCGAGACCGACGTCATCGAGGACTTCGTCCAGTCGTACGCGGCGGGCCGCACCCCCAACCCGTGCGTGCGCTGCAACGAAAGGATCAAGTTCGCCGCCGTCCTCGACCGGGCGCTGGCGCTCGGGTTCGACGCGGTCGTCACCGGCCACCACGCCCGGCTCGACCCGGACGGCACGCTGCGCCGCAGCGTCGATCCGGACAAGGACCAGTCCTACGTGCTCGGCACGCTGCGGCCCGCCCAGCTCGCCGCCGCCCGCTTCCCGCTCGGCGACTCGACGAAGACGCAGGTCCGCCGGGAGGCGGCCGAGCGTGGGCTCGCGGTCGCGGACAAGCCGGACAGTCACGACATCTGTTTCATCGCCGACGGTGACACCGGCGGCTGGCTGCGGGACCGGCTGGGCTCCCGGCCCGGTCCCATCGTGGACGCCGGCACCGGCGAGACCCTCGGCGAGCACGACGGCGCGTTCGCGTTCACCGTCGGCCAGCGCCGAGGCCTGGGGCTCGGTCGCCCGGCGCCCGACGGGCGTCCCCGCTACGTGCTCGACATCTCCCCGGTCACCTCGACGGTCACGGTCGGCCCCGCCGAGGCGCTCGACGTCCACCGGCTCGTCGCCGACCGCGCGGCCTGGCCGCACGAGGGCGTGCTGGCCTGCCAGGCCCAGGTGCGCGCGCACGGCGACGTGGTGCCCGCCGAGGCCGCGGCGCGCGGCGACGAGCTCGTGGTCACCCTCGCCGCCCCCGTGCGGGGGACCGCCCCGGGGCAGGCGGTCGTGCTCTACGACGGCGACCGGGTCCTGGGCGGCGGCCACATCCGCGCCATCGGCGGCTGAGCGGCGGATGCGCGCGCCCGCGCGGCGCCGCGGCGCGCGGCGCGGCCGGTGCCGCGGGTCGGGCGGGCCCGATGTCGGCCAGAATGGCGCCATGAAGCTCTATGTGTGTGCGGGGCGTGGATGAGCGGCTCGGCCGCGGCAGTGTCGCCGTGGCCGGCGGGGGCCGCCACCGGCGTCGGCTCGTTGCCCGGGACCGACCCGGTCGAGGCGCAGAAGCTGGTGTTCGGCGAGGTGGCGGACTTCCCGTTCCTGCCGGAACTGCCGGCCCGCGGCCCGGGGGCGGCCATGATCGGCCGAGGTGCCGCCATCCTGCTCGACCTGCCGGTCGACCTGCAGCCGGCGGGCTGGCGGCTGGTGCCCCGGCCCGGCCTGGACCTGCGCCGCGCCCGTGACTTCCTCGTGCACGACCTGGACGCGCTGGTGGAGACCGGCGCGGGCTACGAGGGCCCGCTCAAGGTCGCGGTGACCGGCGCGTGGACGCTCGCCGCGCAGGTGGAGCTGCCGCGCGGGCACAAGGCGCTGTCCGACGCCGGGGCGACCCGCGACGTCGGCGAGGCGCTGGCCGCGGGCCTCGCCGAGCACCTCGCCGACCTGGCCCGCCGGGTGCCGGGGGCGCGCCTGGTCGTCCAGCTCGACGAGCCGTCGCTGCCGGCGGTCCTCGCCGGCCACGTGCGCACCCCCAGCGGTTTCTCGGTGGTGCGCGCCGTCGAGGAGGGCCTGGTCGTGGCGCGGCTGCGGGAGATCGCCGCGGCGGCGCGGGCGGTGCCGGCGGTCACGGCGGTCGGGGTGCACTGCTGCGCTGCCGAGGTGCCGCTGGCGGCGCTGCGGGCCGCCGGGATGGACTTCGCCGGGGTGGACGCCGCGCTGCTCGGGAACGCCGACGACGCCGTCGGCGAGTTCGTGGACACCGGCGGCCGGCTGATCGCGGGGCTGGTCCCCACCGCCGGCGGCGTCCCGAACCTGTCGGACGTCCGTCGTACCGTCGAGCCGGTCAGAACACTGTGGAACCGCCTCGGGTTCCCGCCCGAGCAGCTTGGGGAGGTGGTCGCCGTGTCACCCGCGTGTGGCCTCGCCGGATTCGGCGTGCAGGACGCCGTCGCCATCCTGCGGCACTGCCGCCGCGCGGCCCAGGTCCTGGTGGACTCGCCGCGATGAGCACCTCCGTGGACGCCCCGCGGGACGAGGAGCCGGGCCGCGCGCAAGCGGACGCGGCCGAGGCCGACGACCTGCCGGCGGCGGCGCGGGGTCAGGCGCCGGCCGAGGGCGTCGAGGAGGCGTCCGCGGCGGATCGCGCGCGGGCCGCGGAGCTCGCCCGCGAGCTGGACGAGCACGCGTACCGCTACTACGTGCTGGACTCGCCGACGGTCGCCGACGTCGAGTACGACCGGCTGATGCGGGAGCTCACCGCGCTGGAGGAGCGCCATCCCGACCTGCGCACGCCGGACTCGCCGACGCAGAAGGTCGCCGGCTCCTACTCCACCCTGTTCACCCCGGTGGAGCATCTCGAACGGCTGCTCTCGCTCGACAACGTCTTCGACGACGACGAGTTCCACCAGTGGGCGGCGCGCGCGGCCCGGGAGAGCGGGATCGACGCGTGGCTGTGCGAGCTCAAGATCGACGGGCTCGCGGTGGACCTCGTCTACGAGTCCGGCCGGCTGGTGCGCGCCGCGACCCGCGGCGACGGGCGGACGGGGGAGGACATCACCCCGAACATCCGCACGCTGGCGAGCGTGCCGACCCGGCTGCGCGGGGCGGGCGTGCCCGAGCTGCTGGAGGTGCGCGGGGAGGTCTTCTTTCCCACCGCGCGGTTCACCGAGCTCAACGCGTCGCTCGTCGAGGCCGGCGGCAAGCCGTTCGCCAACCCCCGCAACGCCGCGGCGGGCTCGCTGCGGCAGAAGGACCCGCGGGTCACCGCGGGCCGGCCGCTCGACATGATCGTCCACGGCCGCGGCGCGCACCGCGGGTTCGACGCGGCCTCCCAGTCGGCCGCCTACGCCCGGTTCGCCGAGTTCGGCCTGCCGGTGTCCGCCCATTTCGAGGTGCTGGCCTCCGTGCCCGACGTGCTGGCCTACCTGCACCGCTGGGGGCAGTCCCGGCACGACGTCGAGCACGAGATCGACGGGGTGGTCGTCAAGGTCGACGCGTTCGCGCTGCAACGGCGCCTCGGGTCGACGTCGAAGGCGCCGCGCTGGGCGGTGGCCTTCAAGTACCCGCCGGAGGAGGTCACCACCCGGCTGCGCGACATTCGGGTCAACGTCGGGCGCACGGGCCGGGTGACGCCGTTCGGCGAGCTGGAGCCGGTGCTGGTCGCCGGGTCCACGGTCGGGCTCGCCACCCTGCACAACATCGACGAGGTCGGGCGCAAGGGCGTCCTCATCGGGGACACGGTCGTGCTGCGCAAGGCCGGCGACGTCATCCCGGAGATCGTCGGCCCGGTCGTCGACCTGCGTGACGGCACCGAGCGGGCGTTCGTGATGCCCACCCACTGCCCGGAGTGCGGCACGGAACTGGTGCGCCCCGAGGGCGAGGTCGACATCCGCTGCCCGAACACCTACGGCTGCCCGGCGCAGCTCCGTGAATCGATCTTCCATCTGGCCTCCCGGGGCGCGCTGGACATCGACGGACTCGGGTACGAGACGGCGATCGCCCTGCTCGAAGCCGACCGGGTGCACGACATCGGCGATGTGTTCCACCTGAGCGCGGAGTCGTTCGAGGGCCTGCGCGGCTTCGGCCAGAAGAAGATCGAGAAGATCCTCGGCGGGGTGGAGGTGGCCCGGCACCGCCCGCTGTGGCGGCTGCTCGTCGGCCTGTCCATCCGCCATGTCGGGCCCACCGCGGCCCAGGCGCTGGCCCGGGAGCTGCGCTCGCTCGACGCGATCGCCGCCGCCCCCGCCGAGACGCTCGCCGCCGTCGAGGGCGTCGGCCCGACGATCGCCGGTGCCGTGGTCGACTGGTTCGCCGACGAGCGGCACCGCGACATCGTGGCCCGCATCGCCGCCGGCGGCGCCTGTCTCGCCGACGCCGGGGCCGACGAGGGCCCGCGCCCGCTGGACGGCCTGTCCGTGGTCATCACCGGCACGCTGCCCGACTGGAGCCGCGACCGCGCGACGGAGGCGGTCCAGGCCCGCGGCGGGAAGGTCACCGGCTCGGTGAGCAAGAAGACGGCGTTCGTCGTCATCGGCGCCGATCCGGGCGCGTCGAAGTACGACAAGGCGCGCAGTCTGGGCGTGCCGGTGCTGGACGAGGCCGGCTTCGTGGTGCTGCTGGACCGCGGCGCGGACGCCGCCCGCGAGGTCGCGACCACCGTCGCGGACGAGTCGGCCCCCGACGAGCCGGCCGGGAGCGAGCCGGCGCGGGGCGCGTCGGCTGCCGAACAGCCGGGAAACGGCTCGACCGCCGGTCCATGAACGTCTGAGGCTCCGCCGCCGGCCGTCCCGACGGTGGCTGTCCGCGGAGCTCGTCGCATCGGTGCCGGCACATGGCGCCACCGGGCGAAGACCGGTGCTGGCCCTGATGGCACCTTCCGTAGTCGCGGCCACGATGAAGGCGGTCGAAAGTTCTGACCGTCCGCCGCGACCTCACGACTGTCGGTACCGCCTCGCCGTGGCGGCCGCCGGCGTCGGGGGCCGTGGTCCGATCAGCCGCGGGAAGGAACCGTATGCGCCTCAGCCGTACCAGGACCTGGGTGACCGCCGCGATGCTGTTGCTCGCGACAGCCCTGGCCGCCCTGGTGGCAACGCCGGCACTGGCCCAGACCCCGCCCGCCGCCGTGATGCTGTGGCGAGGCGTCGAGTCCGACAACCACCTCTACTGGTCCCGGCTGTCCGGGTCGACCTGGAGCAACCAGGAGGTCCTCGCCGACCGGCGTACCGAAGCGGCACCGGGAATCGTCCGCAGCAGCGCGGGACAGTTCACGATGGCGTGGCGTGGTGCTGGGGACGACAACCACCTCTACTGGTCCCGGTTGTCCGGGTCGACCTGGAGCGCCCAGCAGGTGCTGGCCGATCGACGCACCAACCGCGCTCCGGCGCTCGGCTATGACGGCGCCGGTCGGCTCGTCATGGCCTGGGAAGGGGTCGGGACCGACAACCACCTCTACTGGTCACAGCTGTCCGGGTCGACCTGGACCACCCAGCAGGTCCTCGCTGACCGGCGTACCGACGCGGCACCGGCGCTGTCCCGCAACAGCGCGGGAGAACTCGTGATGGCGTGGCGTGGTGCCGCGCCCGACAACCACATCTACTGGTCCCGGCTGTCCGGATCGACCTGGAGCGCCCAGCAGGTCCTCGCTGACCGGCGTACCGACGTCGCCCCCGCGCTGGGTTATGACGGCGCCGGTCGGCTCGTCATGGCCTGGGAAGGGGTCGGGACCGACAACCACCTCTACTGGTCACAGCTGTCCGGG
>NZ_JALKFX010000243.1:12697-14569 GCF_023243045.1 Frankia sp. AgB32
CCGGGTCGACCTGGAGCGCCCAGCAGATCCTCGCTGACCGACGCACTGAAGCGGCACCGGCGCTCTCGCACAACAGCGCCGGGGAACTCGTGATGGCGTGGCGTGGGGTCGGGACCGACAACCACATCTACTGGTCCCGGCTGTCCGGATCGACCTGGACCACTCAGCAGATCCTGGCCGATCGACGCACCAACCTCGCCCCCGCGCTGGGCTGACGACCGAGACCCCGCACCCGACTGTCGATGCCCCGGAGCCGGCCGGCGCGGCCGTAACGGCCACCCAGCCGCTCCGGGGCACTTCGGGATCCGCCGGTGCCGCTACTGGGACGGTCCGGTCAGGCTCGCGGCGATGCCGGCGAGGTGGGCCAGGCGGCTGATCTCGGTGCCGCGGAAGGCGGGTCCGCCAGGCCGACCGAGCAGGATCACCAGCTGGTCGCGGCCCACCGGCGCGGCGGCCAGCGCCATGCTCATCGCCTGCCAGCGCGGCGGCAGGCCGCCCTCGCTGGCGTCGACAGGCCGCGCCCGGTCCAGTGGGAGCCAGGGTGGCACCAGCCGGAGCCGCTCGGGCACGCCGAGATCGTCGCCGCCGAGCGCGGGGGCGCCGACCGAGGTCTCCCGGATCCGCACGTCGTGCTCGTCGACATGTTCGAGCAGCACTGCCCAGTCGGCGTTGAACACGCAGGGGGCGAGTTCGGTCAGCGTCGCGGCGGCGTCGCGCGGCTGGTCGGTCAACGCGTCGACGAGGTCCAGGTCGTCAGCCACCCCGCCGCCGTCGGCGAGGAAGGGCCGCAGCGACTCGACGACGACCCCCGGCACCGACTGCGCGGCGCTCAGCGCCCGGTCGGCCAGCCCGCCCGGCGGCAGCACGACGAGCAGATCGTCCACCGCGCCGACGGGTCCGCGCTCCACGACGGTGACGCTGAGGATGTCGATGGCGGCCGCGCCCAGCGCGGTGGCGACCGCGCCGAGGGTCCCCGGGCGGTCCGGTAACACCACCCGCATCAGGTGCGACATGTAGCTGAGCATGCACAAAGAGTGTGTCCGCTGCATGGCTGACCGGTCACACCGAGATGACGGATCGCCGCGTCCACCTGCGGCTCCACGGAAACGGGCGGCGTTCGCCGACGAAGCCGGGCGCGTCGCGCCGGCGGGGATCGGCCCGGCGGCGATCCGCGGCCCGGCCGCGGTGGGCCGTGCGGCGGCGAGCGGCCAGCCGGCGAGGCCGCGCTCCGCTCCGGCCGCCGGCCGGCCCGTACGATGACATCACGCCGACGCGGCGCGTCGCCCGGCCGTCCCGGACTGTCAGCCACCCGGACCGTCAGTCACCTGGACTGTCAGCCCACAGAGCTCCCGGCCGTCCCGGGGACGGGCCGCCCGCGGCGCGTACGACCAGTCGCGGGCCGCCCGGCCCGCCGCCCACGAAGGGGCCACACGCCATGGGGATCACGCGGGACGAGGTAGCCCATCTCGCCCGGCTGTCGCGGATATCGGTGACCGACCACGAGCTCGACGCGCTCGCGCCGCAGCTCGAGGCGATCCTGTCGGCGGTCGCCCGGGTCGCCGAGGTCGCGGCGGCCGACATCCCGCCGACCAGCCACGCCGTGCCGCTGACGAACGTGTTCCGCCCGGACGTCGCCCGGCCGTCCCTGCCCGCCGCGGATGCCCTGGCCGCGGCCCCGGCGGCGCAGGGCGGCCGCTTCCGGGTGCCCCGCATCCTTGATCCGGACGAGTGAGGTCACCGCCCGCATGACGGACCATCCGACTCCCAGCGCCACCGCCTCCGCGACCGCCGCCGCCCCCCGCCCCCCCGCGGGGGGGCCCGGCGGCGGCGCCCCCCGGGGGGGGCGGGCCCCCCGGGCGCCCGCCGCCCCCC
>NZ_JALKFX010000244.1 GCF_023243045.1 Frankia sp. AgB32
GGCCGGGTAAGGGCCCGGCCGGCGGGGTGTCTCACCAGCGGACGGGCAGTGTCTCCGGACGGCCGATCGGCGCCTTGAGCTCGTAGTTCAGCTCGTCGGCGGGCACCGCGAGGCGCAGCTCGGGCAGCTTGTCCAGCAGCGCCGCGAGGGTCTCGGTCAGCTCCACCCGGGCCAGGTGGGCGCCGATGCAGTGGTGCGGGCCGTGACCGAAGGTCAGGTTCGTGACGGGCTCGCGGGTGAGGTCGAGCCGGTCGGGGTCGGCGAAGACCTCGGGGTCGCGGCTCATGGCCGCCAGCGGTACCACCACGACCTCGCCGGCGCGCACCACGAAGCCACCCAGGTCGACGTCCTCGGTCGCGACCCGCGGGAACGTCATCGACAGCGGGTGGTAGCGCAGCAGCTCCTCGACCGCCGTCGGCAACTGGGCGCGGTCGGCGACGAGCGACTCCCAGTGGGACCGGTCGGTCAGCAGAGTGGTGATCACGTTGCTGATGACGCCGCCGGTCGTCTCGAAACCGCCGATGAGCAGTGTCATGGCCAGCGAGTGCAGCTCCGCGTCGGTCAGGGGATCGCCGTCGGCCGCCGCGGCCTGCTCGTCGTTGGCGGCGAGGATGACGTCGAGCAGGCCGGTGGGCTCGCCGTCGGCGGGCGGCGCCGCCCGCCGCGCGCGGACCAGCTCACCGAGGTAGCCGTACAGCGCGCCCAGACCCGCCGCGGCCCCCTGCGGGTCGAGGTGGAAACGGAACAGCGACGCGCTCCAGGTGCGAATCTTCTCCCGGTCGAGGTCGGGCACGCCGAGCAGCTCGCAGATCACCTCGATCGGCAGGTGGAAGGCGAGGTCGCGCAGGTCGCCGGGCGCACCCTGGGCGATCATCGCGTCGATGCGGGCGCGGGCCGTGGCAGCGATCCCCGCCCGCATCCGCTCGATGCGGCGGTGGGCGAACCCGGCGTTGACCAGGCGGCGGATCCGGGTGTGCGCCGGCGGGTCGAGCCAGAGCAGCGAGTTGGGGTCGGGGATCTGGCCGGCGGTCAGCGGCGGGTTGAACGCGAGCGTGCGGGTGCGGGAGAAGCGCGGGTCGGCGAGCATCGCACGGGCCGGCGCGTACCGGACGACCAGCCAGATCGGCACCTGTCCCGGGCCGAACCGGACCCGGTGCGCCGGCGCCGCCCGGGCCAGTTCCGCCAGGTGTCCGGAGGGGTGCGGGGAGAAGGTGTCCGGGAACGGGAACGAGGGCAGGTCCTGGTCGCTCTCGGTGCGCACGGTTTCGGTGACCGACATCGGGACGTCCGTCCTTTCGGTGCCAGCTCCAGCGGAGCGGGGGGTTGGCGGGACCGATCGTCACATGTCCGTTGTTCCCTCGTTGCGAAAAGCGGCGGATAGCAGCCCAAGAGCGTTGATGTGGCAATTAATGCACACGGTGTTGCTTTTCGGTCGACGCTGGCAGGCAGTTGCCAGTGGGCAGCTGAGGGATTCGTCGCGGGTGACCGCGAACCCTCGAACTGGTGCCCCCGGCCGCCACCGGAGTGCCGATCTCAGCGTCGCACCGACAGATCGCGTTGACGCCGCGCGATCGCCGGGCCAGATTGGCGATGGGATAAAATTGCCCATTCCACCCAAACTGCCCATTCTCGGGTCTGTGTCGAGGAGAGGTTCGTGGCGCTACTGGTCCGCTGGTGCCAGCGGAACCGCTGGCTCGTCGTGGCGGTGTGGCTCGTGGCGATGATCGCCGGGCTGACCGCCGTCCAGGACGTCGGCTCGCGGTACAGCCTGGACCTCGGCAACGCCGGCGCCGAGTCCGCGCACGCGCTCGACCTCGTGGGCAAGGTCCTCAACGGCAACGGGCTGCCGGACAACGAGACGGTCACCGTGCGGGCCCGCCAGGGCACTGTGCAGGAGCCCGAGGTTCGTACCCGGGTCGCCGAGATGATCGCCCGGATCGGCAGGATCCCCGGTGTGGCGGGCGCGTTCGATCCCTACAGCCCCGCCGGCGCGGTGCCGATCGGTGGCTCGCCGCTGAGCGCGGACGGCCACGCGCTGATCTTCGCGGTGCTCATGAAGGGCTCGGCGACCGCGCCGGACACCGTCGCGATCCACCACCTGATGGACATCATCGCCGCCTACAACGGCCCGGACCTTCAGGTCGACGTCATCGGCCCGGGATCCACCGCGGTCACGCAGGCCGCGATCTCGCCGGGGCCGATTCTGATCGGGCTCGCCATCGCGCTGGTCCTGCTGGCCCTGACGGTCCGCTCACCCGCGGCCGTGGCGGTGTGCGCGCTGGCCGGCATGGCCTCCGTGGTCGGGTCGATCGTCGCCGTCACCCTGCTCTCGCACCGGGCCAGCATGATGGCACTGGCGCCGCTGCTCGCCGTGGTGCTGGCGTTCGGGATGAGCCTGGGCAGCGCCGTGGTCATCGTCAACCGCGCCCAGAACGGCCTGCGGGCCGGCCTGGCCCCGCCCGACGCGGTGCGGGCGGCGATGCGCCGGCCCGGCCGGGCGACCCTCGGCGGCGGGCTCGTCCTCGCGCTGGTCATGCTGGCGACCAGCGCGCTGCACCTCAACACGTTCGCCGGCCTCGCCCTGGCCGGCTTCGCCACCGCCGTGGTGAGCATCCTCGCCATCGCCACCCTGCTCCCGGCGATGCTGCGCATCGCCGGGCGCGGCCTGCTCGTCTGGGTCGAGCGCACCCAGCTTCGCGCCACCGGCGCCGGCCTGCCGGTGCGCCCGGGCCTGCGGTCCTGGTGGGCCGGCGCGCTGGGCCGCCACCCGCGGATCTACGCCGGCGCGGCGGTGCTGCTGCTGGTGGTGCTCGCGCTGCCCGTGGTCGGCCTGCGCCTCGGCGGCTCCGACGGCGGCGTCGACGCGACCTCCACCACCACCCGGCGGGCCTTCGACGTGATCAGCGACGAGTTCTTCCCCGGGCTCAACAGCCCGATCGTCGTCGTCGCCACGGGCCTCGCCGCCTCGCCGCCGCAGGCCTCGACCCACCTGGTCGACGCCCTCATGGCCACCCCCGGGGTGCAACGCTCCTTCATCTCGCTGCGCAACGACAAGGTCGACGGCGAGATGATCCAGGTCATCCCGCACGACGCGCCGCGCGCCAGGACGGTCAGCCAGCTGATCCACCAGCTGCGGACGAAGACGGTGCCGGCCGCCACCGAGGGCACCGCCCTGAAGGTCTACATCGGCGGCCAGACCGCGATCTTCGACGACGCGTCGGCCCGGTTCACCCAGATCCTGCCGGTCTTCATCGGCCTGGAACTCGCCATGCTCGGGCTGACCGTCCTGATCGCGCTGCGCTCGGTGCGGCACAGCATCGCGGTGATGGCCGCCAGCCTGCTGGCCCTCGCGGCGACCCTCGGGGTGATCACCACCATCTTCGTCGACGGCCGGTTCACCGCCGCGATGGGCGTGCGGTCCGGGCCGATCGAACCGTTCGTCCTCGGCCTGGTCATGATCATCGTGTTCGGCCTGGCGATCGGCATGCACCTGACGATGCTGAGCAGGCTGTGGGGCGCGGCGGGGGAGCGCAACCAGACCCAGGCGATCAGCAGCCGTCACGCCGACGTCGGCCACGTCGTGGTCGCCACCAACATGATCATGGTGGCGGTGTTCCTGTCGCTCGCCGCCCAACATGTGCGGATCATGAAACTGCTCGGCGTCGGACTGTCGGTCGGCGTGATCCTCGACGCGCTGGTCGTGCGGGTGATCCTGCTGCCGGCCCTGGTCCACCTCGTGGGCCTGGGCGGGCGGGGCGACGCCGTCACCACCCGGTCGAGGTCCACGGGCGCGAACCGGACCGGTGCCGGCGCAACCGGCCGCGTCGCCCGGCGCCACGCCCAGGCGACCAACCCCGGCGGCGCCGCCGGATCGCCCGCGGGCGACCCGGACGAGGCACGCAGGCCGCGGATCACGGTGCCGATCGCGCGACAGAAGGCGGGCGGAGCGCAGGCCACCGGCGGCGGCGCACGCCACGGCCGGGGCGCCGCCACCTCGCCGCAGCCCTCGACGGGCGGGCGACGACGCGCCTCCACACGACACTCCCGCGACGCCGCTACCGCCGCTCCCGCTCACACCGCCGCTCCCGCCCGCACCGGCGGGACACGCCGGGGAACCGGCATCTCCGACCGCGCGTCGGCGCGGTCGGGCCCGTCGCAGTCGGAGTCGTCGGCCTCCCGCCGGCCGTGGGACGCGGAGCAGACCCCCGGCTGGTCACGTTGGTCCGACTGACCTCGGACCAACCTCGCAGCAACGTCGAACCGACCGTCGTCCGGCCGGCGGATCGCCGCGGTCACGCGCCGACGGGATTGACGGCATCGGACAGCGCCCGGGCGGGCAAACCGAGCAGGAAGCCCTGGCCGAACCGGATGCCGGTGCCGCGGATGGCCCGCAGCTCCCCGGATGTCTCGATCCCCTCGGCGATCACACTGCCGCCGATCTCCTCGGCGACGTGGGCCAGGCCCGCGGCCACCGCGCGCCGCGCGGGATCGACGTCGATGCCCCTGGTCAGCGCGCAGTCCATCTTGATGATCTCCGGGTGGAGTCGGACGAGCTGTTCCAGTCCGGCGTAGCCGGCGCCGACGTCGTCCGCGGCGAAGCGGATGCCGAGGCGACGAAGGCGGTCGAGGTCGTCGACGACCACCGGGGTGTTCGCGATCCGCTCATGCTCGGTGATCTCCACCACGAGCCGGTCGGCGTCGCTGTCCTGCACGAGCTCGATCAACCCGGCCGACACGGTCGCCGCGGAGGAGTTGACCGCGAGACCGATCCGCGCCGGCAGGTGGGGGAGCACGGCCAGCGCGCCGCGGATCGCGGCGAGCTCCAGCTCGACGCCGAGCCCCACCGTGGCGGCCGCGGCGAACCAGCTGGCGGGATCGCGCCCGTCGGGGAACCGGGCCAGCGCCTCCACCCCGACGATGCGATGTCGCCGCAGGTCGAACACCGGCTGGAAGACCAGTTCCGGGCCGCCGCGGTCCAGCACCCGGCTGACGTTCGCCCACACCCGGGCGCGCCTCGCCCACGTCTGGCGCAGATCGGTCAGCGGCCCCCGCAACGTTGCCGCGACCATGCCCAGGAACCGGGCGTCACGGTCCCGTAGCAGGGGTTGGGCCTGGTGGGCCAGGGCGCCGAGCACGCCGTAGATCTGACCGGTGTCGTCGACGACCGGCGCGGCCGCGAAACTGCCGATCTCCAGCTCGCGGATGACGCGACTGGTGCTGGTGCGCGGATCGGCCCGGGTGTCGGGCACGAGCACCGGCTGCCCGTCGTGCAGGACCCGGTCGTACAGGCTGCCACGCAGGAGCATCGTCGAGCCCCGCACGAGCTGGAAGGACGACCCGGTCCCGGCGAGCACCTGGATGGTCAGCCGATCGCCGTCGACCCGGCCCAGCCAGGCGGTGTCCATGCCGAGCCGGCGGCGCAGCACGCCGAGCAGGTCGATCACCGACGTGGACGGCACCGGTGCGTCGACTGTCGGGGGCCCGGGCCGGGCGGCGGCCGTGACCGTCATCGAGCATCACCCCCTAGGCCGGGTGTTCCCGGCACCGGCGGACGCACACCCGCCCGCGGCGCCGCGTTGGCGCTCGATTGCGAGACGAAAGCCCAGGTCAGGGTGGGTATTTCGGCGCGCGGGGGTGTTCGGCGCACATCGCATGCTTTATGCCGGCGACACGGGGAAAGGCTGATGTAGGCGGTATCGGACCCGCCGAGACATCATGCGGAGGAGCCAGGGTGAGCGTGTTCGACAGTCTGTTGACCGGCCTCGACAACAAGGACCAGAACCGAACCCGTGAACTGATCGCCGACAGCGTCGCCACCGACCGCGCCGACGCGGTCGCCGGACGTCAGCCCGAGCGGCTCGTCGACTCGGGCAACCGCCGGCGACGCTCCCGCGCGGCTCTCGAAGGCCGCTGACCGACCCGACCCGACCCGACCCGATCTGGCGCCTGGCCGCCCAGCCCCGGCCGGCCCCCGGCCGCTGGTCCGGACAGTGGGTTCGTGGTCGGCCCCGAGAGCGGGCCGCGGCCAGCCTGGAGAGCGCAGCCGTGGCCGGGTCCGGAGAGTGGGCCGCGACCGGCGAGCCGGGGCCAGGCCGGGGCCTCAGCGGCCGAGTCGGGCCCGCACCTCGGGACGGCGCAGCGGCGGCACGGTCGCGGGAGGCTGGCGGCGGGCGGGCAGGGTGTCCAGCAGCCGGTGCACCGAGGCGGCGACCTCGGCGACGGCACTGTCCACGGCGGCGTCATACGCTGGTGAGGGGCGACGGACGCCGCTGACCTTGCGGACGAACTGGCGGGCAGCCGCCTCGATCTCCTCGTCCGTCGCCGCGGGCTCGAGACCTCGCAGCTCGGTGATGTTGCGGCACATTGACCCCCACGCTACCGCCGCCCGACGGTGGGAAGCCCGGGCGATCTCCACCCCGCCGGCGGCTTCGTGGAGGACAATGGCGTGGGGTGCCGCGACATGTCCCCGCGGGGTGCGGGTCCTGCTGGCAGCCCGCGTGGAGGGGAGTCGAGGGATCATGACAGACGGCTACTACGGCGAGTCGGCGGACCCGGGCCGCCGCGGCACCCGCCGGCGCGCGGACCGCTTCGCCCAGGCGCGGCGCCTGGCCGGCCAGGCCCGCCAGGATCGCACCACTGCCTGGTACATCCCGCTGGTCATCACCGTCGCCGCGGCCGGCGCCTCGTTCAGCGCCTTCGGCCACGCTTTCGGATTCCTGTACGCGCTGGTGCTCACGCTCGCGTTCGTCGCCCTGAGCTGGAACACGATCCGGCTCATGCCGACGGTGTCCGACGAGCTGCACGTGGCCCGCACGACCGGTCCGCGCCGGGCGTTCGCGCTCGTCAACACCCCCGTGCGCACGCGCGGGCCCTACCTGCTGGCCGCCGGCCTGCCGATCCTCATCGCGCTGGTCGCGACCGTCGGCTACTTCGTCCTCGCCGGCATCCTGCTCGTCGCCGTCATCGTCGGCGCCGCGATCGCCGCCGCCTGGGTCTTCGAACGCCGCTAGCCCGCCGCGCACCCGCGTCCAGGCATGAGCGGGCCACCGCGGGGGATCACTGTGCGCGGTCGGTGCCGACCTTGGTGATCTTGCCCGCGTGTCGCTCTGGTCGCTCTCTACGTGCTCTGTATGGCTCTGTACGGACAAATCAGGCGGGAAACCGTACAGAGGAACCACGTGGTCCCGCTGACGCGCAGACATCGGACGAAACGGGCAGGCTGGCCGTTGCGGGCGGTGACCGTGCCAGGGACCGGGTGGGCGCGGCCGCTCTCCGTCGTCCACGGCCGACAAGTCAGGTCTGCTCGTCCATGGCGGACGGGCCAGGGTCGCGCGCCTCGCCTCGGCGGACGTGGGGCGGCGGCGATCCGGCGGACCGGGTGGCCCAGCGGATGGTCGTGATGATGCCGAGGCCGGCGGCGCGGCCGAGGGTGGCGTCCACGGCGGGCAGGTAGGGCAGGCGCAGGGGCCAGCGCGTCCACGCCGGCATCAGCCCGACGGCGGCGCCGGCCAGCGCGCTGTACGGAGGGCGCGCGGCGAGCGGCAGCGGGGCCTGGAGCAGCAGGTAGCGGGCCGCGGAGCGGGCCTGCGGCGTCCCGGCGAGTTCCGGGCGGAACTCCCGCAGGGCCAGCGCGAGCCGCGCCGCGGTGCGCGGCGGATCGGGGATGCCGAGCCGCTCGGCGACGAACGCCGTGTCGGCGACGTACCCGTCGCACTCGGCCGGGCTCAGCCGGTGGGCGCCGTAGCGCTGGTAGGCGGCGAGGAAGCTGTCGACCTCGGCCACGTGCACCCAGCGCATGAGATGCGGATCGGAGGCGGCGTAGGTCCGCCCGTCCGGGGCGACGCCGCGCACGCGGCGGTGCACGGCCCGCACCCGCCCGACGGCCTGCTCGGCCTCCTCGGCCGGGCCGAACGTCGTGGCCGCCAGGAAGAAGCTGGTGCGCTGGAGGCGGCCCCACGGGTCGTGGCGGTAGTCCGAGTGCTGCGCGACGCCGGCGATCGCCAGCGGGTGCAGCGACTGAAGCAGCAGCGCCCGCAGCCCACCGACGAACATCGACGCGTCCGCGTGCACGCGCCGGATGGGCCGGTCGTCGGCGAACCAGCGCTCGCCCTCGGCAGCGAAGATCCGTTCCCGCCGCGCCGGACCCTCCGCGCCGGCGACCCGGCGCAGCACCTGGCTGCCAAGCCAGTCCCGCAGCTCGCCGGCCTGTCCGGACATTCGCGTGTGCGTGACCACCGTTCCATCATGCGCCGACCCGCTCGGCGCGGGCGCCCGGATGCACCGCCACCGTGTCCCTACTGCGGCTCACGCCGGGCCGGTGACGGCGGGGCGAGGGCGGCGAGGATCGCGTCCATCGTTGACCACCAAGATAATCAACGGTGTTGATGGTGGCCCGCGGCGCCCGCGCGGGTCCGCAACGGCAGTGCGGGCCGCGGACCCGGCGGGGCGCGCCGGGCGGGCGATCAGCCGACGGCCTCGTCGGTGGGCTCGGGCCGCAGGACCCGGGCCGAGCGAGGCGAGGGGCCGGGGCGGCGCGGTTCGCGCACGCCCGCCGAGCCGCCGCCGCGGTTCAGCCAGAGGGTGACCAGGGAGCCGGCCGGAACGCGGGCGCCGGCCTGCGGGATCTGGGCGGTGACCACCCCCTGCGGCTCCTCGTCGACGGCCGCCTTCCAGTCGTCCGGCCCGGCGTCCGGCCCGGCGCCCGGCCCGGCGCCCGGCTCGGCGCCCACCAGCCCGACGCCGACGAGGCGATAGCGGGCGGCCTCCCACGACATGCCGACCACGTCGGGCACGACGACCGACAACCGCAACCGGCGCGCCGCCCGGTCGATCATCTTCGGCGGGGCCGGGAGCCCTTCCGGATCCGGCTCACGGCCGGCCCGCAGGCCCCGGGTGGCCCGTTCGACGAGGTCGGCGGCGAGCGAGTCCAGGGAGCCGGCCGGCGCGGCGCGGGCCTCGGCCGGCGGGGTCTCGTCGAGGTCACGCCAGCGTTCCCAGGCGGACTGGCGGGTGACGCCGAGCCGGACGGCGATCTCCGTCCACGACCGGCGGCCGCGGCGGGCGGAGCGCACCGCGTCGAGTTCGGCCTGGTCGAGCAGCCGGCGCAGCAGCCCGATGTCGGACAGCGCGGTCAGCGCGGCCTCGGCGTCCGTCGCGGGCACGCCGGGAGCGCCGGCCGGGTCCGGCGGGGGAGCCCCGGCCCGGTCCGGATCGTCGGCGGGGGTCGCCGATGACGATCTGTGCCGCCAGGCGTCGAGCCGTTGCCAGGCGCGGCGTGCCTCCGGCCAGGGACCGGTGTCCTCGTCCACGGCCGTCAGGATACCCTGACAGCCCGCCGCTCGCCGGAGTGCCGCCGAGCCGGGGCGCTCAGCAGAGCGGGGCGGGGCGGGCGCCGAAGCGGACGGCGAGCAGCGCCGTGTCGTCCTCGTGGCCGGCGGAGCGGCCCAGCGCCGCCAGCGCCTGGTCGCAGATCTCGTCGGGGCTGCCGCCGACGGGAACGCAGGCGCGCAGCAGCTCCATGCCCTCGTCGAACGGGCGCGCCCGGTCCTCGACGAGACCGTCGGTGTACAGCAGCAGCGTGCTGCCCGGTTCGACGGTCAGCTCCGTCTCGGCGTAGTCCGGCAGACCGGCGCTCAGCGGCGGTCCCGGGTCGACCGGCACATACCGGGCCGGTCCGCGCGGCGGGATCAGCAGCGGTGGCAGATGCCCGGCGGAGGCGAGGACGAGCCGGCCGTCCGCCGGGTCGTACACCGCGAGTGCCGCCGTCGCGGTACGGCTCTGCTCCAACCGGCAGGCCGCCGCGTCGAGCAGGGTGAGCACGGCACCGGGGCTGGTCTGGTCGACGATGTGCGCCCGCACCGCGGCCCGCAGCTGGCCCATGGCCGCCGCGGCGTGGATGCCGTGGCCCATCACGTCGCCGATGACCAGGGCGACGCGGCCGTCGTCGACGGGCAGGACGTCGTACCAGTCGCCGCCGACCAGCGCGCCGGCGCTGCCGGGCAGGTAACGCCAGGCGACCGCGAGCCCGGGCACCCGCGGCAGCTGCTGGGGCAGCAGGCTGCGCTGCAGGGTCACCGCGGTGCCGCGTTCGTGTTCGTACTGGCGGGCGTTGCCGATCGCCACGGTGGCCCGGTCGACCAGTTCGGCGATGACGCGGTGGTCGTCGTCGGCGTAGACGCGGCCCTCGGCGGCGACGAGGGAGACCGCGGCGACCGGGCGCCCGCCGAGCACCAGCGGCAGCGCGAGCCGGGTACCGTCCGGCGACCGGGCGGGCCGGCCGGTGCGCAGCGCCTGGGTCATCCCGTGCCGGTCCGGGACGAGCCGGCGGATCGGGACCGTCCGGCGCACGCCACCGTCCTGCGCGGCCGGCGAGTCCAGCCCGTCGGACGGCCCGGTCGGCGCACCGTCACCAGCAGGGTCGAGACCGCCGAGGCCGAGGCCGGCGCGGTCGGTCCGGTCGGCGGCGGCGCGGCCGGCGGGCGCCGGGTTCAGGTCGGCGCGATCGGCGGCGGCGACCACCTGCACGCCACCTTCGTCGTCGACCCGGCAGGCCGACGCCCGCGTCGCGTGCCACGGCACGAGCAGGCCGACGAGATGTTCCAGAATCCGCGAGGTGTCCAGGGTGGAGGTGAACAGGTCGGTCGCGGCGGCGAACAGGGTGGTGCGCTCGCGGGCGGCCCGCTCGACGGTGAACAGCCGGGCCCGTTCCAGCGCCAGGCCCGTCTGCGCCGCCAGCGCCTGGACGAACGATCGCTCGTCGTCGTCGAACAGCCGCGGATGGTCGAAGGAGAACCGCAGCGCGCCGAGGGTGCGCTCGCCGGAGAACAGCGGCAGCACGCACATCGACACCGCCGTCGGCTCCAGCTCGGCGAGATCGGGGTAGCGGGAGTCCCGCTCCCGGCGGGACTCCAGCCACACCGGCTCGCCGGTGCGCAGCGCGTCGGCGGCCGGCAGCCGGTCGGTGAGCCGCTCCGCCCGCAACGTCGCCACCATGCTCTCGCCGTAACCCACCGAGCCGGGCACCGCCATCCGCCCGGCTCCCTGCGGGATCAGCAGTACCCCGCCGGCGGCGCCGAGCACCGCGGCCCCCTCGACGACGACGGTGGCGGCGACCTGCTCGGGGGTGGTCGCCCGGGCGAGCGCGGCGGTGACGCGCTGCAGCCGGGCGGCGCGTTCCGCGGTGCGCTGGGCGGCCACGACGACGTCGAGGGTGTCGAGCAGGTACTGCTCGAAACTGCGCGCGACGACCGGTCCGCCACCGCGTTCGGCGCCGTGCAGCTGCTCGACGAGCGACCCGATGTACCAGCGACGGAACGCCACATGCTGCGGCGGCGACTCGACGGTCAGCAGCCGCGCGGCCCGGGCGTAGTCCTCGATCTCCTCCAGGGCGGCGAGGTACCGCTCGGCGTCGTCCGCCGCGCTCGGCGGGAGCACCAGCTCCAGCGGCGTGCGCAGGTGACCCGAGGCGGACGCGGCCAACGCCTGGCGTTTGATCGCCTGGCGGGGCCCGGCGAACCTGGTCGTCACGGTCGTCAGCAGCTCGCCGAGCCGTTCGGGCAGCGCGGCGCTCGTCCCGGACGCCGCGCCGCCCACCGCGAGGGTGAACTCGCGGACCAGGCCGTCCACGTGGTTCTTCGCGGCCAGCAGCAGAGCGGTCGGTACGTCACCGAGCCGGACGAGGTGACCGGGGGAGGACAGCGGCAGCCCCGGGACCGGCACGGTTGCCTGGGCGGGCACGGTGGACAGGGCCGGCAACCCGGACAGGGCGGGCACGGTGGACAGGGCCGGCGCGGCGGGCATCGTCAGCCCGCGGATGCCCGACAGCCCCCGGACCTCGGGCGCTGCCGCGTCGGGTGCGGATCCGCCGGCGCTGTCGGCGGGGCGGTCCCCGCCCTCGCCGCGGAACTCCGCCCAGACGATCTTCCCGGTGGGCGTCGGATCGACGCCCCACCGGCTGGCCGCCGCCGCGACCAGGGCCATCCCCCGCCCGGTCAGCCCGTCGCCGCCGACCGGTGGACGCACCGGCACGATCCGGCTGGCGTCGTCGACCTCCACCCGCAGGGCCGCCCCACCGGTAAGGATGCGCACCTCGACCGGCGGCAGGCCGTGCAGCAGGGCGTTCGTCGTCAGCTCACTGACGACGAGCTGGACGTCGTCGATCACCGACTCCCACCGGCCGCCGGTGAGCTGGCTCGCCGCGGCGCGGCGCACCTGGTCGAGACCGGCCGAACGGCCCTCCAGCCGGATGACCGTCATCGCGCCGACCGCGCCGTCGAACTCACCCGACTCCGCCGGCCCGACCGCGTCGTTCCCCGCGGGCTCGCTGAACCCGTTCACACTGACCGGCCTCCCGCCCGGCCGACCACCCACGGTGCCGGCCAACGATGACGCCCGACGAGACGCGGCCTGCTGAACTGGGCCTCCGCGACAACTCCGTCTTGCGAGACGTCCAGGCCTTCCGAGACGTCCAGGATGCCAGACTAGCCGCGCCCGACCCGCCCGTACGGCCCGACCGGGGGTGTCCGAAAGCATGGCGCTCGCTGCGGCGCGGAGCTGCCACGGTCGGTAGAGGTGCACGCGCCCCGGGTGGGCCGGCGGTCAGGCGGACGGTGCGGTAGGCGCGGCGGAGGAGGTGGGCGTGGCGGCGGAGGTGGTGAACAGCTCGCCGATGGCGCGGATCGCGGTGAGCAGCTCGCGGGGCTCGACGACCTGGAACGGGGCGCCGACGATGCCGAGCAGCATCGCCGCCCAGGCCGGGGTCGCCGCCTCCATCCGCAGCCGGCAGCTGGTCGCGTCGATCGCCTCGACCTGCGCCCAGCCGCCGACGACCGCCGTGACCTGCCGGGCGGGCGCGCAGACGACGGCGAGGACCTGGTGGCGGGGCAGCGCGCCGTCGACGCCGCGGCGGACGTAGGACGCGGCGTCCTCGTCCGGCGGCGGACGGGGATGGAAACGGCGACCCGTCGTCGCGGGGGCGCTGATGCGGTCGACACGGAAGGTGCGCCAGTCGTCCCGGTCGACGTCGGCGGCCAGCAGGTACCAGCGGCCACCGAGGGCGACCAGCCGGTACGGCTCGACGCGGCGCGCGCTGCCCTCACCGGCACGGTCGGTGTAGGCGAAACGCACCTCCTCCTGCGCCCGGCACGCCGACGCGAGCGCCGTCAGGACCGCCACGTCGACACTCGGCCCGGCCAGCGGCGCCGGCACCGTGTAGGTGGCGACCGCGTCGACCTGGTGGCGCAGCCGCGGCGGCAGCAGCCCGGCGACCTTCGCGAGCGCCCGCACCGAGGTCTCCCCGACCCCGGCGACCGCGCCGGCGGCGGCGGTGCGCAGCCCCACGGCGACGGCGACGGCCTCCTCGTCGTCGAGCAGCAGCGGCGGCATCGCCGTGCCGGCGCGCAGCCGGTAGCCGCCGGCCACCCCGGGGGTGGCCTCGACGGGGTAGCCGAGCTCCCGCAGCCGGTCGATGTCGCGGCGCAGCGTGCGGGGGCTCACGGCCAGCCGGTCGGCGAGCTCGCCGCCGGGCCAGTGCCGCTGGGTCTGCAGCAGCGACAGCAGCCGCAGCATCCGGGCACTGGGATCGGCCATCGCGCCTAGGCGCCGACGGGAGCGGGCAGATCGATGACGATGACGCTGATGTTGTCGGCGCCGCCGGCCGTGAGCGCCACCGTGGTCAGGTGCCGGGCGACGGCGAGCGCCGACGCGCCGGGCGGGAGCTGCGCGATGCGGGCCGCGAGGTCCTGCGCCGCCGAGACGTAGTTCCACAGCCCGTCGCTGCACACCACCACCCGACCGGGGCCCGTCAGTTCCTCGGAGATCACCTGGGGGACCGTCGAGGAGCTGCCCGACCCGATCCACTGGGTGATGGTGTGCGCGCCCGGGCCGGTCTCGGCCTGCTCCGGCGGCAGCAGGCCGGCGCGCACCGCGGCCGCGGACAGGGTGTCGTCCTCGGTCAGCAGCCGCGCGCCGGCCTGGTCGAGCAGATACGCCCGGCTGTCGCCGAGCCAGCCGACGCTCACCCGGTCCGCCGTGACGATCGCGGCGACGAACGTGCACGCCGGGCTGTCGCCGTCGAGGGTCGCGGCGTCGAGCACGCTGCGATGCGCGACGGCGGCGGCGGCCCGCAGCGCGCTGGGCTGCCAGGGGGCGACGGACCCGCCCGGCGGCTCCGTCGGGTGACGGCGCGGGCCGAGCGGGCGGGTGTCCTCGGTCACCGAGGTGACGTTCGCCGCGGCGCGGGTGTCCTCGTCCCGCGGGCCGTCCTGGGCGTACTGGTCCGCACCGTCGCGTTCGACGCCGCGGGGGGCGGCCGGGTCGTCGGACTCACCCGGGTGAGCCGACGGCGCCGTCAGCGTGGTGGCGACGTGGACGAGCAGCCCGACGGCGGCCCCGGCCGCCGCGGCGGCGGCCCGGCCCGCACCCCGCGCCGGGCCCACCCCCGCCCCCCAAAACCCCCCCGCCCCCCCCCCC
>NZ_JALKFX010000245.1:0-2591 GCF_023243045.1 Frankia sp. AgB32
ATCGCCTTCGACGGCCGGCTCACCACCGGCCGCAAGTAGATCCACTAACCCAGTTACACCGTTATCTTGACAGTCCCCGTCCTGGACAACCGCGTCTACCTCGGCGAGCTGACCTTCCGCGAGATCACCGTCATCGACACCCACGAACCGATCATCGAGGCGGCCCAGTTCGCCGAGGCCGAGAAGATCCTCACCATCCGCAGCGACGGACACACCCACCGGGCCGCCAGCGACTCCGACTACTACCTCACCAGCCGCATGCGCTGCCCGCAATGCGGCAAAGCGATGCTCGGCTCCAACGCCCAAGGACGCAACCGCACCTACCGCTACTACACCTGCTTCACCCGCCTGCGCTACAGCCGCACCCGCTGCGACGCCCCCCGCCTCGACGCCGACGCCCTCGACCCCGCCATCCTCACCGCACTCGCCGACTTCTACCGCGACCACCAGCAACTCATCGCCGACGCCGTCCACCACGCCCGCCAACGCCACCACAGCTCCCACAGCGACCGCGCCGGCGAACTCGCCACCGTCCAGACCGACCTCACCCACACCGACCAGGCCATCGACCGCTACCTGGCCGCCTTCGAACGCGGCACCCTCGACGAAGAGACCCTCGCCACCCGAGTCGCCGCTCTACGCACCAAGCAGAAGCAACTCCGCCGCCGCCACACCGAACTCACCGCCCAGATCGACGACGAACCCGTCATGCCCCCACGCGCCACCCTCCGTAAGATCGCGAACCACATCGATACGATCATCGACACCGGTACCGACCTTCAACGCAAGGCCCTCGTCGAAGCCCTCATCCACGAAGTCAAGATCCTCGGCCCAGGACGCTTCCAGCCGATCTTCAAGGTCCCCAGACCCGAGGCGAGCGAGACCTCCGCAGCCGCTCTACCAGCCACAACACGCCCGAAGGGGGCGGTTCGTACAATGACAAACATGGTGGGGCGGGTGGGGCTCGAACCCACGACCGACGGATTATGAGTCCGCTGCTCTGACCGGCTGAGCTACCGCCCCTCGGTGAGGTCCGGCGGGGGAGATCCGGGCGACCGAGTGCCTACAGCGTAGCGGCTGCGGCTGGGGTCTGAAGCGGCTGTGGTCATGGCCGGCGGTGGGCCGACTGTGGTGGCGGTTCCGGTGGCCGAGGCTGTGGTGAAGGCTCGGACGCTGCGGGGTGCGGGCGTGGCTTCGATCGTGGATGTCCGCAGCGTCCCGGGTAGTCGGCGCATCCCGATGCCGGCCGGGAGGCGCTGGCGGCGTGGTTGCCGGCGGCCGGGATCGGCTATCGCTGGGGGCGGGATCTCGGCGGCTTTCGCAGGCCGATGCCGGAGTCGCCCGATGTCGTGTTGCGCAACGCGTCGTTCCGCGGCTGTGCCGGTTACACCCGCGACCCGCGGTTCCAGGCCGCGATGGAGCGGCTGCTCGACGGTGCCGGTCAGGTGCCGGACCGCGGTGCGGTTCAGCGAGCCGGTCTGGTGGCGCTGCCACCGCCGGATCATCGCCGCAGCCGGGGGACTTCGTGGAGATCGCTGACACACCGGAGACGACGACGGTAGCGACGGGGGCGGCGGAGGTGAGGGATCGCGGCCGACCCGAAGCGGTTCTCCTCGCGGCGGGCGTTCGTCCGGCCGGAGGAACCTGCCGCCGGACGCGCAGCGGATCGTCGACTTCGCCCTCGGCCGCGGCGTGCGCACGTTGGTCGATCTGCCGGAACACGGACCGTCCGGGGAGCGGGCGGATCTGGCCGCCGGGCGACTGCCCCTCGCGGACAAGGTCACCGAATGCCTGCGGTATGACCTCCCGATTTTCGGCCTGTTCCGCGGCGCGACGGAGGACGTCGAGGTCAACGGCGCCGAACCGGCCGCCTTCGACATCGGGCGGCAGCGCGCGCGGCCGGACATGAGTTTCGGTAGCGGCATCCACTACTGCGTCGGCGCTCCGCTGGCCCGCCTCGAGATCGGCGCGACCCTGGAATGCCTGGCCGCCAGGTTCCCCGCCCTGCGGCTCGACAGCGACGAGCTCCCCGCCTGCCGCGGGACCCGCAACCGATGGTTGCGCTGCGGCCGTCCGGCGGGTACGTTGATGTGCAACCTAAGGTTGCGGGAGGTTGTGCATGGAGTACGGAACACTGGAACGCGAGATCTTCGTCGAGGCCTCGCCCGAGGTCGTCTTCGAGGTCGTGAGCAGCCCGGACCATCTTCGGCAGTGGTGGCCGGACGAGGCTCACTACGACCCGACCCCCGGCTCGACCGGCGAGATCGTCTTCGGTGATCCGGCCGCGGGCGGCAAGGTCGTGCCGTTCACCGTCGTCGACTCGCGGCCGCCGCGGACGTTCACGTTCCGTTGGACGCAGCCCGCCGGCGAGACCGCGGTCGAGGGCAACTCGCTGCTGGTCACGTTCGACCTGACCCCGTCGAACGGCGGGACGCTGCTGCGGATGACCGAGAGCGGCTTCCGGGAGATGGGCTGGGAGATCGCCGTCCTGGAACACGAGTATCAGGATCACTGCACCGGTTGGGACTTCTTCCTGGCCCGCTTGTCGCCCTACGTCGCGACGCTGACAACCCGGCGGTGACGATGCCGGC
>NZ_JALKFX010000245.1:2688-12928 GCF_023243045.1 Frankia sp. AgB32
GGCGGGAACGGTGCCGGCGGGAACGGTGCCGGCGGGAACGGTGCCGGCGGGAACGGTGCCGGCGGGAACGGTGCCGGCGGGAACGGTGCCGGCGGTCGACGACGACCTCTGGTCCGCGATCGGCGACCCGACCCGGCGCCGGATGCTCGACCTTCTGCTGGGCGCCGGTGGCGGAACGGCGACCACGCTCAGCCAGGAACTGCCCGTCACCCGGCAGGCCGTCGCCAAGCATCTCGGCGTCCTGGACCGTGCCGGCCTGGTCCGGTCCACCCCGGCGGGCCGGGAACGGCGCTACCGGGTGGACGAGGCGCAGCTCGCCCGCGCGGTCGCCCAGCTGGCCTCGGTCGGCTCGGCGTGGGACGCCCGCCTGCGGCGCATCAAGCGGATCGCCGAGGCGATCCAGCAGGCCAACCAGAACGACTGACGAGAAGGAGCCAGAACATGGTGGACATCCTGCACCGCGTCGGCACGCTGAACCCGACGCCGGAGAAGGTGTACGACGCACTGACCACGATCGACGGCCTCGCCGGCTGGTGGACCGACGACACGACGGGCAGCGCGGACGTCGGCGGCACCCTCGCGTTCCGCTTCCCGCCGGGCGGCTTCGACATGTCGGTCGTCGAGGCGCGGCCGAACGAGCGGGTTTCCTGGCAGGTGGTGGACGGCCCCGAGGAGTGGATCGGGACGACGATCGACTGGGATCTGCGCCAGGACGGCGACTACACCATCGTGCTGTTCCGCCACGGCGGCTGGAAGGAGCCGGGGGAGTTCATGCACCACTGCTCCACCAAGTGGGGCTCCTACCTGCTGAGCCTGAAGGCCCTGGTGGAGACGGGCACCGGCGCGCCCTCGCCGCGGGACGTGCGGATCAGCGACTGGCGCTGAGCCGGTCCCGCGGCCGGGTCCTCGGACGTCGGGTCCCGCCGCCGATGGGCTCGGGTCAGTGGATGAGGCCCTCGTGTCCCCAGCGGGGGGTGGGCCCGGGGTCGCCGAGCGCGGTTCCGACGGGCTCCTGGGAGAGCTCCTGCGCGATGGCGGTGCCCCAGTCGAAGTACGCCATCAGCGTCGCGGCCAGTTCCGGGCGGTCGGGGAGGACCTCGTCGATCGCGGCGGCCATCAGGTCAAGCCAGCGCTGCCGATGCTCGTCGCGGATGGCGAGGCCGAGGTGGCTGCGCAACAGCTCCTGATGGCCACCGAGGCGCGTGGTGAAATCCGCCGGGCCGCCGAACACCTCGGCCAGCCAGACGGCGACGTGCTCGAGGTGGGTGGGCGTGAAGTGCGCGAACACGGGCGCGAGCAGCTCGTCGGCGAGCACGCGGTCATAGAAGGCCGCGGACAGGCGCCGCAGCTCGTCGAGCCCGCCCACCTCGTCGTACAGCGTGGAACCCACGATGACCTCCCGGCGTCTGGGGTGCTGCGCTCCTCGGGCCCAGCCTGCCAGACCGGTGTGTCACGACGTGACAGCGCCAGGGCCACGGCCAGGGGAGTGGTTCTACACGCCGTCGGCCGGCGGTGGCGGAGTTCGGGGAAACGGCTCCGCGCGCTCCGGTGACTGTCTTAATGTGTGGCGGGCCACATGGGCCTGCTCGGGGCAGGCTGTCCGCGGGGTATTCGTGTTGGTGATATGGGGGGTTCCGTGAGTCATGCCGTCGAGCCTTCGGTCGATGAAACTCCGGCGTACTACCGTCGGAACTTCGGATCGTTCTCGCTGGGTACGGAGGAGGAGCTGGTCGGCGCCGCCATCGAGGTGAGCGCCGTCCAGTTCACGGCTGTTGTCGACCCGGCGAAGGCCCCGGATGTCCAGGCGCCGGCAAAGGTGTTCGGTCTGGTCGGTCCGGTGAACAGCACCGAGGTGCTGGTGGAGATCACCCGCGACCTTCCTGTCCTGACCTCGGCGAACTCCTTCAAAATCGAGCTGCGGACGACGCCCACCGAACGCAATGACGACGCCGGCTGGCAGCGAAGGCGGGCCGCCCTCGACTTCACGATCGACACCCTCTACGCCCAGCGCAACCAGGCCCTCGCGAACCTGGTCGGCAACGAGTTCACGCTGACGGCCTTGGACGCCGCATACACGCTCCGCGTTCCCCAGCCGGTCGTGAACACCGACGTGCAGGTCACGGTGGGAATTCCGGCCGCGCAGATCGGCATCGACATGTCAGTGGAGGACGCCGCCCACGGGATTCTGCACCCGCTGCTCAACGTCACCTGGTACGAGATGCAGTTCGAGGACGACAGCATCCGCGACACCTTCGGCGCGGACACCATGCGCCGGCACGCCATCGTGATGTCCGCGATCCTCAAGTGCGCGAAAATCCTCAAGGCCAACCGGATGAATCTCGCGACCGCCACCGCGAAGAACGCCTGGGGTGTCCTCCCGCGTCATCCACTGTCCATTCTTCTCGCTCAGATTCCGGATGCTGAGGAAAGTCTTGTCGTGGCCGGCGACATCCTGCGGGCGGAGATGCCGACCTGGCCGAACGCGCAGGCGGAGGTCATTGACAAGGATGTCTGGGAGGCCGCCAAGCTTCGTGTCTTCGGGCGGAACTACCCGAACAACACGGCCACCGGCACCACCATCGCCGGCAGCGTGGCGCTGTTGTTCGAGTACCGCGCGCCGGACCGCCGCGACGGACGCTTCACCGGCCGTTTCTGGCGGCGCCCAGGCGACTGAGCCGCCGGGCTGTCGCGCGAGCGCGAGGGCGGGCCGGGAAGTCATGGTAGGCGAGGTCGAGGCCGCTGCGGATCCCGCTGCGCCCGCGTGCCCGGCCATCGGTCAGGTGTTGCGGCCGCCGTTCACACCAAGGAGCTGCCCGGTGATGTAGCTGGCCTCATCGGATACCAGAAAGGCGCAGGCCGCGGCGATGTCCTCCGGCCGGCCGGCCCGGCGGACGGGGGTGGTTGCGATGGTCTTCTCGATGGGGCCGCCGAGCAGCCCGCGCGCCTCGGCCTGGCGCAGCATCGGGGTGTCGATGAACCCGGAGCAGGTGCACGTTGAACGCGAGGAAGGCCTCGGTCAGCTCGGGGTGGCGCACCAGCGTCGCCAGCGCGTTGCCGGCGCCGGCAACATTACGGCGGCGGCGGGGCAGCATGCCCGCCAGGGCGGCCTCGGTGCGCTCGTCCCACTGCTCGTCCGGTAGCGGAGGCAGGCGCGTCACGCCACCCCTCCCGCCTCGGAGCCGCTGGCCGCGGCGTCCACGTTGGTGACCCCCACGTTGGTGACCATGGCGCTCCCGCTGATCGATTGAGAATCGAATTCTCATATTCGATCATCAGATTTCCATGGAGATCGGCCGGAGTCAAATGACGCTGGCGCGTCGAGGGATCGGCCGCTGGCCCGGCAGCGGTACGGTGCTCGGCGACATCGTCCCGGCCGAGATCGGCGCGATCGATTCTCGCCTGGCGAGAAGATCATTTTCCCTCTTGAAGAGGGGACGCCGCCACCCTTCCTTCCCGTGAGTCGAAGTTACGGATCGTCGCCACCGTCGTGGTGGATCGCCAGGTCTCGCCTAAACGCCGTCTCCTGAGTGCCGGTGACGCCGACCGCGAGGTCCCGTTACCGGGTCGGCCGGCTGGCTGACCCGGTCGATGCGGACTGACGCCACCTTCGGGCGGCCGTTGGCGGGTTCGTTCCCTTGCCGGTGAGCGCCCGCCGCTCGGCGCCCAACCAGGCAGATGACAGGCGGGGCTGTCCGCGGTGGCCGGCGGACGGATCGCCGTCGCCGGCCGGCCCGAAAGGGCCGCCCCGGACAAAGTGATTAGTAGGTCCCGGTTGACAGGCAATGACGGTCCGCACTAACTTCTGGCCGCAGCAGAAGATGCGGCGGGGAGAGTTTTCTGGGCGGATTTTTCATTTCTGACGCTCTTTTCGGCGCGCGCCCACCGCTGTCGCCGCCAGTTCTGGAACGTCATTCTGTTTCCGTTCCGTCTGCCTTGGTCGGTGTCGATTTTGCTGACCCTCCAGGTCGGATTGCCGTGGCGAAACGAAGTTCGCCGGCGGTACCGGAAAACCGAACCAGAGGGAGTCGACATGCGTTTACGGAAAGCGGACGGGAGCGGATCCGTTGAAGTCTCACCCGCGGGCGCGGGACCCGCGCGGCACGCCCTGCGCGGCCGTCACGGACGCGTCCGTGGCCTCGCCGCGGCCGTGGTCGCGACGCTGGTCGCCAGCGTGTTCGCGGTGGTCGGCATCACCTCGCCGGCGCGGGCGGGCACCGTCTGGCCAGGCGGGACCTGGGCGCCGGACCCCGAGACCTACGGGATCACGGTCGTCAAGGACGTGCCGGTGACGATGGACGACGGCGTCGTCCTGCCGGCCGACATCGGCTACCCGACGGACCGTCTGACCGGGAAGCGCGCGGCCGGCACCTTCCCGGTGATCGTCCAGCAGAACCCTTACGTGTTCGGTGGCGACCCCGACTCGTTCTTCGTGAGCCGGGGCTACATCTTCGTCTCGGTGGACGTGCGCGGTACGAACCGTTCGCAGGCGCCGGATGGCGGGCCGCTGGTCAACCCCCTGTTCGGTCCGCGGATCGCCAAGGATGGCACCGAGGTGGTGGACTGGGCCGCGCACAAGCTGGACGGCTCCAACGGCACCATCGGGCTCTACGGCTGTTCGCAGCTCGGGATCAACCAGCTTTTCACCGCCGCTGCCGTGGGCCCGCACTCGCCGGTCCAGGCGATCATTCCGGCCTGCGCGTCGAACAGCTACGACATCTACTTCGCCGGCGGCGTGCCATCCGCGACAGTTCCGCTGTTCGGCCAGGATCTCGGACTGAGCGGTGACAAGCACGCGGCCGAGAACCTCGCCTACGGCCAGCAGCTGGTCGCCGAGATCAACGCCAGCGGGCCGCGGGCCTACCACAGCTCCTTCTGGCAGGAGCGCACCACCGACGCCTCGATGGCCGCGAGCATCGTGAAGAACGGCATCCCGGCCCTGTTGTGGAGCGGCTGGCAGGCCACGGAGAACCCCGGCGCTCTGCATTTCTACGCCGCGCTGCAGAACGCGGCGAACGGGCGGCCCGCGGCCGCGCCGCTACCGCCGGGCCAGTCGACGACCGGCCGCTACCAGCTGGTGCTCGGAAACTGGGGGCACGGCAGCGGACTGGACAAGAGCATCGAACTGGAGTGGTACGACACCTGGCTGAAGCACCGCAACACCGGCATCGCCGCCACGAAGACCCCGCTGCACCTCTACGAGCAGGGCAGCAACCGGTGGGTCAAAGCGAGCGGCTACCCACTGGTCACCAACTACATTCAGTACTACCTCAACGCGAACTCCGCCCTTACCGCCGGCCCGCCTGGCGCGTCGGGCACCGACCAGGTGACCTATGCCGCCCCCGACCAGTCCGGCAGCACCCTGACCTACACGACGTCCCCGTTCGTCGTCGGCCAGACACTCGCCGGACCGATCGACGCGAGCATCTACGCGTCGTCGAGCAACCAGAACATCAACCTGATCGCGACGCTGCAGGACGTACCGCCGTCGGGTTCTCCCACCACGATCTCGTCGGGTTCCCTCATCGGCACCCTGAGCGCGCTGGACGGGTCGGCGTCGTGGAAGGACTCGGCCGGCCGCCTGATCCTGCCCGTCCACCCCTACACGGCCGACAAGGCGGTCGTGCCCGGCGCGGTGAACCGGTATGACATCAGGATCAATCCGACGGCCTGGGGTCTCGCGCCCCTGCACTTGTTGCGGCTGGTCATCAGCACCCAGGCAAGCAAGGACGACTGCAGCGGCCTACTCGGCATGCCGCAGCCCTGCGCCTACACCGCCGCCCAGCAGGCCAGCCTGGCTGGGGGCAGTTACCAGATCGCGCGCAACAGCGCCGGCCGCTCGGTGGTGAACCTGCCGCTGCTTCCCTGGCTGCAGCTTCCCACGGCCCGTAGCGGTGCGACCCCGACCAGCGGCCTTTCCAGCGAGCCACTGGGCTGGTGAGGTCGGCCCGCGTCAGGTCCATGTCCGCCTGGGTCTGACGCGGGCCGTTGCCCGGGAGGGTCAGGGTTGCCGTTGCCGACGGCGCGCCCACGGACCGCGCAGTCCGCCGTCCAGCCGGTGCCATCCGGCATCAGCACCGAGGCCATTCCGAGCAGCGCCAACACCTGGTCCAACGCGATGACCAACTCGTCGTCCTACCTGGGTTTCGGGTTGGTCTGATCAGGCGGCTCCCGCGGCTAGGCTGGAGCTGAATCCTGTTCCGCGCACGAGCCGCCAGGGCGGCGAGCAGAAGGGAGCCGGCCGTGGCACGCACGGTTGCGACGAACACCCGGGTCGCTCTTCCGGAGCTGCTCGCGTTCGCCCGGACCAGGCACCGGATGCTGCTGATCACCCGGCGTCCGGACGGGTCCGCGCAGGCCTCGCCGGTCACCGGTGGGGTGGACGCCGCCGGGCGGCTCGTCATCTCGACCTATCCGGAGCGGGCGAAGACGCGCAACGCGCGCCGGGAACCCGAGGTCGCCGTCGTGGTGCTCTCCGACGAGTGGAACGGCCCCTGGGTGCAGGTCGACGGTCGTGCCGAGGTCCTCGACCTGCCGGGCGCCGTGGACGCCCTGGTGGACTACTACCGCGCCATCGCCGGCGAGCACCCCGACTGGGACGAGTACCGCCAGGCCATGGTCGACCAGGGCAAGTCCCTGCTGCGGATCACCCCGACCCGCTGGGGGCCGATCGCCACCGGTGGTTTCCCCGCCCGCCTCGCCTGAGGGCCGCCCGTCCGGCGACGGGACCCGCGCCTCGTCGCGCGGTCCCCGCCGCCGGGCGGTTTCTGCGGCGGACCGGACTCCGTCAGCCGCGCGGAAACACGGCGGGGAACGTCACCGGGTCACGGTCACGCGGGAAACGGCGCCTTTGCCGGTTTTCTCGGCGCCCTACACCGCGCCGAGGTAGAAGACCCCGGCGGCGTCCGAGCTGTCCGAGAAGAAGAACTCCCGCCACGAGCGGATGAACTCCCATCGGCTGACCCGGCCGTCGCCGTCGGTGTCCAACCGGCTGAACACCTCCGCGCCGTCGGCGGGCTTGGTTCCCCACGCCTTCAGGTAGCGGTCGAACTCCTCCTTGTCGATCTCGTTGTCGCCGTCCCGGTCGATCGCGTCGAAGATGGAGTGCGGCAGGCCCTCGGCGAGATTGAACCGGCTGACGTCCATGAGCAGGGAACGGACGGCGTGGATGTAGTCGTCCTGCGACAGGCGGTTCTGCCCGTTGGCGTACCGCAGGAGCTCCAGCCAGAACATCTGGTGGGCGGCGCGCAGACCGTAGGCCTGGCGCGATTCCCGATCGAGCTGCAGGCCGGTGATGTACCGGTCGATGAGGCGCTCGTAGTCGGCCCATTCCAGGTAGCCGTCGTTGTTTGAATCGGTCGCCTTGAAAAGCTTCTCCAGGCGAAGGTCCTGCGGTGAGGTGACCGTGCTGACCATGACGTACCCCTCTCGCGAGGAAACCGGGATGATCTGTACGCGACCCCTGGAAGGTCGTTTGTTCAACGCCTTCCGGCGGCCGGCAGAGGAAAAGTCTAGCCACGGCGAAGATGGTTGCAACTCGGCGCTTACCAGGTTTCGCGAGAAGCTGGCCATGGTAGGGCCCGGTGCCGCGTCAGGCCGATGACCGGAAATCACCGGCGAAATCATTCGGCCCCGTGTGCGCAGATCGCGATCGATTGCATGCGAAGAGTGATCACAGTGTCGCGGGGAGGACTCTTCCTGGTCGGCTACCTACCCAGTGTCCTATAGTGCTAGTCAGCTAGAGGAATGGAGGTGCTGATGATCGAGTTTCACCTGGACGCGGGCTCCGGCGTCTCGCCGTACCTGCAGGTGGTCAGGCAGGTACGGCAGGCGCTGCTGCTGGGACTACTGCACGAGGGAGACCAGCTGCCGACCGTCAAGGACGTGGTGGCGAAGCTGGCGATCAACCCGAACACCGTGCTCAAGGCCTATCGGGAGCTCGAACACGACGGGCTCGTGGCCGCCCGGCCGGGAGTCGGCACGTTCGTCACGCGGACGCTGGCCGACGCCACCCTCGCCGCGCACGGGCCGCTGCGCACGGAGCTGCGGCACTGGCTGACCAGGGCGCGGCGCGCCGGCCTCGACGAGGAAAGCATCGAGGCCCTGTTCATGGCCACCTTTCGCATGACCGCCACCGAGCCTGGCGCGGCGAGCCAGGCCGCGAGCGCAACCGCCGCCCCGGACCACCGCGCCGCCTCGGACCACCACGCCGCGGCGAACGACTCAGTTGAGGACATCGCGTGACCGCCCTTCTACAGACCCGTGGCCTGGGCAAGCGATACCGGGGCCGCTGGGCCCTGGCGAACTGCACGCTGGACGTGCCAGCCGGCCGGGTCGTCGGGCTCGTCGGCCCCAACGGAGCCGGGAAGTCGACGCTGCTGAACACGGCTGTCGGCACGATCCCGCCCACGTCGGGCACGATCGAGGTTCTCGGCGGCCGCCCCGGCAGCGGAGCGGCGCAGCTTGCCAGGGTCGGCTTCGTCGCTCAGGGCACCCCCGTCTACGCCTCGCTGAGCGTCGCCGACCATCTGCGGCTCGGCGCCCGGCTGAACCCCGGCTGGGACGACACCCTGGCGCGGGATCGGATCGGCCGGCTGGGGCTGGACCCGGCGCTGCGGGCGGGGCAGATGTCCGGCGGCCAGCGGGCCCAGCTGGCCCTCACCCTCGGCATCGCGAAACGCCCGGAGCTGCTCATGCTGGACGAGCCGGTCGCCAGCCTCGACCCGCTCGCCCGCCGCGAGTTCCTCCAGGACCTGATGGAGGCGGTCGCCGAGCACGGGCTCAGCGTCGTGATGTCCTCCCACCTGATCTCGGACCTGGAACGGGCCTGCGACCACCTCGTGGTGCTCGTCGCCTCGCGCGTCGTGCTCGACGGCGAGATAGAGCAGCTCCTGGCCACCCACCACCGGCTCACCGGACCCCGGTGCGATCCCGCCGACCTGCCCGCGGGCCTGGAGGTCCTGTCCGCCAGCCACACCGAGCGGCAGAGCACCCTGGTGATCCGTACCGAGGCGCCGATCCGCGACCCCGCCTGGACGGCGACCCCGTTGAACCTGGAGGACCTCGTGCTGACCTACATGGGCCGGCGCCCCGCCGAGCCCGACTCCCGCCACCAGCTGGCAGCCGTCCGATGATCTGGCTGACCTGGCGACAGCTCCGTGTCCAGGCCGCGACGATTCTTGGCGCCCTGGCCGTCCTTGCCGTCGGGCTCGCGGCGACCGGCCCGCGGCTGGCCCATCTCTCCGCTGCCGCCGCCGACGACTTCCTCGACCAGGCCGGCAACGACCGGGCCGACAGCTGGGTGTACCTCGTCGGCGTCCTCGCCGTGCTCGCGCTGCCCGCGATCATCGGGGTGTTCTGGGGGGCGCCTCTGGTCGCCCGCGAGCTGGACGCCGGCACGCATCAGCTCGCCTGGAACCAGAGTGTCACCCGGACCCGCTGGTTGGTGACCAAGCTCGGCCTGACCGGGCTCGGCGCCATGGTCGCCACGGGCGCCCTCAGCCTCGCGGTGACCTGGTGGTGCGCCCCGATCGACCGCGCCGTGGCCGCCGGCCATGGCAACGGCGGCCTGCTGACCCAGGCCCGGATGCTACCGCCGATCTTCGACGCGCGGGGCATCGTTCCGATCGGCTACGCCGCCTTCGCCTTCGCCCTCGGTGTCGCCGTCGGGATCCTCGTGCGGCGCACCGTGCCCGCCATGGCCGTGACGCTCGCCGTCTTCATCGCCGTCCAGATCGCCGTGCCACTGCTGGTCCGGCCGCATCTCGTCGCGCCCAGTCGGAGCGAGGTCGCGATCACCGGGTCGACCCTGCAGGGTTTCCGTGGCTCCGGCCCACCGGGGCCCGGTGGCCATATCGACGGGCTGATGGTGGAGTTCGACCGGCCCGGCGCCTGGCGGCTGTCCGCGGAGACCGTCGACGCCGACGGCCACGTCGTCAGGACACTGTCGTCGTCGCTGGCGGACTGCATGCCCCCGCCGGTCGACGCGCCACCGAGCCGCGCGTCGGTGACCGACCCTCGGCAGGCGTGCGCCACCGAGCTCGCCGCGCGGGACTACCGGCAGCGGTTCACCTACCAGCCGGCCAGCCACTACTGGCCGCTGCAGGGCGTCGAGACGGGGATGTACCTCGCCGTCGCCCTTGGGCTCGCCGGCCTGAGCTGCTGGCGGATCCGCCGGCTGTCCTGACCGCCGCCCGCGCCCCGGGCGGGCCCCCCCCCCCCCCGCCCCCGCGGGCGGCCGGGG
>NZ_JALKFX010000246.1 GCF_023243045.1 Frankia sp. AgB32
ACGATCTTCCTCTCCCCACCCGCCCAGGTCACAAGATGATAGCCATTGCCTGACTCATCTCATCCTGACGGATAGGGAACGCCGACGCCGGAGCCGGTGGCCAGGCCCGACGTCGACCCATCACTCGATCATGACCGATCGACGGCCGCTGGACACCGGACTCTGCCAATGCAGCAGAGCCCTCACGGGGTCGTGGTCTGTTGGATTCTGCGGATGGCCAGGGCAAGCTGCAGACGTAGCCGGCCGGCGGGCTCGCGGACGGGCCATCCGAGGGCGGCCTCGGCCTGTGAGAGGCGGGCCTGCAGGGTGGAATGGTGCACGTTCAGGAGTCGGGCGGCGTGGCGCAGGCTGTCGGCGCGGGCCAGAGCATCGAGAGTCGTCAGCATCCAGGTCGTCGTCGCACCGGCGTGTGCCAGCGTCTGAACGTCGGGTACCGGGCCTGCGTCGAGATCGACGGCGCGGACGAGCAGCGCGAGACTGCCCAGCTCGTCGGCGTACACCACGCGCGGTCCCGGGTCCGTGGCGTTGCCTTCGGCGGTCAGCCGCAACGCCAGCCGGGCGCCGTCCCAGGAGGAGGGCAGGTCGGCGATCGGCACCGCGCAGCCGACCCCGGCGCACATCGTGGTGGGCGCCTCGGCGTCATGGGCGATGACGCGCGCGGACCCGTCCCGCAGTGCGACCACGCGGGCCCTGGCAGGTAACCCCAGCCGACAGGCGATGCTCACTCGGTCGGCGGTGGCGACTCGGGAGTCGAGGACAAGCTCCAGCGCGGTGGAGTGGTCGAACATGCCTCGTCCGCCGCTGTGGTCGAGCGCTGCCCGCACGGCGGTCGCGGCGCGTTCCAGCACCACGGCCTGGAGGGTGCTGACGGGTCGGGGCGCCTCGAGCCAGAGCGAGTCGCCCGCCCGGTTGACCGATACGCAGGGCCAGCCAGGATCCGGGTCGCCCGAAGGCGGCTCGGCGCTGCGATCGGGTAAAGCCCGCACGAATACCAGCCGTGTCGGGTCGGACAACCGGACCGGACAGCCGGAGAGCTCCGCCGCGCTGGCCACGACCGTCCGCACGTCGGCCCGCTTGGCCACCATGAGATCAAAATGACTGATCACCTGAACGGCTACGGCCGCCTCGGCATCCAGGTCGGCGAGTCGTACGGCGAGCTCTCTCATCCCACCATGGTGTCGCCACCCCGCTGGACAGACCAGCCCATGGCCCGCGTGTGATCTGCCGGTCCGCCCGGGCAGTCCTCCCTGGCGGCCATGACGGTTCGGACGCCGCCTGGCGGAGGCAACCCGTCGGATGGCGGCTGGTATCGGACGATGGTGTCTCGCAGACTCCTCCTGACGAGTACGGAGATGGCGGCCTGTCGTGGTCGCAGGTTTCGGCGAAGGAGAGCCACCATGAGCGAGCCGACCCAGGTTCCGGTTCCGACGAGTGTCAGTGAGGCCGCGCGCCAGTTTCTGGCGATACCGGCGGCTGGTCCGTGGAGCTACCCGGCGCTCGATGACGTGCAGGGCTGGCTGGGTTTCGTCGAGTCGGTGGATTCCACTGTGCGCGAGCGGCTCACCGGCTTCGATTTCCCGGTGGCGGTGGAGGACACCGAGATCGCCGGTGTGCGCGCCTACGTCATCGCCCTGCCGGGTACGGACGCCGAGACAACACCGATCTATCTGGACCTTCACGGCGGTGCGCTGATCCTGGGAGGCGGCGAGCTGTGTCGGACGATGAACTCGGTGACGGCCATGACCAACGGAATGATCACCTGGGGGGTGGACTACCGGATGCCGCCCCTGCATCCCTATCCGGCCGCCCTCGACGACTGTCTCGCGGTGTACCGGGAGGCGCTGAAGCAGCGGGATCCTTCGGAGATCTTCGTGGGTGGCGGTTCCGCGGGCGGGAACCTGGCAGTGGCCCTGCTGGTCCGCGCGAGGCAGGAAGGGCTGCCCATGCCCGCGGCCCTGGTGCTGCTGACTCCGGAGGTCGATCTCACCGAGTCGGGGGACACCTTCCACACCAACCGCGAGTTCGACAACGTCCTGAGCAGCCTCCGCGAGGTGAATCTGCTGTACGCGGACGGACACGACCTGGCCGACCCGTTGCTGTCGCCGCTGTTCGCCGACCTCACCGGGTTCCCACCCACCTTCCTGCAGTCCGGCACCCGTGACCTGTTCCTGTCCAACACCGTGCGACTGCACCGCCGGCTACGCGCCGTCGGTGTCGACGCCGAACTGCATGTCTTCGAGGCCATGCCACACGGCGGGTTCGGCGGTGCCAGCCCGGAGGATCTCGACCTGAGAGCCGAGATGCGCAGGTTCCTCGACCGCCATCGCAACCCGCGCTGACTCGGGCGCCGTCGATCGGGCGGCCATGTGCGGATGGCCGCCCGCTTCGACAAACGTCAGGACGATGGCGGGTTACCCGTGTGAGGCGGTGGCCTGGGGCACGGTGGGTTGGCTGGTGGGATGGGTGAGGGCGGTGGCGATCAGGGTGCTGAGGGCGGCGGTGCCGGTCGCGTTGGGGTGGTAGGGCGTGCCGGTCGCGTTCGAGCCGTCGATCCAGCGGTCGGCGGCGGGGGCGCAGACATCGTGTTCGGCGCTGGCGGTGTAGGCGTCGATGAGGGTGATGTGGGCGTCGGTGGCGGCGAGGCGGGAGGTGTTCTGCAGGGTGGCGCCGATGCCCGCGAGCGTCACGCTGTCGGCGGTGGAGATGACGTTGCCGGGGCAGGTCTTCGGCGGGTCCGGGAACACCCGTGGGTAGGTGACCAGATAGATGCGTGCCTGCGGGGCCTTGGCCTTGATCGCGGCGAACAGTGCGGTGAAGGTGGTGCGTAGCTTCGCCGCGGCGGTCTTGGTGTCCTGCGGGGTGGGCAGGCTGGTGCAGGGTTTGCCGGTGCCGGCCGCGTTCGCGCAGATCAGGGTGCTGAGGGAGTAGGCGAGGTCGTTGCCGCCGGCGGTGATGGTGACCAGTCGGGTGTCCGCGGTGAGCCCGGCGATCTGGACGGGATGGTCGCCCTGGGGGGTGCTGAGCAGGTTCTGGACGGTCGCGCCGCCACAGGTGACGTCGACGAGGTCGAGGTGGAGCCGGCTGGCGAGCAGGTGGGGGTAGTTCCTGGCGGAGCGCAGGCATCCCGTGCTGATGTCGGCGCCGATGCCGGTGCCGGCGGCGAAGGAACTGCCCATCGCGACGTAACGACCCGTGATCGGGGTGGCCGATGCGGCGGGTGTGGCGGTGTTCGGCGCGGCGGACGGAGTCGGGGAGTCCGAGTTCGAGCTGCAGCCGGCCGCCGCGAGTGCTCCGGCGAGTCCGAGAGCGAGTAACCGGGCCTTGGTTGATGGACGCATCGGTACTACTCCTCCGGGCCGCCCGTGTGACGGCACTGGCATGGTGATCGACATCTGGACAGATAGGCGAGCAATGCTCGCATAGAGGGTCGGCGTAGTATCCGAGCAACGCTCGTGTAGGTCAAGGTGCTCGTGCGGGTCAGGGTGTCTGTGGGTGGTGACGTGCGGAACTCGACACGGCCGGCGGCCGATGGTTCGGGTGCCGGCGCTCACCGGCCGGGCTCGACGGGCTGGTGGGCCGACCGAGTTGGCGTGGCGGCGCGGCGCAGACCCCGCACGGGTGGGCTCTCGACGCAGCGGATCGTGCGGGCGGCTATCGAGGTGCTCGACGAGCGCGGCTTCGAGGCGCTGACCGTGCGTGCGGTCGCCGACCGGCTCGACACCAGCAGCGGTGCCCTCTACCAGCACATCGCCAGCCGCGACGAGCTGATCGTGCTGATCGCCGATCACTACCTCGGGCAGGCGCGACTGCAAGCGGGCAGTGGCATGGACTGGCGTACAGGCGTCGAGGAGCTGATGCGCGAGATGCGGCGCGTCCTGCTGGAGGCGCCGCTGCCCCCGTCGGCCTCGACCGACCGGGCGATCTGGGGGCCCGGCACGCTCCGGATCGTCGACGCCGCCCTCGGCCTGTTCCTGGCCGCCGGACTGACCAACGACCAGGCCGGTTTCGCAACGGCCGCGATCATCGACTTCGTCTTCGGCGCGGTCGCGATCCAGCGCGGCAGCGGCGGTCGCGGACCGCACGGAGCCGGCGACGCCGACGACATCAGCGCGTTTCTGAACACCCTGCCGCCCGATCAGTACCTGGCGCTGCGCACCGCTGGTCCGGCCTTCCTCGCCGCCAGCGCCGAAAGTGTTTTCACCCAGGGCATGGCACTCGTTCTCGACGGCGTGACCAGCCGCTTCTTCGACTGAGCCTGACCTCGCCGTTGTATGAGCAGGAGGCGACGGGCTCGTTTCATGCGAAACGACCAGTTCGGCCGGGCTGGATAGTGAGACCAGACGAGCGTCGTCGTCTCCGCGCAGGACCCCGTCCTACCGTTCGGATGCCGCCCGTTCGGGTGCCGCGCGGAGCTGGTCACCCGGACGGTGCGGGGCCTCGGCGCTGGCGGGGCACAAGGAGTCGCCGCAGGATCCGGACCGACAGGTCGGGGTAGTGGCGGGGCAGCAGACGCACCGCGAGGTCGGTGAGTCTGGCGTCGTTGCCGACGAGGACGCGTCCCCGGTTTGCCTCGACGCCTCGGACAATGATGTCGGCCGCCCGCTCCGGGGGAAGCCGGAGAAACCTCTCGTTGTAGAACGCGGTCCGCTGGACGCGGTCCTCGGTGATCTCCTCGCCGCGCTCGCGGGCCCGCTCCAGCGCGGCGTTGGCGATGTTGGTCCGCACTCCGCCAGGGTGCACGACGGTGACCCGCACGGGCAGGTTGGCCGCCAGCATTTCGATGCGCAGCGTCTCGGTGAAACCCCGTACCCCGAACTTCGAGGTGCAGTAGGGGCCCAGCTCGCCCTGGGCCATGAAGCCGTTGAGGCTGGAGATGTTGATGAGGTGACCGTCGCCCGAGGCGATCAGGTGGGGTAGAAACGCCTTCGTGCCGTGTAGCACACCCCAGAGATTGACCGCCAGCACCCGCTCGAACACGGCCCAGTCGGTCTCCAGGATCGTGCCACTGATGCCGGCGATCCCGGCGTTGTTGTAGAGCTGGTGCACGACCCCGAAATGCGCGCGGACCTCGCCCGCATATGTCTCGACGTCGGCGCGGTCGCTGACGTCAAGGTGGCGGGCCTGCACCTCGGTGCCGGTCGCGGCGACCAGGTCCACGGTCTCGGCCAGGCCGGTGGCGTTGACGTCGGCCAGCGCCAGCCGCGCGCCCCGGTCGGCAAGGCCCAGGGCGAGGGCGCGGCCGATGCCCGAGGCGGCGCCGGTGACGACGGCGACCTTGTCCGCGATGGTGGTCACGACGCTGCTCCTGCGCGCTGACGGGAACGGGACAACCGCAGTTCGTCGTCCGCCACCGGCAGGTGCCGCAGGAGCCTGACGTCGCCGAGGTAGTCGAACGAGGTGAGCCAGGGCTTGCGGTTGCCCTGCCGGGGCAGCTCGTCGAGAACGCGTTGGATGTAGCCGGCGCCGAAGTCGAGGAACGGACGGGTCCCCAGCGCCGGGTCGGCGGCCACCGGGCAGGCCGTGTCGTAGCCGTGCGCGTCCATGTGCGTCAGCAGCCGGCAGAAGTGCTCGCACAACAGGCCGATCTTGAGCGTCCAGGAGGAGGTGGTGTAGCCGACCATGTAGGCGAGGTTCGGCACTCCCGAAAGCATGAGGCCCTTGTAGGCGACCGTGCTCGACAGTCGCACGGGCTCGCCGTCGACGGTCAGCGGCACACCACCGAACGCCTGCACGTTCAGCCCGGTCGCGGTCACGATGACATCCGCCGCCAGCTCCCGTCCGGAGGCCAGCTGCACACCCTTCTCGGTGAAGGTGGTGACGCGGTCCGTGACGACCGAGACCGCACCCCGGCTGATCGCCGTGAACAGGTCGCCGCCCGGAGCGAAACACAGCCGCTGGTCCCAGGGGTCGTACGGCGGACTGAAGTGTTCGTCGACCGGATAGCCCGCCGGCAGCATCCTGACGTTCAGCCGGCGGATGAGTCGCCGGGCGGTTTTGGGAAAACGCCGGCAGAACCGCCAGATCGCCTGCTGGCGAAAGATGTAGAGAGCACGGGCGAGCAGGTGGGCACGCTTCTCGCCGAACATCCGGCGCAGACGGATGACCAGCACATCCCTGGACGGTGTCGCCAGAATGTAGGTCGGCGTCCGCTGCAGCATGGTGACGTGCGCCGCGGTGTCGGCCAGCGCCGGAACCAGCGTCACCGCCGTCGCGCCACTGCCGATCACCACGATCCGCCGGCCGGTGACGTCGAGATCGGCCGGCCAGTGCTGGGGGTGGATGATCTGCCCGCGGAAGCGATCGCGCCCGTCGAAGCACGGGGTGAAACCCTCGTCGTAGCGGTAGTAGCCGGTGGCGCACAGCAACCAGGAACAGGTCAGCGCCGAGCGGGCACCGGACTCGGTGTTCACCACCTCGACGGTCCAGCGGGCGTCCGGCGACGACCACGACGCGCTGACGACCTTCGTGTGGTAGCGGATGTCGCGCTCGATGCCGAACTCGCGGGCGGTCTCGTGCAGGTAGGTCAGGATCTGATCGCCGTCGGCGAGAAACCGCTCGCCCCGCCACGGCTTGAACGCATAGCCGAAGGTGTGCAGGTCGGAGTCCGACCGGATGCCCGGGTAGCGGAACAGGTCCCAGGTGCCGCCGAGCGCGCCGCGTGCCTCCAGGATCGCGTGGCTGCGCTGCGGATGCTCCCGCCGCAGGTAGTACGCGGCCCCGAGGCCGGAGATACCCGCCCCGACGATGAGGACGTCGAGGTGCTCGAGTTGGGCGGCGACAGACGGCACGCGGGCACCCCCAGGCGAAAGTCCAGGACAGATTAGGCTCAGATGCTGCTACCGCCCGGGGCCGCCCGCCAGGTACATCCTGCACCTCCCTGGTATTCCTGCGGTGCGGTATGCACCATCTCGCCCTAGGCTGAGGTGATGGTGATCTCCTGGGCCACGCCGTCCGAGCAGGTTCGGGAGCTTATGCGGCGCGGTGCCGAGCTGGTGCTGCATCTCCCGCCCGCCTGGCTGGACGAGCTCGACGCGGCGACCCTCTCGGGTCCACACGGCCAGCAGATCGCCGCGGATCCCGTCCTTGCGGCCGCCATCCGGCGGGCCAACCGCTCGAACCTGCTGCACTGGGCGGCGGCGAACATCCGTGCTCCGGGCCAGCGCGTGCCGGCCAACCTTGCGGAGGTGCCCCTCGGGATCGCCCGTGACCTGGTTCGCCGCGGCCTGGGCGACACAATGCTGGACGCCTACCGATCGGGCCAGAGCGTCGCGCTGCGACACTGGATCGAGATCGTCTTCTCTCTCACCTCCGACCCGCAGGAACTGCAAGCCGTGTTGGACGTGTCCTGCCAGTCGATCGCCGCCTTCGTCGAGGACACGATCGCTGCGGTCGCCGCCCAGATCGCCCGGGAGCGCGCCGCCCTGACCCAGGGAACCCACGCCGAGCGTCGCGAGGCGGTCACCCTGCTGCTGGACGGCGCACCCCTGTCCCCACGACGTGCCGAGCAGCGGCTCGGCTACCGTCTCACCGGCGCGCACACCGCGGCCGTCGTCTGGAACGACGACCCCGACACCGACCTCGGTGCGCTCGACCGGGCCGCCGACCTGCTCGCCACGGCTGCCGGGGACCCCCAACCGCTGACCGTGCTCGCCAGCGCGGCGACCCGCTGGGTCTGGGTGCACGGCACACCGGACCTGGTCCAGCTACGAGCCGCGGCCACCGATCTGCCGGCCGTGCGCATCGCGATCGGCCCATGCCGACCGGACCTCGACGGATTCCGGCGCAGCCACCTCGATGCCCTCACCGTCCAGCGGATCCTCGCCCGACTCGCCTCGCCCCAGCAGATCGCCACCCACTCGGACATCGAACTCGTCGCCCTGTGCACCACCGACGGCGAACGCGCCGCCCGGTTCGTGAGCGGCGCCCTCGGCGATCTGGAGACCGCCGCGCCCGAACTGCGCGACGCGGTACGCGCCTTCCTCGCCACCGGGTGCAACGCCACCGCCGCCGCGGCCCGGCTCTACCTGCATCGCAACACCCTGCTGCGCCGCCTGGCCCGCGCCGAACGGCTGCTGCCGACACCGCTGTCCGACAACCTCCTGCCGGTCGGCGTCGCCCTGGAGATCCATCAGTGGCGCGGCACCGCGCCCCGACCTGGCCAGGGGAATCCCATCTCCGCGCCGGACACGGGTATCCGGCGGATCACGCGGTCGGCGTCCGCCGGAGCCCCCGAATGCAACAGCGCCGGCCGCTCGCGACCGTGAACCCGAAGGATGCGATAGGCCCAGCTACTGATGGTGGTAGCGGCAGGAGATGATCGTGATCTGGCCGGGCTCGACCGCATAGACCAGGCGCTGTTCGTCGTCGATCCGTCGCGAGCGCAGCCCGGCGAGGTTGTTGCGCAGCAGCTCGGGTCTGCCGATCCCCTGCCCTTCTGGATCGCGTTTGATATCCGCGATCAGGGCGTTGATGCGCTTCAGGGCCCTGCGGTCCTGACCCTGCCAGTACAGGTAGTCGTCCCAGGCATGGTCCACCTGCTCGCACTCCTCTGACCTGCTGGTTTGGGTTTCTTACCCTGTCCCCGGTCGGGCCCGTCAGGCCCGGATCATCCCTGGTGCCCAGAGGGTGCCCGCAACGCTGCGCACGAGGCGCCGCCTTCGCCACGCGGTCCGCGTCGCCTACACCTTGGCTGGGGGTGTGGCTGCTGCTGGACCGCCATGGCTGGTCATGTCAGCTGTCCGCCCACCGCCGGGCGATCGAACGCGACGACAGCGCGGTCGAGGCGCTGGCCACGGCTGGGTGAGTGCCGTGCTGCCCGTCCACGCCCCGGACCTGAACCCGACCGAGGGAGCATGGCCCCCACTCGCACGCACCGCCCTGGTGCATTTGGCCGCCTGCGGCCTCGACGAGGTCTGCCAGGCGGTCAGGCGCGGACTGAAACGCTCCAAAGCTCAGTACTGACGTCCGCAGGATCGGACGGTGCCGAGCTCCCGACGCATCCGCCCGGCCGACACTGACGTCGACACGTGTTGATGCCGACGTCAGTGTCGGCCGGGTGGATCGGACGTGCGGGATCCGAGTAGTGGGAGCAGGCCGAGGCGCGCTCTCGACCATCGCCACCAGCACGTCGTCACCGCTGCCGCCAGCTGCTCGTAGGCCGAGGGCGGAGCTATGCCGTCTGGGCGACGTTGACATCGATGTCAACCAAGGTCTAACGTGATCTGCATGGCGGATGCTGCTTCTGTGCCGATCTTTGACGGCGACAATCACATGTACGAGACCCGTGAGGCGTTCGTCAAGTTCCTGCCCGACCGCTACAAGAGTGCGATCCAGTACGTCGACATCGGTCGCCGTACCAAGATCATGGTTCGGAACACGGTCAGTGACTACATCCCGAACCCGACGTTCGACGTTGTTGCCCGTCCGGGTGCGGAGGAGGACTTCTACCGCAACGGCAACCCGGATGGCAAGAGCCGCCGGGAGATCTTCGGCGAACCGATCCGCGCGATCCCCGCGTTCCGCGCGCCCGGGCCACGGCTCGAGGCCATGAACGAGTATGGCGTCGACCGCACCCTGATGTTCCCGACGCTCGCCAGCCTGCTCGAGGAGCGGATGCGCGACGACCCGGAGATGACCCACACCGTCATCCACGCCTTCAACGAGTGGATGTACGAGACCTGGCAGTTCAACTACGAGGACCGCATCTTTTCCACGCCCGTCATCACCCTGCCGATCGTGGACCGGGCGATCGAGGAGCTGGAGTGGGCGGTCGCGCGTGGCGCGAAGGCCATCCTGATCCGTCCGGCGCCGGTGCCCGGCTACCGCGGCTCGCGGTCGTTCGCGCTGCCGGAGTTCGACCCGTTCTGGGCCAAGGTCGTCGAGCACGACATCTTCGTGGCGATGCACGGCTCGGACTCGGGCTACGCCCGGTTCTCCGCCGAGTGGCAGGGCGAGCAGTCCGAGATGCAGCCGTTCCAGATGGAGGCGCTCCCGATGCTCTGGGCCCTGCGGCCGGCAGCGGACGCGGTGGCCGCGCTTGCGTGTCACGGCGTGCTGCACCGGTTCCCGCAGCTCAAGATTGCCATTGTCGAGCTGGGCGGCAGGTGGCTCGAACCGCTGCTCAAGGACCTGTCCTACGTCTACAAGAAGATGCCGCAGGGCTTTGCCGAGAACCCGGTCGACGCCCTTCGCCGCAACCTCTACCTCTGCCCGTTCTGGGAGGAGAACTACGACTACCTCGGCGGCCTGATCGGCAAGGATCACGTCCTGTTCGGTTCGGACTGGCCGCACCCGGAGGGTTTGGCGAAGCCGCGTTCCTACATTGACGACCTGAACGCCCTGGGTCTGCCCGACGAGGAGATCGCCGGCTACATGGGTGGGAACCTGGCGAAGCTGATGAACATCGGCGCCTCGATCAGCTGACGAGTCCCGACCGACTCGCGGAGGGCGCCGGACTGCCGGGCTGGCGGTCGGATCGTGGCGGCCGCCAGGGCCGGAGCACAGGTGGGTCGGCGCAGGCGGACAGGTGGCGAAGGTGGCGTCCGGCCCACCGTGGTCCGCGTCGATCGGCGCCACCGACCTGGCAGCATGGAGCAATCGACTCACGCATCGGACGCTCCGATGGTCATCGCCGCCGGCAGGGAGCCCTCTGATGCCAAGCCAGACCCGATCGCTACAGGCAACACAGACCAGAACGAAACTGCTGGTGGCGGCGAAACAGGCGTTCGAGGAGTCCGGTTATCTGCCGACCCGCGTCGCCGACATCGTGAAGCGGGCCGGTCTGGCCCACGGTTCCTTCTACCACTACTTCGACTCGAAGGAAGACATCTTCCGCGAGCTCGCCGCCGTGGCCGACGCCCAGCTGAACGCCCCGATGCAGCAGATCATCCTCGACCCGAACTCGGACATGTCGCCGACGGAACGTATTCGCAAGTCGACGTATCGCTATCTGGATGCCTACCGTCGTGAGGCGCGGCTGCTCGGCGTCATCGAGGAGGTCTCCCGGTACGACGAGTACCTGCGCGAGGCACGTGACAAGCGCGTCCGACACCACCTCGAGGAGCTCACCGAGTCGATCCGCAAGCTACAGGGCCGCGGGCTGGCCGACCCCACGCTCGACCCGCGGCTGGTGAGCGCCGTCCTGGGCTCGATCACCGCCCGCTTCCCGGAGGTGTGGCTGGTCCAGAACCTGGTGGAGTGCAGCCTCGACGAGGCGGTCGAGTACATCACGAAGGTCTTCGTCAACACGCTGCGCCTGGAGCCCTGACCCCGGGACGAGGCGTCACCGCCGCGGCGGTGGGTTGTGGAGCGTAGCCTGTCCTGGATCACGGCCCACCGCCGTCATGCCCGCGACTACGAAGGCCGCTGCGGCCAGGTCAGGTGGGCGTGGTGAAGGCCGTGACCGTCGCCTCGTCAGGCGCGCTCGGCGTGCAGCCAATGGGTGAACGTCGACATCGTGCGATCGAAACCGGGATGGTCCGGTGTGTTCAGGTGTCCGTGCGCGGTGCCGGGCTCCATGCCGAGATCGACCGACACTCCGTGCCGGCGGAGATCGGCAGCGAAGGCCTCACCGGAGGGGCGTAGCCCGTCTCGGTCGCCGGTGACGATGACCGTCGCAGGGAGGGCTCGGCCTCCGGCCGCAACGACGCGTGCCTGATCGTTGCCAGGCACTGCCGCCAGGCCGCCTCGTGGGCGGCCTCCGGAGTGATGGCACCGCCAAGGGCCGCGGCCATGTGCCAGAACGACGAGGCGAACAGATCGCGGTGCAGGTAGAACGGCCGGGTCGCGAATTCCCGATAAGCGAGACCCATCCCCTGCCGGTAGCCACGCCGCAGGTCGACGTCCGACGCCGCGACCTGGGCCACCTCCGCGGCATAGCGGAGTTGTGCCAGGTGTACGTCGCGGAGCGCGCGGTCGCTGAACAGGGTGCCGGCGAGGTCGAACAGCACGGCGCGGATGGATGGTGCCGCAGTCGTCTCAGCCAAGGCCCACCGCCATCCGCTGCTCCCGCCACTTCTTCTCCGCCGTCGGCCGCTAGCGCATCCCGTGCACGCCGCCGCGCTCCTCAGCCCGGGCCACTAAATAACGTCGTTGTTATATGCCTGCGGGCCGTCGTCATGTCGACGGGCCGGCGCCGTCGAGGAGTGGCGTCCGGTCCGTCGCGACGTCAAGCCGCGCGCCGACGGCTCGGTGGCGGCGACTTCCGCCCACGGCCCGTCACGCAGGTCCATGCTCGCCCTCTGAGCGTGGTCGTGTCGTAGCACAGCGCGCGGTTCATACCCTCGGCCTGGAGCGACCGTCGGCAGACTGCCGCGCGCGACTCGAACCAACGATTTGGGACGCAATGACCGAGAAGCGACCTCCCAACCGAGAGGCCGCCGACGACAAGCTGGAGTCGGCCAGTGCCCGCACGCAGCGATCGACGATCGAAATCATGCAACCCTGAATAGGTCGGCAGCGCTATCGCTCGCCTCGCGGGCACGATTTGGCGATCGCGGTAGGGACCGCCCTTGCGGGCGGCCCCCCGCACAGATCCCAGCGTGCGGGACTACCGCACTGGGCTCCT
>NZ_JALKFX010000247.1 GCF_023243045.1 Frankia sp. AgB32
TCCCAGGGGCGTAGCGGGGCGAGGCCGGCGTCGGTCCAGGAACGGGCCGACAGCACCGAGTACGCGGGCCGGGCGTCGCGGCGTACCCGGTCGTCGTCGAGGACACCGCCGGCTGCGACCGGTATGTCGCGCGAGTGGTCACCGGCGTCGACCCGACCGCCAGCATCCCGCTGACCTGGGCCCGGCGGCTGTCGCTGGCCGGGATGCGGCCGATCTCCGCACCCGTGGACGTGACCAACGCGGTGCTGCTCGGCCTTGGCCAGCCGCTGCATGCCTTCGACCGGGCGAAGCTGTCCGGGCCGATCGTGGTGCGCGCCGCCGCGCCGGGGGAGAAGCTGCGCACCCTCGACGGCGTCGAGCGTGTTCTCGACCCTGAGGACCTGGTCATCGCGGACGACTCCGGCCCGGTCGCCCTCGCCGGGGTGATGGGTGGGGCGAGCACGGAGGTCTCCGCGCAGACCACCGACATCGTGCTGGAGTCGGCGCACTTCGACCCGATCCGCATCGCGCGCACCGCCCGCCGGCACCGACTGTCCTCCGAGGCATCGCGGCGCTTCGAGCGCGGCGTCGACCCCGCGCTCGCGCCAGTCGCCGCCGCTGTGGCCGTCGACCTGCTCGCGGAGCTCACCGGCGCCCGGCCCGCACCCGGCGTGACCGACATCGACCATCGCTCGCCCGCCGTCGCGGTTCCCCTGCCGCTCGGGGAGGCCGAGCGGCTCGCCGGGCGTTCGTATCCGGCGGAGGTGGTGCGCCGCCGCCTGTCTGACGTCGGCTGCACGATCGCGGAGGGAAAGACCACGCAGGGCCGCGGTAACCCGGGCGACGATCCGGCCGACGGCGACACCCTGCTCGTCGTTCCGCCGTCGTGGCGCCCTGACCTGATGCGGGCCGCCGATCTCGTCGAGGAGATCGTTCGGCTGGAGGGTTACGACACGATTCCGGTCACCCTCCCGCGGCTGCCGGCCGGGCGGGGCCTGACTCCGTCCCAGCGGTTGCGCCGAGCCGTTGGGCGGGCGCTCGCCCACGACGGGTTCGTCGAGGTGCTGACCTTGCCGTTCGTCGCGCGGGACGCGGCCGACGCGCTCGGCCTCGCCGCCGACGACCCGCGCCGGGCCGCCGTCCGGATGGCCAACCCCATCGCCGAGGACGCCGCCTACCTGCGTACCACGCTGCTGTCCGGGCTGATCGCCGCGGCGGTGCGCAACATCGGCCGCGGCCAGCAGGACCTGGCGCTGTTCGAGGCCGGCCTCGTCTTCCGTGAGCGGTCCGCCGCCGCGTGGCCGACGTCGCCGCCGGCGCGGCGCCGCCCGACCGACGAGGAGATCGCCGGACTCGACGTCGCCCTGCCCGAGCAGCCGCGGCACGTCGCCGCGCTGCTCACCGGCCGGCGGGAGCTGGGCGTCCTGGGCGGCACCGGCCGGGCTGCGGACTGGGCGGACGCGGTCGACGCCGCGCATCTCGTCGCCGAGGCACTGGGACTCTCCCTGACTGTCACGGCCGGGGACAGCATGCCCTGGCATCCGGGCCGCTGCGCGCGGCTGTCGATCGAGGGGCGCCTGGTCGGCAGCGCCGGCGAGCTGCACCCCCGCGTCCTCGCCGACGTCGGCCTGCCGCCGCGGTCGGTCGCGATGGAACTCGACCTTGACGCGCTGCTCGAGGTGGCCGCGACCACCCCCGCGGTGGCGGCGCCGACGATCTCGAACTATCCGCCGGCGGACCGGGATGTGGCGCTCGTCGTCCCGACCCGGGTGCCGGTCGCAGAGGTCACGGCCGCGCTGCGGGACGGTGCGGGTGAGCTGCTGGAATCGCTGACGCTCTTCGACGTGTTCGAGGGCGCCCAGGTCGGTCCCGGCCAGCGTTCGCTTGCCTTCGGCCTGCGCCTGCGGGCAGACGACCGCACGCTGACCGCCGCCGAGGCGAACGCCGCCCGCGACGCCGCCGTCGCCGCGGCCGCCGACCGCACCGGTGCGACGCTTCGCGCCTGACCCTGCGGCGGGCCCGTGGCGTCGCGCAGTACCGCCGATGACCATCACCGCCCCTCCTCCTGACGCCGACCCGCCACCGCCGACGCGTTCGCCCAACCTTATTGCATGGCCATGCGGTCGAGTGTATAAATTTGCGTATGGGACTGACGGCGGCGGTGGCGGGAGCCAGCGGGTACGGCGGCGGTGAGCTGCTGCGCCTGCTGCTCGGCCACCCGGAAATCGGTATCGGCGCCCTCGCGGCGAACACGTCGGCCGGCCTGCCGGTGACGGATGTACATCCGAACCTGATCGACCTGGACGGCCGCGTCTTCACCGGCGCCGAAGCGCTCGCGGCCAGCGACGCGGACGTCGTCTTCCTCGCGCTGCCGCATGGCCAGTCGGGGGCAGTTGCGGCGGCGCTGCCGGACAGCGTCCGCGTCGTCGACCTCGGCGCCGACCACCGTCTCGTCGACCCGCGCGCCTGGCAGAAGGCCTACGGCGGGGAGCACGCGGGCAGTTGGACGTATGGCATGCCCGAGCTGCCGGGCGCCCGTGAGCGGATCGCGTCCAGCCAGCGGGTCGCGGCCCCGGGTTGCTATCCCACGGCATCGTCCCTCGCGCTCGCTCCGCTGCTTGCCGCCGGGCTCGTCGAGCCGGCGGACCTCAGCGTCGTCGCCGCCAGCGGAACCTCCGGCGCCGGGCGTGCGGCCAAGGTCAACCTTCTCGGCAGTGAGGTGATGGGCGACCTGACCGCCTACAAGGTCGGCACACATCAGCATCGGCCCGAGATCGTCCAGGCGCTGTCCGAGGTTGCCGGCACGGCGGTGAGCCTGTCCTTCACCCCGGTGCTCGCCCCGTTGCCCCGCGGTATCCTCGCCACCTGCTCTGGGCGGGCCGTCGCCGGTACCGACGCGGACGCGGTGTACGAGGCGTTGCGCGCGGCATACGCGGGCGAGCCGTTCGTGCGGGTGCTGCCGCCCGGCCGCTGGCCGCGGGCCGCGGCCACCCTCGGCGGTAACGCCGCCCACATCCAGGGCACGTACGACGCCGAGTCGGGGCGGGCGATCGTCGTGTCCGCCATCGACAATCTCGGCAAAGGCGCGGCCGGGCAGGCGCTGCAGTGCGCCAACCTCATGCTCGGCCTGCCGGAGACGACCGGCCTGAGCGCCCAGGGCATCGCGCCGTGACCGTCGCCCCCTGACCCCGCGTTCGCGCGAGGTCCCATCCACCGATCCGCCTGGGAGGGAAGCAGTGAGCGTCACCGCCCCACGGGGTTTTCGTGCAGCCGGAGTCGCGGCGGGTCTGAAGCCGTCCGGAAATCCGGACGTCGCCCTGGTCGTGAATGACGGGCCGTCGGACGCGGCCGCCGGAGTCTTCACCCGCAACCGGATCCAGGCAGCCCCGGTGCGGTGGACCCGCCAGACCCTCGCCGACGGCCGGCTGCGCGCGGTGGTCCTCAACTCGGGTGGCGCGAACGCGTGCACCGGGCCAGCCGGGTTCGCCGACACCCATGCCACCGCCGAGCACGTCGCCGCGCCGCTCGGCATCGGCGCGGGAGACGTCGCGGTCTGTTCCACCGGCCTGATCGGTGTTCGCCTGGACATGCCCGCGCTGCTCGGTGGCGTCACCGCGGCCGTGTCCGCGTTGAGCGGCGACGGCGGCGTCGACGCGGCCGAGGCCATCCGCACGACGGACACCGTCGCGAAGACAGCCGTGCGCACCTCCAGCGTGGCCTCGGGCGTGACCATCGGCGGGATGGGCAAGGGCGCAGCCATGCTGGCGCCGTCGCTGGCGACCATGCTGGTCGTGGTCACCACCGACGCGGTCGCCGAGGCCGCCGTTCTCGACCGGGTGGTGCGCGAGGCGTCCCGGGTCAGCTTCGAGCGGGTCGACTCCGACGGCTGCCTGTCCACCAACGACACCGTGCTGCTGCTTGCCTCCGGTGCGTCCGGCGTGACTCTGCCCGAGGCCGAACTGACCGCCCTGGTTGCCGAGGTGTGCACCGACCTGGCCCAGCAGATGCTCGGCGATGCCGAAGGCGCCACGAAGACGATCGCCATCACGATTGTCGGTGCCGCGAGCGAGGCCGACGCGTTGGAGGTCGGCCGGTCTGTCGCGCGCAACAACCTGCTCAAGTGCGCGCTCTACGGCAAGGATCCGAACTGGGGCCGGGTCCTGGCCGCCATCGGCACGACCCAGGCGGCCTTCGAGCCCGATGCGCTGGACGTGTCCATGAACGGTGTGCAGGTCTGCCGTGCCGGCGCGCCCGGCGAGAACCGGGATCTCGTCGATCTGTCCGGTCGGCAGGTCGACATTCTCGTCGACCTGCACGCCGGCTCCGAGGAGCTCACCGTCTGGACGAACGACCTGACCGACGGCTACGTCTACGAGAACTCGGCGTACTCGACATGAGCGCCGGAGTCCCCACCGGCCAGCGGGGCGCGGCCGCCAGCGCCCGCGGGCACGCGGCACTGGCCAAGACCCAGGTCCTCATCGAGGCGCTGCCGTGGCTGTCGCGTTTCCAGGGCGCGACCATCGTGGTCAAGTACGGCGGCAACGCCATGACGGAGCCGGCGCTGCGGGCCGCCTTCGCCGCCGACATCGTGTTCCTGCGTTACTCCGGCCTGCGGGTCGTTGTCGTCCACGGTGGCGGCCCGCAGATCACGGCGCATCTGTCCCGGCTCGGGGTGCAGTCGACCTTCGTCGGCGGCCTGCGGGTGACCACCCCGGAGACGATGGACATCGTGCGGATGGTCCTGCTCGGGCAGGTCAACCGGGACGTCGTCGGTCTCGTCAACGACCACGGCCCCTTCGCCGTGGGGTTGTCCGGCGAGGACGCCAACCTGTTCACCGCCCGCCGCCGTCCGGCGATCGTCGACGGCGAGGAGGTCGACGTCGGCCGCGTCGGTGACATCGTCGAGGTGCGCGCCGAGACGATTGACGCGCTGCTCGACTCGGGCAAGGTGCCGATCGTCGCCTCGGTGGCCCGCGGGATAGACGGCGGCGTCTACAACGTCAATGCCGACACCGCCGCCGCCGAGCTCGCCGTCGCCCTCGGCGCCACCAAGCTCGTCGTGCTGACCGATGTCGAGGGTCTGTACGCCGACTGGCCGGCCAGCGACGAGGTGCTCAGTGAGCTGAGCATCACTGAGCTCGAACAGCTCCTGCCCACCCTCGCGGCCGGCATGATTCCCAAGATGGAGGCCTGCCGGCGGGCGGTGCGCGGCGGCGTCCCGCAGGCGCACGTGCTTGACGGCCGCGTGCCGCACGCCGTCCTCCTGGAGATCTTCACGGATGACGGCATCGGCACTCTGATCAGCCCGGACCCCGAGCCGGTGCCCCCAGTGCGCCCGGACCTCGCCGAGGCCGCCCCCGACCAGTCCGGAGACAGGACATGAACGCCGATCTGCTCACCCGCCGCGACGCCGTTGTCATGGCGACCTACGGGCGCCCGGCCCTCTCGCTGGTCCGCGGGCAGGGCTCGCGGGTCTGGGATGACGCGGGGCGCGAGTATGTGGACCTGCTCGGCGGCATCGCGGTGAGCGTGCTGGGCCACGGTCATCCGGCTATCCGGGCCGCCGTGATCGACCAGTTCGACACCCTGGGCCACGTGTCGAACCTGTACGCCAACGAGCCGCAGGTCCGCCTGGCCGAGCGGCTCGTCGAACTGCTCGGCGCGGACGCCTCGGCGCCGGGCCTGTCCGGGTCCGGGGCGAAGGTCTTCTTCGCGAATTCCGGCGCCGAGGCGAACGAGGCCGCTATCAAGATCGCCCGGCGCACCGGCCGGCCGGAGATCATCGCGGCAGAGGGTTCGTTCCACGGCCGCACCCTGGGCGCGCTGTCCATCACTGGCCAGCCGGCGAAACGCGCGCCGTTCGAACCCCTGCTGCCCGGTGTGCGGTTCGTGCCCTACGGTGACGCGGAGGCGCTGCGGGCGGCGCTCAGCGAGCGCACCGCGGCGGTCTTCCTGGAACCGACGCTCGGCGAGGCCGGCGTCGTGGCGCCGCCTGAGGGCTACCTTGCTCAGGCACGGTCAGCCTGCGACGCCACCGGAACGCTGCTGGTGTTCGACGAGGTGCAGAGCGGCATCGGCCGGACGGGCTCGTGGTTCGCCCACCAGACGGTCGGGGTGCGCCCGGACGTCGTCACCCTGGCGAAGGGCCTCGGCGGCGGCCTGCCGATCGGCGCCTGCATCGGTCTGGGCGCCGCCGCGGATCTCCTGCGTCCCGGGGACCACGGCAGCACCTTCGGGGGCGGGCCGATCGTGTGCGCGGCGGCGCTCGCGGTGCTCGACACGATCGCCGCCGAGGGACTGCTCGACCATGCTGCCCGCCTCGGTGACCGGCTCGCGGAAGGAATCCTCGTCGCGGCGATCCCCGGCGTCGCCGGAGTACGCGGGCGGGGCCTGTGGCGCGCGATCGAGCTGGACGGTGCGTTCTCGGCCGCGGTGGAGACGGCCGCGCGCCAGGCGGGATACCTGGTCAACGCGGTCGCCCCGGACGCCGTCCGACTGGCTCCGCCGCTGATCCTCACCGAGGCCGAAGCAGACGACTTCGTGGCCGCCCTGCCGGGCATCGTCGCTGCGGCACGCGGGTTGACGGGTACGGCCGAAACAGGCTCTAAGGTCAGCGCATGACGGCCCGACACTTCCTGCTCGACACCGACCTGACCTCCGCGGACCAGGCCGCCGTTCTCGACCTCGCCGACGCGCTCAAGGCGCGGCGGCGTGTCCCGGGCCCGGCCGACCGGCCGTTGACCGGACGCTCGGTGGCGCTGCTGTTCGAGAAGCCCTCCACCCGCACCCGGATCTCGTTCGACGTGGGCGTGGCCGAGCTCGGCGGCCATCCGGTCGTGATCGACGCGACGAGCAGCCATCTCGGGCGCGGCGAGACGATCGAGGACACCGCTGCGGTGCTCAGCAGATATGTGGACGCGATCGTGGTGCGCACCTTCGCGCAGGAGCGGCTCGAGCGCCTCGCCGCCGCGTCCAGCGTCCCGGTCGTCAACGCGCTGTCCGACCATGCCCATCCCTGCCAGGCTCTGGCCGACCTGCAGACGATCCGGGAACGGCGGGGCCACCTGGCGGGCCTGACCCTGACCTACCTTGGCGACGGCAACAACGTCGCGCACTCGCTGCTGCTGGCCGGGACGCTCGCCGGCATGCGGATCCACGTCGCCTCACCCCCCGGCTACGAGCCGTTCGAGCAGGTCGTCCGGCATGCGAACGAGATCGGCGCGGCCACCGGGGGCGAGGCTCTGGTCATGCACAACGCCCTCGAAGCGGCTGCCGACGCGGACGTCCTCTATACGGATGTCTGGGCGTCGATGGGGCAGGAAGACGAGTCGGACAGCCGATCGCTGGTGTTCCAGCCCTACCGCCTCGACGAGAAGGCGGTGGAGGCCGCCCGGCCGGACGTGCTCGTCATGCACTGCCTGCCGGCGCACCGTGAGCTGGAGATCGCTAGCGCGGTGATCGACGGACCGCGCTCGGTCGTGTTCGATCAGGCGGAGAACCGGCTGCACGCGCAGAAGGCCCTGTTGTCCCTGCTGCTCACCGAGGGCGCCGACGGGCAAGGCGGGCCGCGGTGATGGCGGCCGGCGCACCGGTGCGGCGTGCCGCACCCATGACCAAGCACGCCAGGCAGGCGCGGCTGGCCGGTTTGATCGGGCAGCGCCCGGTGCGATCCCAGTCGGAACTCGCGCGCCTGCTCGCCGCCGAGGGCATGCAGGTCACCCAGGCCACCCTGTCCCGTGACCTGGAGGACATCGGCGCGACGAAGGTGCGTGGCGCCGACGGCGTGCTGGTGTATGCCGTTGACGTCAATCTCGCGCCGGCCGAGACCGTCCGGCTGCCCCTGACCCGGCTGTGCGAGGAGCTGCTGGTATCCGCGGAGGCCAACGGAGATCTCGTGGTACTCCGAACCCCGCCCGGCGCGGCCCAGTTGTTCGCCTCCGCGCTGGATCGTGAGGCGCTCGCGGTGGTCATGGGCACCATCGCCGGGGACGACACGGTGCTCGTCGTGTGCCGGTCAGCCGAGTCCATCGCCGGTGACGGCGGTGCGACCAGGGACGCACCGGCGGGCGAGGGCGTCATGGCCGGGCGTGAACCCCCCGGCGGCGTCGCCCCGTTGGGCGGCCCCGCCCTCGCGACCTACCTGCTGTGGCTCGCGGAGGGACGTACTCGGGGGGCGGTGCCGGGGCCGGCACGCCCAGGCAGTCCCGAGGACGGCCCAACCCGCAATCCGACTTCGACGTAAGGAGACAAGTCCCGTGACCGAACGCGTCGTGCTTGCCTACTCGGGCGGCCTCGACACGTCCGTGGCCATCGGCTGGATCGGCGCCGAAACCGGTGCCGACGTCGTCGCGCTGGCGGTCGATGTCGGCCAGGGCGGCGAGGACCTCGAGGCCATCCGCCAGCGCGCGCTCACCTGCGGTGCCGTCGAGTCCATCGTGGTCGACGCCCGCGCTGAGTTCGCCGAGTCGTTCGTGGCGCCGGCGATCCGTGCCAATGCGCTCTACATGGACCGCTACCCACTGATTTCGTCGCTGTCGCGGCCGATCATCGTCAAGCACCTGGTCGAGGCCGCCCGGGAGCATGGCGCGGACGCCATCGCCCACGGCTGCACCGGAAAGGGCAACGACCAGGTTCGCTTCGAAGTCGGTGTCTCGGCGCTGTCGCCCGGACTGACGGTGCTCGCCCCGGTGCGGGATTCGGGCATGACCCGGGACAAGGCGATCGCCTTCGCCGAGGAGCGGGGTCTGCCCATCGACGTGTCGAAGAGATCGCCGTACTCCATCGACCAGAACCTCTGGGGCCGGACCGCGGAGTGCGGCATCCTCGAGGACCCGTGGGCGCAGCCGCCGGAGGACGTCTTCGTCTACTCGGCGGACCCGACGGTCGCGCGGCCTGCCGACGAGGTGACGGTGTCGTTCACCGACGGCGTGCCGACCGGCCTGGACGGGCGCGCCCTGTCGTTGGCCGAGCTGGTCGCCGAGCTCAACACCCGCGCGGGTGCGCACGGCGTCGGTCGGATCGACATGATCGAGGACCGGCTCGTCGGGATCAAGAGCCGGGAGATCTACGAGTGCCCGGCGGCGATGACCCTCCTCACCGCGCACCGCGACCTCGAGGATCTCACCCTGGAGCGGGATGTCGCCCGGTTCAAGCGGGGCGTCGACCAGCGCTGGGGCGAGATCGTCTACGACGGCCTCTGGTACTCGCCGCTGAAGCTCGCGCTGGACGCCTTCGTCGACTCGGCGAGCGTGGGGGTCTCCGGGGACGTGCGCCTGCGCCTGTCCGGCGGCGTCGCGCAGGTTGTCGGTCGGCGCAGCCCGGCGAGCCTCTACGATCACGCGCTGGCGACCTACGACGCCGGTGACCAGTTCGACCAGAGCGACGCGCGCGGATTCATCGAACTGTGGGGTCTGCCGACCAAGGTCTGGGCGGCCCGCGAGCAGCGGCTCGACCCGTGACCTCGACAGATCGTTCCACCGAGGCCGCCGCGTCGGCCGCGCCCCCCCGCGGGCCCCCCGCCGGCGGGGCCCCCGAGGGGCGGGGGGGGGGGCGCGTAGCGGGGGGGCCCGGCGGAGGCGCTCGCCCGGCTGTCGGTGAGCGTCCAGTTCGACTGGCGGCTCGCGCCCTACGACCTGCTCGCCTCGAAGTCCCACGCCGGCGTGCTGCACCGGGCGGGACTGCTCGACGACGCGGAGTTCGCCGCGATGCTCTCCGCGATCGACGACCTCGCCGAGGCCGTCACCGGCGGAGACTTCCGGCCGACGGTGGAGGACGAGGATGTCCACACCGCGCTGGAACGCGGCCTGCTGGAGCGCCTCGGCACGCTCGGCGGCAAGTTGCGCGCCGGCCGCAGTCGCAACGACCAGGTCGCCACAGACCTGCGGTTGTACCTGCGGGATCATGCCCGGCAGGTCGCGGCCCGGCTGACCGAGCTGTCCCAGGCCCTGGTCACGCTGGCCGAGCAGCATGTCGACACGCCGGCGCCCGGGATGACCCATCTGCAGCATGCGCAGCCGATTTCCTTCGGTCACCAGCTGCTGGCACATGTCCAGGCGTTCGTGCGGGACGCGGACCGACTGCGGGACTGGGATGTCCGGGCTGCAGTCAGCGCGCTGGGCGCGGGCGCGCTCGCTGGTTCCTCCCTGCCGCTGGATCCGCAGGGCGTCGCGGCCGAGCTGGGGTTCGACCGGGCGTTCGAGAACTCGCTCGACGCCGTGTCCGACCGCGACTTCGCCGCGGAGTTCCTCTTCGTGGCCGCGCTCATCGGCGTGCACCTGTCGCGGCTGGGCGAGGAGATCGTGCTGTGGACAACACGTGAGTTCGGCTGGGTGGAACTGGACGACGCCTTTGCCACCGGCAGTTCGATCATGCCGCAGAAGAAGAATCCCGATGTCGCCGAGCTCGCCCGGGGCAAGTCCGGACGACTCATCGGCGGTCTCACCGGTTTCCTCGCGACTCTGAAGGGCCTGCCTCTGGCCTACGACCGGGACCTTCAGGAGGACAAGGAACCGGTGTTCGACGCGGTGGACACCCTGCTGTTGGTGCTGCCCGCGTTGACAGGCACGGTCGCGACGATGCGCGTGCGTCGCGACCGCCTCGCCGCGGCCGCGCCCGACGGTTTCGCGCTCGCCACCGATGTCGCCGAGTACCTCGTGCGCAACGGGGTGCCGTTCCGCCAGGCGCACGAGGCCGTGGGCCAGCTCGTCTCCTGGTGCGTGGCGCACGACGTGGACCTCGATGGCGTCAGCGACGAGGACCTCGCGGTGATCAATCCGCTGCTGACTGCGGACGTCCGAGACGTGCTGTCCGTGACCGGGGCCCTGCAGGCCCGGTCCGCGCCCGGCGGTACGGCTCCCGACCGGGTCCGCGACCAGATCGACGCGTTGCGCCCAGTGCTCGACCGGGATCGTCGGTGGGCGACAGGCTGACCGACATGCCGCCGTTTGCGGCTGCCTTCTACGACCGGCCCGTGCTGGCGGTCGCGCCGGACCTTCTCGGTGCGACCGTGCGGCACGGGCCGGTCGCGGTTCGGATCACGGAGGTGGAGGCGTACGGAGGTCGGGACGACCCCGCCTCGCACGCCTACGGCGGGCCCACGCCTCGCGCCGCGGTCATGTTCGGTCCGCCGGGCTGTGCGTACGTGTACCTCAGCTACGGCGTGCACTGGTGTCTCAATGTCGTGTGCGGGCCGGTGGGGGAAGGTTCCGCCGTGCTGATCCGGGCAGGGGAGGTGACTGCGGGCAGGGAGGCGGTTCGGGATCGGTGGCCCTCCCTGGCGCTGCGCGACCTCGCCAGGGGCCCGGGAAGACTCGGCCGGGCCCTGGGCGTCGGACCGACACTGACTGGGACACCGGTGACGGGAGGCGGTCCGCTGTCTGTCGGACCGGCGCGACCTCCGTTGCCTCTCGACCGCAGGCCCACCGCGTCCGACGACGCCGTGCTGGTGCCGACCTCGTCATCCAGAGGGACGTCCAGCCCGGGGCCGCCGTCGCCCCGGCGCGATCAGCTGACCAGGGTGCGCAGTGGCCCACGGGTGGGTATCAGGACCGCGGTGGACCGACCATGGCGGTTCTGGCTGGCCGGGGACGAGACCGTCAGCGGGGCCCGACAGAGCCGCGCTACCAGGGGATCCGGTCCGGCTGGGCTCCTGCGCGGGTGAGCGGCGGAGATCTTGCCGGCTACCGGGCCAGAACCTCAAGCCTCCCATATCAGAACATCACAACGAACCTCTCCGAGGGTGGTGTGACATAGGTCACACATCTGAGGGAGGGATTGATTTGACGCCCACCGTCATCCACCCGTAATGTTCTCTCTGTCAGCGCGACACGGCAGCCGCCGGAAACGACGGAAGCGGCCCCGCTGACAGGCCGCCCCCTCGGGGGTGGCGGGGACAGCGAGTGCAAGGCGGCCCCTTCGAGGGTGAACTGACTAGCACCGCTCCTAAACCTTGGAAATTGTACGAAAATCGCACGATTGCGACATCTCTTCAGATGTCCGGTCGTCAAGCGTCTGCTCCTTGAGAACTCAACAGCGTGCCGATTGTCAGTGCCAAATATGTTTGACCCCGTTCATGGCCTGGCTGGTTGTGCTTCCACGGTTTGTGGGGGTGTGGCTGGTTTTGGTTGTGAGGGATTCCTTTGGACACGATGCTCGTGGGTCTCACACGGTTGTGTGGGGTTTGTGGGTGTTGATGTCG
>NZ_JALKFX010000248.1 GCF_023243045.1 Frankia sp. AgB32
CCGCGGGGGGGGCCCCCCGCGCCGGGGGCGGCGTCCCCGCCGGGCGCGCCGGGGGGGGCGGCGCCCCGGCCCGGGCCGACCGCGCGGTCGCCGGCGGCGTCCGGGCCGCCGGGTGCCGCCGGCGGGGTCGACCCGACAGGCTGGTGGCGCTGGCCCGGCAGCGACTCGCGCCCGGCACCGGGGAGATCGGCCCGGTCGGGCCGGGAACCGCGCGCGCCCGGCGCCGCGGAGCGCTCGTCCGGCCGCTGGTCGTCCTCGCCCGGCCGGTGCCGCCCGCCCGTCACCATTCGAGCGCTCCGCCGCTCACGCCGGCCGGCGCCGGACCGCCGCTGCCCCGCCGGCCGGCTGCCACGCACGCACCAGCCGTCTTCTTCGGCCGCGCTCTGCTCACCGCATCCTCCCCTCCACCCGACGGAGCCCGCCGGGATGCCTACGGGAAGTAGCGTGATGGCTGCGCCGTGTCACGTCCTGTTCGGCTGCCGCCCGGCGGCGTGTCGCCCCCGGGCGTGTCCCGGCGCATCGGTCGCGGTCGGGCGAATGCGCCCTGCCGCTCGACCCGGGGTGGCCAGATCCGGCCGGCCGGCCGTGTGGCGGACCAACTGGGCGGTCATCGCGGCGACGACGGGGAAGGATGTCCGGCATGACAAGCGGAGTGAACGACGCGACAGCCCGGGCGGCCCGCCGCACCGGCGCCCTGAAGAGCCACCTGCGGGTGGAGGTCGACCGCCAGGGCTCGGTTCCCCTCACGATCGTCGCTCCCGCCGCGGACGATCCGCCGCGCGGCGGCGTGGTCGTCGTGCAGGACGCCCGGGGCATCACGCCCTACCTGGTGTCCGTGTGCGACCGGCTGGCCGACGCCGGCTGGCTGGCCGTCGCCCCGCACCTCTACCACCGCGACGGCATCGACGAGGTGGACCCGGCCGACAGCTGGAAGGCGGCGATCCCGACGATGGGGACGCTCACCGGACCGGGCATCGACACGGACATCGACGCCTCGCTGCGCCACCTCGCCGCCGCCGGGTTCCCCGCGGAGCAGCAGGCGATCATCGGGTTCTGCATGGGCGGCACGGTGGCGCTGCACGCCGCCACCCGCCACCCGCTGGCCGGGGCGATCTCGTTCTACGGCGGCGGCGTCAGCACGTCGGCCTGGCCGGGCGTGCCGCCGCTGGTGGAGGCGGCGCCCTACCTGCGCGGCCCCTGGCTCGGCCTCTACGGCGAGCAGGACACGATGATCACGAACGACGAGATCGCGGCGCTGCGGGTGGCTGCGGCCCGCAGCGGCCGGCCGGCCGATCTCATCAGCTACCCGGACGCCGGGCACGCGTTCCACAGCGACGACCGCGAGGCGGTCTACCGCCCCGTGGCCGCCGCGGACGCCTGGTCGCGGGCCGTGGCGTTCCTCGACGAGAACGTCCGGCCGCGCTGAGAGCCGGCCCCGGCCGCCGCGTGGCGGCCGGGGCGAGCCCGGTCAGGACGCGGCGGTCTCCGCGAGCAGGTCCGCGAGGGTGCTCTCGGCGATCCGCTTGAACTGCCGCCGAGCGCGGGTGCGGTCGAGCATGCCGACCTCCAGGTTCCCGGCCGTGAGGACCCGCTCGCCGTTCTGCGGCATACCGGGCGGCACGCTGACGGTCAGCGCCCGCACGGCGACCCGCAGCGCGTCGGCGAGCGACTGGCCGTCGCGGTGGTGCTCCTTGAGCGACGTGGTGACCTGGTCGGAGGCCCCGCCGATCGCGACGAAGCCCCGCTCGTCGGCGATCGAGCCGTCGAAGGTCAGCCGGTAGATCTGGTCGTCGTCGCTGGTCGGGCCGACCTCCGCGACGACGATCTCGACCTCGTACGGCTTCACGCTCTCGGTGAAGATCGCGCCGAGGGTCTGCGCGTACGCGTTCGCGAGGGCGCGGCTGGTCACGTCACGGCGGTCGTACATGTAGCCGCGGGAGTCCATCAGCCGGATGCCGGCTGTGCGCAGGTTCTCGAACTCGTTGTACTTCCCGACGGCGGCGAACGCGATCCGGTCGTAGATCTCGCTGACCTTGTGCAGGGTCGCCGACGGGTTCTCGGCGACGAAGAGGATCCCGTCCGCGTAGGTGATGACGACGACGCTGCGCCCGCGGGCGATGCCCTTGCGCGCGTACTCGCTCTTGTCGCGGACCTGCTGTTCGGGGCTCGCGTATCCGAACGGCATGGTCACGTCAGCCTCCCGCGCTTGTCGATCGGTCCGCGATGAGGGCGGTCACCACGGGTTCTACCTCGTCGTCGGCCAGGCGGCGGTAGCCGTCCGCGGTCACCACGGCGACGATCGGGTACAGCTTGCGGATCAGGTCCGGACCGCCGGTCGCCGAGTCGTCGTCGGCGGCGTCGTACAGCGCCTCGATGGCGATCCGCACCGCGTCGTCCTGGCTCAGGTCGGCGCGGAAGCGCTTCTTCAACGAGCCCTTGGCGAACACCGACCCGGAGCCGATCGACTCGTAGGTCCGCTCCTCGGACTTCGCCGCGGCGATGTCGTAGGAGAAGATCCGCCCGAGGCCGCTGTCCTCGTCGTACCCGGCGAACAGCGGGACGACGGCGAGGCCCTGCAGGGCCATCGGCAGGTTGCCCTTGACCATCGCCGCCAGCCGGTTGGCCTTGGCGTCGAGGCTCAGGGTCGCGCCCTCGATCTTCTCGTAGTGCTCCAGCTCCACCTGGAACAGCCGGATCAGCTCGGCGCCGACCCCGGCGGTGCCGGCGTAGCCGACGCAGGAGTAGTCGTCGGCGTGGTGCACCTTCTCGACGTCACGCTGGGCGATCATGTGGCCCTGCGTCGCCCGCCGGTCACCGGCCATGATCACACCGCCGGGGAAGGTCACCGCCACGATCGTCGTGCCGTGCGCCACCTCGGTCACCGGCGCCGGCAGCCCCGCGCGGGCTCCCGGCAGCAGGTGCGGCGCCGACTGCGACAGGAACTCGGCGAACGACGATGTTCCCGGCGACATGAACACAGCCGGTAGACGCCCGGCGCCTCCCAGTGGATCAGTCACGCATCCCCCTCTCGGTAGACGTCGAGCGCGGGCGGTGGGGTCCCGGACCTCCGGGTTCCGCGCTCGACGTGCGCTTGTGCACAACATAGGGCCATCACTGCTGGCGACGGCCCGGGGAGGGCGACCGGCCCGGTCACGCCGCGGCGGCCAGCCCCGCGCGACGGGGGCGCCGCGGCCACACCGGTGGCCGCGCCATGGTCGGCGCCGCGCCGGGCAGCCACCCGCCGGCACGGCGTCCGCGCTGGCGCGATGGTCCGCACTGCTGCGAGCACGGCCGCAACCACACACGTCCCGACCAGGGACAATCTATCCGGACCACCGGCCGGCCAGGGGCCCGCGGGGCCAGGACGGCGCCGTCGACACCGACGCCGCCGACCGGGCCACGCGTTCCTTCACCGCCCTGGCGAGCTGGCACCGAGCCGCGACGCTCGATGCTCCCGGACCGCCGAGGCGCCGCCACGATCGACAGGCACCTTCGGCCCGCGGCCCGCGCGCCGGCCCGGCCTCAGCGGGGCCGGTGACCGCGCCGCGCGGTCACTCGCCGCCTTTCTGGACGTAGCCCTTCACGAACTCCTCGGCGTTCTCCTCCAGGACGTCATCGATCTCGTCCAACAACGAGTCGACGTCCTCCGAGAGCTTCTCGTGCCGCTCCTTGAGATCGCTGGCCTCGTTGTCCGCGACCTCGACCTCGTCGGCCTCGTCCGAGCGCCGGTTGGTGTGCTGCTGCCCGCCGCCGCTGTCCTTGCTGGCCATGACGTCCTCCCTCGATCGCCTGGCGCGACACTATCCCGCCCCACCGACACCATCAGTCGGATCGGTGAGAGGTCCACTCCATCACGAACTGGCCGTCTCGTGGCCGCGTCCGCCCAGGGCGCAACCCGCCGGCCGACCGAGGGCCGGCGGGCGGGCGGTTCAGCGGCCGGCGAGGGCGTCCACCAGCTCGGCTGCGGTGGCGCAGCGGTCGAGCAGCTCGCCCACGTGTGCCCGGGTGCCGCGCAGGGGTTCGAGGGTGGGCACGCGCTGCAGCGAGTCCCGGCCGATGTCGAAGATGACCGAGTCCCAGGAGGCCGCGGCGACCTGCTGCGGGTAGCGGGCGAGGCAGCGGCCACGGAAGAACGCCCTGGTGTCCTCCGGTGGCTCGGTCATCGCCCGGGTCACCTCCTCCTCGCTGACGACCAGGTCGAAGCGGCCTCGCTCCACCAGGCGGTTGTAGAGTCCCCGGTCCGGGCGCACGTCGTGGTACTGCAGGTCGACCAGCTCCAGGCGCGGGGAGTTCCAGTCCAGGTTGTCGCGCGAGCGGTAGCCCTCGAGGATCGACAGCTTCGCCACCCAGTCGAGCTCACGCGAGCAGCTCGTCGGGTCGACCTCCAGGCGGCTGAGCACCGACTCCCAGCGGGCGAGGATGTCGGCGGTCTGCGGGTCGACGTCGGAGCCGAACCGGTTCTCGACGTACTTGCGGGCCTGCTCGTAGTACTCCATCTGCAGCTGCACGCCGGTCATCCGCCGGCCGTCGTGCAGCTGCACGAGGTGCTTGAGGGTCGGGTCGTGGGAGATGGCCCGCAGCGCCGCCACCGGGCCGTCCACGGACAGGTCGACGCTGAACCAGCCGTCCTCGATCATCGACAGGACCAGCGAGGTGGTGCCCGCCTTGAGGTAGGTGGCGACCTCGCTCATGTTCGCGTCGCCGATGATCACGTGCAGCCGGCGGTACTTCTCCGGGTCGGCGTGCGGCTCGTCGCGGGTGTTGATGATCGGCCGCTTCAGCGTCGTCTCCAGGCCGACCTCGACCTCGAAGAAGTCGGCCCGCTGGCTGAGCTGGAAGCCCGCCTGGCGGCCGTCGACCCCGATGCCGACCCGGCCCGCGCCGCACACGACCTGGCGGGAGACGAAGAACGGCGTCAGATGGCGCACGATCTCCCCGAACGGGGTGGACCGGGCCATCAGGTAGTTCTCGTGGCAGCCGTACGAGACGCCCTTGTTGTCGGTGTTGTTCTTGTACAGGTGCACGGGCCTGGTGCCGGGCACGCCCAGCGCGCGCCGGGCCGCCTCGGCCATCACCCGCTCGCCGGCCTTGTCCCACAGCACCGCGTCCCGCGGGTTCGTGACCTCGGGGGCGGAGAACTCGGGATGCGCGTGGTCGACGTACAACCGCGCGCCGTTGGTCAGGATGACGTTGGCGAGGCCCAGGTCGTCCTCGTTGGCCGGCGCGGCGGACTCGACCGCCGGTTCACGGGGCAGCTCGAAGCCCCGGGCATCCCGCAAGGGCGACTCCTCCTCGAAGTCCCACCGGGCACGACTGCCCGCGGATGACGTTCGGTTGGCATAGGAGTTCACCACCAACGACGAAGCCAACATCTGGTTGGTGTTCGGCTGACCGGGCACCGACACTCCGTACTCGGTCTCGATCCCCATGATCCGGCGCGCGCTCACTCTGCAAGCGTAGGTGCTGCGCGGGCGGTGGGTTGGCCGGACGTCTCGCTTGTTTGCTCTGGACGGTGTGAACGGGACTCTCCCGGCCTGCGTCGGTCCTGTCCACCGGACCCCACGTCGGCCGACCTCGCCCGAAGGCGCGGGGGTGGCGGACATGCGAAGGCCCGCCCGGTTCGGGCCGCCGCCGGTCTTTCGACCGGGGACGACCACGAACCGCGACGGGCCCGCGCCGGGTGCTTCGGTACAGCTGGTGCCTCGGTACAGCTGGACGTTCGGTGGTGCTAGAGGTACTGACCGGTGTTCGCGACCGTGTCGATGGAGCGGCCGGCCTCGGTGCCCTTCGTCCCGGTGACGAGCGTGCGGATGTAGACGATCCGCTCGCCCTTCTTGCCGGAGATCCGGGCCCAGTCGTCCGGGTTGGTCGTGTTCGGGAGGTCCTCGTTCTCCTTGAACTCGTCCATGCACGCGGCGAACAGGTACTGCATGCGCAGTCCCTTCTTGCCGCCCTCGATGTGCTCCTTGACCGCCATCTTCTTGGCGCGGGCGACGATGTTCTCGATCATCGCGCCCGAGTTGAAGTCCTTGAAGTACAGGACTTCCTTGTCGCCGTTGGCGTAGGTCACCTCGAGGAAGCGGTTCTCCTCGCTCTCCGCGTACATCCGCTCGACGACCCGTTGGATCATGGCCGCGACGGTGGCCTCACGGCTGCCGTCGAACTCGGCCAGATCGTCCGGATACAGCGGCAGGCTGGTCACGACGTACTTGGCGAAGATGTCGCGGGCCGCCTCGGCGTCGGGCCGCTCCACCTTGATCTTGACGTCGAGCCGACCCGGCCGCAGGATCGCCGGATCGATCATGTCCTCGCGGTTGGACGCGCCGATCACGATGACGTTCTCGAGCTCCTCAACGCCGTCGATCTCGCTGAGCAGCTGCGGAACGATCGTGTTCTCCACGTCCGAGGACACGCCCGAGCCACGGGTCCGGAAGATCGAGTCCATCTCGTCGAAGAACACGATCACCGGCATGCCCTCGGAGGCCTTCTCCCGAGCGCGCTGGAACACCAGCCGAATCTGCCGCTCCGTCTCGCCGACGAACTTGTTCAGCAGCTCCGGACCCTTGATGTTGAGGAAGAACGCCCGCCCGCTACCCTGGCCGGTCATCTCCTCGACCTTCTTGGCCAGCGAGTTGGCGACCGCCTTTGCGATCAGCGTCTTGCCACAGCCGGGCGGGCCGTAGAGCAGCACGCCCTTCGGAGGCTTGAGCTGGTGTTCCTTGTACAGCTCCTTGTACAGGAACGGCAGCTCGACCGAGTCCCGGATCGACTCGATCTGGCTCTTGAGGCCGCCGATCTGCTCGTAGCCGATGTCCGGGACCTCCTCGAGGACGAGCTCCTCGACCTCGGACTTCGGAATCCGCTCGAAGGCGTAGCCGGAGCGGGGCTCGATGAGCAGCGAGTCCCCCGCCCGGACCGGCCCGGCCAGCAGTGGCTGGGCCAGCATGACGACCCGCTCCTCGTCGGTGTGGCCGAGCACCAGTGCCCGGTCCCCACCCTCGAGGACCTCCTTGAGCAGGACGATCTCACCCTGCCGTTCGAAGGCGCGCGCCTCGACCACGTTGAGGGCCTCGTTGAGCATGACCTCCTGGCCGGGCTGCAGCGTGCTGACGTCGACGCTCGGCGACACGGTCACGCGGAGCTTTCTGCCCTGAGTGAACACGTCGACGGTGCCGTCGTCATAGTTGAGGACGAAGATCCCGTAGCCGCTGGGCGGCTGCGCGAGTCTGTCGACCTCCTCCTTCAGGGTGACGATCTGGTCGCGCGCCTCCCGCAGGGTCGCGACGAGTCTGTCGTTCTGTCCTGTGACAGCCGACAGCTCGGCCTGTACCTGCGCGAGCCGCTCTTCCAGCACCCTCACCTGCCTGGGAGATTCGGACAACCTTCGCCGCAGCATGGCCACTTCCTCTTCCAGGAAGGCGACCTGCGTCGTGAGCTCGTGTGAATCCTTCTCGTACGCCGACCGCCGTGATTCGGCATCACCTGGACGACCCGTGCTCCCATCGGAGCCAGAGCCCGAACGGGGACCGGACACTGCGCCTCCACCTCCCCCGTGCTGACCGGGACGCACCCACACTACCGTTGTGACCGCCGCTGGCAGGCCGGTCGGGCAAGGACGACCGAGCTTTGCCGTAAACAGCGGGTTACGGTGCCATGGTGACAGAAGATCGGAGCCCTGTGGCAACTCCAGCGAAGCCGGGCGTTTCGGCGAGCCTGCGCGTGCGGGTCGACCAGGACGCCTGCACCGGCGACGGCCTGTGTGTCCAGCTCGCTCCGGGCGTCTTCGAGTTCGACGTCGACGGGCTGGCCTACGTCAAGGACGACAGCGGCGAACTCAAGACCGCGGCCGGAACCTACGTACCCGTTCCCCTGCCGATCGTGGACGCCGTCGTCGACGCGGCCGACGAGTGTCCCGGCAACTGCATCTACGTCGAGCGGCCGGACGGCAGCCTGGCGGCCGGCGGACCGAGCGACTGAGCCCCGGCCGCGCCGCGTCCCCGCGCATCACCCGAACGGGCCGGCAGGGGCGCCGTCGCCGCAGCCTGCCTGCCGTGGCGCCCCGTGCGCCACGATCGTCCCTCTTGGGCGCGCAAATCGGAGGAAACGGGCGGCCCGGCCAGCGCGGACGGTGACCGTGCCCCTCGAGAAGGAGCGCGGGCGACGGGCTAGCTGTCCGACGGGCCGTCGGGCACGGGGGCGACCGGATCGGAGCTGGGCGCGGCGGCGCCCGCGGGTCCGGCACCGAGCACGGCGCTGGCCGGCACGGCGCTGGTGGAGTCGGCGCTGGTGGAGTCGGCGAGGCCGGTCTTGGCCGGGCGGCGGCGGCGCACCGGCGGGGTGACCCCGTCCGCGAGCCGGCGGGCCGTGACCAGGAAACCGGTGTGGCCGACCATGCGATGGCCGGGCCGGACCGCCAGGCCCTCCACATGCCAGTTGCGCATCATCGTCTCCCAGGCCGCGGGCTCGGCGAAGGTGCCGTGCCCGCGCAGGGCCTCCACGACGCGGGAGAGCTGCGTCGTCGTGGCGACGTAGGCGCAGACCACCCCGCCGGGCACCAGGGCGGCGCTGACCGTGTCGAGGACGTCCCAGGGCGCCAGCATGTCGAGGACGACCCGGTCGATGTCGCGCTCGAGCGACTCGATCAGGTCGCCGACGCGGATCGTGTGCGCCGGGTGGGGCCCGCCGAAGAACGTCTCGATGTTGCGCTGGGCGACGGCGGCGAAGTCCTCGCGGCGTTCGTAGGACACCAGCCGGCCGGCATCGCCGATCGCGCGCAGCAGCGAGCAGGACAGCGCGCCCGACCCGACGCCGGCCTCCAGCACCCGGGCTCCGGGGAAGATGTCCGCGTAGGTGATGATCTGCGCGGCGTCCTTGGGGTAGACGACGGTCGCCCCGCGCGGCATCGACAGGACGAAGTCGACGAGCAGGGGGCGCAGCGCGAGGTAGTCCGTGCCGCCGGTGCTGGTGACGACGATGCCCTCGGGCCGGCCGAGCAGCGCGTCGTGCTCCACGGCGCCGCGGTGGGTGTGGAACTGCTTGCCCGGTTCGAGCACGACGGTGTGCAGCCGACCCTTGGGGTCGGTGAGCTGCACCCGGTCGCCCTTGGTGAACGGCCCCCGGCGGTGCGCGGAGCCGGTCGGCCGCGGCACGTACCGCTCGGCGGGGCCGGCGGCGAGCCCGGCGTCGGGCGTGGACTCGACCGTGCTCACCGGTGCGCCACCATGCGCGCGGCGGCGGCCGGGTTGAGCCGGGCGACGAGGTCGACCATGGCCAGCACGCCCACCGGGCGGTCGTGGTCGGTGACCAGATACTCCGAGGCGGTGACGCGCTGGACGGCGGCGAGCAGGTCCTCGCCCTCCAGGTCGGCGTCCAGCACCATGCCGGGCTGGATTGTCCGGCTCACCTCGTCCACGGTCATCCACGGCCTCCGGTGCTCGGGCAGCGCGTCGACCGCCGAGCCGTTCATGATTTTCAGGGGGGTACCGTCGCGTTCCACGACGGCGACGGCGGTGGCGCCGATCGCCTGCGCCCGCCGCAGCGCCTCGGCCAGCGGCACCCCGCCCTCGACGGGCAGGGTGTGGCGCGTGAGTCGCCGGGCGGACAGACCGGGCAGTCGCCCGCGCAGCTGGGCCGAGCGCAACGCCTGCAGGGCCGCGAACGCGAGGAAACCTGCCAGAGCATACGCATAGAGCAGCCCAAGCCCGTCACCGGCGTACACCGAGCCCCAGACCAGCATCCCCGCCGCCACGACGAATCCGCCGTACGCGCCGGCCCGCAACCCGCGCAGCTTGTCCCCGGTCAGCGCCCACCCGGCGGCGGCCACCACCTGGCCGCCGTCCAGCGGCAGGCCGGGGGCCAGGTTGAACACGAACAGCGCGAGGTTGATCATCCCCAGGTCGCGCAGCGCCACCCCGAGCTGGGAGCTGTCCGCGACGGCGAGCAACCCGAGCTGACACGCCCCGGCGAGCAGGCCGTTGGCCGCGGGGCCCAGGAAGGCGATGAGGAACATCCGCCCGCTGGAGCGGGGCTCCGGCTCGAAGGCGGTGAAGCCCGCGAAGCCGTGCAGGGTCACGGAGTGGACGGTGTGGCCGAAGTGCAGGGCAGCCAGGCAGTGGCCGATCTCGTGCGCGAGCAGGGAGAACAGGAAACCCAGCGAGATCACCGAGGCGATCGCCAGGACCTGGCCGTCGGAGGCGTCCGGCAGCCGGTCGCGGATCGACCCGGACAACAGGTACGCGACCAGCAGAGCGAAGATCAACGCCAGCGGTGACACGAAGATCGGCACACCGCGCAGCCGCCCGATCAGCATCCCGGCCGGACGTCCGTCCGCGGGCCGCGGCGCGTCGCCGGGCCCGCCGTGGGCTTCCGGGTGGCCGCCGCGCTGATCCGTCATGAATCCGATGCTACGGTTTGGAACCCGTCCCGTCTGCCGGCGCCGCACGCGCGGCGGGCGGATGCCCTCACGCGGATGCCCTGCCGGTGACCAGGGGCCCGTTCGCCGCCCGCCGTCGGCGCGGGGCCGAGCGACAGGGTTGTCAGTGGTGGGATCTAGGGTCTGGGACGTGACCACGACCCCGCCACCGTCCGGCCCGGCCGGCCAGGAGCCCGCGGCGCCGCGTCCGCTGATCGGGTCGCTGTCGCCGTCGCGGGCCGCCGACTTCGTCAACTGCCCGCTGCGCTACCGGTTCCGGGTCGTCGACCGGCTGCCCGAGCCGCCCAGCCCGGCGGCCAGCCGGGGGACGGTCGTGCACACCGTGCTGGAGAACCTGTTCGACCTGCCGCCGGCGGGGCGCACCCTGGAAGCCGCCGCCACCCTGCTGGAACCGGCCTGGGAGGCGCTGCGGGAGCGGGAGCCGGCGGTGGCGACCCTGTTCGACGGCCCGGCGCAGCTCTCCGCCTGGCTGGACTCGGCGCGGGAGCTGCTCGCCGGGTACTTCGCGCTGGAGGATCCCACCCGGCTGGCCCCGGCGGCCCGGGAGCTCTACGTCGAGCACGTGCTCGACTCGGGGCTGCGGCTGCGCGGCTACGTCGACCGGCTCGACGAGGCGGCGACGGCCGCGGGCCTGGCGCTGCGGGTGGTCGACTACAAGACGGGCCGCTCGCCCGGCCCGGCGTACGAGAGCTCGGCGATGTTCCAGATGCGCTTCTACGCCCTGCTGCTGTGGCGCGTGCGCGGCGTGATTCCCCGCGAGCTGCGGCTCTACTACCTGGGCGACCGCACCTGGCTGCGCGCCGCGCCGGACGAGTCGGACCTGCGGGCCACCGAGCGGCGGATCGAGGCACTGTGGGCGGCGATCGACCGGGCGCACCGCACGGGTGACTGGCGGGCCACCCCGAGCCGGCTGTGCTCGTGGTGTGATCACCAGGCACGCTGCCCGGCCTTCGGTGGCACGCCGCCGCCGTTGCCCGCGCCCCGGCCGGCGGCGGAGGCCGCGCTGGCGGAGCCGGCCCCGGCGGTCTGCGAGGCGGAGGGGTAGGACCGGGACGGCTCGGGACGACGGCGCCAGTCGCGTGCCCGACGCCGCGGCCCGAGATGCCGATCATGTCTCGGTCGTTAGGGATGCGGACGATCAGCGCGGTGCTGTCCGGGACCGCCCCGACGGGCCGAGGTACGAGCGGTGCGGACATCCGCGGGTCGATAGACGTACATACGACGAAGGCACGCCCATCCCGGCCCGCGAGGGTGGTGGGCACGGCACGCACACGCGGCGACGCGCGCGAGGAGGACCTCACATGGCCCGACGGACCGGACCATCCCCTGGGAGGCGGGACGTGGGCACGGGCGGTTCGCCCGGGCGCCGCGGCCGGCCGGCGGGGGCCCGCGGGGGCCCGCGCGCGCCCGGGCCCCCCCCCCCCGCGCCGGGGCGCCGCCGGGGCCCCCGGGG
>NZ_JALKFX010000249.1 GCF_023243045.1 Frankia sp. AgB32
CGCGGAGGTGTGGAGACGTGTAAACGCGACAGCGACCTCCTCAGCGACTAAGCCCTCTTTCGAGGATCCGGAGGTGGCCGCGGATCGCGGGCAGGCTCACGCGGTGCCGGTGCCGGCACCCGGCTCGCCCCCGGCCGGGCCGACCGTGTCCGCGTACGGCCTCCGACCCGGCGGCCGTGACCGCGCGTGGTGGGCGAACCGGTCCACGGGCCCGAATGGTCCTTCTTTACGGACAAATCGACACCGAGCCGTACAGAAGGACCACCGCCGCCCTCCCGGTCAGCCCACCCCGCCAGCGACGGCAACGCACCGTCAGTTCGACTACCGACAGCACCTCCGCACCCGCCTCCGCCCCCTCCCTGTCGGGCCGCGTCCGGCATACCCGCCACCGACCAGCGATTCCGTGAGAAGCCCCCAAGCTCACCCCCACCACGCCACCAGGGGATTCCCCACCCCGCTGGAACGCGGACAGCCAGCCCCACACGCCTCGCGGCGCCCACGCCGCAGCTCCCTGAAGATGTCGGCGCGGAAACGGACCTGCCGGCGCTGGCGAACCACTGGTTTTCGCGCCATCTCGACCCGTGTACGGGCAGCAGGCAGGAGACATCGGGACCCGCCTCAGACGGACAAGGCCAAGGAATCCCCCAGCGTCGACCGAGGGATCGGCGAACTCGCAGTACTCGGCTGGCGGATCCCGTCGAAAGCGTCCCGAGGCGCGCCGGGCGGACGAACCCGGCGGCATCGCCGCAGCCTCCGCCGATGGTCATCGTGCCTGCTGGCGACCGTCTGGCCGCGGGCCGCACCGGAGAAGCGACGGCCGAAAAAGATGAGCCCGGGCCGCGGCTGGGACGGGCCGCGACCCGGGCTGGGAAGACCCACCAGAGGTCGGGGTTACCTCCGCCGGGTGAAGCCTGGATCCATCTGGTCGGTCGGCGTCCGGGGGGAGCGCCGTTCCCGACAAAGAACAGCACACCTGGCGGGACCTAAGGAAGGCTTAAGATCACCAAAAGACAAGCTGTGATCCGGTAGCGACGCCCAGTCGAGCACACGTCATCAGTCCGTAATGCTCCGAACAGACCGGCGCGCACTCCCGCCACGGGTTCCGCCCCGAGGCGGACGACACCGGCCGCGCGGCCGCCACGGATCGAACGTCAGGGTTCGCCGTGACCACGCGAGGCGGCACCCCGGGGGGTTCGCTGCCGGGGACTCAGCGCGGCCCATTCGTCCGCCCAGGACGCCAGCGGCTCGATCACACCCTGCAGCCGCCGACCATGGGCGGTCAGACGATACTCGCCGACCTCGTCCACCTCGACGAGCCCGGCCTCCCGCAGCTCCCGCAACCGTTGGCTCAGTCCCGCCTCCGGGGCGTTCAGCTGAGCCTGCAACACCCGGAACGACGACGACCCGCCCCGCAGGTGCCAGAAGACCCCGAGGGCGAACCGCCGGGCGAGCAGTTCGACGAGAGCCCCGAGGGCGGCGGGCCCACCGCCGACGGCCTCGTCCGCGCCGCTCCCGCCACGCACGACGCGACGGGCCCCGCGGCGCTCGGACGCACTCAACGTTCCCCCACCGATCGACGTCCTCACACCCAGCAGCCCGCGGCAGGGCTCAGTGGGCGCCGACCGAGCTGACTCCGTTCGAGCTGTGCGCGCCGGTCGGCCGGAACGGCCGCGTCCCGGACGGGGCGCCCTCGCCCGCGAGCATGTCCCTGACCCGCTGATAGAGCGTCCCCGCCTGGGCGGAGACCAGTCCGGCCGCGCTCTGCACCTCCGGACGCTCCCGGACCTCGCGCGCCTGACGCATGATCGCGTCGTAGTGGTCGCGCCCGGCGCGGGCGCCGAGCACGTAGCCGACCCCGAGGGCGATGACGACACTGGGCCTGATGTGCATGGTGCCTCCCAGGAGACCGAGGGATGTGCCGACGGATGGCCACCGACCAGCCAGCCACCGACCGGCCGGCTGGTGTTGTGCCGACGTGTCGATTCCTACCCCACCTCCAGGACGGCCCGAACCTCAGGTAGGCTGACGACGTCAGGTGCTCACCGCACCCGGTCCCGCGTAGCTCAATTGGCAGAGCAGCCGGCTGTTAACCGGCAGGTTATAGGTTCGAGTCCTATCGCGGGAGCTTAGGGACAGTGATTTGCACAGGTCACGATCCACGTTGATCTGCATGATCGGTCATGCGGCGATGAGTACGTGAAGATCGCATCCGACAATCTCCCCACACTGCGGGCCAGTCTTGAACCCGTTGGGCTGTGAGCCAGGTCACGACCTCCCCCGCCCGCGGCAAACCTGCCGACCGACCGGTAATCCAGGCGGACCGGCACCCCGACGCCGTGTTGGCCTTGTGGCGCACGACACGATGGAAACAGCCGATGGCGATTCTCGGGGCGATGCGGTCCAGGACACGATGACCTGGTGACCGCGTACTGGATCAACGTGTACAAGGAAGTCACCGACGACAGCATGGTCGCGGCGTACGCCGCGCTGGCCGGCCCGGCCCTGCGCGACGCCGGCGGGACCTTCCTCGCCCGGGGCCTGCCCGAGCTGACCTACGAGTCCGCGGCCAGTAGCGGACGCGGCCAGTAGCGGACGCGCCCACGCGACGCGACCAGCCCCGCGGCCCGAAGCGCGGTTCCCTGCCGCCTCCTGAGCGTGAGCGCCCGCTCAGGTGTAATGAGTGATCTGAATGAGGTTTCCGCAGGTGTCGTCGAGGATCGCAGTGGTGACGGGGCCCATCTCGGTCGGCTCCTGAATGAAGCGGACGCCGAGGGCGCGCAGGCGCTCGGCCTCGGCATGGACGTCGTCGACGGCGAACGAGGTGTACGGAATGCCGTCGGCGACGAGTGCCCGTTTGAACGGACGGGCCGCGGGGTGCACGTCCGGCTCCAGCAACAGCTCGACGCCGTCCGGGGCATCCGGGGAGACGACGGTGAGCCAGCGGTGTTCGCCCAGCGGGACCTCGGTCCTCTTCACGAAACCGAGCACCTCCGTGTAGAAGCGCAGGGCCTTGGCCTGGTCGTCGACCAGGACGCTGGTCAGGTTGATCCTCATTGCTCGTCGGCTCCTTGTCCGCTCGTCCGGATCAGCGAGTCCACCGCCACGGCGGTCGCTGTTGCAACACTGTCGCAACAGCGACATAGTTGCATCGTTGGGATCCTGCCTCCCAGGCTGTCCGCCGCCGCGAGGAGACGTCTGATGACTCACGCAAGCCCTGGTGCGGGCGCGGCGTCCCTGCCCTCACGGCTCGCCCAGTTCCGCCACAGCCTCACCCGCGCGGACCGACGATCCCTGGCCGGGATGGCCGCGTTCATCGTTCTGCTGCACGCCGTCGGATTCGTCGTCCTGTTCGCCCTCGTCACGCCGCATGCCTACCATCTCGGCGGCGACCATCCGGTGTTCACCGCCGGCGTCGGAGTCCTGGCATACACGTTCGGGTTGCGCCATGCCTTCGACGCCGACCACATCGCCGCCGTGGACAACGCCACCCGCAAGCTCATCGCCGACAACATCGCGGGCCAGGCCGACGGCGGCCGGGCGGGGCGCAGACCGCTGTCGGTCGGATTCTGGTTCTCCCTCGGCCATTCCACGATCGTCTTCGTGCTCTCGTTCCTGCTCTGCGTGGGCATCAGGTCCCTGGTCGGCCCGGTCTCGGTCGACTCCTCCCGGCTGCACACCATCACCGGCGTGATCGGCCCGTCCGTCTCCGGCGTCTTTCTGTGGGTGCTGGGCATCCTGAACCTGGCCGCCCTGCTCGGCATCCTCCGGGTCTTCCGCGAGATGCGCGCCGGGCGCTACGACGAGCAGGAGCTCGAGCGACGGCTGGACTCGCGTGGATTCATGAACCGTTTCCTGGGCGGTCTCACCAGGACGGTCACCAGGCCGTGGAACATCTACCCGATCGGCGTGCTGTTCGGCCTCGGGTTCGACACCGCGACCGAGGTCGGCCTGCTCGTCCTCGCCGGCGGCGCCGCCGCGTTCAGCCTTCCCTTCTACTCGATCCTGGTGCTGCCGATCCTGTTCGCCGCCGGCATGTGTCTCCTGGACACCATCGACGGCGTCTTCATGAACGCCGCTTACGGCTGGGCCTTCGCGCGCCCGGTCCGCAAGGTGTTCTACAACCTCACGATCACGGCCATCTCGGTGGTCGTCGCCCTGGTGATCGGCACCATCGAACTCGTCGGCGTCCTCGCCGACCGGTTCCGGATCGAGTCCGGCCCGCTTGCCTGGATCGCCGCCATCAACCTCGACCACGCCGGCTATGCCATCGTCGGCCTGTTCCTCCTCGCCTGGGCCGTCGCCCTCGCCGTCTGGTATTTCGGTCGTATCGAGGAACGCTGGTCCACCGGCGCCGCCCGCGAGCCCACCGAGTCGGCCACGCCGGTCTGATCGGTCCGCGGCAGGTCGATGACCTTGCCGCCGGACACCGGCCGTGCGGATCATCGGTCGGGACCGGCGCTCCGGCGAGGGAGCCGCCAGCCCGCCCCGCGCGAAGTAACGCGACCTGAGCAGAGGTGTGATCGCATGATCGAGCACAAGGTGCGGGTGTACCGCAGCGAGGAGCGGCTGGCCCGGGAGGACCAGCTCGCCTGGAAGATCGCCGCTGTCGCGTCCGACCCGGTCGAGGTGACCCCGGAGGTCACCGAGATGGTCATCAACCGGGTGATCGACAACGCCGGGGTGGCGGCCGCGTCGCTGAACCGCGGGCCGGTCATCGCGGCCCGGGACCAGGCGCTGCGGCACACCCCGCCGTCCGGGCGGGCCGGCGCCACGGTGTTCGGGCTGGCGCCGGGAACCCGGGTCTCGCCCGAGTGGGCGGCCTGGGCGAACGGTGTCGCGGTGCGCGAGCTGGACTTCCACGACACGTTCCTCGCCGCCGAGTATTCCCACCCCGGTGACAACATCCCGCCGATCCTCGCCGCCGCGCAGCACGTGGGCCTCGGCGGTGCGGAGCTGCTGCGCGGTATCGCGACCGGCTACGAGATCCAGGTGGCTCTCGTGCGCGGGATCAGCCTGCACACACACAAGATCGACCACATCGCGCACCTCGGCCCGTCGGCCGCCGCCGGCCTCGGCACGCTGCTCGGCCTGCCTACCGAGACCATCTACCAGGCCGTCGGCCAGGCCCTGCACACCACGACCACGACACGGCAGTCCCGCAAGGGCGAGATCTCGAGCTGGAAGGCCTACGCGCCGGCGTTCGCCGGGAAGATCGCCATCGAGGCCGTCGACCGGGCGATGCGCGGCGAGGGCGCGCCCTCGCCGATCTACGAGGGCGAGGACGGCGTCATCGCCTGGCTGCTCGACGGCCCGCGGGCACAGTACGTCGTCGGCCTGCCCGGCCCCGGCGAGCCGAAGCGCGGCATCCTCGACACGTACACCAAGGAACACTCCGCCGAGTACCAGAGCCAGGCGCTGATCGACCTGGCGCGGCGCCTCGGCCCCCGGCTCGGCGCCGACCTGGCGACGGTACGGTCGATCGTCATCCACACCAGCCATCACACCCACCACGTGATCGGCTCGGGCGCGAACGACCCGCAGAAGTACGACCCGACCGCCAGCCGGGAGACCCTCGACCACTCGATCCCCTACATCTTCGCCGTCGCCCTGCAGGACCTGGACTGGCACCACGAACGCTCCTACTCCCCCGAGCGGGCCACCCGCCCGGACACGGTCGAGCTCTGGCCGAAGATCACCACGGTCGAGGACCCGGAGTGGACCCGGCGCTACCACGCCACCGACCCGGCCCAGAAGGCGTTCGGCGGGCGGGTCGTCGTCACCCTCGCCGAGGGCTCGGTGGTGGAGGACGAGATCGCGGTCGCGGACGCGCATCCGCTCGGCGCCCGGCCGTTCGGACGGGCCGAGTACGTCGCGAAGTTCCGCCGCCTGGCCGCGGGCGTCCTGACGACCGAGAAGCAGGACCGCTTCCTCGACGCCGCGGTGCGTCTGCCGGAGCTGGGGGCCGGCGAGCTCGGCGCACTGACCTTCGTGCCCGCAGGGCCGCTGCCCACCCGGTCCGCCGACGGGCTCTTCTAGCACCGCGGGCGCGCCGGGCCGACTGGCTCGCCAGAACGACGGGTTCCGCGAGGACCAGGAAAGGACCTTTCGATGTTGCATGCCCAGACATCGGCCGCCGACCGGCGGGTCGCGCTGCGCGAGGCACTGGCCGCCTCGCTCGGCGCAGGCGGCGGGCTGCTGCGTTTCCCCGGCGCGTTCAACCCGCTGTCCGCGCGGCTCATCCAGGAGCTCGGGTTCGAGGGGATCTACGTGTCCGGGGCGGTGCTCTCCGCCGACCTCGGCCTGCCCGACATCGGCCTGACCACGCTGACCGAGGTCGCCGGCCGGGCCGACGCGATCGCCCGGGTCAGCGACCTGCCGGCGATCGTCGACGCGGACACCGGATTCGGCGAGCCGATGAACGTCGCCCGCACCATCCAGATCCTCGAGGACGCCGGTCTCGCCGGCTGCCACCTGGAGGACCAGGTCAACCCGAAGCGCTGCGGCCACCTCGACGGCAAGACGGTCGTGCCGACGCAGGAGATGGTCCGCCGGATCCGCGCGGCGGTCACGGCGCGCCGCGACCCGAACTTCGTCATCTGCGCCCGCACCGACGCCCGCGCCATCGAGGGCCTCGACGCGGCGCTCGACCGGGCGAAGGCCTACGTCGACGCCGGCGCAGACATGATCTTCCCCGAGGCGATGGCGGACCTCGACGAGTTCGCCGCCGTCCGGGGCGCCGTCGACGTGCCGATCCTCGCGAACATGACCGAGTTCGGCACAAGCGAGCTGTTCACCACCACACAGCTCGCCTCGGTCGGCATGAACGTCGTCATCTACCCGGTGACCCTGCTGCGCCTCGCCATGGGAGCCGTCGAGGACGGCCTGCGCCGCATCCGCGACGAGGGCACCCAGACAGGCCTGGTCGAACGGATGCAGACCCGGTCCCGCCTCTACGAGGTGCTCGACTACGCCGCCTACAACGTCTTCGACGCCGACGTCTTCACCTACCGGCTCCCCGACTGACGACGACGAACGCCTGAGGCGTCACCCGTGGTCCGGAACTTCGACCGATAGCCGGCCGGTCGGGCAACCGGCAGCGTTTTCAAGACGGGTCTGAATGCCTCCGCGAGCGCGCAGTACCTCGGCGACCACAGCGTCCCGGTGTTCGCAGTGCCCTCGGAGACGGTCTGGACCAAGTACCGCAACATGATCGTGACCGGATACTCCATCACCGACTCCGGATCGGTGGACACCTACGGCCGGTACGCGAGGGCACAGGGCGGCACCACGGCGATCGTCCCGCGCAGCGACCTGATCGCGTCCACCTCCGAGATCACCACCAAGATGCAGCAGGGCGTGGCGGGCGCCGGCATCCAGGTCCTGCCGCAGCCACTGCTGTACAACCGCACGGTCGGCAGCCCGACGCAGCTCGCGGCGGCCATCAGGACATCGGGCGCGGACGTGTTGCCGGGCGCCCTGAGCGTGCCCGAACGGGCCGCCATCCTGCCGGCCGTCATCCAGAGCGGCGCGCAGATCAAGGTCGTGCTCACGCCGGGCGCCTACGACTCGAGGATTCTCCTCCAGTACGGCGTTGCGCTTGCCCACCTGTCGACGTTCCTGTCGTACGTGCCCTTCGAGACCGCCGGCGACGCGCACAAGCGGTACCTCGCGGCGATGGCGAAGTACGCCCTGGAAACCGACCCCAAGAGCGGTATCGCGCTGACCAACCACATCCAGGCGGACCTGTTCCTACGGGGTTTGCAGGCCGCCGGGGCATACCCGACGCGCCCGGCCGGCAGCCGCGGGTCGACCATCCGCGCAGCCCGCCGCTGCCGGCGACGCCGCGGCGGACCGGGCGTTCTGTTCGCCGGCCCGGGCGAAGGGTGCCGCGAACCTGAATGTGTTCGACGGCGAGTCGACCGAGCCGGCCGAGGAGCACCAGGTACTGGCCAACCATGAAGGTCGCGATCCTCGACGACTGGTTCGACACGCTGCGCACCCTCGACTGCTCAACTCCGCGTCGCTCCATCCCGGTGCCCCTGGTGGATGACAGGGTCGAGCTGAGCCGCGCTCGCCGGACCGTCGGTGGGCCGCCGGTCGAGCAGCCAGGGCACGCTGATCACCACGACACCCGGCTGGAACAGCAGGCGGGCCTTGATCCGCAGAGCGCTCTGGTTGTGCAGGAGGTTCTGCCACCAGTGGTGGACCACGTACTCCGGGATGACGACGGTGACCACGTCGCGCGGGCCGGTGCGGCGCAGCGAGCGGACATGTTCCAGCACCGGCCGGGTGATCTCGCGAAACGGCGAGTCGAGGATGCGCAGCGGGATGTCGAGACCGTGACTCTCCCACTCGTCGAGCAGTTCCTCCGCCTCCGCCGGCGAGACCGCGACGGTCACCGCCGCCAGTGTCGAGGGGTTCAGCGCCCGCGCGTAGGACAGGGCGCGCACGGTCGGCAGGTGCAGGCGGGACACCAGCACGATCACGTGGTTGCGGCTCGGCCGGGTGAGCTGGATCCGGTCGGGCGTCCGCAGCGACTCGGCGAGCCGGTCGTAGTGACGCCGGATGCCCCGCATCGACAGGAAGATCAGCGGCATGGCCACCACCACGATCCAGGCGCCCTCGAGGAACTTGCTCAGCAGGACGATCACCAGGACAAGCCCGGTGACGCCGGCGCCGATGGCGTTGACCAGCTGGGCGCGCCGGATCCGGCGCCGAGGCGCGGGGTCCGCCGCCCCGGCCGCCCCGGCCGCCCCGGCCGCTCCGGCCGCCGCGGCCTCGTCGCCGCGATGCAGCTCTCGCTGCCAGTGCCGGACCATGCCCGCCTGGCTCAGCGTGAACGAGACGAACACACCGAGGATGTAAAGGTGGATGAGTGACTGGGTGCTGGCGTCAAAGACGACCAGCAGCAGCCCCGCGGCGGCCGCGAGCAGCACGATGCCGTTGGTGAACACCAGTCGGTCGCCCCGGTTGTAAAGCTGGCGGGGCAGGTAGCGGTCCCGGGCAAGGATCGAGGCCAGCGCCGGGAAGCCGTTGAAGGCGGTGTTCGCGGCGAGAACGAGGATGCCCGCGGTGAACACCGTGTTCCAGTAGAACAACACCGTTCGGCCGAACACGGCGGCGCTGATCTGGGAGATCGCGGTCGGCACGGCCGCGCCGGGCGGCAGGCCGACGTAGTCGGTCCGGCTGCCGGCCATATGCACATGGCTGACCAGCGCGAGGATGGTGATCCCGACGAACATGCTGACCGCCAGCGCCGCCATGGCCACGAGGGTGGCGGCCGCGTTGCGGCTGCGGGGCCGGCGGAACGCCGGCACGCCGTTGCTGATCGCCTCGACGCCGGTCAGCGCGGTGCAGCCGTTGGCGAACGCGCGCAGCACCAGGACCACGGCGAGCAGGCCCGTGGTGGAGCTCGTCGCCCGCAGCTGGTAGTCAGCGGTCTCGGCGCGGATCGGCTCGCCGGCGAGCCCCTTGTACGCGGCCCAGGCGAACATCAGGTACATGCCGGCGACGAAGCCGTAGGTCGGGATCGCGAAGACCCGCCCGGACTCCCGCACCCCGCGCAGGTTCACCAGCATAAGCAGGACGACGAAGCCGAGCGCGATCAGCAGTTCGTGCCCGGCCAGCCCGGGCGCCGCCGAGGTGATGTTGCCGACGCCGGCGGCGACCGACACCGCCACGGTCAGCACGTAGTCGACGAGCAACGCGCTGGCCGCGGAGAGCCCCGCGGTGGCCCCGAGGTTCTCCGACGCGACGGCATAGGCGCCGCCCCCGTTCGGATAGGCGTGCACCGTCTGCCGGTACGAGGCGACGACGATCACGAGCGTCAGCGCGACCGCGGCCGCGATGTACGGGGCGACGTGGTATAGCACGAGCCCGCCGGCGCCGAGCGCGACGAGAATCGACTCGGTCGCGTAGGCCACCGAGGACAGCGGATCGGAGCAGAACACCGGCAGGGCGAGCCATTTGGGCAGCGCCGTCTCGACCAGCCGCTCGCTGCGCATCGGCCGCCCGACGAGCAGCCGCCTGGCCAGGTCAGCGACCATGCCCGCTCCCGGCAGGCGGCGGGGGCGCGGTCACCGGGGGCGAACCGGCTTTGCGTGACGGAATCGGGCTGAGGGCGCGCATCGGACTCCCGGCTCGGCGGACACGTCGGTGGGAGTCAATCGTCACGCCGCTCCTGGCGCCCGTTTTTCTCACAGAATTCTAACAGCGCTGCCGTGTTTTATCACAGCGCGCTAACACCGAACTCCCGCGCCGTCGGCACCCTTTCGCGCGGTTCCGCGCGGTTCCGCGCGGTCCGCTCACCATCCGTGGGTTTCCTGGTGCGGTACGACCCGCTGCCGTGGGACACCTGGCACGGCGAGCCCGCCACCCGGGTCCGCCGGCGCCGGACCGATCACGGCGGCCAGGGCCGAGCGGCTCGCGGCGATGCGGAGGCCGGCCGCCCGCGCTGCCCACACCGCCAGCCACACCGCCGTGAGTGCCCCCAGCACCGGCAGGTCCGTGCGCGGATGCGGTGCCAGTTCGCCGAGCGCGTTCAACCGAAAGGCGTTCAGGCACAACACCGCGGAGCCGACGGAAAGCGCCGCTGCGGCGGCCCGGGCGACCCAGGCGAGCATCGCGACCCACGCGGCGAGCGCCGTCACCTCGACCGCGACCGGCGGGACGGACGGCAGCGCACCGGCCAGCCCGCAGATCGCCAACGGCCCGACAAACGCGAGTCCCGCGGCCAACCCCGCCGGGCAGCGGGGATCGTCCGCACCGCCGGCCGGACACCCGGCGGGCACCCCGGGATACCCATCCATGACGACCTCTCGCCTTTCGCACTGACGGCTCACATCTGCAGTCAAATACGAGGTAGGGCGACTGTCACGGACACCAACGGAAAGCTAACGACGAGGCCGCCGATTCTCACACCGAACTAACATCCGAACCATTTCAGCGGCCCTGGCGACAATGCGACGTGGGTTCTTTCTACCGCGGCGGCCACGGACGCCGGATTGTCAGGGCTGGTAGCGGTAGCCCATGCCAGGTTCGGTGGTGAGGTGGCGGGGGCGGGACGGGTCGGGCTCGAGCTTGCGGCGCAGGCGGTTGACGTACAAACGCAGGCTGGAGGTGTCGTCGGCGTGGCCGGCGCCCCAGACCTCATTGAGCAGGGCCCGGGAGGAGATCAGTTTGCCGGGCTCGCGGATCAGGGCCGCCAGCAGCCGCCATTCCGTGGGCGTCAGGCGAAGGGGCGGCGGCTCCGCGTCGTCCCGCGAACGCCCGCCGGTGCGGCAATCGCGATCGGCCACGGCGGTGTCACTCCCGGCGGCGGGCTCGGCTCCGGCGGCCTCGGGCGCCGTTGCCTCGGGCAGCGTGGTGACGGCCTTGGCTGCGAAGTCCACCCGGTGGCGGCCGATGGTGATGACCGGGCCGGACTCGACGGGCGTGACGCGGCGGGTGACCGCTCGGATACGGGCGAGCAGTTCCTCGACGGAGAACGGCTTCGTCACGTAGTCATCGGCGCCGGCGTCCAGAGCGGCGATCTTGTCGGGGCCGGAGGTCCGGCCGGACAGGACGATGATGGGGACCCGGGTCCAGCCGCGCAGGCCGCGGATGACGTCGATGCCGTCCATGTCGGGCAGCCCGAGGTCGAGGACCACGAGATCCGGCGGATGGCCGGAGGCCTCGGCCAGGGCGTGCGCGCCGCCGCTGGCCGTGCGGACCTCGTGGCCGCGGCTGCGCAGGTTGATCCGCATCGCGCGCAGCAACTGCGGTTCGTCCTCGACGATCAGGATGCGCCCCACCAGCTCCCCTTCGTCACCAGATCTGCCGCCGGGGCCGACTCGCGGCC
>NZ_JALKFX010000250.1 GCF_023243045.1 Frankia sp. AgB32
GACCGGGAGCGCCTGCGCGACACGGTCTGACGCCCCCCGATCCGGCCCGCCGGCCCACACGAGCGCCCACAGCGCGGGTCGGCGGGCCGTCCCGCCTAACCCAGTCAGGCCAAGGGGACAGCATGCCTACCGCCATCGCGGGCAGACCCACCAACGTCATCAACTCGCTCTGGCTGGAGATCACCGGCCGGTGCCAACTGACATGCACGCACTGCTACGCATCATCCGGGCCCACCGGAGATCACGGGTCGATGACCGTGGCGGACTGGCAGCGCGTGCTCAACGAGGCCGCGGCGCTGCGCGTCGGCCGGGTGACCATCATCGGGGGTGAACCGACACTGCACCCGGAACTGGGCGGCCTCATCGACTACGCCGTCGGCCTCGGGCTCGCGGTCGAGGTCTACTCGAACCTGGTGCGCGTGCCGGATCGTCTGTGGCCTGCCCTGACGCAGGCCGGCGTCAGCCTGGCCACGAGCTACTACAGCTCCGACCCCGCCGCCCATGACCGGATGACCGGGCAGGCCCGGTCTCACTCCCGCACCCGGGCCACCATCGTCGAGATGCTACGACGCGGTATCCCGCTGCGCGTCGGCCTGATCGGCGACAGTGACAGCACCCTCGACCGGGCGCACGCCGAGCTCCTGGCCCTCGGCGTGGGCAGCATCACCAGGGACGGCATTCGCCCCGTCGGTCGGGCAGATCACGGCGAGTCGGATCACGGCGAGTCGGGGACCTGCGGGCGCTGCGGCCATGGCCGGGCCGCTATCCGCGCGGACGGTACCGTCACCCCCTGCGTGTTCACCCGACACGCCATCACCGGCAATGTCCGGGTCGGCAGACTGGCGGAGACCCTGGCCGGGACGGCGTGGGCCAGTCAGGTCGCCAGGCTCGACGCGTTGCGGTCCGCGGCCACCGGATGCTCGCCGGATGACACGGAGGAGGGGACCTGCAACCCGTTCACGAGGCCGGCGTGCCAGCCGGACTACCCCGACTCCGACTGATGGACTGGCAGGATCACGCCCAGCAGCTGGCCACGGTGGTCACGCACCCCGGATCACGCTGGTACGGGGTCGTCGCCGCCCTGCCACGCCACTCGTTCGTACCCGCGTGGTGGGAGCGGGACGGGGACGGCTGGATCCGGCGTCAGGGCCCGCTCGCCGAGGTCTACACCAACCGGTCGCTTGTGACCCGGGTCGGTGAGCTGCACGCCGACTCGGCCGGAATCGGTGACCGGCCGGCGGGCCGGTCGACCTCGTCGTCCACTCTGCCGTCGCTGCTGCTGACCATGTACCGGCACGCCCAGATCGCCGATGGCCTCGACGTGCTCGACGTCGGCACCGGCAGCGGCTACGGGACGGCGCTGCTCGCGACCCGCTACGGATCGGGGCGGGTGACCGCAGTGGACGTTGACCCGTACCTCACCGCGGCTGCCACCGAGCGCCTCGCTGGTATCGGGCTCGACCCACAGGTTCTGCCCGTCGACGCGACGGACGGGCTGCCCGGCACCTACGACCGGATCGTGTCGACCATGTCCGTGCCGTCGATCCCTCCAAGCTGGCTGCGGGCATTGCGGCCGGGTGGCCGGATCGTCACCACCATCGCCGGCACCTGGATGATCCTCGCCGTTGATCGCACTCGCGATGGCTTCGCTGGTCGGGTCGCGCGGGACTGGGCCGGATTCATGGCGGCGCGCAGCGGCGCCGACTACCCACCCGACGACCAGGCGTACCACCAGCGGTGGAGCCAGGAGGGTGACAGCGTCGGCGTGGGCCGCTATCCGGTGCTCGACATCGGCGACGCGTGGGACCTCGCCACGACGTTGACGCTGGCCATCCCGGGGATCCGGACCGACTACCGGCGGGAACCCGCTGGCGGCCACACGGCGCTACTCACGCATCCCGATGGATCGTGGGCGCGGGCAACCGCCGTCGACACCGAGCCGCCTACCGTCCACCAGGGTGGGCGGCGGCCCCTCTGGGATCTCCTGGACGACGCGCGAGACGAATGGATGCGCGTGGGCATGTCCCCGTGGCTCGGCGCCCAGGCCATCGTCCGCGCCGACGGTTCCATCCGGCTGATCCGCGGCGACTGGCGGGCCACGATTCCCGCCGCGGGTTGACCCGAGCCCGCTCCCGCATGCCGCCTGCCCGCCCGGGAGACCGCCGCCCCCTCCGCGACGGGTGGCGGGCAGGCACCAACACCCTGGAGTGATCATGTCCTGGTTGGCGACCGCGCCACCACCCTCGGCCGCCCCAGCGGCACTCGTGGCCCGCCACAGAGGCGAGGTCATCATCCGTGTTCGCCTGCCGTGGGTCATCTGCTGCGGCCTCGCCACGGCGACCCGTGCCGGGCTGCTCCACAACCTCACCTCGGCCTGGAGGGTGTGGACGCCGTCCGGGAGCCGCTCCCGACTCGACGACGGCGAGGTTGTGCACGCCTACGGCTACCTGCACGGCCGCGAAGCGCGCCTTCCGGTGGACGTGTGGCGGGCGCTAGCCGCCGCGATATATGACGGCCTCCTCGACCGCCTGCCCGCAGTCGACGCGACCGAGATCGCGGCACCGTGAGCCCGCAGCCGACCCGTGAGGGCCGGATCGCAGCTGTCGACCCCGCCGGGGTGCATCAGGCCCTCATCTGGGCGGCGAGCCACTCGGATCAGCGGCAGTTCACCGCGCGGCTGTTCGCGGACCGCCTCGGCCTGCCCGTCACGCCGATGGCCGGCGCGTTAGACATCCTCGTCGACCTCGGTCTGCTCGGCCGGTGGCGCACCACCAGCCGGACCCTGTACACGGTCGCGCGGCTGCCCGCGCTCGACGCGGCCCGGCGGCCGGCGACGGCCGCGATCAGCCGGCGGGAACTGTGGGCCGCTCTCACCGCCACGACCCGGATCGCCAGCACCCTGGACGGCATCGCCACGGTGTTGGACGCACCGGCCGCCGAGGTGGACCGGTCCTGGTTGGCGTTGCGGCTCGTGACATGGCGGGCCGCCGGGTTGCTCGCGACCACCTCCGATGGCCGGTGGATCGTCACCGTTCGGGGTGCTGAGGCGGCCAGGGCCGCACGGTCCGCGCCGCCCCGCGACGGCGAGGTGTGGGCCGCTGTCGCCGCGGAACAGCCGCCTGGCACGGCCGATGACCGGGTGGACTGGGTGGCGGTCGGCCGGCGCCTCGGCCTGACGGCGCCGCTGCTCGAGCCGTGGGCGGGCGGGGCCGCCGACCGGGGGTTGACGGCAAATCGCGCAAACAAACCACAAACATACATGCCAATTTTGATACCGACGTCGAAGTTGTGTATAGTCATGGACAGGACTGAACCAACCGGCCGGAGAGGTACCGCGGAAGTGCCGATCTTTGTTGCGAACAACCGACCGCACGAGGCCGGGTTTCCACGCAACGGCCGTCCGGGCAAGGCCGAGTGCGTCGAGCCCGAAGGAGGATCCCTCTTCGGCGAGGGTCAGCAAGTACCTTCCGGCCCCATAACCCGAAGTCCTTGACCGCGCCGGTACTCACGCGCGGCGCCGCAACCCTGGCCGGGCGACCCACACCCCCGCAATCAGTCGGCTGACGACCGGCGGAATATCAAGTATTTCTGGAGCTGACGGAGGAACAGATGCAGGTGGTAGTGAACTTGACGCTATGCGAATCTAACGCACTATGCGTCGGCTTGGCTCCGTCGGTGTTTGAACTTGATCAGGACGACGTGCTGGCGGTTTTGGAAGAAGAACCGGACGAGGACGACTGGCTCGATGTGCGCGCCGCCGCACAGGCCTGCCCGAAGCAAGCAATAACCTTGCTTGAGAGCTAATAAACCGCCATCGAACAGGCGGGTGGAGCATTACCAAGGGACTCTTCGGCGGACGCAATGCAAGTCTCCGACTCGTCATCAGGGTAGAGTAGGCCCGGCCAATCTGATGCCACTTCTCCCAAACGCCGGGGTCGCCCGCCGCTAATCGATCGAAAGATGATTGAACATGCGGTGCGGGAGATCGGCGTGGACCAACGGACACGTTCGGGATCGACATCGCCCGGGTGTACGCCTCGTCGGAAGCACCCTCCTTCTCGGGGAGCCTGCCGTCCGACAACCGTGAGCGCCGGCTCTCCGATGACGGCGCCATCGCGCCTGGCGGCGAGGTCCGCACCAGCTCATCCGGTCACCCGCGGGAAGGTCCGCTGCGGGGGTCGAGCGTGGCCCTGGGATACCTGGATCCGGCGGATGACCTGGCCGCGTTCGAGGGCGGCTGGTACCGCAGCGGGGACCAGGTCGAGGTGCACGAGGGTAGGTTGACCGTCGTCGGGCGGATCAAGGAGGTCGTCAACCGCAACGGCCTCAAGATCTCGCTGAGCGAGATCGACACCCGGGTAACACTCGATGACGTGGTGGCGCGCCTGCTCGCCCAGGGGATGGCCAAGCGCGAACTGCCCGAGCAGCTCGTGCGCTGGGACGGGCCGCTCCCCCGGACCACCTCCGGGAAGATCGTCCGGTCCAGGCTGGTGATGGAGTCACCGACCAGGGATGGCGACCTCGCGCGGCGGCTGCGGGATCACTGACCGCCACGGCTACCGGTCAGGTCGCCAGCCCTGCGGCCCGACCGGTACTCCATCGCCCTCGACGAGCGCCCGCGGCGTTCGGGCCGGGGCTCCTGGAAGACGATCGCCCCCCGCAGGATCCGCCCCGCCGCGAGGTCGGCGTACCCCTCGTTCACCTGGTCGAGGGTGTAGGTCCGGGTGACCACAGACCGCAGGCCCGGACGTCGATCAGGACTTCGCCGGCCCTCGGCTCGTCGAGCTCGACCGTCTCGATCCTGTAGTCCTGACCCGGCCCGTACAACAGCGCCGCTCGTGTACTGATCATCTGATGGCCTACCCTTCCTTGAGCCGACGCTGCGGGACGCGGACGCGGACGCGGTTTACTGCGCGGGCTGGTCTCGGCGCCGGCTGGTTATGGCGCCAGGTCGATAGGGCGCCAGGTCGATAGGGCGCCAGGTCGATAGGGCGCCAGGTGGTTACGGCGCGGGCGGGAAGGCCCGCGTCGTCGCGATGACGGCGAGCACATCGCTGCCGGAGTCACGGACCTCGGCCGTGCCGACGCCGCGGTGAATCTCCGCCATCGCGACCGCCGGGCCGTGCCGCACCGGCCGCAGGTACTCCAGGGACAGCGAGGCAAGCGTCAGGCCGGAGTCCTCGACAGCACCGCCTCCTCGACGACCAGCGGGATGAGGCCGCCGTTGAGGGTCCGCGCGGCGTTCAGAACCTCCGCGGTGCACGGCAGGGATGCCACCCCGGGCGCCGTCCGTTGGCAGCCCAGTCGCTGCGCGATCGGCTCCCAGAGCGAGCCCCGCAGCAACGACAACGCCTCCAGCGCCCACCGGCCGGTCGGGATGCGCAGGGCGGGATCGGGCGCGGTCATGAAGACGCCGTGGCCGATGCCCAGCGGACGCCCGGCCTCGTCGAGAAACTCGATCGAGGTGACCAGGACGGAACGCCCCGCCTTGACCACCCGGCCGATGGCGTGGACGGCGCCCCCGACGGGGATTTCCTCGAACAGATGCACGTCGAGCCCGAGCGTCGCAGGGATCCGGGTCCGGGAGGGGCCCTCCAGGCTGAATTCAATATTGACATCAATATAGAGATATGCGATGGTGACGCCGTGTCGAGGGTGAAACGGTGAGGGGCCAGCGGCGGTGATCAGTCGAACATGTCTCCGTGGCGCGCGCTTGTGCTGCCTACATCGTCAGGAACCGCTCACCGTCCTCGTTGGCGCTCACACGTCACCGGCCGCACGTCAACCGCCAGCGTGACGTCGACACGGCCGCTGTGCGCCTGCCGGGCGGTGGCCGGCCGTGGCCGTCCAAGGCCGCCGACCCGCCGAGGGCACCGCCAGTTTCCTGCAGAAGCGGCCGCCAGCATTCCCGTCGTTAGCCGACGGTCTCGATCCAGCCGCCGTCATCGGCGCGGAACTGTCTCGAACCGAGATCGTCCCGGCGGACAGGTCCGGCCAGAAAGAAGACGCGTGTCCCGCGGGCGGCCCGCAGCACCACAGGGCGACTGAAGAAGAGGGCGAACGATGGACGGAACCGATGTGCGTGCCCATCTTGAGGCGTGGCTGCGGCGGCAACTGCCCGACGCGCCCGACACGCGCGTCGAGGGCCTGGAACGCGTCGAGTTCGGCTACTCGGCCGAGATGCTGATACTCACCCTCGTCCAGGGGCGTGACGGCTCCGAGCAGCGGCAGGACGTGGTGGTACGGCTTCGCCCGACCCCGCCGGGGCTGCTGGAGCCCTACGACCTGCAGCGCCAGTTCGACATCCAGCGGGCGCTCGAGCCGACCCCGGTGCGCGCGCCCAGGGTGCTGTGGGCCGAGCAGACCGGAAATGTTCTCGGTCGTCCGTTCTACGTCATGGAGCGCCTGGCTGGAACCGTTTACGAATCAGTGGTCCCGCCGGAGTTGTCCGCGTCGCCCGAGCGGGTCCAGCGCATGTCCGAGGGGATTCTGGACCAGGTGGCGGCGATCCACCAGGTCGATCTGCGGGCCACCGGGTTGGACGCCCTCGGCGATGGCCGGCACTACCTCGACCAGGAGCTCGAGCGGTGGGCCGACAACATGCACCGGTGGCAGCGGGACACGCTTCCCCGGCTGGAGCGACTGCTGGCCGAGCTGCGGGCCCGCCAGCCCGCCCCGTGCCCCACCGTCACTCTGATCCACGGAGATCCGAAGCCCGGCAACTTCGCCTTCGTCGGCGACGAGGTCACCGGCGTCTTCGACTGGGAGCTGGCCGGAGTCGGCGACCCGCTGGCCGACATCGGCTGGATGGAACTGGCCTGGAAGCTGACGCCGGTCTTCCGCGGCCTGCCAGCGTCCCATTTCGACGACCTGATTCTCCGATATCAGGCGCTGACCGGGATCACCGTCGAACACCGGCCGTGGTACCGCGCTTTCCAGGCATTCAAGATGTCGGTGATTCTCCTGGTCGGGGCGATGCTGGTCGACCGCGGTATTAGTAACGACGTGCGAATTGCTCAGGCGGCACAGGGTGTTCCGGCTGTCAGCGGCATGGGTCTGCGAGAGTTCGGGGTGACCGAGAAAATCCCCTCCGGGCCGGTCGCGGCCCGCGAGGAACGGATCAGGGAGGCGTCGGCGACCGCCGACGACCGGTCGGGCGCAACCATCTGAAGGAGGGCGTGTCCATGCCCGTCACGAAGGACATCTACGTCGGCGGGAAATGGCTCCCGTCGACGTCGGACCGCTCGATCACCGTCCATTCGCCGAGCACCGAGGAACCGGTGGCGCAGGTGCCGGATGCCAGCGCCGAGGACGTGGACGCCGCTGTCGCCGCCGCGCGGCGGGCCTTCGACGAGGGGCCGTGGCCGTCGCAGTCCCCCGCCGAGCGGGCGAAGGTGATGGAGGCGCTGCTGACCGAGCTGACGGCCCGTACTGACGAGCTGACCCGCACCATCGTCACCGAGAACGGCACCCCCGTCATGCTGGCGCGGGCGGCACAGGTGGACAACGCGCTCGACGTGCTCCGATACTACGCCGAGCTCGCCGCGACCACGCCGGCGGAGACGTTGCGGGCGGGCCGCTACTCGCCGGCCGTGGTGCGCAACGAACCGGTCGGCACCGTTGCGGCGATCGTCCCGTGGAACGTCCCGCTCTTCCTGGCCATGATGAAGCTGGCACCGGCGCTGGCGGCCGGCTGCACGATCGTCCTGAAGGCGGCGCCGGAAACACCCCTCAACAGCAACCTGCTCGCCGAGGCCGCCCACGCGGCCGGGTTGCCGCCGGGTGTGCTCAACGTGCTCACGGCCGGCGCCCAGGTGAGCGAGCACCTCGTCACGCACCCCGGCATCGACAAGGTGGCGTTCACCGGCAGCACGGCGGTGGGCAAGCGGGTCGCCGGCCTCGCCGCCGCGCAGCTCAAGCGGGTGACACTCGAGCTTGGCGGCAAGTCGGCCGCCATCGTGCTCGACGACACCGACCTCGCGAAGACGATGCCGCGCCTGGTCGGCGTCACGATGTCGATGAGCGGGCAGTTCTGCACGGCGCAGTCGCGGGTGCTGGTCTCCCGCGAGCGCTACGACGAGGCGGTCGACCGGTTCGCGGCGGCGGCCGGGAACCTGCGGGTGGGCGATCCGTTCGATCCGACGACCTTCATCGGCCCGCTCATCTCGGCGCGCCAGCGCGACCGCGTTCTCGGCTACGTCGACATCGGCCGGCAGGAGGGCGCCGTGCTGGTGACGGGCGGGGGCCGGCCCGAGGGCGTCGACCGCGGCTGGTTCGTCACCCCGACGGTGTTCCGCGACGTCACGCGGGACATGCGGATCGCCCAGGAGGAGATCTTCGGGCCGGTCGTCGCCTTCATCCCGTTCGACGACATCGACGACGCCGTGGCGATCGCCAACGACAGCACGTTCGGCCTGCACGGCACCGTGTGGACGGAGGACGTCGCGCGCGGCGTGGAGATCGCTCGGCGGGTGCGGACCGGTACCTACACGGTGAACGGTCTCTCGCTCGACCCGGCGGCGCCCTTCGGTGGCGTGAAGAGTTCGGGACTCGGTCGCGAGCTGGGCCCCGAGGGCCTGTCCGCCTACCTGGAGTCGAAGACCATCACAGTGCCGGTCGGCAGCACGCTACCTGGCTTCGCCTAATCCCGCCCAGTCCGGGGCTGGTCCCCGCCTAGTCCGGGGCCGGCCCCGGAAGCCTCCGAAGGGAGTCACTTTGACACAGGCCCCCGCTCTGCGCGACGACGACCTGCTGCAGACGTTCCGTCTCATCGACGAACGGGTCGCCGCAGCGGTGGACCCCGGCCAGCTGCTGGCGTTGCGCCGCCGTCTCGTCGGTGAGCTGGTCAACGACGCCGACGCCGTCGCCGCGACCCTCACCCCGGACTTCGTGCTGGTGACGCGGGCCGGCGGCACGTCGACCGTCACCAGCCGCGAGACGCTGATCGCGAGTCTGCGCCGGCAGGGCGAGGCGGGCGGAACAGCCATGTGGGTCGAGCTCGACGACCTTGTCGTGGACGGCGGGCTCGCCGGCCACGGCCGGCTGCGGACGCTGCTGACATCGACGGTCGCCGCCGCCCGCGGGCTACCCGGCACCGGCCCCGACGACCTCTGCCTGACCTCGTTCCCGTTCGCGTTCTTCGTGCGCTTCGACGGCGACCTGATGACGTCGGAGGTGCTGTACATGGACCCGGCGGCGACCGAGGCGACGGTGCTGCCGGGCGCCCGGATGCCCACCGGTGAGCGGCTGCGCGAACTGGTCGCGCAGCCGGCCGGCGCCCGGCAGCCCGCGCTGGCCGAGCTGTACCGCGGCGTCTACCTGCCCGATCTCCTCGTCGCCGCGCTCCGGCGGGACCCGCGACGCCCGGCGGTGTACCTCGACGGCAACGAGCTGACCGCGGCGCACCTGAGCGACGAGATGAGCCGCTACGCGCAGGCCTACCAGGCGCAGGGCGTGACGCAGGGCAGCGGTGTCGCCCTGCTGTCGGCCAACCGGCCCGAGGTGCTGTTCGCGATGGGCGCGAACATGACCCTCGGGGCCCGCGGGACCCCGCTGCACCCGCTCGGCTCCCTCGACGACCATGCCTACGTCCTCGCGGACGCGGGCATCGAGACGCTCACCTTCGACCCCGGTTTCGCCGAGCGGGCCGCCCAGCTACGCGAGCGCGTCCCGACGCTGAAGCGGCTGCTGTCGTTCGGGCCGTGCGACGTCGGCGAGGACCTGATCGCCCTGACCGAACGGTTCGCCCCCCGCCCGCTGACCGCGCCCGTGGTCGACGCCGAGAACCCCTCCGCCCTCGCCTACACCGGTGGCACGACCGGTGCGCCCAAGGGGGTGATGGCGACCTACCGCAGCAGCGCCGCGATGGCACAGATCATGATGGTCGAGTGGCAGTGGCCTGAACCGCTGCGCCACCTCGTCTGCACCCCGCTCAGCCACGCCGGGTCGACCTTCCTGGTACCGGTGCTGCTGCGCGGCGGCTCGCTGTTCGTGGTTCCCAAGTTCGACGCGGGTCAGGTGCTCGAGGCGATCGAGCGCCACCGGATCACCTCGGTGTTCCTCGTGCCGTCGATGCTCTACGCCCTGCTCGACCACCCGAACTTCGGCGCGACCGATCTGTCCAGCCTGCGGACGGTGTTCTACGGGGCATCCCCGATGTCGCCGAGCCGCCTGCGGGAGGCGATCGGCCGGCTCGGTCCGATCTTCTTCCAGTTCTACGGCCAGACCGAGGCGCCGCAGACCGTGTTCGTGCTGCGCAAGGAGGAACACGACGTTGACGACCCGGCCCGGCTGGCGAGCTGTGGGCGTCCGGTCCCCTGGGTCCACGTCGCGCTCCTCGACGAGGACGGCAACGAGGTGGCCCGGGGCGAGCCCGGCGAGATCTGCGTGCGCGGACCGCTGGTGATGAAGGGTTACTGGAACAAGCCTGCGGAGACCGCGGCCGCGTTCGCGGGTGGCTGGCTGCACACCGGGGATGTCGCCCGCGAGGACGAGCAGGGCTTCTACACGATCGTCGACCGGAAGAAGGACATGATCGTGAGCGGCGGGTTCAACGTGTTCCCGCGCGAGATCGAGGACGTGCTGTCCACGCACCCGGCCGTGGCCGCCGCCGCGGTGATCGGCGTACCGGACGAGAAGTGGGGCGAGGCGGTGAAGGCCGTCATCGTGCCGCGCGACGGTGTCGCGGTCTCCCCGGAGGAGCTGATGCTGCTCGTCAAGGAGCGCAAGGGCCCGCACTACGCGCCCAAGAGCGTCGACTTCGCCGACAGCATCCCGCTGACGGCGGTCGGCAAACCGGATAAGAAGGCGCTGCGGGCCCGTTACTGGTCCGCCGGCACCCGCCAGGTCGGCTGACGCCCACGACCTCGGACTGCGCGGCGCGCGCCGCGCCGGCC
>NZ_JALKFX010000251.1 GCF_023243045.1 Frankia sp. AgB32
CCCCCGGGGGGGGGCGCGCAGATTTGTTAACCCCCCCCCCCCCCCCCCCCCCCCCCCCCGCCCCCCCCCCCGCCCGCGCCCCCCCCCCCGCCACCCACCCGGCCCCATCCCGCCTCCTGGGGAGACCCGCATGACCATGACCGTCGCCGAACCCACCACCGCCCCGGCCAGCCCGCCGCCGGCCACCACCACGCCGCACCCGATCACCCTGACCGTGACCGTCGCCGGCCTGTTCGACGTGCTCACCAACACCGTCCGCGCGGTCGGCACCGACCCGACCCTGCCCCAGATCGCCCGTCTGCGGCTGCACCTCGCCGATGCCCGCCTCCACGCCCTGGGCACCGACCGCTACCGCATCCACCGCGACTGGACCCCCACCCTCGACAACACCCCCGCCCACCTGACCGAACCGTTGGCGCTCGGCGCCAGCGACGTCGCGACCCTGCGCGCCCTGCTCCGCCGCCGCTTGGCCCACAGCCAGCGCACTCAGCCCGCGACCCTCACCGTCGGCCCCGACATCGACGGCGTTCGCCCCATCCAGCTCACCCTCGGTTCCCGCCCCCACACCGACACCCTCACCCTCCTATCCGCCGAAACCTCCACCCGCTACTTCCCCGACATGGCCACGGCGGAGGCCCGCTTCGCCGGTTGGGACGCCACCGACGCCGTCCACCTCAACCCGCGCTACCTCGCCGACGCCGCCCGCCTCACCCACGACGGCCGCCCCATCAGCCGCCACGCCGGCCTCGAGTTCCGCTTCCGCGCCGCCCCGCCCGACGGCGCCGTGGCCCCGGTCCGGCTCACCAGCCCCGCCCGGCCGTCCTGGACCGCCGACGTCATGCCCATCCGCCTCGACGACGCCCGATGACCACCCCCACCGTCCACTGGCCCACCCCACGGAACGGACCCAGCTCATGCCTTGGATCGACCCGCGCGCCGCGCGCAAGGGCGACGTCGTCGCGTCCCCGTCCAACCCTCTGATCCGCGTCGTCGTCGACCGTGTCGGCCGCTCAACCCTCGCCGCGGCGATGCCGAAGCACAACCCCAACCTGCCCGGCTCCACCCCGGTACGGGTCGTGATCGGCACACGGGAAGGCACCGACCAGGCCCAAAAGCTTGTCCTCGACCTGGACTCCCGGGTCTGGCGCGACGACCCCCCCGACACCACAGGCCGGCGCCGGCGCGGGGCAGGGGCGGCGTCGTGAGGCGTTCCCGTCAGGTCCGCGGGTTTCGCCTCTGGCCGCTGGGTCTCGCCGTCGCGCTGGCGGTGTTCGTCTACTGCGCTGTTCACCGGCCTGTCGGGACGGCCGACATGGTCCTCGCCGTCGCCGGCCACGCCCGCCAGGCCGTCCATGGGCTGGTCGCGTTCGCGCACAGTTTCTGACCCCCTGACCCCCGCGTGTGAGAGGAGCCTGATGACCACCCAGTCCGCCCCGCCGATGTGCATGCTGCCGGCGGCGTTGGCCCTCGCCACGCGGGGGATCAGCGTCTTCCCCGTCCGGATCGCCACGAAGAAGCCGATGGTCCCCTGGGGTCGGGAGGCCACGACCGACCCGGGGGTCATCGGCCGGTGGTGGGCACGCTGGCCCCACGCGAACATCGGCGTGGCCTGCAAGCCGTCCGGTCTGACGATCGTCGACGTCGACGGCCCGGTCGGTCGGGCGTCGTGGGCGACACTCACCGGCCGCCACGGCGGGCATGTCCCGACGGCGAGTGTCACCACCGGGCGGGCCGACGGCGGGGTCCACTACTGGTACCGGGCACCCGCGGTGGATCCGCCCGGGAACAGCACGGGCAGTGACACGGGCGGGATCGCCCCCGGGGTCGACCTGCGCGGCGCCGGCACCGGTGACGGTGGCATGGCCATCGCACCGCCGTCGCTGCACGCCTCCGGGCGGCGCTACCAGTGGGCGGACCGGCTGCCCCTGGCCGACCTACCCGCCTGGCTGCACCAGCTCGCCACCAGGCCAACCACCCCCGCCCCGTCGAATCCCGCACAGATCGCCGCGGCCCGCCGCCGCGCCACGGCCTACCGGCACCGGCCCGACCTCGCCACGTCCCGGGCACACCGGTGGGCCGCCGCCGTCCTGGCGGGGGAGAGCGCCGACCTTGCCGTGATGGCCCCGGAATCCGGCCGTAGCGACGCCCTCAACGGCGCCGCCTACAAACTCGGCCGCCTCGTCGCCGGCGGACTGCTCGACGAGGCGGACGTGCGCCTGGCCCTCGTCGACGCCGGCGTCGCCGCCGGGCTCGACGACCCGGCCCGCAAGGGCAAGGGCGGGTCGGCGGCCCGCACCGTCGAGTCCGGCCTGCGCGCCGGGATGCGCCGACCCCGGACCTGCGTGGAGGACCGGTGAGCGCCCTGCCCGACATGCCCCCGCCGGCCGTCGAACTCGATGTCGCCGTCGTCCTGGCCGCCGCCGGTGCCGAGGCCGACGAGCTGGCCCGCGCGAAGAGGCTGCGCGAACACGCCCATGCCCTGGGCCGGCACGCCGTCGACGCCCTCGTCGTCGACGAGCACCGCGACGCCCTCGCCGCCGCCGGGCACCTCGGCAAGGGCGCCTTCGACCGGCTTTACAAGGCCGGCGTCGCCGAGGCCCGCCAGGCCGCGAAAGACACCGCCCGCCCCGCGGACCGGCCCGCAGGCAAACCAGACATCGACGTCACCGGTACCGCCAGCGCGATCCGCAAGCTCACCGCCGCCCTCAACGGCGGCGTGTTCCCCGACGTCTACGTCACCGACGGACGGGTCACGCACATCGCCCCGGTCAGCGGCGACATCAGCATCACCGGCGACGACCCCCTGCCCCTGGTCGCCGCCCCCCTGGGCGCCCCCGGCTTCGCGAGCCTCCTCGCGCACGAGACCTACGCCTACCGGATCGTGACCGACCCCCGCGGCGACACCTGGGAAGAGGAACATCTCCCCGCCGACCGGATCCTCACCTCCGTCCTCACCAGACCGCACTGGCCCGGCCTGCGCCCCCTGCGTGGCGTCGTCGGCTCCCCGGTCCTGCGCCCCGACGGCTCCCTACTCCAAACCCCCGGCTACGACCCGGCCACCAGCCTCTACCTCGCCCCGAAAATCCCCCTGCCCCTGGTCCCCGACCAGCCCACCGGCGACCAGGTGATCGCCGCGAAACGGTTCCTCGACATGGTCCTGCACGACTTCCCGTGGGTCGCCCCGGCCGACAAGGCGAATTTCCTCGCGATCCTCGTCACGCCGATCCTGCGCCCCTACCTGCGTTCCCTCATCCCGTTCTGGATGGCCACCGCCACCACCGCGAGTTCCGGCAAGTCGCTGCTCGCCGACATGGTCGGCAGCATCTACGGCAAACAGCAGAACCCCTGGCCCGGCGGGGAGGAAGAACTCCGCAAGGCGATCCTCGGCTGCCTACGCCGACCCGAACCGCTGATCTGCTGGGACAACATCGCCGAAGGCACCGAAATCACCTCCGCGACCCTCGCCGGGCTGATCACCGCCACCGAATGGTCCGACCGGGTCCTGGGCTCCAGCCGCAACGAGAAGTACGCCAACGACCGACTCTGGGCCGTCACCGGCAACAACCTGCGCCTCGGCGGCGACATGGCGAGCCGCACCATCGTCGTCCGCCTCGACCCGAACATGCCCAACCCCGAAGCCCGCCCCGACAGCTCCTTCCAGATCCCGAACCTTCAAAGCTGGCTCACCGACCCCGCCCACCGCCGCGAACTCCAGTGGAACCTGCTAGTCCTCGTCGCCGACTGGGTCGCCGCCGGCGCCCCCCGCACCACCCACCAGATGCGCCAGTTCAGCCCCTGGGCACAAGCCACCGGCGGCCTCGTCACCCACCACGGCCTGCCCGGCTTCCTCGACAACCTCGCCGACGTCCGTGACATGGACGACCAAGCCGCCGCCTGGCAGGCCTTCCTCACCCGCTGGGAAGAAAAGTTCGGCACCCAGAAGCTCACCTCCGCCGCCCTACGCGGCAGCTTCGACCGCGACCCCGACGGCGCCGACCCCTGGGACGGCACCCTGCCCGACGGCCTGGCCGACGGCCGCCACTTCCCCACCGCCATCGAAGTCGGCAAACGCCTACGCGGACACGTCGGCCGCTGGTACGGCCCCTACGTCCTACGCGCCGACACAGACAGTCACAGCAAAGTGCGGCTCTGGACCGTCGAACGACGCGAGACCACACCATGATCCGCCCCGGTTCTCTTCGTTCTCACCTCGCATTTCGATCAGCAGGCCAACCACCCCCGCACCCCCCGCAAACGCTTCAAAGCCACTGTCCCGTAACGGTTTTCACTGCGGGGGTCAACCCCCGCGCACCACCGCAGACGCGGGGGACCCACCCCCGCACACCCACCCGAGCCGCGGGGGGTGCGGAGGTCACGCCACAACCCTGCGGGGGTCCACCCCCGCACCCAAACCCCCAGCCCAGCAACCCATCCGCGACCAACTGCGGGGGGTGCGGGGGTCACCAACCCCTGCGCGCAACACACCCTGGAAAACGAGAGAAGCCCACCCCGACCGCCAATCACCGACAGTCACAAGCCCGAAGTTCCGGGGCGGGGGTGGTTAGCCCTTTCCGAGAAACGGCCCAGCGGCCACTGGAAGCAACTCGTTGGGGCCACACCCCACCCGAAGCAGGACGGAGCGCACCCGGCATGACCCAACCCGTCGCGACCACCCTCGACACGCCCACGCCAGTCAACGCAGAGCCCGAGCCAACTGTCTTGCTGAAGGTCGAAGAAGCCGCTGTCCGGCTCCGCATCGGCCGCACCACCCTCTACGCCCTCATCCGCACCGGCGAGCTCCCGTCCGTCCGCATCGGCAAGCTCCGCCGCCTGCGCCCCGCCGACCTCGCCGCCTACGCCACCCGACTAAGCGCCTGACCGACCGGGGCGCGGTGACCGCATCGCCGCGCCCCGGCCTTCTTCGACCAAGGAGCCACCGACCGTGCCCAGAAAGCGCAAAGAAGGGACCCGCGCGCCAAACGGCGCGTCCAGCATCTACCTCGGCTCCGATGGGTCCTGGCATGGTCGGGTGACCGTTGGAATTCGCGACGACGGACGGCCTGACCGGCGGCACGTCCGAGGGAAGGACGAATCTGAGGTAATCGGGAAGGTTCGGAAGCTCGAACAACAGCGAGATGTGGGCACCATTCGGAAGTCGGGTAAGCCATGGACAGTAATGCAGTGGCTGACTCATTGGATTGAGAACATCGTCCCGGGAAGCGTGTCCGAAAACACCCTTTCTGGTTACCAGGTCGCCGTTCGCGTTCACCTAATCCCCGGCCTGGGTGCGCACCGCCTCGACAAGCTCGAACCTGAACACCTCGAACGTCTTTACGCGAAGATGCAGCGGAACGGGAGTAAGCCCGCCACCGCCCACCAGGCGCACCGCACGATGAAGACCGCGATTAATGTGGCGATACGCCGAGGTCACTTGACCCGAAATGTCGCGTCCCTGGCGAAGCCGCCGCGCCTTAGCGAAGTCGAGATCGAGCCGTACACGGTCGCCGACGTCCAACGCCTTCTCGACACGGCCAGCCGGCGCCGCAACGGCGCGCGCTGGGCCCTCGCTCTCGCCCTCGGACTCCGGCAAGGCGAGACGCTCGGACTGCGGTGGTCGGACGTCAACCTCGACAACGGGGAACTGCGCATCCGCCGCAACCGCCTGCGACCCAAGTACAAGCATGGCTGCAACGGGACGTGCCCGCCCGAGCGAAAGGCCGGCTACTGCCCCGAGAGGATCGCCACCAGGGCGGCAACCGGCGATACGAAGTCGCGGGCCGGGCGGCGCGGCATCGGCCTGCCCGACCAACTCGCCGCGCTTCTCAAGCAGCACCGGGACGCGCAGGCCGTCGAACGGGAGACCGCCGCCGATCTGTGGCAGGAGGGAGGCTGGATCTTCGCGACGCCGACCGGCGGTCCGACGAATCCGCGCACCGACACGAAGGAGTGGAAGCGGCTACTGCACGCCGCCGGCATCCGGGATGGTCGGCTCCACGACGCCCGGCACACGGCGGCAACCGTCCTGCTGCTTCTCGGTGTCCCTGATCGCGCCGTCATGCAGATCATGGGATGGTCCAACGCTGCGATGGCGGCGCGCTACCAGCACGTCACCGCGCCGATCCGGCGCGGCATCGCCGATCAGGTCGGTGCCCTGATCTGGGGGGCTACTGAGACCACAACTGAGACCAGCGGCCCGGCGGAACGATCGTAACGATGTTCCAGCCGGAGCCGGACAGCCCGTCTACCTGCGGTGGAGGTGGGATTTGAACCCACGGAGGGGTTGCCCCCTCACACGCTTTCGAGGCGTGCGCCCTCGGCCACTAGGCGACTCCACCGTAGGTGAGCTTACCGGACGGCTGCGGCCGCCGGATCGCCGGCCCCGGTTCGGATTCGGCGGCGGGCGGCGAAGAACTCCGCGAGCAGTGCGCCGCACTCCTCGGCGCGGATGCCGGCGATCACCTCGGGGCGGTGGTTGAGGCGTCGGTCGCGCACGACGTCCCACAGGGAGCCAACGGCGCCGGCCTTGTCGTCGACCGCGCCGTAGACGACCCGGTCGACCCGGGCGAGGACGAGCGCGCCCGCGCACATCGTGCACGGTTCGAGGGTGACGGCCAGGGTCGCGCCGGCCAGCCGCCAGGAGCCGACCGCCTGGGCCGCCGCGCGCAGGGCGATGACCTCGGCGTGCGCGGTCGGGTCGCCGTCGCGCTCGCGGGTGTTGTGGCCGACCCCGAGGACCGCGCCGTCCGCGGCGAGGACGACGGCCCCGACGGGGACGTCGTCGTGCTCCGGCGCCAGCCGTGCCTCGTCGAGGGCCAGGCCCATCGCGGCGTCGTAGGCACCAGCGGCGGTGGATCGCCCGGCCGCCTGGCCGGGCGTCGCAGGGGTGCGTCCCGGGATGCCGTCAACCACGGACGTCGTCGAGGATCTCCCCGGCTCCGGCGCGCTCGCTCAGGGCGCTGATGACGTCCCCGGGCAGCATGCCGCGCTCGCCGATCAGCTCCAGCAGGGTCTCCGCCGACGTGCCGAGGTCGTCGAGCAGATCGAGGTCGCCGACGGGGGCCGCGTGGGTGAGCACCGCCGCGTCGTCCTCGTCGTCGTCGGTGCTGCTGAACCCGGCCATCGACGGCAGGGCGTCGGAGAAGAGGCGCTCGGCGAGGTCGGAGGTCAGCAGGACCCGGCGGTCGGACAGGAAGACCCGCGGGTCCGGATCGTCGGCGCGGATGCGGACGATCGCGAGGTACTCGTCGTCCTCCTCCAGGAACGCCACGATGGTCTCGTCGCCGACGTCACGCATCTGGTCGGCGAACGTGTCCAGGTCCTCGGCCTCGGCCGGCTCCAGGTCATGCGCCGACCAGGTGCCCTGCTCGCGGGCGATCGCGATTGCCTTGGTGGTCACGGTGTGCCCTCACGTCCCTTCTGCGACCGCGTGGTGCGCGCGCCGGCCGCCGCCGGCGCTGGGGCCCCCGGCCCGCGTGCCCCGCCGTCCCCATCTGTGATTCTCGCCCCGGCGGCCGGACTTGGGTATTCCGGTTCACCCCGTCGGGTGAGTTCTACCGCGCCGAGGGGGCGATTCCCACCGGGTGGTCCGGTTGACACTCGATGCCGGCCCAGCCGGGTAACCCCCCATCTGTTCCGACGGAACCGAACGTCACGTCACTTCACCTTTCGTGATGGTCGTAGCTGGTACGCGGTGCCGGCTCCGGCGCGGCCGCCAGACTGATTCACCCCTCGGCGGGCGGCCTCAGGCCGGTTGCGTGAGGGGCCGGTCGTCGGTGCGTTGCCCGCGCCGACGGGCTCGTGCGTCGCTCACGGTGAGTGCCGCTCTGGGGGCCATGCTCGGTGCGGATCCGTGACCGTGGTGAGCCGCGGATCGTTACCGAGCGTGGTGGTCGGGGGATGTGGTTGGGGGCGGTCGGCGTGTCGTCGATCGCGGGCGCCGCCGGGGGGGACGGACGTGAGGTATGCGAACGGATCCGGGGGTGGCCTTCGCCGCCCACTGCCCTCGTGGCACTGTAGAAAGCGCGATGACGACATCATTCCCGCGCAGGTTCACCACCCGGACCCAGGCCGCGCTCGCCGTCGAACGCCTGGCGGCAGAGGCGTCGCGGCGCCTTGGCCGCGGTTCCGGAGAGATGATCGGCGGCAAGCTCGCGCTGCGGGTCGCCCCGGGCATGCTGGCCGAGGTCGGCTCCCAGCGCCGCAGCGCCTGCGTGTCCGCCACCAACGGCAAGACGACGACCACCCGGCTGCTCGCCCGGGCGCTGGGCACCCTCGGGCCGGTCGCGTCGAACAGTGGCGGGGCGAACATGGCGGCCGGGGTGCTCGCGGCGCTGTCCAAGCCCCCGTTCGACGCGGTGGCGGCGCTGGAGGTCGACGAGATCTGGCTGCCGAAGGTCGCCCGGGAGATCACTCCCCAGGTGGTGCTGCTGCTCAACATCAGCCGTGACCAGCTCGACCGCTCGAACGAGACCCGGCGCATCGCCGCGATGTGGCGTGAGCTCGGCGGGGAACTGCCCGACACCACCGTCGTCGCGAACGTCGACGACCCGCTGGTGGCCTGGGCGGCCGCGGGCTGGCACCGGCAGGTGTGGGTCTCCGCCGGCCAGAACTGGACCGCGGACGCGATGGTCTGCCCGCAGTGCGCCCGCCTGCTGCACCGCAACGACAACGGCTGGTGGTCCGAGTGCGGCCTGGCCCGCCCGGAGCCGATCGTCGCCGTCACCGGCCCGCGGGAGCTGCGCTGGTACGGCCGGACGATCGAGGCCCACCTCGACCTGCCCGGCCGGGTGAACCTCGGCAACGCGGCGATGGCCGCCGCCGCGGCCCGCGAGTTCGGCGTCGAGGTCGACGCGGCGCTCGCGGCGATGACCGGCCTCGGCGACGTCCAGGGCCGCTACCAGGAGGTCGTCCTCGGCGAGCGGGGCCGCCGCGGCCGGCTGCTGCTGGCGAAGAACCCCGCCGGCTGGGTCGAGATGATGGAGCTGCTCGCCGACGCGCCGCCGCGGCCCGTCGTCATCGACTTCAACTCGCAGACCGCCGACGGCCGCGACCCGTCCTGGATCTGGGACGTCCCCTTCGAACGGCTCGGCGGCCGGCAGGTGCTGGTCACCGGGGAGCGCAAGGAGGACATGAGCGTCCGCCTCGCCTACGCCGAGGTGCCGCACAGCGTGCATGCCAGTGCCGAGGACGCGGCGCTGGCGGCCAACGAGAAGGTGGTCGACGTGGTCGCCAACTACACGGCCTTCCGTGACCTGCTGGTCCGGTGCTCCCGATGAGCCGCGGCCCGTCCACGACCCGGATCGCGCTGATCTACCCCGAACTGCTCGGCACCTATGGCGACGGCGGAAACGCGATCGTGCTCGCCCGCCGGCTGCGCTGGCGTGGCCTGCGCGCCGAGATCGTGAACGTCGCCGCCGGCTCGCCGGTGCCCGAGGACTGCGACATCTACCTGCTCGGCGGCGGCGAGGACGCTCCGCAGGTGCTCGCCGCGGACGGCATCCGGCAGAACCGCGCGATCGCCCGCGCGGTCAGCGGCGGGGCGGCCGTGCTCGCGGTGTGCGCCGGCTACCAGGTGATCGGCGAGTCGTTCCCGTCCGGCGGGGAGATCCACCCGGGCCTGCACCTCGTCGGCATCGAAACCCGCCGGTCGTTCGCGCCACCGGAGACCCCACCGCCGGGGCGGGCCGTCGGTGACATCGTCGTCGAGCCCGATCCCCGGCTCGGTCTGCCTACCCTGTACGGATACGAGAACCACGCCGGGCGCACCCGGCGGCTGCCCGGCGCCGGCGGCGTCCCGCTGGGCACCGTGCAGCGCGGGATCGGCGACGGCGACGGTGGCACGGACGGGATCATCGACGGTCGCGTCGTCGGCACCTACCTGCACGGTCCCGTGCTGGCGCAGAATCCGGCCCTCGCCGACCTGCTGCTCAGCTGGGTCCACGGTGCGCTGCCCCCGCTGGACGGTCCGCCGGAGACGGTCGCGCTGCGGGAGGCCCGCCGCCGGGCGCTGGCCGTTTCCTGACCCTTGCGCCGGGGCTCCGGCGTCGCTCGATCAGGCGTTTGCGGCGTTTCGGCGCGGGCGGTGTGGTTCGGTGTGATCGTGGCGTCGAATCCTCTCGCCGGCTGGTGGGGCAAGAACAAACGGACCGTGTACGTCGTCCTGGCCGTCATCGTCGTGCTGTTCGTCTTCGTCAACCGCAGTGGCGGGGCGAAGACCAAGCGCGTCGAGATGCCGAAGGACTACGGCTCGGCCGGACGGGAGCTGCTCGTGCACGCCCCGGCCCACCCCAAGAAGCCGATCCCGCTCGTGCTGATCCTTCAGGACGACAACCTGGACGCGAAGAAGCTCGACCATGACAGCGGCGCCGGGTCGGTGGCCAACAGCCGCGACTTCGCGGTGGCCTACCCGGAGGCGGTCGGTGGCACCTGGCGCATCGACGGCCCGGACAGCGCCGACTCCCAGTACATTCGCGACGTCGTCGCCTACGTCTCGGCCAAGAAGAGCAAGGTCGATCCGACCCGGGTGTACATCTGGGGCGTCGGCGAGGGCGCGCGCCTCGCGCTGACCACGGTCTGCGCCACCGGCAAGCCGGTGTTCGCCGCCGTGGGCGTGGTGGGTCAGTTCACCCAGGAGCCCCAGTCGCCGTGTGGAGACCGGGTGCCCAAGGTGCGAGCGGCCGACATCGAGTGGAGCAAGAAGGTCAGTGAGACCCTCTGGGCGGCGTCCTCGAAGAACCACCTGGCGGCCTGACGCCCGGAGCGCCTGACGCCTGGATGGTGGTCCGCCGATGCCGCCGGGAGGGGGTAGCGGCATCGGCGGACCTACGGCCGAAGGTCCCGAGGTGACCCGCCGGCCTTCCACTGCGGATGGGGGGGGAATC
>NZ_JALKFX010000252.1 GCF_023243045.1 Frankia sp. AgB32
GCGGCACGATCGCCACCTCGGTGAACGATGGCGGGTCGCAGTTTGCCGTGTACCGCATCGCCTCCTGACCTCCCCCCCCCCCCCCCCCGGGGGGGCCCCCCCCCCCCCCCCCCGGCCCGGTCGTCCCGACGGCGTGTCAGGGGCGGCCGCCGGTGGTCGACTGGGCCGCGCCAGCTGGCGCCGGCGTCGCCCTGTCGTCCCGGTCGGCTGCCGCCGGGGCGTGTCCCTGGGCGATGAAGTCCTTGCGGCGGATGAGGGCCAGGGCGCAGATCGCGCCGACGAACGCGATGACGGCGGTAACCACGAGCAGGTCGTTGATGGTGCTGGCGAAGCCGGTGTGGATCGCCTGCGCCAGCGCGCCGCGGGCCTGCGGGGGAGTCGAGGCGAACAGCTGGTCGGCGTCGCCGCCGCGCAGCGCGTCGGCCACCTGGGCGCCCTGGCCGCGCAGCGCCGGGACGCCCGTCAGCGCCCCGTTGATGCCGCTCTCCAGTCGGGAGGCGAAGATCGAGCCGAGGGCGGCGATGCTCACCGCCATGCCGATCTGGCGGAACGTCGTGTTCGCGCCCGACGCCATCCCCGAGCGCGCCGGCGGCACCACGCCGACCGCGGTCGACGCCAGCGGCGGGTTCACCATCCCGCTGCCGACGCCGGCGACGATGAAGCCGGGGATGAGGTGCGTCCACGACGTGCCCGCGTCCAGGCCGGTCATCAGCAGCAGGCCGCCGCCGACGAGCAGCAGGCCGGGGCCGATGAGCCAGCGGGCCGGCACGACGCTGGACAGTCGGCCGGAGGCGGCGGCGGCGACGAAGCTCGCCGCGCTGAGGATCAGCAGCCGCACGCCGGCGCCCAGCGCCGAGTAGCCGAGGTCGTTCTGCAGGTACAGGACGAGGTAGACGAACATCGCGAACAGCGAGCCGTTCATCGTGATCGCCGCGACGGACCCGCCGAGGAACGTCGGCGTGCGCAGCAGGGACAGGTCGAACATCGGGTGCGTGACCCGGCTCTCCACCACGACGAACGCGGCGAGCAGGGCCAGGCCGACGGCGAGGCAGACCAGCACGGCCGGGTCGGTCCAGGACGTCTCGCCGGCGCGGATCAGGCCGTAGACGATGCCGACCAGGCTGCCGGTGAGCACCCCGAAGCCGGCCCAGTCCGGCCGGTGGGCGACCGGCGGGCGGGACTCCTCGACCTTCCACAGGGTCACCGCGATGGCAGCGACGCCGATCGGCACGTTGACCAGGAAGATCCCCCGCCAGCTGATGCCACTGGTGATCACGCCGCCGAGGATGGGGCCGAGGGAGGTGGCGATGCCGGTGACGGCGCCCCAGACGCCGAACGCGATGCCCCGGTCGCGGCCGCGGAAGCTGTGCGCGAGCAGGGCCAGCGCCGTCGCGAAGAGGATCGCTCCGCCGATTCCCTGCACCCCGCGGGAGACGATCAGCATGAGGGCGGACTGCGACAGCCCGCACAGCAGCGAGCCGATGGTGAAGACCGCGAAGCCGACGGTGAACAGCAGGCGGCGGCCGTACAGGTCGGCGAGCGACCCGGCGGTCAGCAGCAGCGAGGCCAGGGTCAGCGCATAGGCGTCGATGACCCACTGGGTCTCGGCGAAACTTCCGTGCAGGCCGCTCTGGATCTCCGGTAGCGCAACGATCACGATCGTCACGTCGAGCAACAACATGAACGTGGCGCCGCAGACGACCAGCAGCGTCCACCACTTCCGCTCCATGGCTCTCCCTGGCTTTCCTGACGGTCTGCCCGGCTGCGGCGGGCCGTCGAGGTGAAGAAGTCGGTCGGTGAGGGTCTGTGGTTTCCGTATGCCCGCGGGACGGTGATGTGGTCGATGGCCGTCGGCTCGGCGTGGAGCTGTGCGGCTTGGGCGATCGTCCGGGCGGGGGCGAGCACGATCAGGGTAGAGGAGGGAGTGACCGCTGGTCAATGGAGTGACTGACCGTCAGTCGGGTGGATTGACCGATGGTCGGTCACGATAGGATGAGGAGTCCCGGCGGAGGTGGTGTGGGTGTCGAGGTATCGGTCGGCCGACGAGCGGCGGGCCCAGCTCATGACCGCGGGTGCGGAGCTGTTCACGAACAAGGGCTTCGCCGCGACCACCCTCGACGACATCACCCGCCTGGCGGGCGTCTCGAAGGGGCTTTTCTACCAGTACTTCCCCTCCAAGGAGGGGCTGGTCTTCGCGTTGCAGGAGAAGTTCGCGGCGCAGTTCGCCACCGACCTCACCGCCGCGGCCGCGGCCTGCGCGGACTGGCCGGGCAAGCTCGACGCGGTGGTGCTCACGTGCTTTCGGCGTTTCACCGGGGACCGGGGGCTGCCGGGCGTGCTCTTCGGACATGTCTCCGGCGACGCCGCGGATTCCCGCGATCCGCTGGCGCCCGGGCATCGGGCGGCCCACCGGCAGCTGGTCGACGCCATCGCCGCCGTGCTGGGCGCGGGCGTCGCCGCGGGCGCCTACCAGGTGGACGACGTGGAGGCGACGGCGCTGCTGTTCTTCACCACCGTGCATGCCTTCGCGCCGGTCCTGCGGCCCGACATCGACATGGCAGACGATCGGCTGCTGCGGGCCACCCAGCAGCTCGTGCGCGGCGCCGTCGGCCTGACCACCCTGGCCTCCACGCCGGGTCCCATCTCCACCACTCACTGACCCGCATGGCCCACTGACCCGGCACCGCCTTCGCCGGGCGGCGACGGCATCGTGAGGGCGCCGATGATCAGGCGCCGGCGGGGGTTTCGGTGTCCGCCAGCAGGTCAGGGTGGTCCCGGGCGCCCTGGGTCGCGCAGGCGGTCCAGGACACGGCGGTCGCGCTTGGTGGGCCGGCCGGCGCCCCGGTCGCGGATCGCGACCAGCGGCGCGGGCTGATGCTCGACCGGCGGGCTGTGATCCACATAGCACTCGGCGGCGGCAGGTGCCCCGACCCGGTTGCGCAGAACCCGAGTGACGATGACGATCCGTTCCCGGCCGGCCAGCCGGAGTCGGACCTCGTCGCCCGGCCGGACCAGGTGCGCCGGCTTGACCCGGTCGCCGTTGAGACGCACGTGTCCGGCCCGGCATGCGTCGTTGGCCTGCGAGCGCGTCTTCACCAGCCGCACGGACCAGATCCACGTGTCGACCCGGGCGGAAGCCTCCGGTGCAACCATGGCGCGACTCTACGGACGGATCCGCGCGCCGTGATGCCGGTGCCGGTGCCGGTGCCAGTGGTGGTGGATGCCGCCTGGACCGTGTCGTCGACGCCGAGGTTGACCGCCCCGACCGTTCCGGTCAGTGGACTGACCAGGGTGGCCTGGCTGCGCTCACCGTTGGCCTGGGTCAGCGCGGCCTGGGCCGCGTCCACATCAGCGCGCAGCTTTCGCGAGGTGGACACGAAGCCGTCGCATCGGCGGCCGGGTGACCTCGTAAACCGCGGTCGCCAGCTTGAGCTGCCAGTGTTCGCCGAACCGGTAGTCCTCGGCCGCGACCAGTCGACCGGCCAGGTCGGGTCGCTGGCGGCGCAGGTTGCGCCGTCCCCGGCTGGCGTGCAGGGGATCGGACGCGACCGCGATCGTTTCCGCCGACTCGAGATACGGCAGCGAGAAGGCGATGTTCTCCCAGGTGGTGCTGGCCGCGGTCTCCACGGTGATCCGTTCGGCGGGCATACCGAGGCTGTCGCGGGCGTACCCGGCCATCGCCTCGGCCTCGGTGACCGCTCCCGGCGGGCCGCCCCCGCTGAAGATCAGCCGGCTGTCGGGGCCGGGCGCGAGCGAACGCACCCCGATCTCGGTCCGCCATCGTTGCAGCGGACGCAGCTCGCCCGCGTGCGTCGACGGAAAACCGAGGACCAGCACGGCCTGCGCGCCGCGCCGGTCGCCGGCCGCCGGCCCGAGCAGCCGGCGGGAGGCCCGCCAGTGCAGGCCCTCGGCCAGCAGGACCGGGGCGGCGCCGGCCGCGGCCAACGCCATGGCCGCGCGCGCCACGTGCCGCCAGGACCGCAGGCGGGTGGCGCGGGGCGCGGTCATGTAGTCATCCAACACCGCACCCGCCCGATTTGGTCGGTTATGGGGCATGTGAGGTTGACGTCCCTGCCGCGCCGCACCGAACGGTCGCCATGCGCCGAGCAGTAAGTATGCCGTTCGGCTCGGCCCACGACCGCGTCGACACCCTGGTCCGCGTCATCGACGACCTGTACGACCGGCTGGGCGATCCCGCCGCGCAGCCACGGCTGCTCCAGGACCGGGTACCCCTGATGATCGGCGGCAACGGCGACCGGATGCTCACCCCCACGCCGGCCCGGCGGATGAAACCGCGGGCGCCAGAGGTTCTAGCGTCAGCACGGACATGTGGGTGACGCTGGGTGAGAGGGACGCGAGATGGCGGAGACGCTGACCGGAACGGTGGCGTTGGTGACCGGCGCGAGCAGCGGTATCGGGGAGGCGACCGGCCTGGAGCTGGCCCGCCAGGGCGCGGCGGTCGCCCTGGTCGCCCGCCGGGGGGACCGGCTCGCGGACCTGGCAGCCAAGATCGAGGCCGAGGGCGGCCGGGCGCTCGCCGTCACCGCCGACATCAGCGACCAGCGGCAGGCGATCGACGCCGTCGAGCGCACCGTCGCCGAGCTGGGCCGCCTCGACACCGTCGTGAACAACGCCGGAGTCATGCTGCTCGGCCCGATCCTCGACGCCCCCACCGAGGAGTGGGACCGCATGATCTCCATCAACCTGCAGGGGCTGCTCTACGTCTCGCACGCCGCCCTGCCGCATCTGGTCACCGCGGCCGAATCCGGCCCGCGCCAGGTGGCGGACCTCGTCAACATCAGCTCCGTCGCGGGCAGGCGCGCGAACACGGGCAGCGGCGTCTACAACCTCACCAAGTTCGGGGTGGGCGCGTTCACCGAGTCCCTGCGCCAGGAGGTCACCGAACGACACGTGCGAGTCAGCGTCGTCGAGCCCGGAGCGGTCACGACGGAACTCACCGACCATCTGCGTCCGGAGATCCGCGCCTTCGCGCAGCAGACCCTGGGCCAGGTGGAGAACCTCATCGCCGAGGACATCGCCGACGGCATCGCCTACATCGTGACCCGTCCACGCCGCGTGGCCGTCAACGAGCTGCTGATCCGCCCCACCGAACAGACCCGCTGACCCTGCGCCCGGCGGACCGCTGGATGTCGCCGCGCGGGCGGACATCACCATGGATGCCATGACCTCCTCCGCCGGCACGAACGACCACCACCCGTCGCCGGGCGCGGCCGGGCGGCCCAAACCCCGGGTGCGGATCCGCAGCGAGCGGGATGTGCTGACGCGGACGCGGTCGCGCCAGGACCGTGCCGCGGACGCGATCACCTCGTTCGCGGGGTCGCTGCGGTTCGTCTACCTGCACGCCGTCTGGTTCGCCGGCTGGATCCTGGTCAACGAGGGCGCGCTCGGCCACGCGGCGGTGTTCGACGCCTACCCGTTCGGCCTGCTCACGATGATCGTCAGCCTGGAGGCCATCTTCCTGTCCACGTTCGTGATGGTCAGCCAGAACCGCGACACCGCCCGCCAGAACGTGCGCGCCGAACTCGACTTCGAGACGAACATCCGCTCGGAGGTCTGGTCGGCGCACATCGGCCGGGCCCTCGGTCTCGACCCCGAGGAGATCGAACGCCAGGTCACCCACGCCGTTGCCCACGTCCGGGCGGAGATCGCCTCCGGCCGCGCCGCCGCGAGCCAGGCCGCCCAGCCCAAGCCACCCGAACCCCGCCACTGAAACGAGCTGGCCGCGGTCCTCTCCGGGCCGCGCGGTCACCGATCGTAACGGTCGGCGTGTCCTGTTTCGTCCGATGTTCGCGTGACCGAGGGATCATCGTGGTTCCTCTGTACGGTCTGCCGGACGTTTTGTCCGGACAGAGCGACCAGGCGACCCGTGGAAATGATCGTCTAGGTCGGCGCCGACCACGCACGGTCATCCTGATGCCCTGCGGCGGTCCGTGTGCCTGTACGCGTTCGTCGTCAGCGCACCGGGCGGCGTCGGGGCGGTCCTGGCGCTGGTAGGTGTACGAGTGCGGTACGGCCGGCGGTGAGGGCGCCGATGATGGCGCAGGCGACCAGGCAGGTGGTGCCGGCGACGGTGAGGGCGAGCCAGGGGAGCCAACCGCCCGGCGGGGCCCACTGCGCGTGGGGGAGGAACCAGACCGGGCCGCCGACGCCGACCGCGAAGCGGCGGGCATCGGCCCACAGGGCGACCAGGTGCGTCGCGGCGACGATCAGCGGCACGGTGATCTGGAGTACGCCGCGGGTCGCCGTCCGCAGGGTCGCGGCCCGGCGGGTCACGATCTCGCCCGCGGCCAGGGGCAGTGCCACGGCGAGTGGCAGCAGATAGCGGCCGTAGACGGGGAACCTGGTCTGGCGCAGAACGAGCACGTCGAGGGCAACGGCCAGCGCGGCGCCGGCGACGAGCACGGCGGCGAGGCCGAGCCGCGCGCGCCATGACGCGACGGCGAACGCCACCAGCACGAGGACGATGACAGCGATCCACCAGAGCCGGTATGCGTAGGTGGGCATCGGGATACTGGCCCAGCCGAACACCCCGACCCACTGGCGCGTCCAGGCGTGGGTGTCCACCGGCAGGCGGCGCAGCCCGGCGACGGCGACCTCCCAGCGGGTGTTCGGATGCGGCTGCACGGCGCGCTCCCAGGCCGCTGTCGCCGCGATCCCCGCCGCGGGCAGCAGTAACCACGCCATCCGCGGCCTGATCCGCCGAGGGCTGCGTCGGCGGAGGCGGTGACGCTCATCCGAGGGCTGGTGCGGGACCCGCTGGGCGAACGCGATGCCCAGCAACGGCGCGAGCACCACCCAGGCCGGCCCGGTGGCCCGGGACAGCGCCAGCAGCGCTGCGATGACCCCGGCCGCCAGCCAGGTCCAGCGGGGCGCCGCCGCCTCCCGGCCCATCCGCAGGGCGACGGTGTAGAGCGCGAGGGCGCCGGCGATCTCGATGCCGTTGGTGCCGAGGACGGAGCCCATGAACAGGACCATCGGTGACACGGCGAGCAGCACCCCGACCTGGCTGATCGGTCCGGCCCGGTCCTCCCATGCTGCGGTGACCGCGACGGCGAGCAGGCCGGCGACGAGCAGAGCGCTCACCGCCCGGCCGGTGTAGAGCGCGGCGAGCGCCGAGTGCGCCCGGGCCATGGCCGTGCCCGGGATGGCATAGACGTACGGCTCGTAGGTGCCGACATAGGTCAGGGCCCGGGTGGCCGGCGGGTGGGAGTGCGGGCGGTGCAGGCAGCGCGCCGAGAGCCAGTTGCGGAACAGGTCGCACGGGAAGCCGGCCGCGCCCGGGTCGAGGCCGGTCGGCAGCTCGAAGACCCGGCTGTTGCGGTTGATCCAGTCGATGCGTTCCGCCGCGCCCGGCTGCGTGCCGAACGCCGGATGCGCCAGGCGGCCCGGGCTGCCCGTCCACTGGCCGGTGCCGGCGCCGACCTCCTTGACGAAGTTCGCCGGCTCGTCCGGGCCGAAACCGGGGGCGTTGCTCCCCACCCAGGCCGACAGCAGGAGGGTGAATCCAGCGACCACCAGGATCCGGACAAGCCGGCTTCCGCAGCTCACCAGCCCGACCCGCCCTCGTTGGCTACCCCGGAATCCCCTGAGGGTCATCCATGCACCCGAAGTCATACCAAGTATCTCTATGTCGGTCGACTGTGGGTGGCAGGCTGGTCCCTCTGGCCGCCCCGACGGGGGATTCGCTCGACCATATCTACGGACTTATGACGGTTTAGACCAGTATTTTGTTATACGGGTTTATGTAACTCATGGCCGCGCACGTGAGCCCGGTCGGCACCTGGGACAACCCCCGGCGGGTGATGTCCAATGGTTACCCCAGAGCGGGTTATCGATCACGGAGAGAAACTCGATGGCGGCCTGAAGCGTTGACCCGGGTACAGCACCCGTTGCTGTCCGCGGCAGGTCGACTGCCTGCGGTGGCGGGTGGGGGATGTCCGAACGATCCCCGGTGGTAGCCGTCGGCGACGCCGCCGCGGTCCGCGCTGTGCCGGGCGCCCGTCCTGGCTGCCCTTCGCCCGATCTTCGAGGAGCACGCATGACCCCATCCCTGTCCCCGCCCACCCCGTCGCGGCACAGCCATTCCCCGCCCGCCGGGCACCTCGCCGGTTCCGGTCGGGCATGGCGGGCCGACCTGCAGGCATCGCTGGTCGTCTTCGTCGTCGCCCTGCCGCTGTCGCTGGGCATCGCGGTCGCCTCGGGCGCGCCGGTCGCCGCGGGACTGCTCGCCGCCGCGGTCGGCGGCATCGTCGCCGGCGCGCTCGGCGGGGCACCGCTGCAGGTCAGCGGGCCCGCCGCCGGACTCACCGTGATCGTCGCAAACCTGATCGACACCTACGGCTGGCGCGTGACCTGCATGATCACCGCTGCGGCGGGGCTGGTGCAGATCCTGTTCGGGCTGTCCCGGATCGCGCGCGCCGCTCTCGCCGTCTCACCCGCCATCGTGCACGGCATGCTCGGCGGTATCGGACTGACCATCGTCCTCGGTCAGATCCACGTCGTCCTCGGCGGCCAGGCTGACAGCCACGCCTGGGACAACATCAAGGAGATTCCCGCCGCGGTCCTCGACCCGCACGGCCCGGCGACCCTGGTCGGGCTGCTGACAATCGCCATCATCCTGGTCTGGCCCAGGCTTCCCGACGCCGTCCCCGCCATGATCCGCCGGATTCCGGCGTATCTCGTCGCGGTCGTCGCGGGCACCGCGTTCGCGGGTGCCATCGGCTTCGACGTGCCCCGGGTCGATCTGCCGGCCTCCCTGTTCGACGCGGTCGAACTGCCCGCGATGCCCGACGGGAACTGGTCCGGCATCGCCCTGGGCATCTTCACCGTCGCGATCGTGGCCAGCGTCGAATCCCTGCTGTCGGCTGTCGCCGTCGACCAGCTCGCCAATGCCCGCGGCTGGCGCGGGCCCCGGGTCGACCTCGACCGGGAGCTGCTCGGCCAGGGTGCGGCGAACGTCCTGTCCGGCCTCGTCGGCGGCCTGCCGGTCACCGGGGTGATCGTGCGCAGCTCGACCAACGTGGTCTCGGGCGGGCGCACCCGCGCCTCGGCGATCCTGCACGGCGTCTGGATTCTGGCCTTCGCGCTGCTGCTCGGGTTCGCCGTCGAGTGGATCCCGCTCGCGGCCCTGGCGGGCCTGCTCGTCGTCGTCGGTATCCGGCTGGTGGACGTCGCCCACCTGCGCCACGTACGCCGTCACGGCGAACTGCCCGTCTACCTCGTGACCATCACCGGGGTCGTCGCCCTCGACCTCCTCAAGGGCGTGGCGCTGGGCCTGCTCACCGCCCTCGCGCTGGTGCTGCGCCGGGTGCTGTGGTCCAGCGTGCGCCTGCGGCGGACCGGCGAGCTGTGGCAGGTCGAGGTGGAGGGGACGCTCAGCTTCCTGTCGCTGCCGCGCCTCGCCCGGGTGCTGCACCGGATTCCGCGGGGCGCGCCGGTGTCCATCGAACTCATCGTCGACTATCTCGATCATGCCGCCTTCGAGCAGCTACGCGGCTGGTGCGCGAACCACGAGGCCTCCGGCGGAACCGTCGACATCGACGAGATCGGCCAGGTCTGGTTCCGCCGCGCCGACCTCGCCGAGCGACGGCGCTCGGTCATCCCGAACCTGCCGCGCTGGTTCGCCCCCTGGTCCCAGTGGCAGGAACACGACGAGGACGGCCAGCCGAGGCAGTCCGCGGCGGCGGATCGCCCCGCCGGAGCCCTCGGGCCCGAGGACGGGACGGACCCACCGGAAACCCTCGGCACCGCGGCCAGGATCGACCATGTCGGCACGATGCTCGTCGGGGTCAACGAGTTCCACCGCCGGGCGGCGCCGCTGCTGCGCGGCACCTTCGACGGGCTCGCCGCCGGCCAGCAACCCGGCGCGCTGTTCCTGACCTGCGCCGACTCGCGGATCGTGCCGAACATCCTCACCAGCTCCGGGCCCGGCGACCTGTTCACCGTCCGCAACGTCGGAAACATCGTCCCGCCGCCGCCCGCGGAACGCGTCGTGACGCCGCCGCCGCCGACCCTCGCCGGGCCCCTCGGCCTCGGCACCGGCATGGCCTCGGGCATGGGCCTGGCCGCCGGGGTCGGCGTGGTGCCCGGCGCCGGGACGGGCCCGATACTCGACCCACTGCCCGGGGACCTCTCGGTCACCGCCGCCGTCGACTACGCCGTCGAGGTGCTGCGGGTACCGGCCATCGTGGTCTGCGGCCACTCCAGCTGCGGCGCCATGAACGCGCTGCTGTCCGGCGCGGCCGACGGATCGCCGGACACGGCTCTCGGTGGCTGGCTGGCACACGCCGCCACCTCACTGACCCGGACCCCACCGCCGGGCACGGAGGAGCTGGTGCCGGTGGAGCGGCTCGGCCGCGCCAACGTCGCCCAGCAGCTCGAGAACCTGCGTGCGCAGCCGGCGGTACGCCGGGCGCTGGACGCCGGCACGCTGCGTCTCGTCGGCATGTACTTCGACATCGCCGACGCGCAGATCTCGATTCTGGACGAGGCGACGGGGCACTTCGTCGACCCGGTGGACGCCCTGTCGAAGACGCCGGTCGCGGCGGGGACGGGTCGGCGTTGGGACACGACCGCCCCGATCCGGATACCGGCCCCCGGCGCCGCCGACGCCGCCGACGGGGCGGCGGCCCAGGTCGCGCCAGCAGGCCGCCGCGCCCGGCGGCACCGGCTGAACCGGTAGACCTGCCGGCGCCCGCAGCTACGTCCCCGGCGCCGACGACGCCGTCGGGGACGTGGGCATCGGCCGGGCGGTGCCGGCC
>NZ_JALKFX010000013.1 GCF_023243045.1 Frankia sp. AgB32
GGGGGACGATTTTGGCAAGCACGCCGAGCGAAATACGATCGGTGAGCCGCTCGTTTTCAACGGCTGGCAGTTCAACTACCTGACGAAGACGCACCACGGCAGGATTCTATCTTCTTGCCGGCCGAAATCGCGACAGGATCCATCCGTCGCCCACTGATCGACGTTGAGGAACTCTCCTGGATGCCGTGTTCGAAAGTTGACCGGAAAGGGATCGGGTGTTGGCGTGTCGGGATGGACGAACACCCCTCCTCCTTAACCGAGTGGCATTGTGCTATAAGCCAGCGCCGCACGTACAGCACGATCCACTTCTGGTCGGTGTTTGCCTCCACCGCCTTGACGATGAGGCTGTGCGGGACGCTGTCGAAGAACTTCTCCACGTCCAGGTCGAGGACCCAATCGTGTTTCCAGCAGCGTGCCCGGCACTTTGCCACCGCGTCGATTGCCGACCGGCCCACCCGGTATCCATCCGAATCCACGTGGAAGATCTCCTCCGTACGTTTCCCCAGATGCCGAGCGACCACTGTCTGTGCGATCCTGTCCGCGATGGTGGGCACCCCGAGCATACGGATGCCCCGACCTCCATCTTTGGGTATTGGCACCGCTCGCACCGGGCTCGGGAAGTACGACCCTGAACTCATCCGATTCCAGATCCGGTAGAGCTGGCCCTTCAGATCCTTCTCGAACTCCGCCAGAGAAACCCCGTCCACGCCCGGAGCCCCCTTGTTAGCTCTGACCTTCTGGTATGCCTCCCACACTTCCCACTTTGAGATCTCAAACGGTTTCTCGTTCCGCTGTGGTCTGCCCACCCGATCCCTCCCGGGAATCCTCCCGGTTGCCCGAACGAACCAACCTGGACGGTCCGGCCCCTTCACTCCATCCCGATTACCGGGATTTCAACGCTAGTATGGGCCAGTCCGACTGCACGCCCCGCGACGCTACTCGACGTCTCACGGTTTCTGCCGCTTGACGGCTTCGCTCTCATCCCAGATATTTCGGGACAGTGTCGGGGCATGCCCTCCCACGTTCCGCATGGAAGCCGCAGACCGGGCTCGTGCCGCCATTCACACCGGGCACCGTCTGGCCAGTAAACGGGTATCCGCCAGACTCATCCCAGAACACGCTCTACATTCCGGTTTTGATGCCAGCTGCACATTTCGATGCTTCAACAGCGGAGAGCTGAGCTCACCTTCCCGGTCCCCAGCTGACGCATCACGTGCGCCTTTTCCTCAACGCTCACCACGACAGTCTTCAGCTAACGCAGCTTGAGGTGCTTTGAAACCTCCCCCCGCAGGGCGGTTCCGGAGGGCCACAAATCCTCCATCTTCCATGCAGTTACACGTCTTCGCAGGAACAGCCGACCTACCCTACGCGGCCAACCCACTCAACGTTCGTGGTACACAGAGCGCGCGTGCTTTTCCCATAATATCCAGCGCGGTCTCGGTCGTCGCGAGCCTGGATTTCAACCGATCATTCTCGCGGCGCAGCTTCTCCAACTCGATCTGCTCCGCCGACTTCCCGGGCTTCTTCTCCGGAACGCGAGCCACGGCACCTGCTCTTCCCAGGGCCCCCGCGTCACGGGCCCGAGTCCACTCCACCACATGCGAGGAGAACAAACCCTCCCGACGCAGGACCGCGCCTTTCTCTCCATGCGGAGCGTTCTCGTACTCCGCGACGATCCGCAGCTTGTACGCCGTCGTGAACACCCGCCGCGACGGACGCGGCGCCGGATCACGCGACGGCGACGACCCGCCCGGACTCTCCTGCGACTCAGACTCCACGAACACAAGGATCTCCGATCACCCCTCCGAAGCCAACCCGCACCCGCTGGGGTGTCTCACACGAGTCTGACAGGGAGGGGCCCACCCCGAGCGGTTCGCCCGCCGGCCACGACCACCCCGCCTACCCAAGACCGTGTGGATCAACCAGCCCATTCCAAGCCAACCGAGCGACGACCAACTGTCGCAGTTGACTTGACAACTAGCGAAACTCCCGCATCATCTGATCAAGCTCTCGCTGACTCCACTCCCGCTCCTGCTCCGCTGCCAGACGGTTCACCACCTCATTGCGGTCGCGGGACTGCCAGGCGCGGCTGAACGAGCCATCCCAGTCGACCGGACGCAGCGGCAGGCGGCCCCCGGACCGCGGGTCCGCGGAACTGCCTTGCGACGGATTGGCCGACTCCGGATCAGTGCCGGCACGGGAGTCCGACGCAGGCACGGCGGCGTCCTGGTCGACGTCAGGGGCCTTCTCGGGGCCGGGGTCGGTCGGGGCATTGGACACGGTGATCCTCCCTGTGGCTGGCACCGCCGGTAATGATCCCACTGCATCCGGTTCGCCGGGCCGCCGAGGGTAGACCCAGCACGGCAGCCCGTCCTGCCTGGGAAGGCATGTCGGCCGACGGCGCCGTCATCGGGTTGTTGTGGAGCCAAGGTCCGCTATGTGGCGTGATGGGCTGCACCGAGCTTTTCGATGATCTTGTCTAGGTTCTGGAGTTCGCCGGAAGCGCCCGAGCCGTGGGTCGCCGCCAGGGCGTTGCGGAGGGCTTTGAAGGCGGTCAGCGCGGCTGCGGTCCTGCCGGTGGCGGCGAGCATGAAAGCGGCGGTGCGGCGTGCTTCCAGAATGCGAAGGGGTTCGTCCTTCGCCGTGTCGGCGTTGTCGAGGTAGGCGCGGAGGCGGTCGAGGGCCTTCTCGGGGGCGCCGATGCGGGCGTAGGCGAGGCCGGCGTAGTAGGCGCAGTCGAGCACCCACGGATTGCTGGGCTCGACGTGGTAGCGAAGATAGTCGGCGCGCACGGCATCGTTGAGGGCGGCGGCCCGGGTGAACCTGTCGGCCAGGTAGAGCGTCTCGGCCAGGGCGCGGCGCAGGTCGAGGCCGCGGGGTGGATCCGCCGCGCCGGCGGCGACGGCCGCCTCGAGCAGGTCGATGGCCTCCGCCGGCCGGTCCGCGTCGACGAGCGTCGCGACCTGGACGAGTAGCCGGTCGACCGCCGCGTTGGACAGCCGCGCGGCGGCGGCCGGTGCCGAGCGGTCCAGCTCGATGGCCGGCGGTCCTGCCTCCGGCGGAATGCCGGCCACGGCTGCGTCTAAGACGGCGGTGCCGGGGTGTGCCGCCCAGGCGCCAGCGCCCGCCGCGGTGGTTCGGCGCGGCACGACGAGCAGCGGGTGGCGAAACGGCTGCGTCGGGTCGAGCCCGTCGCCGGCGGGCGTCGCGGGCGGGGCTGCGGCCCACCGGGCGAGGGCCTGGTAGGCATCCACCGCCGTGGGACGGGTCCGGCTGTCCTTGGCGAGCATCGCGTGGACGAGTTCGGCCAGCTCGGTGGGCACGTCCGGCCGTAGCGCGCCGACCCGCGGCGGGTCGGCTTTGACGTGCAGCTCGCGCAGCGACACACCACTGCCGGTCAGGTAGAAGACCCGCTCGCCGGTGAGCAGGCCGAACAGCAGGCAGCCAAGGGAGTAGAGGTCGGACGCGGGCGTGATGACGCTGCCGAGGTGCTGTTCGGGCGACATGTACTCCGGCGTGCCGATGGTGTGGTCGACCTGGGTGAGCCGGGGCGGGGCGTCGGCGCCGCGCAGGATCGCGATGCCGAAGTCGAGGACCTTCACGAACCCGCCGGGCACGAGAACGAGATTGTCCGGCTTGATGTCGCGGTGGACGACGTCCACGGCGTGGACGCTGGCCAGGACCGCGGCCACCTGGGCGCCGATGCCCGCCGCACGGGCGATGGCCAATGGCGCGTCGTCGTAGTCGGTGTCCTCGATGAGCTGGTGCACGGTCGATCCGCGCAGCAGCTGCATGACGAGCCACACCCGGCGGCTGCCGTCAGGGAACGTGTGGACGCCCGTGTCGAAGACCGCGGGGATGCCCGGATGCTCCAGGCTGGCGGTGGTGCGGATCTCTCGCAGGAACCGCTTCTCGTTGATCGCCCGCTGTTCCTCGAACGCGATCCGCTCGGCGCTGCCCGGCGGGCCGGGCGGGTTGCCTGCCGGCCGGAGCAGCTTGATGGCGACCTGGCGGTCGAGGCGCTCGTCGTAGCCGTAGGACACCTCGGACATGCCGCCGCTGCCAAGCAGGCCGTCGATCCGGTACCGGCCGGCGAGCCGGATCCGGTTATCCAGCGGGCCGCCGTTGGCGGTCGTGTGCGGGTCAGTCACGTCTTCCCCCGTGCCGAAGGAACTGCCGGAGGTCCGAAATATCCCCCGTGCTTTCTTCTACCAGTGCCGGTTGGTGGTGGGAGCGCGTCAGGTGGTTTCGCGGAGCATTTCGGCGCGCAGTCGGGCCAGGGCCTCGTCGCGGGCCGGGTCGGTGATGATCCGGTAGGCGCGCTTGCGGGCGGCCTCCTTGACGGCCTGCTGGAAGTCCTGGTTGTCGAAGTAGAGCTTCATGAAGTCCTCGTTCTTCCCGGCGTTCTCCGCGACGATGTCGTCGAGGCGGCCGTCGGCGACCTGGCCGAAGCGCGCCTCGTCGTTCATCAGCGCGACCTGCTGCATCTGGGTGTTCTCGACCAGGCTGGCGACCTGCTGGAAGAGCAGGATCTGGTCGGAGGTGCCCAGGCTCAGGCCGAAACGCTCGTTCAGGTCGGTGATGACGTCCGCGAGCCGGACCGTCTCCGGTTCGATGTAGCCGCCGCCGTCGGCGGCGTGGCCGCGGACGACTTGGTCGCCGGACGGTGCGAGCGACACGTCATGGTGACCGGTGAACTCAAGCCGGTAGTGCGACAGATCGGCGTCGCCGATGTCGACAGCCGTCGCGGCCCGGCCCGGCAGGCGGCGCAGCAGGATCCGGCCGTACTGGTAGAGCCGTTCGAGTGTCGCGTCGCCCCAGTCGATGACCTGTGCGAGCAGGCTGTAGGCCCGGCAGTATTTCTGCAGCGCGTCGCGGAACTCCTCCTGCTCCGCCACGGTCGGCAGCGCCTTGAAACGGTCGATCGCGGGGTCGAGCAGGCGGTGCAGCTCGGCGTGCAGCTTGTTCTCCGCAGCCTTGGGCATCCGGTCCGGGTCGGCTGACCCGAGCACCCGCATGAACGCCTCCAGCTCGGCGACGTCCAGGATCTGGAAGTCCATCACCTCCTGCTGCTTGCGGTAGAGCAGGTTCGCGTCGGGCTGCTCGGTGAGCGTGCTCTCGAACCAGGGCTTGAACGAGTTCTGGATGTCCTCGGCGGCGTTGACGAAATCGACGATCCGCACGTCGTCCTGGGATTTCAACGGGTGGGTCCGGTTCAGCCTGGAGAGGGTCTGGACGGCGGCGACGCCGGTCAGCGGCTTGTCGACGTACATCGCGCACAGCAGCGGCTGGTCGAAGCCGGTCTGGTACTTGTCGGCGACGACGAGGATCCGGTACTCCTCCTGGTTGCGCGCCGCCGCGTCGGGGTCGTCAGCCTTCGTGTAACCGAACCGTTCCGGGAGCCGACCCTCCGGAAAGCCGTTGATTTTCGACTCGGTGAACTCGTGGCCGCTCTCCTCGTCGGTCAGCGAACCGGAGAACGCGACCAGCGGGCGGCAGTTCGCCAGACCCTTGTCATCGACGTACCGGCGGATCGCCTGGTACAGGTTGAGCGCCTGCTGCCGGCTGTCGGTGACGACCATCGCCTTCGCCCGGCCGCCGAGGCGGCCGGCGATGTTCGTGTGGAAGTCCTCGACGATCAGCTTCGCCTTCTGCGCCGCCGACTCCGGATGCGCCTCGACGAGCTGGACGAGCTTGCGCCGCGCCTTCTTCGTCTCGACCTCCGGGTTGGAGATCTCCGAGTCCTGCTGCGCGACGGCGTCGCTGGACAGCCGCCACATCGCGTCGTAGGTCAGGTAGTTCGCCAGGACGTCGAGGATGTAGCCCTCGTCGATCGCCTGCTGCATCGAGTACACGTGGAACGGCACATACAGCGGCTTGCCGTCCTCGTCCAGACGGTCCGGGTCGAGGGTGCCGAAAAGCTTCAGCGTGGCGGACGTGGGAGTGGCGGTGAAGGCGAAGTACGACAGGTTCGGCTGCCTGCCGCGGACCCGGGTCAGGTAGGTCGCCTCGTCCTCGTCGGGCTCCCGCTGCGCCTTCGAGCCGATCGCCTGCTTGAGCTTCGTGGCCTGCTCACCGGTCTGCGACGTGTGCGCCTCATCGATGATCACCGCGTAGCGCTTCGAGCCCAGGCCCTTGCCCGCGACCTTGTCGAGGATGAACGGGTACTTCTCCAGCGTCGAAATGATGATCTGCGACGTCGAGTCCGTCAACGCGGCCGCGAGCTGGCTCGAATCCTCGTCGATCTTCTTGACGACCCCGGGCGTGTGGTCGAACTGGTAGATCGTGTTCTGGAGCTGCTGGTCGAGCACGAGCCGGTCGGTGATGACGACGACCTTGTCGAACACCTTCTGGTTGTCCACGTCGAACAGGGTCGACAGGCGATGCGCCAGCCAGGCGATCGTATTCGACTTGCCCGAGCCGGCGGAGTGCTGCACCAAGTAGTCCTGGCCGGCGCCCTGCTCCTGGGCATGGCGGACCATCGCCTGGACGGCGTGCCACTGGTGGTAGCGCGGGAAGATCCGTCCCCGCTCGTGGACGCTCCGCTTCGAGCCCTTCTTCTGGTCCTTGGCGTCGACGTGCACGAACCGCTGCAGCATCTCCAGCCAGTTGTGCCGGCTCCAGACCTCCTCCCACAGGTAGGCGACCCGATAGGAGCCCTCCCTGGCCTCCGGGTTGCCGGCGGCCCCCGACTCCCCCGGGCCGTTCGTGCCCAGATTGAACGGCAGGAACCGGGTGTCGGGGCCCGTCAGCCGGGTCGTGACGAACGCCCTGTCCGGATCGACGGCAAAGTGCACCAGGGCACGCTTCGCGAAGAACAGCTCCTTCGGATCCCGCCGCCGGTACTGCGCGACCGCGTCCTCGGCCGTCTGCCCGGTCATTCCGTTCTTCAGCTCGATGGACGCCACCGGCAACCCGTTCACGAACAACGCCAGGTCGACGGACTCGTTCGGATTCTTCGCGCTGAAACGAAGCTGCCGGGCCACGGTCAGAACGTTGGCGTCGTACTCCTTGAGCGCGTCGACCGCCAGCGTGTGCCCAGGCCGGAAGTACGCCAGCTCAATCTGCACCCCCCGATCCCGCACCCCCTGCCGCAGAACGTCCAGCACCCCCCGCTCGTCGATCTGTGCCGCCACCCGCTGGCAGAATTGCCCGTGCGCAAGCTCCTTGGAACCGTAGAGCGCAACAAGCCGATCCCAGCTCTTCTGCTGCGTCGCCCCGATAAACCGAACCAGCTCAGCAGTATCCAGCCCAAGCCCAGCATCAAACCCAAACGTGGGCTGCCCCGCCTCCCACCCATGACCATGCAGTTCCTGCTCGACCCGAGCCTCAAAGGCATGCTCCGTATGCATCCCCGGCGTCATGCGGCTCCGTCCAGTTCACGCCCGGTCGCGACTTCGAGCCGCCCAGTCACCGCAGCCGCGATTACCGCTTGACGGCGCTCCGCAAGAGCAGCTATCTGATTGAAGAGCCGCGCGTTCAACTCACTCACCGCTTTGAGTCGACCATCAATCCTCTTGACAAGCTCACGCTGTGTCGGCAGGTCCGGCAGCGGCACACGGAAGTCACGAATCTTGCTGCTGCTTGTTGATGCGAGGTTTGTAGTCTTGTTGCCAGTGCTTTCGAAGTACCGTCGCGCTCGCGATGCCCGCGTGAGCAACGCCAGGTACTCAGGCTCTATCACACGAAGGTCCGGCCGCACGGCGAAGACATGATTCTGATGTAGGCACTCCGAAATCTCTCCGCGCCAAACAGTCCCACGACCGAGCTTGTCAAGATCTCCACCCTCTGTCATCAGGACGTCTCCGATCTGCAGGCGCGATGTGGCCACGGTCTTACGCGGTACCGTGATCTCAGCGACCTCACTAAGATCGACATAGCCAACCTGCACATTGGCGACCCGCAAGTACGGCAGCGTGACGACGTCGCCGTCGTTCTGACGTCCGCTGTCAACTGTCACGCCGGTCTGGACGAAGGCCAAGTACCCAAGGCGGACAGTCGGGACGAAGCCTGGTCGACCGATATACTCGTCGATCAAACTCAGAGTCAGCTCATCAAGCAGTTCCCGCTGTCGAAGGCGCTGCGAGACGAGTCGACCGATGCGGGCGGTCTCGGCGTCGAGGAAGTCGGCGATGCGGCGCTGCTCGTCGAGTGGCGGTCGAGAGAACTGGAGGTTCCCGACCTGTTCGGCATTCAGGTTCGCCTGAGTGTTACTTCGCGCCTGCTCGATGAGGCGCGGTCGCAGCGCGACTAGCGCATAGCGAAGGAACCGTGAGTCAGTATTGCCATCGACTCGAAGGCCAAGAATCGCCTGGTTCCAGGCCGCCGGAACTTCCAGCCACGCAGTATGCCCGAGACTGGCGTACATGCTGAAAAGGATCGTCCCAGGCTCACCGATCTTCAGCCGCGATGCGCGTATGCCATCGGCAGATACACGCCGTGTGGTGGTGATGACCGAGTCAACGGACGACATGTCCCCGATCGCTACCCAGGCATAGCCGCTGTCACCATCGGACCAATAACTGGGCTCGTCGACGGACGGTGTGCCACCTGCCGTGAACTGAGCGACTCTTTTGAGCGCAACCGTCGACCAGGTCACGCCGTCACCTCGCCGAGGAGCTTCTGGATCTGGGCTTCCAGGTCCTTGAGTTCGGCGTCGATCTCGGCGAGGGGCCTTGGGGGGGTGTAGACGTAGAAGTGGCGGGTGAAGGGGATCTCGTAGCCGACCTTGGTTTTTTCCTCGTCGATCCAGGCGTCGGGGACGTGCGGGGTGACCTCGCGGGTGAAGTAGGTGTGGATGTCCTCGTCCAAGGGGACGTTTTCGAAATCTCGCAGGTCCGGGTCTGGGATCGGCTTGCCCTTGTGGAGCTGGACCTCGCCTTCTGGGTCGGAGACGGCGACGGCGTTCCAAAAGGCTTTCAGGTGCGCCGCGGTGCCGGGCAGGCTCGCTCCGCCGGCCATAGCGGCGGCCAGCAGCTCTGACGTGGCCTCGTCCTTGGTTCGCCAGACGGAGCCGATCGCGTCGTGCAGGGCCTCGACCAGCTTCTGCCGACCGTCCCACTTGGCGAGTGCCTTCGCCTCGGTCAGGGCGAGCAGGGTGTCCTCGGTGATCTCGAAGCGTTGCTTGAGTGGCCGTTCGACGGTGATGCGATGGTAGCCGAAGTCCCGCGTCCCGAAAATCTTCACCTTGCCGTGGTCCGGGTTCTCCGGATCGCCGGCAACCTCCAGCGCCCGGACATACAGCTTTGATACGTGGTCGATCTGGGCGTCGCTGATCTGCTTGCGCTTGTCGCCGAGGGACTTGCGCATCTTCACCGACTGGTCGCGGGCGTCCAGCAGGATCACCTTGCCGGCGAGCTTCGCCGGCTTGCGGTTGGAGAGGATCCAGAAGTAGGTGGAGATCCCGGTGTTGTAGAAAAGCTGGTCGGGCAGGGCGACGATGCCTTCGAGCCAGTCGTTCTCCAGGATCCAGCGCCGGATGTTCGACTCGCCTGACTCCGCGGCGCCGGTGAACAGCGGCGAGCCGTTGAAGATAATCGCGATCCGGGCACCCTTGCCCTCGACCCGCTCCATCTTCGAGATCATGTTCTGCAGGAAGAGGAACGACCCGTCGTTGATCCGCGGCAGGCCGGCGCCGAAGCGGCCCGCGTAGCCGAGTTCGGCCTCCCGGTCGACGTCGTCCTTGACCTTCTTCCACTCCACCCCGAACGGCGGGTTGGCGAGCATGTAGTCGAACCGGCGGCCGGCGAACCGGTCCTGGCTGAACGAGTTGCCGAGCTTGATGTCGCCCTGCTGGTCGCGCAGCAGCATCTCCGCCTGGCAGATCGCCCACGACTCCGGGTTGAGTTCCTGGCCGTAGAGGAACACCTGCGCGCCGGCGTTGAGGGACCTCAGGTGGTCAGCGGCAGCGGTCAGCATACCTCCGGTCCCACAGGCCGGGTCATAGATGTTGATCACCTGTCCAGGCCCGGCGATGACGTCTGCGTCGGCGTCGGGAGCTACCAGCAGGTTGACCATGAGCTTGATGACTTCACGGGGCGTGAAGTGCTCACCGGCGGTCTCGTTCGAGTCCTCCGCGAACTTGCGGATCAGGTGCTCGAACACGTAGCCCATGTCGTGGCTCTTGAGCTTGTCGAGCTCGTCTATCTGCGCGAACCGGCTGACGACCAGGTATAGCAACTTCGCGTCGGCCAGTCGGGCGATGGTCTCGTCGAACCGGAACCGATCCAGCACCTCGCGGACGACGGGCGAAAAGCCGTTGACATAATCCCGCAGGTTCTTCGCGACCACCGATTTGTTTGTCGGGTCGGAGGCGATCGTGGCGAAGTTCTGCCGGGAGACGTTGTAGAACGGCCGGCCCGCGGCGCTCTCCAGCGGCTTCTGCCGGTTCGTCAGACTCGCGGGCAACGCGGCATCGCGGTCTCGCACGGCCTGCCGGGTGTCGACCATGACCGCGTCGAGTCGCCGCATGAGCGTGAACGGGAGGATCACGGCGCCGTACTCGTGCCGCTTGTAGTCGCCGCGCAGGAGGTCGGCCACCGACCAGATGTCGGCGGCCATTTTCGAGTGGCTGGGCCCCGGGGAAGTCACAGGTTCTCCTCGTGCGTCGGCGTCGTCGGTGCAAGCCGGTCGGGGGTCAGGGTCCCGGCCGTCAGCCCGTGCAGGGTCTGGTCGATCACGGTGGTGCTGAGCCTGGCGAGCGTTGTCAGCGCCGCGCGCAGGTCGGACAGGCGCCGGAACTCGGCGCCGTAATGGCGCTGCTCGGCGATCGAGAGCCGGGGGATCCGGCAGCGGCGCAGGTCCTCGCGGCCGAGCACGCCGATTGTCCTCGGGATCGGTACGGCCTCGACCTCGGGCCGCAGGAACATCGCCACGAAGTCGGGGTCGAGCCGGGCCCGGTCCAGTTCGACCACGTGGGTCGTCATCCCACCGGTCCGCTCCTCGCCCGTCGCCGCGAGAACGCCCGGAGCCCGCGGCCAGACGAGGACGTCGCCGGCGTGCGGCGTCGTGCCCCGCAACCTGATCGTCACAGCGCCCGCACGTTCGAGCTCCGCGAGCGTCACGTAGGCGAAGTCGTCCCGGACGTGGGCCGCCGCATACCGCGGCAGCCCGGCGCCGAGCCGGGCGTAGATCGCTTCGAGCTGCCCGGCGATCCGGGCGATGTCGTCGGCACCGGCCTGCGCCTCGGTGGTGACATACCGGGAGGGCAGGATGTTGGCCTCACCGTCCTGGAGCAGCCGCGCCCGGGTCACCGCCCGAGCCGGCACCGGGCCGGGCCGGGCCCGCCCCGCGCCGCCCGACGCCGCCCCGGCTGCCAGGCCGAACAGCTGCCGCCACTCCCCGAACTGGTGCGGCACCGCGGCCATGTCGGCGGCGGCGAAGTCGACCAGGACGACCGGCTCGTCGTCCTGGTCGCCGCGCGGGCGGCGCAGCACCCACAGGCAGGCCTCGCCGGCCGCGGTGCTCATCTCGGCCGGTAGCGCGATCACCGCACGCAGCGCGCCGCCACCAATCATCAGCTGCCGGATCGTCTGCCCGGACGGCGAGACACAGGCCCGCGGCGAGACGGCGATGACGGCGGTGCCGCGCGGGCGCAGGTGGGCGTAGCAGTGCTGCACCCAGGCCAGCTCGCCGTCGCGGGGCTCCGGGCGGCCGAACTCCCAGCGGCGGTCGGTCGCCAGCTCGTCCGCCGGCCAGCCCGGCCGGTCGAACGGTGGCTCGCACACCACCGCCGCCGCCCGCCCGAGCAGCTCGGTGAACCGGTTGCCGCGCAGCGAGTCGCCGAGGCGGACGTCGTACGGCCCGGCCAGCGGATGGCCGCGCAGGCCGAGGGTGGCGCTGCGGGCCAGCCGCTCGTCGTTGTCCTGGCCGAACAGCCGAACCCGCTGCTCGAACCGGTCCGCGGCGGCCAGCAGCAGGGTGCCGTCGCCGCAGGCCGGGTCGAAGACGACCGGCAGGTCGTCGGCGGTGGCGAACAGATCGTCACCACCCGCGCTGGCCGCGGTCGTCGGTGGCAGCAGCGAGACGAGGACACGGGCCAGCCGCTGCTCGGCCTCGACGTCCCGCTTTGCCTGCTCGACGAACGCGTCACGGGTCGACCAGCCACCGGTCGGGCCGTCGAGGGCCTGCGTTCCGGTCTCCGTCCGGCCTGCCTTCGCGAGCTGCTCCGCGCGACCGGAGTGTTCCAGCCAGTCCGCCACGGCGGCCCAGCGAAACGTCGGGTTGGTGTCGTTGCCGCCGACGGGGCTGGGGAAGGCGTCGTAGCGCCGGCGCCAGTTCGACACGGCGGCGCGGCCGACGCCGATCCGCCGCGCGATGGCGGCAGCCGTCAGCTCTTCCTGCCCGTCGAACTCCACATGCCGGACCATACCGGCGTGATCGCCACCTAGGCAAGCTCTGTGAACGATTCAAGCTGACGTACACAAGACCGGTGTTCACACTTGACGGACGATTTGGCGTGGCCCTAAGGTCCTGGATTGTCGCGGATCGGTCGCGATGCGCACAGGCCAGGGCCCGGCACCGTCGCTCTCGGACGCGGAGGCGACCCGCCGCTCGACCCCTGGCCGGTTTCACCTTCGGCGTCGCCGCCGCTCCTCTCAGGGCGCGTCGTCCCCCAGTGTCCACCGCGCCCCGTGCCGCCCTTGACGCGCCCTCGCCATGCCCGGCGCGGCCGCGTGTTCACAGCCATTCCGCCATCCCCGCCTGGCCCGAGGGCCGGGTTCCGCCTGTGCCGATCCAGTCGGGTCGGCAGCGCAGGAAGGGTTGCCGCCCGCGAGGTCCCCGGTGTTACAGGGGGCCCCGGGGGCCTCGCGGGCAGCACCCCCCCACCCGCCGCACCCACACGAGCTGATACCGCGAACACCCATCAGAAATCCTGGGGGAAACGATGACCGACATGGATCTGCCTGAGCCGCGCGTTCCGCACGGGGAGAGTCCCACCTCCGCGCCAGAGCCGGCGCCGGCGGTCAGGGCGACGCCGATCGCCGAGCTGGCGGCGGCGCGGCTGGCCGCGGCGGCACTGCCCGAGTCGGTGAAGGCCGTACTGCGCGAAGCGTCCGACGCGGTCGAGAGGCCGGCGGCGAGTGCGATGGGCCAGATCTGGCTGGAATCGATCACCGTCGCCGGCTACCGCGGCATCGGCGCCCCGGCCAGGCTGTCGCTGCCCGCCGCGCCGGGCGTCACGCTGGTGGTCGGGCGCAACGGTTCCGGGAAGTCGAGCCTGGCCGAGGGCGCCGAGACAGCCTTCCTCGGCACGAACACCCGTTGGCAGCGCCAGGATGACTCCCGTCGTGGCGCCTGGCGCAATCGGCACGAGCTCACCCGCCGGCCGCGGATCGATCTGGCTCTCACGGTCGGCGGCGGTCCGGCGACGCTGACCCGCACCTGGCCGGGCGACGACTTCACGAACTCCGACGGCGTGTTCCAGCGCCGTGGCCAGCCGGCCGTGCCCGCCGCGCAGGCCGGCTGGGCACGGGCCGCGGCCGAGTACCGTCCCTTCCTCTCCTATGCCGACCTGGGTCAGTTGATCGACGACAAGGCGGTCCGGCAGTACGACATCGTCGACAAGATCCTCGGTCTCGGCTACCTCACCGCCGTCGACGGCCTGCTCAAGGCCGAGCAGAGCCAGCACACCGCGGCGGTCAAGGCCGTCAACAGCGGGCGGGCCACACTCACCGCCGCGCTCGAAGCGCTGCTCCTCGACCTGCCCGAAGAGACCCGCGCCGACGCCGCGCTGAAAGCCGTGGCAAGGAAGCCCGGTCCCGACCTTGCAGCGCTCGACCGCCTCCTGACCAACCTGCCCTCGGCGCAGGACGGTGACCTCGCCGAACTGCGCCAGCTCGCCGACCTTCAGGGACCCGACCTCGACCTGGTCGACGAGGCGGTGCAGCGGCTGCGCGACACCCTCGCCGCCGCCGCGGCTGTCACCGGCACGAACGCCGAGGACGCCTCGCTGCGCGCCGAGCTGCTCTCCCAGGCACTGCGGCACCGCGACCGGCACGCGGGCAGCGAGGCCTGCCCGGTCTGCGGCACCGAGCAGGTCCTCGACAACGCCTGGGCGGACCGGGCGGCGGCGCAGGTCACCGCGCTGCTCGACGAGGGCCAGGCGGTCCGGACGGCGAACGCACAGCGGCGGCTGGCCGAGACCGGGCTGAAGGCGCTCATCGTTTCGCCGCCAGCGGTCCCGCCCGCGCTCGCCGCGGTGTGGCAGGCCTGGGAGGCGTGCCGAGCGCGCACGGACCTGGCCGCGCTGGCCGACGAGACCCTCGGCACGGCGCGGACGCTGGCGCAGGCGTGTTCCAGCGCCCGCGAGCAGGCCCGGGTCCTGCTGGCGGAGCGTGACGACCGGTGGCGTCCACTCTTCGCCAGCCTGCAGATCTGGACCGCGCAGGCCCGCGCGGTGAACGCGACCAAGGCACGCAGGAGCGACCTGAAGAAAGCGCGCGACTGGCTCGACGCACTCATCCGGGACCTGCGCCAGGAACGGCTGGCGACCTTCGAGGCCCAGGCGCAGGAGATCTGGGCGCAGCTGCGGCACGAGAGCAGCGTCAGCCTCACCAGGGTCGGCCTGGACGGCAAGGAGACCTCGACGCTGCGCCGGCTGATCCTCGACGTCTCCGCCGACGACGCCGACGCCTCGGCGCTCGCCGTGATGAGCCAGGGCGAACTGCACGCGCTCGCGCTGGCACTGTTCCTGCCGAGGGCCCGCACCGCCGACAGCCCGTTCGGCTTCCTTCTCATCGACGACCCGGTGCAGTCCATGGATCCCGCCAAGGTCAACGGACTCGCCCAGGTGCTCTCCGATCTGGGCAGCCAGCGGCAGATCGTCGTGTTCACCCACGACACCCGCCTCCAGCGGGCGTTCACCAGCCAGGGTCTGCCTGTCACGATCCGCAAGGTCGAGCGGGGGAAGGCATCGAAGGTTGAGATCGAGGACGCGCTCGACCCGGTCAAGCAGGCGCTCAAGGATGCCCGCGGCTTTGCGCTGGGCAGCAGGAAGCTGCCGGCGGCGGCGCGGACTCATGTCCTGCCCGGCCTCTGCCGGATCGCGCTGGAAAACGCTTTCACCGAAGCCGCCTGGATCCGCCACCACCAGGCCGGCGGGGCCGAACCGGTCTTCGACGCCGCCCTTTCCGACGCGGAGAAACTCACAAAGGTCGCCGCCCTCGCCTTCTTCGGCGACGCCAGGAGATCCGAGGACGTCTACCGCGAGCTGAAGGACCGTTGTGGTAGCTGGGCAGTCAGGATCGTCCAGGACTGCCAGAAGGGCGCCCACCCCGACGGCGCCCAGATCGACGACCCCAACCGCTTCGTCGAACTCGTCAAGAGCCTCGCCGACGCGGTCCGCAGGCCGGACCTCGCTGCCCGCTGATCCACTCGTTCACAATCCATCCCCGTCTCACCGCCGACCGGGAGAAACCCGTGAGCACGCCACCTGTCGACACCACCGGCGCCACGATCAACGAACTGCTCCAGACCGCCGAGCTGCTGCTCGCCGGCCGCCTCCAGGCGACGCTCGCCGCCCGCCACCGCGGCGCCGCCCTCGTCCTGCGCACCGCCCTGGAGATCGCCGTCGACGCGGCGCTCGCCGCCGCCGAGCCGGGGCTGTCCACCCCGAACATGGCCGCCAAGCTCCACTGCCTGAGCCACTACAGCACCCCCACCGCCGCCCGGCGGGCCCGCCGGGCCTGGTCCCACCTGTGCGTCGCCTACCACTACCACCAGTACGAGATCGGCCCCACCAGATCGCAGGTCCAGGCCTGGCACGCCGAGGTCTCCACGCTGGCCACGTCGCTGGTGCGCCGTCCATGAACGTTTTCGGGTGGCGGGAACATGCCTGGCCGGGGCTGAAGTCACGGAACGCAGCGGGCGATCTGCCTGTTTCGTCCGATGTCTGCGTGGCAGCGGGAGCATCGTGGTCCTTCTGTACGGTTCGACGTCCGATTCGTCCGTACAGAGCCGTACAGAGCGACCATGAGGGCAGCCAGGCCTGATCAACCCAGGCGCCGACGACCACGTACGGTCATCGTGACCGTCCGGCGGCGATGCCGTCCGCGTACCTACGCACGTTCGTGGACAGCGCACTAGTAGGGGTGTGACCGGTTTCGTTCCATGCGTTCACAGGACGTGGTGGATGCCGTCTGACCTGGGGTGTTGGCCTTCCCGTCCGGCCCCTCGTGGGTAGATTGCCTGCGGCCAGGCGATGTCACCGATATCGACTGGTTGGGTACGCCTATCCCGGACGATCACATTGATCAACGATCAACGACCCACTAACACGTCAGGAGAGCCGGATAGTTGGCGTTGGGCAGCCGGCGGCTGTCCTCGGTCAGTCTGACGCAGCGGTTCGGTGGATCGGTCGTCGCGGCGGTGGCGCTTGTCGCGTTCGGGGTGTCGGGCTGCTCGGATTCGGACGGCGACACCACGACCGCGGGTGCGAGCCGGTCCGCGGTCGAGGTTCCCGCGACGATCGCCGCCACGGCGACGATCCCGGCGCAGCCGGCGCCGACGGATAGCGCCACGCCGCAACCCGCGGCGGCCAGCGCCGCGCCGGAGCCGACCGCCTCCGACGGCCTGATCACGGTGGCCAAGGCCGACATCGAAGCTGCCCTGGCACGAGACCTCAAGGCCCAGACCGGCGAGGAGTTCTCCGTCGACTGCCCCGGCGACCTCGTCGCGACGGCCGGCACGCGGGTAGTCTGCACAACGGTCGTGCCCACCGGCGAGGTGTACAACGTCACGATGACGGTGACCTCGGTCGCGAACGGGCGTCTTAATTACTCCATGGAGGCCTCCCCCGCCAGTTGATGCCGCGAGGAACCCGATGCGCCCGCACCGGGCCCCTCTTCGACGCCGCCCTGTCCGCATCCGCTCGTCCACGTCATGACGCGGTCGAACTCTCTGGTGCTATCGCCGGTGGCGGAGTGTAGATATGAGGACGCCGGATTTCTCATGGGAGCCTGGTGCGGGTGGCGGAGGTGCGGATGTCGAGCGGTCAGGTGTCAGGTACGGTCTCGCGGTTCGGCCCGTTCACACATGTCACGACGGAGAAAGCCGAGCTGTATCGGGCAATCATGCGGACGTTTATGCGCGCTAAGCGTCGCTTCAACGTCCATCTGCGTCCTGAGGATGTCATCGAGATGCTCGCGAAGGAGCCCGCCGCCGCCGGCGGGCTGGCGGTCCGGGAGGTCGACGCGGAGCTGCGCAGCCTCGAAGGCTGGGGAAACCTGCGTGGTGATCCGGACACCAGCCGGGTCACCACCGTCGAGGACTTCAACCGCCCCCGATTTCTCTATCAGCTGACCCCGGCCGGCGAGGCGGCCGAGGCGGCCCTGGAGACGTTCGACGAGGCGCTCGGGCGGCGCGGCGAGCTGCAGACCGTCGCCCTGTCCGACATTCACAGCCAGCTCCTCGCGCTCCTGGCGGTGCTGGCGCGGCCCGAGGTCGACGCGGCGAAGGCGCACCAGCTCCTGCGCGACCTGACCGGGGTCTTCCGTGGACTGACCGACAACGCGCAGGCGTTCATGGGATCGTTGCAGCGCACCATCGACCTGCACGATGCGGATCTCGACGTCTTCCTCGCCTACAAGGAACGGCTCGTCGACTACCTGCAGCGTTTCATCCAGGACCTCGTCGTGACCTCGGCGCGCATCGTGGAGGTGCTCCGCGAGATCGAGAAGCACGACCTGACCGGCGTACTGCTCGCGGTGGCCGAACGGGAGGCGTGGGACGCGGCGCCCGGCATCGACGCCAGCGCCGGACCGGACGACACCCTCGGCGGCACCCCTCCCCGTGGCGGGGATTCCGGCGACAGCGTCGTCTCCGCCGGGTCGGGTGCGGCCGGTGAGCGGCTCGCGGTGTGGACCGAGCGGTGGGAGGGCCTGCGGCGCTGGTTCGTCGGCGACCGGCTTCATCCACCGCAGGCCCGGCTGCTGCGGGAGCGGGCGCGTGCGGCGGTGCCGGCCCTGCTGTCGGTGGTGCTGGCGGTCAACGAGCGGCGCTCGGGCCGCAGCGACCGGTCCGCCGACTTCCGCGCCCTCGCGCTCTGGTTCGCGCAGGCGCCGAGCGACGACGATGCCCACCGGCTCTGGCGAGCCTGTTTCGGGCTCGCCCCGGCTCGCCACCTCACGATCGACGCCGCGACCCTGGAGGCGCGGGCGACCAGCCCGGTGCCGCCGTCGACGCCATGGCACGCGGCACCGCCCATCCTGGTCGACGTCCGCCTGCGTCGCACCGGGCGGTACGAGCGTCGCGGCGCGCCGAACCGCATTCGCGACCGCGCCGCGGAGCGCCGGCTGCTCGCCGAACGGCTCGCGGTCGAAGAGGAGATCGTCCGGGCCGCGCGGCGCCGGCTCGCCACCGGCATCCCGATCCGCCTGTCCGAGCTCGCCGAGCTCGACGATCCGTCCTTCCGGCTGTTCCTCACCCTGCTCGGCGACGCGCTCGCCCGCAGCCGACCCGGCCAGCCGTCCATCGACACCACCAGTGCCGACGGGACGCTGTCGATCGCGCTGACCGCGACCGCCGACGCAATGGTGGCGACGATCCCGACCAGCGCCGGGCTGTTCACCGGTCCGGACCACATCCTGGAGATCCACGACCTGCTGGCGGAGCCGGCGTGACGAACCCGCGCCCCCGCACGTCAGCCGCCCGCAGGGACTCGTCGGGGGCGATCGTCGACGCCCTGGACGCCCAGCTCCTCGATGAACGCCGCCGGGCGATGCGGGCCCTCCTGCGCCGCCCGTTGCTGACCGCCCACGGCGACGACGCGGCGGCCTTCCGCCTCGTCCGCGGACATCAGACCTGGCTGCGGGCCTGGTTCGCACGGGAGACAGGCTGGTCGCTGCGCGTCGACCCCGAGGTGGCCAGGCTCGCGAAGCTGCCGGCGGACCTCACCGACGGCACCCGCCCGGCCACCGCCGGCGCGTCACACCAGCCGTTCAGTCGCCGCCGCTATGTGCTGCTCTGCCTCGCCCTCGCCGGCCTGGAGCGCGCGGAGAAGCAGGTCACCCTGGGTCGGCTGGCCCAGGACGTGATGCTGGGTTGCGCCGACCCGCGGCTCGCCGAAGCCGGGATCAGTTTCGGTCTGGACAGCCGCGAGGAACGCGCGGACCTGGTTGCGGCCGTCCGTGTGCTGCTCGACCTCGGGGTCCTGCGCCGCGTCGCCGGCGACGAGGCCACCTTCACCTCGGGAACCGGCGACGCCCTGTACGACCTCGACCGTTCCGCGCTCGCCGGGCTGCTGGTCACCCGGCGCGGCCCGTCGACGGTGGCCGCCGCCGCGTTCGAGGACAGGCTCGCCGGTGCCGTGGAGGAGCTGGTCACGGACACCGACGACGCGCGCAACCTCGCCCGCCGCCAGGCGCTGACCCGGCGGCTCCTGGACGACCCCGTCGTCTACTTCGCCGATCTGGACGCCGACCAGCTGTCCTACCTGACGAGCCAGCGCGCCGCGCTGACCCGACGGATCACGGAGGCGACCGGCCTGGTCGCCGAGGTCCGGGCGGAGGGCCTCGCGATGGTCGACCCCGACGGCGACCTCACCGACGCGAGGATGCCGGAGGACGGCACCGACGGCCATTCCGCCCTGCTGCTCGCCGAGTACCTCGCGCGCGGCGGCGCGCGTCTCGGCACCGCCGAACCGATGCCCGTCGCCACCCTGCACGCGCACATGCGGGAGCTGATCTCGCAGCATCGCACCCACTGGCGCAAGGGCGTGACGGAGCCTGAGGCGGAGATCGGTCTGGTCGACCGGGCGCTCACCCGGATGGCCGCCCTGGGCCTGCTGCGACGACGCGGTGACACGGTCATCGCGCTGCCCGCGCTGAGCCGGTTCGCACTGGGTGAGCTGCGGGACACCACCGACACCGAGCAGGGGAGCCTGGTGTGAGCGAGTCCAACGGGAAGCCAGCCACCCCCGGGTCACTGCCCGAGCCGACGACGAGCCGGTGGCAGCCGCTGCGCGCGGGGCTCGTGGACGTCTTCCTCTACGACGAGGAGGAGTTCCACTTCCGCGATGGCAATCTGCTCCTGCGCGGCAACAACGGTACCGGCAAGTCGAAGGTGCTGGCGATGCTGCTGCCGTTCCTGCTCGACGGCGAGGTCGCGGCTCACCGGGTGGAACCGGACGGCGATCCGAAGAAGCGGATGGAGTGGAACCTGCTCATGGGCGGGCGCCACCCGCACCCGGAGCGGCACGGCTACAGCTGGCTGGAGTTCGGGCGTGTCGACGCCGCCGGAGTCGCGAGCTACCGCTCGATCGGGGCCGGGTTGAAGGCGGTCGCGGGCCGCGGCAGTGTCACCACCTGGTTCTTCGTCGCCGACGGGCGGGTCGGCATCGACTTCGCTCTCGTGGGGCCGACCCGGACCGCGTTGACGAAGGACCGGCTGGCCGACGCGCTCGGGACCGGTGGGCGTGTCTTCGACCAGGCGTCCCGGTACCGGCGGGCCGTCGACGAGGCGTTCTTCGGCCTCGGCGAGGAGCGCTACGACGCCCTGGTGAACCTGCTCATCCAGCTCCGTCAGCCGCAGCTGTCGAAGAAGCCGAACGAGCGGGCCCTGTCCGACGCGCTCACCGAGGCGCTGGCCCCGCTCGACCAGGCGGTGATCGCGGACGCGGCCGAGGCGTTCCGCGGCCTGGAACAGGAACGGTCCGACCTGCTCGGATTCGAGGAGGCGCACACCGCCGCCGCCGCGTTCCTGGAGCACTACCGTCGGTACGCCCGCATCAGTGCGCGGCGCCGCGCCCGCGAGCCGCGTGCCGCCCAGTCGCTGTACGAGTCGGCGTCCCGCCAGCTCAGCGAGGTGAAGTCGGAGCGTGAACGGGCCGAGGGCGAGGCGGCGGAGATCGACCGGCAGGAAGCCGCGCTCGGCCTGCGGATCACGGAACTCACCGCGGAGCGGAACACCCTCGCCACCCGCCCGGAGATGGACCAGGGCCGCGAGCTGAGCATGCTCCGCCAGCGGGCGAACGAGCAGGAGGGGCTCGCGAACCGGGCTCGCGCCGAGCGGACGGCCGCCCTGCGGCAGCGGGACAGCTTTACCCGACGGGTCGCCGACGAACGCACCCGGGCGAACGGGACCACCGCGGCGTTGGAACGCGCCCGGGACACCGCGACGAGCGCGGCGCGCGACGCGGGCATTCTCGACGATCACCTGGCTGCCGTCGCGGCGCTGCTGCCCGCGGCTGGCGCCACGGCCGCAGCGGCGCTGGACACCATCCGGACGGCGCGCCAGGCGGCCGAGGACGTGGGCCGCCGCCGAGAGGAGGCCTCCAAGCACGTCGCCGGCCTGATCACGGGCGCCATGCGGGCGGAGGAGAAGGCCGGCGATCGGCGCCGGGAGACCGACGACGCGCGATCGGCCCTCGACGAGGCGGTCGAGGCAGCGGCGACGGCGGCCGCCACCCACGAGGCCGCCGCCGACGAGTTCATCGCCGCGATCCGCCGCCACCTCGACGCGGCCGAGCAGCTGCGGCTGACCGACCTCGACCACGTGCTCGACGAGCTGGCGGGCTGGCTGGACGGCTTCGACGGTCCGAGTCCGCTGCTCGCCGCGGTGACGTCGCGGGCCCGCGAGCTCGAGAACGAGTTCGGCGCGGCAGATCAACGGCTGGTGATCGAGATCCGTGAGGCGCGGGCAAGGACGAAGGTCCTGACCGCTGATCGTCGCTCGCTGACCGACGGCGCGCGCGTGTCGCCCCCGCCGCCGCACACCCGCGCCGCGAGCCGCGACGGCCGACCCGGCGCACCGTTGTGGCAGCTCATCGAACCGTTCAAGCGTGGCGAACGGACTGATGCGGTCGAGACAACCCGCGGGTCGGTACCACTGACGTCCGCCGAGATCGCCGGCGTGGAGGCGGCGCTGGAGGCGGCCGGGCTGCTCGACGCCTGGCTGTGCCCGGACGGCCAGCTCCTGTCCCCCGACACCCACGACGTGGTCATCCGCGTCGACGACGCGCGCCGGTCGGTGCCCCGCGGCGCCGCGCATCTCGGCCTGGTGCTGCGGCCGGCCGTTGACCGCTCCGACCCGGCCGCCGCTGCCGTCTCCGACGACACCGTCGCCGCCGCGCTCGCGAGCATCGGACTCGTGACCGACGCCGGGTCCGTCGACGCCAGCGACGCGGCGGACCCGGCCGACCCGGCTGACTCGGCTGATACCTGGGTCGCCGTGGACGGGCGCTTTCGTGTCGGGCGCCTGGCCGGCTCCTGGTCCAAGCCGGCGGCCCGCTACCTCGGGCACGCCGCCCGCGAGCATGCCCGCAGGACCCGGCTCGCGGAGATCGACGAGGAACTGGCGGACCTCGCGCGCCAGGTGGAGGGCCGCGAGGCCGACCGCGCGGAGCTGCGGCGGCGCAGGTCGGTGCTGGGTGGCGAGGTGACCGGGCTGCCGCCGGACACGGCGGTGCGCCGGGCGTTCAGCGACGCCCGGCAGGCGGACCTGGACCGTCGCCGGGCCGACGGGCTCCATCAGAGCGCGGCCCGGGCCGCCGAGGCCGCGCGGGAGGCGGCGCGACGGGCCGGTTCCGAACGGGACGAGACCGCCGCCCAGTTCGGTCTGCCCGTCGCCCTCGATGCCCTGGAGGAGATCAGGGGCGCGGTGGTCGCCTACCGGGTCGCGCTGTCGGGGCTGTGGCCGGCGGTCCGCGAGCGAGCCGATGCCATCGCCCAGCTGGCGCGGACCGAGCAGGACCTGAGCGAGGCTCAGGAGATCCTCGACGAACGCGAGGCCCAGCGGGTAGCGGCCGAGAAGGATCACCTGGCCGCGCGGACGGCGTTCGACACGAGGGAACGGACCGTTGGCGCAGCTGTCGCACAGGTGCAGAGCCTGCTCGCCACCGCGGAACGCGAGTTGGCGAAGGCCGGCGAGATGGTGCGGGCCCTCGGCGTGCGGCGGTTGAGCGCGGCCGAGGCCGTCGGGCAGGCCCGCGGTCGCGAGCTGGAGCTGGTGGGCAAGGTCGCCGACCACGGCGAGCGCCGCCGGGACGCCGCCGGCCGGCTGCGTCGTTTCGCCGCCGGTGGCCTGCTCACCGTGGCCCTGCCCGAGCTGGAGGTGCCCGACCTGACCCGGGAGTGGGCGCCTGATCCGGCAGTGCGGCTCGCCCGTCAGATCGAGGCCGCGGTGGGCGGCGTCGACGACTCCGACGCCGCCTGGGAACGGGTGCAGAAGCTGATCGCGGCCGAGCACGGCACGCTGCGCGAGGTGATGAGCCGTCACGGGCACCACGCCGCCGCGACGCTCACCGACGACGGCTGGGTGGTGGAGGCGACTTTCCGTTCTCGCGCGATGAGCCCGGCCGAGCTGGCCGAGGCGCTCGACGCGGAGGTGGTGGACCGCAAGCGACTGTTGACCGAGCGAGAGCGCACGATCCTGGAGAACCATCTGGTCAGCGAGGTCGCCAGCCACCTGCAGGACCTGATCAGCGACGCCGAGCGGCAGGTCGCGCGGATGAACGCCGAACTCGACGAACGCCCCAACAGCACCGGCATGAAGCTTCGGTTCCAGTGGCGGCCTGGCCCGGGCGCTCCGCCGGGCCTCGGCCCGGCCCGCGAACGTCTGCTGCGCCAGGTCGCGGACGCCTGGTCGCCGGACGACCGAGAGGCCGTCGGTGCCTTCCTCCAGGCGCAGATCAGCCGGGAGCGCGAGCAGGACGCCGGCGGGACGTGGCTTGAGCACCTCGGCCGGGCGCTGGACTACCGGCGGTGGCACGTGTTCGCGGTCCAGCGCTATGCCGACGGCCAGTGGCGGCCGGCATCGGGTCCCGCGTCGGGCGGCGAACGGGCCCTCGCGGTGACGATCCCGCTGTTCGCTGCCGCGTCCGGCCACTACCGGTCCGCCGGCAACCCGAACGCGCCCCGCCTCGTCATGCTGGACGAGGCGTTCGCCGGGGTCGACGACGACGCCCGCGCGTCCTGCCTCGGGCTGCTCGCCGTGTTCGACATGGACGTCGTGATGACGAGCGAGCGCGAGTGGGGCTGCTATCCGACCGTCCCCGGCCTGGCCATCAGCCAACTGTCCCGGCGCGACGGCATCGACGCTGTCCTCGTCACGCGATGGCAGTGGGATGGCCGCCAACGCCGGCCAGGGCCGAACCCCCGTGCCGAGGCCACGGCCGCGCAGACTGCCCCGCCCCGCGCGTCCGTCCCCGGGCAGGGGCCGGCCGCCCCGACCGTCGCGGACGGTCTCTGGGCCACCTCGTGACGGATCCGGTTCCTGTGCGGAGCGCCGACCTCGGGACGTGCGCCGATGACCGCGGAAACATCGTGACAGCGACCGTCCGGTGACCGCCGCCGACGCGGCCATCGATGCTGTCCGCCTCGCCCGGTTGTTCGGCCCATCGTCCTGGTGGATCGTCGAACGCGCGCGTGCCCGGCTCGAACGAGGCACCGCGCTCGTCGGCTCCGTGACGCTGCCAGACCCGTCCGACGAGCAGCGCGCGGCCGTCGCGGGGCTGCTCGGCTCCCGGCACTCCCGGCCTCGATCAGGGCGTCCGCTGCGGGTGGACCTCGGCGACCTCGACGCCATGGTGCGGCGGAGCGGATGCGCGCCGAGTCTCGCGGCCGCGGTGGTGGCGCTCACCGGCCCGGTCACCGATCTGGCGGCGGCCGCCGCCGAGGCGGCCCGCGGTTGGGATGCGGCGATTGCTGTCGCGGAACCGCTGGTGGCGGCGCGGCCCGATCTCGCCATCTGGACCCGGCAGCTCCTAGCGACCGGCCTGCTGCGCCGGCTCGGCGACGGGCCGGCACGCGGGCGTGAGCTGATGGAGGCGGCGGTGGCCGTCCTGAGCGCGCTGCCGGCCGACGGTGTACCGATCTCGGTACTCGCCGCCCGCGTGCTGGGTGACGGCCACGGGTTGGACGCGGACCGCCCGCTGTCCACCCTGGTGCTGGGCGCTGTCGCGCTGCTGGGACCGGCGGCCGACCAGACCAACGGCGAGCGGTTGGACCTCGCCGAGCCCGGTGGCGACCAGGAGGAACCGGCTGCGCGCGCCGTGCGTTCCGCCGAGTGGCGGCGCGAGGCATGGGCCGCCGTCGGCGTCCTCGTCAGTGAGCTGGCCCTGCCCGCGCTGACGCTCGGTCTCCCCGGGGACCCGGACAGCGTCACCGGACGGGCCCTGCAACTGTGGCGCGAGGCGGGCCAGCCCGTCCACCTGTCGCTGCGCCAGCTGGTGCGGGACCGCCCCACCCTGCACGCGGTACGCGGCCTGACCGTGTCCGTCTGCGAGAACCCCGCGGTCGTCAGCGCCGCGGCGGACCGGCTCGGCGCCCGGTGCCGACCGCTGGTCTGTGTCAGCGGGATGCCGGCCGCGCCCGTCAGCTCGCTGCTGCGGCTGCTGCGCGAGGCCGGCGCGTTCCTGCGCTACCACGGGGACTTCGACTGGGGTGGCCTGGCGATCGCGAACACCGTCATCGACCGGTTCGACGCCGTGCCGTGGCGCTACGACCGCGCCCATTACGAGGCCGCGCTACGGCCAGGACTCGCCGAACTCACTGGTCGCCAGGTCCAGGCCCGCTTCGACCCGGACCTGACCGCCGCCCTGGCCACCCACCGCCGCCGCGTCGAGGAGGAAACCGTCCTCGACACACTTCTCGACGACCTGACCGACACGGGCTGACTTACCGCGAATTAGGGACTTGGCACCCTAGCGCGGCAACAATCGCCCGAGCAGTTCGACGCCCTGAACCGCTGCGGCCGAGCGAGGTCCACCTCCGGGTAGAATTTCAAGGAGGATGAGCCGGACGCGCGAGAAATCCGACTGCTTGACGGCTCGCCGAATCCCGACATCAGCAAGAAAGCTGGTCAGCGCAGCCTGCCGCATGGGAGCTGCAGCTCTGAAATAGACCTCCCACTGCGGCGTACGATCAACAGGCAAGAGTAGCTCATACAGCCTCCTGGAGGCTTCGAACCGTTCCGGGGCAACGTCGGCATGCAGGCCTCCCGGTGGGTCCACGGACCCATGAAGGCAGGCGGCCGCAAGCAGACCCATCACATATTCGGTGTGATATCCCTCTTCGAAGAAATAGCGACGCCGACGCGGCGAATCAAGTCCTTCATACTCGTCTGCGCGCAAGGTCATCGACGGCAGTATTCCGATGGAGTCCTGCACACCGGAGAGCACGTGGATACCGAACTCGGCCGAGGCCGACCAAGGTGCCCTGAGATAGGGCCAGGTAAGCAGGACCTCCGAACCCAGATCAAAGTCATCATCATCCAGGCAACGAGCGAGAGAGGACTCCATCTCGGCGATGACATCTCCGCGCGGCCGGTCCAGCGGGAGCGGAGAATGTCCGAAATCGGTGGCGTAAATCAGCCCATGGGTAAAGGCATAGACGTCTTCTCGTCGCGAAAATATTACGTCCTGCGCCTGCGACAGACTGGTACGCAGGCGAGCCGCGGTGACGTCGATTTCCGGCAGATGTGCACCGAGCCCACGATGCCACTCCGCTTCGAGATCCTTCCATGGAACTCGTTCCGGAAGACCAATGGTAGTAGCCTCAGCGACAGCTCGAGCCGCGGCGTCGAAAGCGGCATCCGGAATACCCATGGCCGTTAGGCAGAGATGGGCGACCGACAGTTCGGGCGCCATCGCCGGGCGTAGCCGCATCCAGACCAGAGTATGCTCGTCGCGCGCTACCGCAGCAAGCTCCTTACAGATTTCCGATATTCTTGCCTGCGGTCGCACTTCCTCATCAAGGCGACTGCACGCGTAGAGAAGCAAGGCTGTCTCGCAGACAAACTTTGTACGCTTGAGAAAAGCCCGAGCATCGGTATCGAGTGCACCATCCGCCACGTGCGCGATCTCCGGGAAAGCGGCAGCCGCGGTGTCGAGCGCCAGATCCAGACGCTTGCGGAGGTCGATCCCGTTCGATGACGCGGTGCCACCTGGAGCCGCGTCACCCCGGCCGGTGGGTTCCGGCCGGGGTGATCGCACCTTACCTGCTGCCACTCACTGTCTCCCAGGGATCTCTGACGTCGTAATCTTCTGCAGGCTCCCTATCTGCTCCAGCGCGGTGTGCAGGACATCCATCTTCCACACCTTCGCCACCGAAGAGTAGGCCGAGGCGACATAGTCGTCAGCAATCACTCCCGGGTCGAAGAGCTGGGGGGTGACCTCGGTGACCACCTGGCCGAGCTTCTCGAAATCGATGGCGCCGCTTTCCTTGACTCGCAACAGAAGCTCTCGGTGGGTTTCGCTCATCTCGGGCATGCCACACTCCCCGTCACAAGAGGCAAGCTATTGGACGACGTTGTACCACGTCCATCGAGATCCTGCAATCCGACATAACTGCGCCGCCGTTTCCCGGGGCTGCGGAAAAGTTGCTTCATAGCAATTCAGAAATGGACTCGGCGGCAGCCCTCGCCGGACCAGCCGTAGACCCGACGCAGCAGGTCTGCCACCGGCCGGCCGCCGCAGGCGAGCCCGGCCGAAGGGCGAAACCGATGTAGTCGATGGGCAGGCCTGCGGCGGCGTGGACGGTCCCCTCCGCATCGCATAGTCCGGAGGGATTCGCGGCTAAATCAGCGCATAGACCTTTTCGTCCGATTGCAGGCATTTAAGGCTGTCACCCCGAACGACGGCGGCACCAGCCACCACGCAAACCCCGGCGTCGATAGCTACCCGCGGTAGTGGCGGGGCCAGCGCTCGGCGCTGATCCGGATCATGATCCTGCGGGCCCGCGGGCCGGGGCGGCTGAGACCCGGGGTGGTCATGTCACGCCCGCTGGAGCGCGCCGGTGGTGATGAAGATGCCGCGTTTGCGAAACGACAACGGCGACTCGACCAGCGCCCGGGGATGCAGGCCCTTCAGTGCGGTGACGAACCACCAGGGCATCGCTTCGGGCGCGGGGTCGCGCACCCAGCGGGGGGCAGGCCAGCCGTCCCGCCGGGCGAGATGCTCCCCGAGCGCGGCGAAGGCGGCATCCACGCGCCGGTCGCCGGATGGCTGTGGACGGTCGGCCCACATTGCCTGTGCCGCGTCAGGGGCCTGGTTGCGCTGGAGGCTGGTGTAGTCGTCGAGCAGCTGGACGATGGCATGCCGCCAGACGTCCTGGCGACGGGCGTCGGCCGAAATCATGCCGGCTGCAACGGAGGCGGCGTCCACGGTCCGGAAGGCACGCAACGGGTCCACGTCCCCGCAGTACGCGGCGGTTCATACCTTCAGCGGATCGGATACGCGGAAACACCGTGAGCTCGCGCCGGCCGGCTGTCGCTGCGGCCAGCCATGCCGACACGGAACATCTGTCTGATTCTGTAGATAATGCTTCGATCGACGCGATCATTGCATATCGTTCCAGGCCAGTGAGGTTACCTGAAAAGCCGTTGCCCGGGTGCCCCCCAGGTGATCTGTCGATCTCGATTCCGCCCTCAATGCGAGGCGCGGGAGAAGACCGCCGCGACGCCGTCGCCCTGCTCGAGAACATCGGCCGGGATCGGGCGATCAGCGTCGTCGGCGCCCCGCAGGACGACATGGAGCGGTACGCGATCGGCGCGTCCAGCCTCTACATCGAGCTGCGTCGCCCGTCCGACGTCATGCCGTACAACCAGGCGCCGGTCGTCATCGGCAGCGAGGCCGACGCCGCCCGGGTGCAGCCGCTCGCCGACCGGATGACGTCGTTCCAGCCGCAACCGCAGACAAGACCGGACACCGACCCCGCCGAGGGCAGGACCCACGACTCTCCTCGCGCGTTCGTGCAGAGAGTCGCGGGCGACACGAAAGCCCGCGACGACGTGCGCCACCTGCTGGCCGTCTCCGGACCCGACGGCGTCCTGCTGGTCGTGGAGAACCGGCAGGCGGCCGAAACGGTCTGCGGCACCCGACCGGACCTGCCGGTCGTCTGGTGCCACGGGCAGCCACCGTCCGCCGTCGTGTCGTTGATCGTCCAGGCGGCGCGGCAGACCGCCGCGGTGGTCATCTGCGCGGACGCCGACCTCGGCGGCGTCCACATCACCGCCCACATCACCGCCCACATCCACGACAGCCTGCCGCCGGCCACCACGGTCCACGTCATAGACGTCGGCACGGTGCCGCACGACGAGGGCCGCCGCTTCAACACCCACCTCCCCAGCACCTTCAGCAGCTCGCGCCCCCCCGAGCGAGCCACTTCAACCGACCAGAATCCGGAAGTTACGCACTGCACGTTTCATTCCCTCGAGCAAATTTAACATTGCACCTGGTTGACCGATGTTTGGCCAGCCGGTGCATTCAGGCAAAAGCCGGGATGGGAGGATGCCCAGCAAATTCGAGGGGAGATCATGTGACTCAGACCGGACCCGATGGGGGAAGCGCTGCGGACGTCCGCGAGGTCACCACATTGTCGGCGGAGCCGGAGCTTCCCCTGCGCCCATCGATGGCCCCGACGGGCACCGCGGTACCCACTCGGCCCGCGGTACCCGCAGTGCCCGCGCAGGTTTCCGCGGCCGGTACCGGTGCTGTCCACGGGCGTCCGTCCGCGTCGGCACCGCTGGCGGACGAGGACGCCTACCTGCGGGTACCCGCAGGTAGGCTCACTGCTCTCGCCGGGCCCGCCCTCGCGATAGCCGTCGTCGTGATCGGGGCGGTGTACCTGGCCTGGCGGGCCGGCGGCCTGAGCGGCACCGGTGTGGCCGGCCACCTGTTCTACGCCGCAGAGGTCGCAAGCTATCTCACGATCGTGTGGACGGCGGTGATGACCGCCCGGATCCGGCCGGGACTCGTGCGCCGCGCGCCCGCACCCGTGGGCACACTTGACGTGTTCGTCACCGTCTGCGGTGAGCCGGCGGACATCGTCGAGGCAACGCTGCGAGCGGCCATGGCGATCGACTATCCGCACCGCACCTATGTTCTCAACGACGGCCGCATCGCCCGGCGGGACAACTGGCGCGAGATCGACGAGCTGGCCGCCCGGCTCGGGCTGACCTGTTTCACCCGGACGGACGGGCCGAAGGGCAAGGCCGCGAACCTGAACCACGCCTTCGCCCGCACCGACGCCCAGGCCATCATGACGCTGGATGCCGACCACATCGCCGTCCCCGACCTGGCCGAGCGCGTCCTCGGTTATCTCCGTGTTCCGGCGGTGGGATTCGTCTGCACCGAGCAGCGTTTCGACGTGGGCCGCCACGACGTCCTCAACAATGCCGAGCCGATGCTCTACCGGGCGATACAGCCGGCGAAGGATCGCGACGGGGCGGCGAGCTCCTGCGGAAACGGCACCCTGTACCGACGGGCGGCGCTGGAGTCCGTCGGCGGATTCAGTGAATGGAACATCGTCGAGGACCTGCACACCTCCTATGAGCTGCACGCCGGCGGCTGGCGCAGCGTCTACCACCCGGAGCCGGTGTCGGTCGGCATCGCACCGGCGACCGCCGCCGAGTACGCACGCCAGCGCAGCCGCTGGGCGATGGACGGGCTGCGCCTGCTGCTGTTCGACAACCCGCTGCGCAAGTCGGGGCTCACCGGCTGGCAGCGCGCGCACTACCTGCACACCGGCATCGGCTATCTGGTGGCGTGCGCGCAGATGATGTTCCTGCTCGGCCCGCCGCTGAGCGCCGTCGGCGGCATCCAGCTCGGCGCCGGTGTCTCGCTGACGTCCTACATGCTGCACGCGCTGCCGTACCTGGCGGGATCGACGCTGATCGTCGCCCACCACGCCGGCCTGCGCGGCGCGCACCGGACGATCGCCAGCACCCTGTTCAACGCGCCGCTGTACGCGCTGGCGTTCGTCCGCGTCGTGCTCTCCGGCCGACCCGAGGCCGGAACCACCGCGAAGACCGCACTGCCGCGGATGTCGATCCTCCTGCTCCCCCAGGCCCTGTTCGCCGCCGCGCTGATCGCCACCATCGTCGTGATCGGGCTCGACCCGGAACCGGCCGACCTCTCCGCTCTGGTGTGGGCGGGGGCGCTGCTGGCAATGATCGCCGGTCCGCTGTCCGCGATCTCGCGGCGTCCATCGCTGGCCGAACGGGTCCAGCTGCCCATCCGCGCGACCATCGCGACGGCGGTCCTCGGCCTCGCCGCGACCGCCCTGCTCACCGGCTGACCAGCAGAATGGATCCCGCCGCGGCCTGCCGATGAGGAGTCGAGATGGGTTTCTATGACGACCAGGTCCTGCCCCGGATTGTCGATCTCGCGCTCGGCAGGCCGATGGAGGAGGTGCGGGCGCGCGTCGCGGCCGGGCTGTCCGGCGAGGTCCTGGAGATCGGGTTCGGGTCGGGACGCAACCTTCCGCACCTCCCGGCCGGAGTCACCCGCCTGCTCGCCGTCGAGCCCGCCGCCGGCGGGCGCAAGCTCGCGGCGCCCCGCATCGCCGCGGCGCCCTGCACCGTCGAGTTCGTCGGCCTCGACGGCCAGGAGCTGAGCCTCGCGGACGCGTCGGTCGATCATGTCCTCACCACCTGGACGTTGTGCACCATCCCCGACACCGGGCGGGCGCTGCGCGAGATCCACCGGGTGCTGCGGCCCGGCGGCACCCTGCACTTCACCGAACACGGCCGCTCACCCAGACCCACCGTCGCCCGCTGGCAGGACCGGCTCACCCCCGCCTGGAGCAGGCTCGCTGGAGGCTGCCAGCTCAACCGCCAGATCGACGACCTGATCGAGAAGTCCGGCCTGACCCTCGAATCCGCCCGGACATACCCGATGAACGGCACAGCCCAGATCGGCTTCGCCTACGAGGGCATCGCCTCGAAACCAGACTGACCCCGCGAGGGCGAAGGCAGACCTTCACCGACCACCTCGGGGACACCCCCGCCCGGGCCGAACGTGGACACCGTCGTGGCGTCGGTGAGCGTCCCGTCGAAGGCGCAGCGGGCCTGGTCGAGTCGGCCGGCGGGGGCGAGAGCCGGCACGCGGCGGAAGGTGCGCAGGCGCAACCTGCGTGGGTTGTGTTCCCGTACAGCTGGGCGACAGCTAAAGGCCAGGTCATAGAGCTGTGCGCCCGCTACGTTCCAGCGCTAGGTCCGACGGGGGTCGGACAGAGGGGACCTACCTGTAGATGCGTAAATCACTTTTCGCCGTGGGGGCCGCCGCCGCGCTCGCGGCGTTCACCGCACTTCCGGCCGCCGCGGCCGGTCCGCCGGCCGATCCGGGTGCGCTCACGCTCGCCGTGTACGGCGACGCACCGTACGGCACCACGCCGACGGACAACTCCGAGTTCCTCGCCACTCCGGCGTTCATCAACTCGATCAACTCCGACCCGGCCGTCGACCTGGCCGTGCACGTCGGGGACATCCACTCGGGCAAGCAGTACTGCACCGCCCAGTACGACCAGTCGGTCGCCCAGCTCTGGCAGCAGTACACGGTGCCGCTGGTCTACACCCCGGGCGACAACGAATGGAGCGACTGCCACAAGGCGGGCGAGGGCGGCGGCACCTACGACCCGACCACCGGGAAGATCAGGTATGTGACCGACCCGGCCACCGGCCAGCCGGTCGACTACGCCGGCGGCGACCCGGTCGCGAACCTCGCGCTCGTGCGCTCGCTGTTCTTCCCGAGCGCCGGGAAGACCCTCGGCAGCGGCAAGCTGCCCGTCCAGTCACAGGCCAAGGAGTACGACCCGGCGTTCCCCGCGGACGCGCAGTACGTCGAGAACGTGCTGTTCGAGCGGAAGGGCACGCTGTTCGTCACGCTGAACGTGCCGGGCGGCTCGAACAACGACGCCGACATCTGGTACGGCGCACCGACGACGAGCCCCGCGCAGACGCGGGAGGCCTCGGAACGCACCGCCGCCGACCTGCGTTGGCTCGACCACGCGTTCACCCAGGCCCGCCAGAACGGCGACACCTCGGTCGTCGTCTACGAGCAGGCCGACATGTGGGACATCGACGGCAAGAGCCCGGCGCACCTGACCAACTACGAGCCGCTGGTCTCCAGCATTGCGTCGCACACGACCGCGTTCGGCAAGCCCGTTCTGCTGATCAACGGTGACTCGCACGTCTACAAGTCGGACAACCCGCTCTCGCCGACCGCCCCGTGCGTCACCGAGTCCGCTGCCGGCGAGGTCAGCTGCGCGAACGAGTCCTCCGCACACCCCGGGTACGACGTGGCGAACTTCCACCGGATCGTCGTGCACGGCAGCACGTTCCCGCTCGAATGGCTCAAGCTGACCGTGCAGCCCAGCGCGAACCACCCGGCGGGCGCCAACGCGTTCGGCCCGTTCGCCTGGCAGCGCCAGCCGCAGGCCTGACCCACCCTGGCGGGGCCGGCGGCTACCCGCCACCGGCCCCGCCTTCCTGCGACGCAGGCGAGGAACAGCACAAGGCGTCCCCCGGCGACCGGCCGTGACCGGCATCGGAGGTCAGCGTCGGTGCGCGAACGTCGCCTGCGCGCGCTCGAACCGGCGTTCGGTCGCGTGGGAGGTGTCGACGGCGGCGCCCGCGGTGGCCAGGATGAGCGCGGCGAGTACCCCCGCCAGGACCGGCCGCGGTGTGGGCGGCGGCTGCTGCAACGCCCGTGCCCGATGGGCGAGGTCGGTGTGCACGGCGCCGAGTGCCGCGCTCGGCATTGTCACCGTGCCGGAGCGGGCGAGGCCGGCACGGGCGAGGGCCCGGACGGCGACACCGCGGTTGTTGCTGGTCGCGGCGGCGTCCTCGTCGGCCCAGCGTTCGACGGCGAGTCTGACGGCGGCCGCGGCGGACCGCAGCAGCGGGTTGGCGGCGGCGGCGAGGTCGGCGAGCTGGGTGTAGGCGTGGTGGCGGTGGTGCAGGTGGGAATGTTCGTGGGCGAGGAGCACACGGCGTTCGTCGGGGGGCAGCGCGCGCAGCATCGCGGTGGACACGACGATCCGACCGGTGAGACCGGGCACGGTGTAGGCGTCGGGACGGTCGTCGTCGACGATGACGAGGCCGGTGGGGGCAGATCCGAGTCGGCGGCAGGTGCGTTCGGCCGCGGCCAGGTCCAGCCCGACGGTGATGGTCCGGCGCAGGGCTGCGGCGAGCAGCCCGGCGACGGCGGCGGCCGGCAGCAGGCCGGTGGCGGCGGGCAGCGGGTCGTGGCCGCGGACGACGGTGGCCGACCAGTGCCCGACCGCGGCGAGCATGGGCATCGGGGCAAGCAGGGTGAAGGCCACGACCGCCAGGATGAAGCCGGTTGCCAGCGCGGTGACCAGGCTGGCGACGGTGAGCAACCTGGTGGCGGTGGCGGGTGGCAGCCGCCGGCCGAGCCAGCCGCCGCTGACGGCCAGCAGCACACTCATGACGAACGGGACGAGCGCGACGGCCGTCATCGCCGCGGCCCGCCATCCGCCCTGCCGGCACCAGCACTGTTCCCGTCGCCGTCGCCGGTGCCGGTGCCGTCGCCGTCGTCGGACCGGTGCGTGGTGAGGAGGTCGGCGAGGAGCTGTTCGTCCTCTGGTTGCAGGTCCGCGACGAACCGGGCGAGTGTCTCGGCCCGGTGGGTGCCGGCGCTGAGCAGGCGGGTCATCTGCCGGGCGGTGAGCGCGGCGTCCAGGGTGTCCGGGGCGGCGGCCGGCGCGTAGACGTAGGAGCGGCCCGCGGGCGCCCGGGTGAGGGCGCCCTTGTCGTGCAGACGGGCGAGGGTGGTCATCACCGTGGTGTAGGCCAGCGGTTCGCCGAGTTCGGCGAGTGTCTCGGCCGGGGTGAGCGGTCGGCCGGCCGCGGCGATCGCGGCGAGCACCTCGCGTTCGAGCGTTCCGGGTTCGCGTCTGGGTTTCCTCGCCACCGCATCTCCTCCGCGCTACTACTGGCCTGATGGTACGAGAGGCCGAGCAGCCGACCTCGACGTGGCGCACCCGCCGCCACGCCAGCCGCTGCCAGCCCTGCACAGGTCCTCCCGCCCGACCGTCTACTATTCGTCGAGTAGTAGACGACTGTTCGACGGGAGGACGGATGACGGTTGCTGTGCCGGCGGTGGAGGCCTCCGGCCTGGTCAAACGGTTCGGTGCGCGCACCGCGGTGGACCGCGTTGATCTCAGGGTGGATGTCGGGGAGGTGTACGGCATCCTCGGCCCGAACGGCGCGGGAAAGACGACGTTCCTGCGGATGCTGTTCGGACTGATCCGACCGGACGCGGGGACGCTGCGGGTGTTCGGCCGCACCTGGGGCGAGGCCGGCCCGAGAATGCTGGACGGGGTCGCCGGGTTCATCGAGAGCCCGCGGTTCTACCCGTACCTGTCCGGCCGGCGGAACCTGAACCTGCTCGCCGGGCTGGACGGCGGCGGGGCGGGCAGCCGGATCGACGCGGTGCTCGACGTCGTCGACCTTGCCGGACGGGCGGATGACAAGGTCGGAGGTTACTCGTTCGGGATGCGCCAGCGGCTCGGGGTCGCCGCGTCGCTGCTGCGCGACCCGCGGCTGCTCGTGCTCGACGAGCCGGCCAACGGCCTGGACCCCGCCGGCATCCGGGACATGCGCGCCCTGGTCAGGAGGCTGGCAGCCGGGGGGCTGACCGTGCTGCTGAGTAGCCACAACATGGACGAGGTCGAGGAGATCTGCGACAACGTCACCATCATGCGCACCGGCCGGGTGGTCTACCACGGCTCGATCGACCAGCTGCGCGCCCAGGCCCCGGACCCGTCCCACCGACTACTGACCAGCGACGACGCCCAGGCGTTGCGCCTTGGCGGCGACCATCCGGCCGTGTCCGTCTCGGCCCACCCGGACGGCGGCCTGGTGCTGCGTGCCCAGCCCGCCGACGCGGACGCCTACATCCTCGCGCTCGGTCAGGCCGGGGTGGCGGTGCGGGCCCTGCACCTGGAGGTCGCGCCGCTGGAGTCGCTGTTCTTCATGCTCACCGAAACCGACCCGGCGGCCGGACATGACGTGCCCGCCCAGGCCCAGCCGGACGCCCTCACCGGAGCAGCCTCGTGACCACCCCAGCCACCCCAGCCACAACCGCCACCGCCACCGCCGCCGCCCCGGTGCCGCCCGCGGCGGTCCACCCCCGGCCGGTCGGGCGGGGCCGGGTGGCCACCGCCTACCGGTGGGAGGTCACCAAACTCGCCGCCCAGGCCCGCACCCGCGCCACCCTCGCCGTCTGCCTGCTCGCCCCGTTCGTGTTCGTGGTCCTGCTCGACCGCCAGGATCGGCTACCGAAGGACACCCTGTACGGCCGGTGGGTCCATGCCAGCGGCTTCGCCACCCCACTGCTCATCCTCGGCTTCGCCGCCCAGTGGGTGTTCCCGCTGCTGACCAGCCTCGTCGCCGGCGACATTTTCGCCAGTGAGGACCAGCACGGCACCTGGAAGACGATCCTGACCCGTTCCCACAGCCGCAGCCAGATCTTCTGGGCCAAGACCCTGGCCGCGGCCACCTTCACCACCGCCGTCCTCACCGTCCTCGCGCTGAGCTGCCTGACGGCCGGCGTTCTCCTCGTCGGCCACCAGCCGCTGGAAAGCCTGTCGGGCACCCTGCTGCCACCGGGCCGCGCCGCTGGGCTGGTCCTCGCCGCCTGGGCCACCGCGCTACCGCCCCTGCTCGGCTTCACCGCGCTCGGGATCATGCTCTCGGTGCTCACCCGCAGCAGCCCCGCCGGCATCGTCGGACCGATCATTCTCGGCCTGCTCATGCAGCTCTACGCCTTCCTCAACGGCGCCGACACGATCCGCCACCTGCTGCTCGTCACCCCCTTCGACGCCTGGCACGGTCTGCTCGCGGCGCACCCGTACTACGGCCCGCTGCGCGACGGCACGTTCGTCAGCGTCGGCTACCTCGTCCTCTGCCTGGCGGTCGCCTACACGGCGCTGCGCCGCCGCGACATCACCGGAGGCTGACCCGCATGCGCATGCCCCGTCCCAGCTCCGGCCGGCTGCTCCGCGCGGCCGCCGCCGCCGGCGCCGTCACCGCGCTGACCGCCGCCCTCGCCGGCTGCGCCACCGACGTCACCCGGCCCCGCGTCGAAGGCTCGCTCGGCCCTGTCTTCGCCAACCTCTACGTCCACCAGCAGACCCTGCTCGGCCACCCCGGCCTCACCCCCGCCGCCGTCGCCGCCAGACCCACCTGCCACCGCACCACCCCCGGATCCCACGACAAGGGGGCCGGCAGCGACTGGATCTGCCAGGTCGGCTGGACCGACGGCACCGGCAGACCCCAGAACGGCAAGTTCGAGCTCCAGGTCCGCTCCAACGGCTGCTACCAGGCCGGCGGCCCCAGCAAGATCGTCGGCCCGATCATGATCAGGGACACCGCCGGCACCAGCGTGATCAACCCGGTGTTCGAGTTCGACGGCTGCTTCGACACCACCTGATCCCCACCGAACTGTTCCCGGTCTCCAGCCTGGGCCACTCGGTACTGATACCGGCGCTGATCGGCGGGTCCTGGCAGCACCTGGTGACCGAAAGCGCCTCAGGCAACAGCGAGGGCCGCCCTAGCTGACGTTCGTCGTCGGGCCGCACGTGGCCACCGCCCGGAGAACGGCTGCGCCGCCGCAGTGAACAACGCGCCGGCGAACACCAGGCCAGCGCAAGGCCGAGCCGGCAACCGCACCGCTCACCATCCCCGCCCCAGCCCCCATCCCAGCCACCGTCCCAGCCACCGTCCCCACGCAGACCACCACAGCACCGGGCGGCCAAGCGACGGCCCGCCACCCGACCGCACCCCGCGGGGGCCTCGTGGTGTCCGAGCACCGCAGCCTGGACACGTTCGCCTACCGAAAACCGGCCTGATCGGCCTGTTCCAGACCCTCGCGCTGCTCGCCGGCATCTCCCGCTCCGGCATCACCATGGTCGCCGGCCTGCTACGCGGCCTCGACCACGAGGACGCCGCCCGCTTCTCCTTCCTGCTCGCCACCCCGTCATCCTCGCCGCCGGACTACTCAAGCTCCCCGCCCTGGCCGGCCCCGCCGGCGACGGCAACCGCGGCCAGGTCCTGCTCGGCGCGGTGGTCGCCGGCGCTGCGGCCTACCTGTCCATCCGCTTCCTGGTCCGCTACTTCGAGACCCGCACCCTGACCCCCTTCGCGATCTACTGCCTGCTGATGGGCGCGCTGTGCACAGTGCGTTTCGTCGTCGCCCAGCTTCCCCGCGTCCCGGTCCGATGCTGGCCATGCCAGCCGCGCCAGTGACCGCCGCGGACACGATCGGCGGCTCACCTCCATCCGCCCAACCCGCAACGGTTGCGCCGCTGGCCAGCGCGATCGCAGCTCCCGCACTGACGTCCACCCTCACCGCCGTGTTCGATGGATCCAACGCCCTGCGCCCCTCTCTCCGGCGCCACGACCGTCACCGTCACCGCACCGGCCACCCGATCCACCGGAACAGGCGACTCGAACTCGATCGAGCCACGATCCGGATACCGAAAACGCCTGTAGACCGATCGCCCGCACCCGCGCCGGCCATGACCTTCGCGCCGCGCACCAGCCTTCGGACTCAGACACCCAGCAGACGAGGAACCCATGAGACGACTCATCCTGCTCATCCCGGCAATTCTCGCCGCGGCCGTGCTCACCGCCTGTGGCAGTGGAGAAAGCACCGCCAGCGGCACCGGGACCACCGATCACAACAATGCCGACATCACCTTCGCCCAGAACATGATCCGACACCACCGGCAGGCGATCGTCATGGCCGACCTGGCCGAGACCCGGGCCCACAACCCGGAGGTAAAGAACCTCGCCCAGCAGATCCGCCGGGCCCAGACCCCCGAAATCACCACCATGGCCGGCTGGCTCACCGCGTGGAATCAGCCCACCGCGCCCCCCACGACCGCAGGCGGTTCCGGCCACGGCATGGGCGGGCACGGCATGGGCGGGCACGGCTCGGCCACCGCGATGCCGGGCGCCATGACCGGAACGATGCCAGGCACCATTGCCGGGATGATGAGTGACGACGACATGACGAAGATGTCGATGATGACCGGACCATCCTTCGACAGGATGTTCCTCACCATGATGATCACACACCATCAGGGGGCTATCACCATGGCGCGGGCGGAGATTCGCGACGGGCGCTACGCCCCGGCGAAAAAACTCGCCGAAAGCATCCAGGTGTCCCAGAGCGCCGAAATCACCACCATGCAGAACCTGCTGACCAGGATCTGACCGACCGGTACCCGGATATTCACTCGACGTCGTGTTGTTTTCGTGTTCACCGGTTACCGGCAGATGTCCGCGGGGAGTGCGGATACCGACTACTCGATGACATCACCGAAACACTGACACGGTGGCCCGGGCCGGCGCACGAAGATCGGGCCCGCCGGTTCCCGGACCAGCCGCTCGGCGGGCTCCGAGGCTGGCTACCCATCCGATCGTCAGCTGGGAGGCATTACGGTGAGAGGGATAACGCGGCGTGTGCTGCGACCGTCGGCGTTGGTCGCGGCGATGACGTTGGGGGCGCTCGGGTTACTCACGGGAACAGGCAACGCGGCAGGTGGAGTCCCGGTCCGCGACCACGTGGTGGTCGTCGTCATGGAGAACCACTCCTACTCGCAGATCATCGGCAGCCCCTCCGCGCCCTACATCAACTCGCTCGCCGGCCAGGGCGCGAGCTTCAACCACTCGTCCGGAGTGACGCACCCGAGCGAGCCGAACTACCTCGCCCTGTTCTCCGGCTCCGCCCAGGGCATCACCGACGACTCGTGCCCGCACACCTTCTCCACCGCCAACCTGGGCCAGGAACTGATCGGCGCTTCGCGCACGTTCACCGGCTACTCGGAGAGCATGCCGTCCGACGGCTACACCGGCTGCACGAGCGGCAACTACGCGCGCAAGCACAACCCCTGGGTCAACTTCACCAACGTTCCGTCGGCGGACAACCTGCGTTTCAGCCGGTTCCCGACCAACTATGCCACCCTGCCGACGGTGTCGTTCGTGGTCCCGAACCTGTGCAACGACATGCACAACTGCTCCATCGCGACCGGCGACACCTGGCTGAAGAACAACATCGACGCCTACGCCCAGTGGGCGAAGACGCACAACAGCATCCTGGTCCTCACCTTCGACGAGGATGACAGCAGCCACAGCAACAACATCCCGACCATCATCGTGGGGTCCGGGGTGAGGACCGGCACCTTCACCGAGACCATCAACCACTACAACGTCCTGCGGACAATCGAGGACATGTACACCCTCCCGTACGCCGGGAACAGCGCGACCGCCACTCCGATCACCGACATCTGGCAGTAGGCGCCGCCCGGTACCCCACCCATCCCGTCGCACGACCCGGTGGCCGCCGCCCCTCGCCGCACCCGGCGGCCACCGGTGCCGACGGTGGCGACGTACCGTGGCGCGGGCCTGATCGGCCCCTGGCGTGGGGGCGATCAGGCCCGCTGTGGTCAGTGCGGGGTCAGGAGGCACCCTCGCTGATGATCTTCACTTCGGTGTACTCCTCGAAGCCGAGGGTGCCCATCTCGCGGCCGATGCCGCTCTGCTTGTAGCCGCCGAACGGCACCTCGCTGCTGTAGTAACTGCCACCGTTGACGTTGACGACGCCGGAGCGGATCCGCCGCGCGATCGCGTGGGCCCGCTCGGACGAGGCGCTCGCGACCGAACCCGCCAGGCCGAAGATCGTCGAGTTGGCGATCGCGACAGCCTCGTCGTCGGTGTCGAACGGGATGATGACGACGACCGGACCGAAGATCTCCTCCTGGGCGATCCGCGAGTCCGGGTCGACGTCGGCGAAGATCGTCGGCTCGACGTAGTAGCCGCGGGGCAGATCCGCGGGCCGGCCGCCGCCGATAAGCAGCCGGGCACCCTCGTTCTTCCCGATCTCGATGTAGTCCAGGACCCGCTCACGCTGCCTGGCGTTGATCAGCGGGCCCATGTAGTTGTCCGAGTCCGCCGGGTCGCCGACCTTCATGCCACGGTAGGTCTCGGTCAGCTTCTCCAGGAACTGGTCGTAGACCGGACGTTGCACCAGGATCCGGGTGTTGATCGAGCAGCCCTGCCCGGACTGGGCGAGGGCCTGGTAGGCGACCATCATCGCGTTCGCGTCGAGGTCGGCGTCGTCGCAGACGATCCACGCCGACTTCCCACCCAGCTCCAGGAACACCCGCTTCACCGTCGCCGCGGCCACCGCCATGAGATGGCGCCCGACGCCGGTCGAACCGGTGAAGCTGACCACGTCGACCCGCGGGTCCTCCGCGAGGATCTGCGCGACCGTGTTGTCGGTCGTCGTCACCACGTTGAACACACCCGCCGGAAGATCCGTCTCCGTCGCGGCGAGCGCACCGAGCAGCGTCCCGCTCCACGGCGTGTCCGGCGCCGGCTTCAGAACAACCGTGCACCCCGCCGCCAACGCGAACGCCGCCTTCGCCAGATTGACCTGCAACGGCGCGTTCCACGGCGTGATACACGCGACGACACCCGCCGGCTCCCGGTGCTGCCACCGCCGGCTCTGCATCCCCATCGACTCACCAACACCAAGATCGCGGACATACTCGAACGACTCCGCGAGGTCCGCGGCGAACGTCAGGTTCGTCAACGCCCCGTCGAACTGCGCGGTCGCCAACCCCATCGCCGTCGCACCCACCTCCGCGCGGATCGCGGCACGCACCCCGTCAGCGTGCTTCGTCAACGCGGCATGCAACTGGCGCAGGCAACGGGCCCGGAACACCGGATCCGACGCCCACGAACCCTCGTCGAAAGCCGTACGGGCCGCGTCGATCGCGGCCAGTATGTCCTCCGCCGACCCGTCCGCAGCCACACCGATGACCTCCTCGGTGGCCGGGTTCACATTCTCATACGTGCGGCCACTGGCCGCCTCGCGCAGCTTCCCGCCGATGTAGAGACGCTCCTCTACGAACATGTCAGTGGTAGTCGTGCCTGGCGCTGTGGTGGACATCGAACGCGGACTCCTTGGGTGTCGCTCGGGACGTCGAACGCGCGGCTCGCCGCGGGGACGTGTCCCCCACGTTAGTTGTGTTGGTTGTCACGCACATCTGGTCGCGAATCCGGCCTTCCGCGCGCTCCCCGTTGCACGGGGCCTTCGCTGCCACCGATCAGGGCGGTCCTGCTCCGGAGCCGTGTCGATCCTCGGGCCACTCGTTCGACGTGCGGGTAGAAGGGGCCAGAGGCGGCCAGAGGCGGCCCGGCCCAAGGAGGAGAACACGCTGGCGAAGTACATGCTGATCATGCAGGGCACCGATGCGTCGAACGCGGCTCTGCTGGCCGGGTTCGAGGCGTTGGCAGCCTCAACGCACCAGTACATCGAGGACTTGTCAAGGCCGGCGTGTTCGTCGCCGCCGAAGGACTGGACGACCCGGGCCAGAGCGTCGTGGTCGACTTCGGCGGCGATACCCCGGTGGCCAAGGACGGACCGTACGGAGAGACCAGGGAGCTGTTCGGGGGCTACTTCCTGCTCGAAGTCGCCTCGAAGCAGGAGGCGGTCGAGTGGGCCAGGCGGACCACAGGCGCGCGGTGCCCCGTCGTTACTGGATACCGAGGTGGCACAACCAAGGGGAAATCGGGCCCGGTCAGCTGGGGCATTCCAGGCCGAACTCGGCCATGACGGCGGCGGGTACACCGTCGCCGCAGCCGACCTCGGAGGAGCCGAGGCTGACGACCTTCCAGGCTCCGCCGGTCTGGTGCAACACCACCTGGGCGCCACCGGCGGAGGGTGCGGAGGTGCCGGCGTAGGCCCAGGTGGGATCGATCGAGGAGATGATGACCTTTTCGACGGCGGCGTCCCTGGCGATCGCCGGATCACGCTTCACGGCATCGGCGATCGCGGCGACGGGCGACGGGGTCGCGGTGGCGACGGGCGTTGGGGACGGCGCGACGGCCTGCGTCGGGGATACGACGACGAACGGCGTCGGGGATGCCGTCGCGGCGGGTGCCGAGGACGGGGTGACGTCGGCGCTGACCGGACCGGACACGGCCTGCTGCCGGTCAGCCTTGCACCCGCCCAGGACCATGGTCAGGCCGAGCACCGCCGCGAACACCCCCACAGTTCTCGTCACTGCGAGCAAGCGAGTACTGGCCATGTCAACCCCCGGGGAGATGCGGTCGGTGGAGGCTAGCACCGGTGTTCGGTCATCCCGGCTTGAGTCGGGTATCAGTCAGACGACGGACATTCCGCCTGGCGAGCCGGCCCACGCCGCCGACCGCACCATGGCACCGCACTCGCCGGGGTGCGGCGGCGGTTCGCTAGTGGGCCGCGCGGTTCTCCGCGGTGGCCTCGGCCACCGGAGCGCCGGTGACATCGTGCGTGGTGACGCCAGGATGGGCGGTCCCACCGAGCGGTTCGCTGTGCCACTGAAGGAAGGTCCAGCCGGCCGACGGATCGCCTTCGAGCGTGACCAGGCCGGTGTTCGAGAGCCAGCGGTCCTCGACCGGCCCGACGCCGGGCACCCGGATGCCGACCCAGGCCCGGATCGCGGCACCGTGACTGACGACCACGGCGGTGTCCTGCTCGCCGCGTGCGGCCGCGATCTTCGCGATCGCGGCGTCATATCTGCCGACGAACTCGTGACCGTTCTGCCCACCCGGCATCGTGCGGTCCAGATCGCCGTGGATCCAGGCGCCGGCGACGGCCAGGTAGGCCATGATGGACGTCCGGTCGCTGCGCAGCTCGAGATCGCCCGCGACGATCTCCTCGAGGCCCTCCTCGACGCCGACCGTCAGCCCACGCGCTTCGGCGAGGGGCGCGGCGGTGAGCTGGGTGCGGATCAGGACCGAGGCGTGGATCGCCGAGATCGTCTCGCCGCGGAGCACGCCGGGCAGGGCCCTTGCCTGCGCCTGGCCAAGGGCGGTCAGCTCGGCTCCCGGCCGCGCGGTATCGAGGGCCCCGACGACGTTGTAGGGGGTCTGGCCATGGCGGAGCAGCATGAGGCGCATCGCAGCAGAGTCTAACGTGCGACGTTCACTCAGGCATTCGATGACGAACGCGGCCGTCGTCCCGCGCCGCAGCCGGAACCGCAGGGACGTGGGGCGTCCACGTCGGGTCGCGGCTCGGGAGACGCGGCGCCATTCCCGTGCTGGCGGAGGCGTTCCGGCCGGTAGGTCGACGGCGAACACCTCCCGCCGTGGGCGGCCGCTTTCCAACAGTGCGCGGAGGGTTGCGCGTGGGCATGACGAAGGCCACTATCGCGCAAGGCTTCACCCCCTTGGGCCAGCGCGCCGGCCCTCGCTTCGAGGAGGCTTGCCACGGTGCCTGACTGGCCCGGCTCCGACGGCTCCGACGGCTCCGGCTCCGACGCCGCCGGCGGGAAACTCGATCGCCGACGGTTACTCCGACTCGGGACGGCGGGCATCGCCCTCGGTACGGCCGGCGGACTACTTGCCGCCTGTGGCGGCGGCGCGGCGAGCAACGGCGCGGCCGCGGCGGGATCAGCCTGGCCGAGCGCGCGGCTGCCGGCGTCGGCGGCGCAGTCGATCGACCCGCAGCAGTTCCTGCCCACGAGCCAGTTGCAGGCGTACGGCGTCGAGGCGGACCGGCTGGGGCTGCGGGCGACCGGAGCCGCGAACCACGAGGGGTACCTGCGCACCCTCGCCGGGCAGTTCCGGCGGGCGGGCGTTGCCGACGTGGCGTTGGAGCCGGTGCCGATGCGCCAGTGGCTGGCCACGTCCTGGTCGTTGTCGGCGGGCGGCGGTGAGCGGGCAGACACGTACTACGTGCCGTACTCGCAGCAGACCGGGCCCGGCGGCGTCACCGCCCCGATGGTCCACCTGCCGCTGGGCACCGGCGACGAGGCCGCGGTGCGCGCCGCCCTCGCGAGCGTGGACGTCAAGGGAAAGATCGCTGTCTTCGAGGTCGCCTACACGGCACTCACCCTGCAGACGTTCATCGGCATCAGTTACCCGGGCGCCTACCTGCAACCGGCCGGCGACCCGCGCGGCGTCTCGACCGCCTACCGCCGTCCCTGGTTCAACACCATCGCCCGGACGCTGGACCTGATCGCCGCGGCCGGCGCCGTCGGCACCGTCGGCATCTGGCCGGACCTGCCGGGGCGATGGGCCCGGCAGTACACCCCGTACGACGCCGTGTTCCGGCCGATCCCCGGGCTGTGGATCGACCGCGACGGCGGCGCGCGGCTCAAGGAACTGGCGGGCAACGGCGCGCCTGCCACGATCAGGCTCGAGGCGACCGTCCGCGACACCACGACCCACAACCTCGTCGGCTACATCACGGGCCGGTCCACCGAGCTGACCGTCCTGCACACGCACACCGACGGGACGAACGGCATCGAGGAGAACGGCCCGATAGGCATCCTCGCCGCCGCCCAGTACCTCGCCCGGCTCCCCAGGACGTCACTGCCCCGCACCATCATGATCATGCTGTCGACGGGTCACTTCGCCGGCGGCGTCGGCATCCGGCACTTCCTCACCCAGCACGCCGCCGACCTGGTGCCCCGGATCAGCTCGATCCTCACCCTCGAGCATCTCGGCACCCGGGAGTACCTGCCCGCCGCCGACGGCTCGATCCAGCCCACCGGACGGACCGAACTCGGCACGTACTTCGCGCCGAACAGCCCGGGCCTGGTCGCCGCCACCAGCGCCGCCGTGCGCCGGGACCAGATCTCCTCCACCGTCGCCCGGCCCTTCTCCGCCGGCCCGCCCGACGCGAAGCAGCCCGTCGGCTGGCCCGGCGAAGGCACCTACTTCTGGTGGTACGGCGGCCTGCCGACCGCGAACTACATCACCGGCCCCTACGGCCTGATCACCGCGGATCTCGACACGACCGACATGGTTGACTACAGCCTGATGCGCCGCGAGGCCATGACCTCGGTCGGCACCATCCTCCAACTGGCCGCCACCAGCAGCGCCGAGCTACGCGTCGCGGCCGGCTGAGAGCGAGTCGTCCTGACTGGCGAACAGCCCCCGACGGCCAGCCGTACCCGATCTACGGCCGGCGGTTCAGCGTCGGCAGACCCACGGCGGACACACCGGTGATCGTGCTCGTGCACGGCGTGGACGCCGACGCGTACATCTGGGACCTGACGCCGCAGTGGTCGGTGGCCCGCCGGCTCGCCGCCGCCGGGTACGTCGTCCTCGCCTATGACCGGCTCGGCTACCGGTACAGCCCCTACACCGGCGAGGGTGGGCCCACCGCGCTCGCCGTCTCCGCGCAGCAGGCGGTCCTGGGAGACCGCCTCCTACGTCGCCCAGGCCACGGAGAACGCGATGCTGATCCCCCGCACCGGTGCCGTCCCCGTGCTGCTCGCCGGCGCCGACCACGACGCGATCATGCCCGGTCAGGCGAACGCGCTCGAGCTGTCCGCCTGGCGTGAGCACTGCGGCTGCGACGTCTCCCAGTTCGTCCTGACCGACACCGGCCACGCGTTCCAGGCACACCGCTCCCTCGACCAGTGGACCAGCCACGTCGTCACCTGGCTGCGGCAGAAGGGAATCCGATGAGCACGACCACGAGCGGCGGCTTCTCCGTCCGCGGGAGGGTGGCCATCCTCGTGGCGGCCTCGGTGACGGTTCTCGCGGGCTGTGCCGGTGACGGGCTGCCTGGTGGACTGGCAGCCGCGACGACACCGCAGGCCGCGGTCACCCGGCAGGTGACGCTGGCCCCGGTCGACCAACGCGGACAGGTGACGAGCGGCTGGAGCGTCGACGAACGTGACGACGACCCCGACTCGCCGATCGACTGCGGGGACACCAGCCAGGCGTACCCGTCGCCGGCCGGCGTCAGCGGCGACATCTACTACTGTTCGCCGAGCGCCGCCGGCGCCGACGCCTGCTGGCCGACGCCCCGGCCCCGCCGGATGCTCTGCCTCCACGACCCGTTCGCCACCACGCTGTCCGCGCTGACGGCGACGGCGCTCGTCGCCAAGGTCCCCCCGGCGGGCAACCCCGTCCCGCTCGGCCTGCGCCTGGCCGACGGCGACAGGTGCCGGCTGCGTGACGGCGGCGCGTGGGGCTCCCCGGAGAACCATCCCGACTACGTCGGCTACTACTCCTGCGGCCAGGGGGGCATCGTCTGGGCGCGCCCGGATTCGCCCGCCGGCGGCATCGACAGGACCACCAGCCGCTGGACCGTCCTGCGTGGCGACGTCACCGGCCCCCTCGCCACCGTTCCCGTCACCGAGGCCTACCTCGTCGCCACCGCCCCCTGAGCCGCTGGCCTCGGGTCCGCCCCCGCCGACACGCCGGCCGGCCTCGTCACGTCCCTGGGTACAGTGATGATGGCTGCCTCCGGGCGCCACGGCGGTGGGGCCCGCCGTACCCGAACCGCGGCGGTCGCCGCCAACGGTCCCTGCTTGTGGCGAGTCGCGCCCACACTGGCCGGGGCGCCGCGCAGGTGGGGAGTGTCCATGGCTGACGTCGGGAAGGCCGTCGAGCCCACCGATCCCGATGTTGATCTGCATGTTCCGGCGCAGCGAAGTGAGCTTCGCCGGGCGCCGGGCCCGCTGCTCGGGATGATCGCCGCCGGCGGCGCGATCGGCGCCTGCGCCCGGTACGGGCTGGGGCTGGCGTGGCCGCCACCGGCCGGCGCGTTCCCGTGGACGACGTGGGCGGTGAACGTCTGCGGCTGCGCGGCGATCGGCGTGCTGATGGTGCTGATCGCCGAGATGCGGACCGCGCATCCGCTGGTCCGCCCGTTCCTGGGCACCGGGATCCTCGGCGGGTTCACCACCTTCTCGACGTATGCGGTGGACGCGGAGCGGCTGCTGGACGCCGGCCGGGCGGGCCTGGCGTTGGCCTACCTGGCGGGCACGATGCTCGGCGCGCTCGGCGCGGTGTGGGCGGCCGCCACGGCGACGCGGCGGCTCGCGCGGGGGCGGCGATGACTCGTGCGACCGGACGGCCTGCGCGCGGAGCGGGCCGGTGAACTGGCTGCTGGTGATCGCCGGGGCGGTGGTCGGCGCGCCGCTGCGGTATCTGACCGACCGCGCCGTCCAGGCACGCCACGACTCGGTCTTCCCGTGGGGCACCTTCACGGTCAACGTCGCCGCGACCCTGGTCCTCGGCCTGGTCACCGGCGCGGTGACCGCCGGGGCCGCCTCGCCGCGGGTGGCGCTGCTGATCGGGACGGGGTGGTGCGGGGCGCTCAGCACCTGCTCGACGTTCTCCTACGAGACGCTGCGCCTGGCCGAGACCGGCTCCCGGACCCTCGCCCTGCTCAACGTGGTGGGCAGCGTGTTCGCCGCGATCGGAGCCGCCACCCTCGGCGTGGCGCTGTCGCGGGCGATCTGGGGCTGAGGAAACGCGGACGCGGCGGCCGGCCCGAGCTGGCGTTCCACGGCCCGTTCGCGCTGCCCAGGGTGACCGGAACCATGCGCAGGACCGCGCGAAGGAGGTTCGCGGCACCGCCGAACGGGACAGGTCCTCAGTACTGAGGAAAAGGAGCACTGCCTGATGCAGCCGTCCCCGACCAGCGATCACCCCGCGCCCGTCATCGACCGTACCGTTCCGTCCGGGGGCCGCACGCTCCGGGAGCCACCGTTCGACGGGCCACAGGTGCACCACACGTCGACGCCGGCCGCCGGCCGCCGACCGCCGGCGCGCCACGAAGGCCCGGCCGCCAGTGAGGCCCGGGTGCTCGCCGTCGTCGACGGTCCGGACACGGCGGACTACACGGACGCAGCCGACTATGTGGCGCACACGGCGACGCTGCGGGGAGTCGTCCGGCAGCGGCTGGTCACCCGCGCGCTGATCGAGCATCTGCCGCCCGCACCGGCGCGGCTGATCGACATCGGCGGCGGGAACGGCGTGCAGGCGATGGAGTTCGCCCGGCGGGGATATGACGTGACCGTCTGCGAACCCGACTCGCGGATGCTGGCCGAGGCGCGCCGCGTGCTGGCCGGCGCCCCCGAGTCGGTTCGCCGCCGCGTCGAACTGGTCCAAGGGGACGGACGGGACGCCGTTCGGCTGGTGGGAACGGGCTGGGACGCCACCTTCTGCCATGGCGTGATCATGTTCGTCCCGGAGCCCGCGCCCCTGCTGAACGTCCTCGTCGAGCTCACCCGCCCCGGCGGGATCGTCTCCGTGGTCGGCAAGAACGGCCCGGCTCTCGCGTTGCGCGCGGGACTGCAGAGCCGCTGGCAGGACACCGCGGCGCTGCTCGACGAGCCGGGGTTCACGGCAGCCGCCGGGCCGGGCCGGCAGCCGACGGTGCCGCTACCGCCCGGCGACGATCCGGCGAACGTCGCCGCGATCCTCACCGCCGCCGGAACGCGCCCGCTCGCCTGGTACGGCATCAGGACCTTCACCGACCATCTCGGCGACCTCCCACCAGGACCGGACGTCGACACCGTCGTCGACGCCGAATGGGCGGCCGGCGCGCGGGACCCCTACCGCGGGATCGCCCGCCTGATCCACCACGTCCATCGCCGGACCGAGTAACGCGGCGGCTGCCTGCGGGTCCGGCCTGCGGCGCGGCCGCACGGGTCAGCCGGGTCGCGACCCGGCGGTCAGCGCCGGCGACGGTCTCGCGGAGGACAGCCCTCGACGGAGCGCTCGAGTCAACGCACCGCCCAGAGGCGGACCCGTCCCATCGAGGCTGGCTGTTGCCACGTTCTGGCCGTCAGGGGCGAACGCCACGGCGACAGCGGCCTCGGAGCGGCCGGTCAACGGCCCGCCGGCAGGAAACGGACTCGCGAGATAGCGACGTGCCAAAGCCGGACCGTACGGTCCTCGCTCGCGGTCGCCAATGTCAGACCGTCCGGCGACAACGCGACCGACTGCACCGACGAAACGGGATGATGATCGCGTGGGTCCCCGGAGCGTCGAACCCCTCAGCCGCCGCTGCCGCTTGAGCCTCCGCCACCGCTTGAGCCGCTGCTGCCCGAGCCGTGACCGCCCGAGTCCTGGCTTCCCGATCCGCTACTACCTGCTCCACTACCCGATCCGCTACCGCCTGAGCCGCCACCCGAACGGCTTCCTCGACCCCACAGTCCCATGGAAATCCTCCTGCCGACCTCGACTGTTTCGCGGGAAAGGCGCGGCGACCTTGGTCGGTACGTCGCGGACCTCCGCCTCGAGACCAGAATCCGCTTCGGATCGAGACGTAACATCAGGGCTGGCCCTGAATGCCACCTGCCGAGCGTGGATGCCGATCCGGGTGCCGACACCTTCTGTTTCAGCCGCGAAACCGCAGGTAGGAGAGCACCGCCAGCACCCGACGGTGGTCGTCTGCATCATGCTGCAGGTCGAGCCGGTTGAAGATGCTGCGCACATGAGAGTCCACGGTCTTCTCCGCGAGAACGAGTTGTCGGCGAATGCCGAGATTGGAACGGCCTTCCGCCATCAGCGCCAGCACCTCGCGTTCACGCTTGCTCAGCCTGTCAAGCTCACCCCGTCGAGACCGCATCATCAGCTCGACGATCGCGGGGTCGACCACGTAGCCACCCCGGGCAACGCGGCGCACGGCGTGCACGAAGCCAGCGCTACTGATGCGCTCCTTGAGGAGGTATCCCACGGCTCGGGCATCGCCGCCGAACACCGCGTCGAGGTAGTCGGACTCAACGTGCTGGGACAGCACCAGCACGGCGACGTCAGGGAAGGTCTCGCGGATCTCGGCCGCCGCCCGAAGCCCTTCTGTCGTGCAGGTCGGTGGCATCCGGACGTCCACGATGGCGATGGTCGGCCGGATGGCGGCGACGGTGGCCCGGAGGCTGGTCGGATCGCCGACCTGCGCCGCCACGTCGAAACCGTTGTCCCGTAACAGGCCGGCCACTGCCGTCCGGATCAGCTCCGCGTCGTCGGCCAGTACGACCCGGATCGGCGCCTCCGCCGGGGCTTGCACAGTCATTGGGCTGTACTCCTTCCGCTCGCCTGCCCGTGGACTGACCATCGTCGGGTTGTCCGACGCCGTCGTGCCGCCGTGAGGTGCATCGTCACGTCGCGTATCCCGCCTCTCGCTCAACGGGCCCCTCCCGTGGTGTCGTGGCCTGTTGAAGAGGGATGATCGCCGTCAGGGACGTGCCAGCGCCAGGCTCGCTGCGAACGGTCAACGCCCCGTCCAGCGCCGACACACGGTCGCGAAGTCCGAGCAGGCCGGTGCCAGCTTTGTCGTCGGCTCCCCCGACGCCGTCATCGGTCACCTGGACACGTAGTACCGAGTCGTGACAGCCGACAGTGATCCACACATGGGTCGCCCGCGCGTGCTTCACCGCGTTGGCAAGCGCCTCCGCCACCACGAAGTAGGCCGTCACTTCCACGGCCGGGCCTGGCCGGACCTCAGGCCGAGTGATCTTTTTCATCGTAACCAGACCCGCGGGGTCAGGAGACGGCAAATCCGACGTGCAGAGGTGAACATCCAGTGGAGAGCGTTCGGCGAGGCCGCGTATCGCGGGCACCAGTCCTGCATCAGTGAGAATGGCCGGGTGAATGCCACGGGCGAGCTCTCGCAGCTCGCCTATGGCCGCGTCCAGGCCGGTCGCGCAGTCGGCGAGCAAGTCCGCGGATCGGGCGTCGCCCGTGCTGTCCAGACGCTGCCGTGCCCGCCGCAAGCCCACCGCGACGGCCACCAGGCTTTGCTGCGCACCGTCGTGCAGGTCGCGCTCCAGCTGGCGGCGCGCGGCGTCGGCCGCGGCGACGATCCGCCCACGTGACGCCCGCACCTCGGCCAGTCGCGCGTGCACCTCGGCGGCCAACCGCTGGTTCTCCAGCGCCAGCCCCGCGGCCGCCGTCACCGCGTCCAGCAGGTGGGCGTCCTCCCGCAGCGCCGGGTCGTGCAGCAACGCGGCAACCCGGTGGCCACCGCGCTCGACGAGTCGGACACAGCGATCGGAGGTCACCGCCGGAAGCTCCAACGGCCGGCCCTCGCCGTCCACGAACGTCTCCGCCTCGGAATGCCAGTAACCGACCTGCAGCGCCGGGTCACCCAACGCCCGTGCCAGCTCCGCCCGCAGCCCGGCCGCGGACACCGGCTCCCGCAGCCGAACGAGCAGGCTTCCCACAGCGGAGCGCCCCAGCCGCACGCGCAGCACCCCGGCGAGGAACCCCAACGGCAACATGCAGAACGCCAGCCAGTACACCCAGAGCAACGTCGACCGCCACGGCTGGCCCGGACCGAGCAACCCGCCGACGGACGTGGCCGCGCCTCCCAGCAGGCCGGCGAGGAAGACCGGAGCGAGTACCCGACGCAGTGGCCGGCCGGCGCTCATCCATCTGCGGACCAGCACCACCAGCACGCCCGCGGCCACGACCGCGGAGAGTATGCCGACGGCGCGGTCGAGCAGCCCGCTGAGCCGCTCACTGTCCGCCAGCAGCAGCAGGTTGCGCCGTGGAATCGCGAGCCTCTCGTTGTTGGTGAACAGCGCTCTGATCGGAGCGAGCACGAACACGCCACCGTAGGCCGCCCCGACCAGCCATCCCTCCGTCTGCGAGGCCAGCCGGCCGTACGGGAACGCCAACACCAGATGAGCCAGAAATCCACTCGACGCCCGGGCGAACAGCAGGCCGGTGGTGTGGACCCACGGAGTGGTAGATAACTGGAGATCCTCGAAAAAAAGGCCGATACCGGCCAGGACGACGAGAAGCGCGACGGGGTTTTCCGGACGACGCGTATGCGCCACCACGCCGGCGACGAGAAAGAGGAGCCCGCCGATGCAGTTCGCCGCCGTGTCGGCGAGCGGGTGATAGTGCTGGTCGACCTTGAACGTCAGCGCGGCCACCGCGAGCGGCACGCCCAGTCCGACCGCGAGCCACACAGGTGAGACCTGGCGTGGGATACCACGGCGTCCACGATGCCAGCCGGTCCCGACCGCGATTCCTTCGACGCTCATTCCTCGGACATTCGCATCGCTCCGAGCGGGCTGTCAACGGATCTGTGCGTTCCTCGACGTTCATGTCGGGAACCCGGTTTGACGACGACCTGACCGGCGAGTGGGCCGGCCCGTCGCGGCCGGTCAGAGTATGTCGGACCAGCGCGGGCGGGCGGCTCCGACTGCCGGCGAATCACTGACCACGGGCGAGGCTGACCGCGAGCCGCCGCGGAGGTCGCCATCCGGCTGTTCAGGGTCAGCCCTGATGCCATTCCCACCCGAGAGCGGCACGCTGACTCCGTGCGGAAGCGTCGACGCCCGGCGTATGCGGGCGTCGACGGGCCCGACGATGTCCGGGTGCTGTCGCCGCGGTGGGCAGGACGGACTGGCTTGCTCTCATTTTCGTCCGGAAGGTGATGTATGGGACTTTCTCGCAGACAGGTCCTGGGAGCCGCGTCCGCGGCGACGGCGGGAGCTTTCATCCCGGCGACGGGCTCCGCAGCGATGGCCGCGACGGCGACACGGATCGGCACGACGGTCTCCTCACCGACCATTCTTGGAGGCGGCCCCTCAAGCACCCGTTCTATGTAGCCTTCGCGGCCGGCGGCAGCGATGGCGGAGCGACTCCAAACCACCCCTCTGAGCGGCATCCGTGGCGCCGCTCGATGCAAACACGCCCACGCCCACGAGTATCCGTTCGCGAACTACTACGGAACGTTCCGGGCCACGGGTCACGAGTCGCGCACCGCCGTATGCTGCTCCTCGACCTCGCCAGGCGGAAACACCCAGCGGGAGGCCCCGTCCATCAACCACTGTGGAGGCTGGCCTCCTCCGCGCCCGTGCTGTGCCTCAGGCCAGGGTCGCGATGAGTCCGAACGTTCGGAGCACTGGTCGGGCGGTTGCTGGAGACGAAAGGGGTTCAGATGGTGATCGTCGCGGGTCAGCTCGTCGTCGACCCTGCCCAGCGGGAGAGCTATCTCGTCGGCTGCGTCAACGTCGTGGAACAGGCGCGCCGCGCGCCGGGCTGCCTCGACTTCGCGATCAGCGCCGACCTGGTGGACCCGGGACGGATCAACATCTTCGAACGGTGGGAGAGCCAGGAGGCCGTCGAGGCATTCCGGGGCAGCGGCCCGAGCGACGAGCAGAGCGCGGCGATCTCCGCGGCGTCCGTGGCTGAGTACGACGTCGCGGATGCCCGCGCGCTGACCTGACGCGGCAGCCGGTCACCCGCCCTCGGGCAGGCGAGCCGGCGCCGCCGCCGGAACTACCCATACCCGCCACATCCCGAGCTTGACCTTGACCCTGGGTCAGGGTTCCAGCATGGGGGCATGACCACTACCGACCCCGCGATCGAGGTTGCCGGGCTCACCAAGTCCTACGGCGAGCACGCCGTGCTGGACGGCGTCGACCTGACCGTGCCGGAAGGCACCGTCTACGCGCTGCTCGGGCCGAACGGCGCCGGCAAGACGACCTTCGTCAACATCCTTTCCACCCTGCTGACCCCGGACGACGGCGTGATCCGCGTGGCCGGCTTCGACGTGCGGCGCGAGCCGGCCGGGGTGCGCGCCGCGATCGGCGTGACCGGGCAGTTCTCGGCGATCGACGAACTGCTCACCGGCCGCGAGAACCTGCGGCTGATGGCCGACCTGGCGCACCTCGACCGGTCGACCGCCGCCACCGCCGTGACCGTCCTGCTGGAGCGCTTCGACCTCGTCGACGCGGCCGACCGGCGGGCGCGGACCTACTCGGGGGGCATGAAACGGCGTCTGGATCTGGCCATGACACTCATCGCCCGACCCCGCGTGATCTTTCTCGACGAGCCGACGGCGGGTCTCGACCCACGTAGCCGTCGCGACCTGTGGGCGATCGTGCGCGAACTGGTCGCGGATGGCGTGACGGTGCTGCTGACGACGCAGTACCTCGAGGAGGCCGACCAGCTGGCCGACCGGATCGGGGTCCTCGACGGCGGCCGCCTGGTCGCCGAGGGCACGGCCGCCGAGCTGAAGCGGCGGGTACCCGGCGGGCAGGTGTTGGTCCGGTTCACCGACGCCGCGGCGCTGGCCGCGGCAGCGGCGGTACACCCGGGGGCCAGCGCCGACGCCGAGGCGCTCACCCTGCGGGTGCCGGGTGACAGTGGCATCGCCGGGCTGCGCCGCGTCCTTGACGGCCTCGACGACGACGGCGTCGCCGGTCTGACGGTCGCCTCCGCCGACCTCGACGACGTGTTCCTCGCGCTCACCGGCCGCGCGGCCGCAGCGCCGACCTCCCTGGAGATCCAAGCATGAGCAGCGCCACCTACACCGTCCGTGACTCGGCGACGATGCTGCGCCGCAACCTCCTGCACATCCGCCGCTACCCCTCATTGTCGATCATGCTGATTGCCCAGCCGATCGTCTTCCTGCTGCTGTTCGTGTACGTGTTCGGCGGGACCCTGGGCGCCGGACTACCAGGCCGGCACGACAGCGGGGACCGCAGCGACTACCTCGTGTTCATCACGCCAGGCATCCTGGTCATGACCGTCGCGAGCATCGCGCTCGGCACCGCGATCTCGACCGCGAGCGACATGACCACCGGGATCATCGCCCGGTTCCGGACCATGGACATCGCCCGCGTGTCCGTGCTCACCGGCCACGTACTGGGCGCTGTCCTGCGGACCGGCGGTGCCGTGGTGATCGTGGCGGCGTTCGCGTTCGGACTCGGGTTCCGTTCCGATGCCGGGCCGCTCGGCTGGCTCGCCGCGATCGGGCTGCTGATCCTCATCGCGTTCTCGCTCACCTGGCTGACCGTCGGCATGGGTCTGGCGGCGGACAGCGTGGAGACGGCCAGCAACACCCCGCTGTTCCTGATGATCCTGCCGTTCGTCAGCAGCGGGTTCGTGCCGACGGACGCGATGCCGGTCGGCTTGCGCGAGTTCGCGCGGTACCAGCCGTTCACCCCGATGATCAACAGTCTCCGTGCGCTCGTCACGGGTGCGCCGACGAACTCCGACCTGTGGTTCGCGATCGGCTGGTGTGTCCTGATCTCGTTGGTCGGCTTCCTCTGGTCGCGTCGGCTGTTCCTGCGCGTCCCCGCGAGATAGGAGACTGGTCCGGTGCTCACGATCAGCCAGTTGGCGTCGTATGCCGGCGTCACCGTGCGCGCGGTGCGGCACTACCACGCCAAGGGTCTCCTGCCAGAGCCGAAGCGCGACCACTCCGGCTACCGCCGTTACGACGCCCACGCCGTCGTCGAGCTCGTCAGGATCCGGACGCTCGCCGACGCCGGCGTGCCACTCGCCCGCGTCCGCGAGCTCCTGGCCGCCGACGAGACGGAGTTCAGCGCCGCCGTCGCCGACATCGACCGGCGGCTGCGCGCGGAGATCCGGCAGCGACAGCGGCACCGTGAGCGGATCGCGCAGCTGGCCGCCGGGGACAGCCTGGCCCTCCCGCCGGAGGCGGTGGCCTACCTCGACAGGCTGCGCGAGCTCGGTCTGCCGGAGCTCATGATCGGGGGCGAGCGGGACGCCTGGATCCTGGTGGCCGCCCAGCTCCCGGAGCACATGCCGCTGTACATGAAGCTGAAGCAGGAGCAGCTCGACGACCCGGCGACAGTCGACCTCTATCGCGATCTCGCCGAGATGATCAATTGGGAGGCGGACGACCCACGGGTGGCGGCCGTGGGCGACCGGCTCGTCGCCGCTCTGGAGGCCGGTGAGCCCGAAGGCTGGGAGAACCACGACCAGCGGATGGCCGACGAGCTCGTGGAACTCCTCGACGCCGTCTTCCTCGACTCGGTGCCGATCGCCCGTCGCCTCATGGACCGGCTCGAGGAGCGCGGTTGGCGTGGCTGGACCCGGTTCGAACGGGTCCAGGCACGCTAGCGCTGCCCTCGGCAGGCGCGAGTCAGCGCCGTCGGGAGCGCTGAACGAGGTCGCGCGCGGCCTCGGGCCAGTCCGGAAAGGCGAACGCGAAGCCCGCGTCGAGGAGCCGTCCTGGAACCACTCGGCGGCTCTTGAGGAGCAGCTCGGTATCGGAGCGCAGGACGAACGCGCCGATCTCGGCCATCCAGGCGGTGGCGGGCAGGCCCATCGGGACTCCCGCCGCCCGGCGCAGATCGGCCATGAAGTTTCGGTACGGCAGCGGATTCGGAGCGGCCAGATTGACCGGTCCGGTCAGGTCATCCCGGGTCAGCAGGAACTCGACGGCACGAACCAGGTCGTCGCCGTGAATCCACGACATGTACTGCCGGCCGCCGGCCACCGGGCCGCCGAGACCGAAGCGGGCCAGGCGAAGCATCATGTCGAAGGCGCCGCCGCGGCCGGGCGCCATCACGATGCTCGTGCGCAGCGCGACCTTCCGGGTGTTCGGGGTTGGCGCCTCGGCCTGCGCGTTCTCCCAGTTCCGGGCGATGTTCACGCTGAACGCCCAGTACGCGGGCACGTCGGCCTCCGAGCCGCCGGTGGTGCCCGTCGCCTCGTCGTTGGCCTGGTCGTGGCTGTGGGCGTAGATGGTGGCCGTGCTCATCTGGAGCCAGACCCGCGGCGGGCGGGAGGCCCGCGCGATCGCGTCGCCCACCACGGTGGCGGAGCGCACCCGCGAGTTCATCATGTCGCGCAGGTTGGCCTCGGTGTACCGACAGTTCACGCTTCGACCGGCCAGGTTGAGGACGGCGTCGGCACCGTCGATCTCCGCCGCCCAGCTGCCGGCGCTCCGCCCGTCCCACCGCACGATCCGGGCTCCCGGCACCCGCGCGTCCGCACGCCGACTGAGGACGACCACCTCGTGTCCGGCCCCGCCCACCGCGTCCGCGAGCAGGACGCCCAGCTGCCCGGTGCCACCGGGAACGACGATTTTCACCTCGCCGACGTCCCGATCCGCCCCGCGGCCTTGACTTCGGGGAGCCGAAGGTCGGCCAGCAGAGAGCCGATGTCGTCGGTCACCAGGCGCGAGCCCGGCAGGCGGCTCAGCGACACCAGCCGGCTGACCAGCCGCGCCGTGGAGTCGATCAGACGCCGGGTGCGTGCCTGGTTCGGCGAGGTGTCATGGACCCAGAACAGCGTGATGCCGAGATAGGCGAGCCACAGCAGCTCCGGAAGATTCCTGGCCAGCGGACCGGGTCGTTTGTCCGAGCCCTCGACGACGTCGCGGAACAGGCCGACGGCTGCGGCCCGCGCCGCGGTGGACTCCGCGCTGAACGGGCTCGACGGCGACGAGGGCAGGATCGCCACCTTGATGAACGAGCCGGCGAACGCGTGGTATGGCGCCATCTCGTCGACGCCCGCATGAAGCACGCCCCGGAACCGGTCGGTGAAGTCGCGACTGGTCAGTACCTCGGCCGCGCGCTGTCGGTGCCCGGCCTGGATCGCGGCGTAGAACTCCTGCACCAGCTCTTCCTTCGAGCCGAAGTAGTGATACGCGTTGCCGACCGACACACCGGCTGTCCGCGCGATGTCCCGCATCGTCGTCCGGTCGTAGCCCCGGTCCCGGAACGACGCCATCGCCGTCTCCAGAATCAGCGCCCGCGTCACTGCCCCCCGGCCGCCCCCGTCCGGACGACCGACTGCCCCGTCCCGCGCCTGGGCCACCTCATCGCTGTCGCTGCTCACATCGGACTCCTCTGGTTCGACGGCCGCGACGGCCGAGGCGTGCCGCAGAGTTGAACGTGTTCAACTATAGGTCGAAGGAGCCCGGCGCGGGCGCCGGGTACAACGTGTGGGGCGACGCGGCGCTGATCGGAACGGCCGACGAGGTCCCCCAGCCCAGCCCGACGCCGTGACCAACGATGGGGCATAGCTGATCTGAGCACGGACGAGGTCGTCGACGTCCTGGCCCGGATCCTGGACGCCGCGGGGGCAGCTACCCGAGCTCGATCCTGACCACGCGGGTCCGTGCGGTGTCGTACTCAGCGCGGCAGCGGGCCGGAGTACACGGCGCGGGCCTGGTGCACGGCGGGAAGGTGCTGGTCGGACCACTGGGTGAGAGCGGCGAAGACGGGGGCGAGGCTCTCGCCGAGCTCGCTGATCCCGTACTCCACCCGGGGCGGCACCTCCGGGTGGTAGGTGCGGGTCACGAGCCCGTCGCGCTCCATCTGCCGCAGCCGCTGCGTCAGCACCTTCGGGGTGATGCCCAGCGTTCGCTCGAGTTCGACGAAGCGCTGGGTGCCGTGTTCGTGCAGCGTCCAGAGAATCGGAGTGGTCCAGCGGCTGAACACCAGGTCGACGACCGACCCGATGGGGCAGGGACGGACGCCGGTCGAGGTCTCGGCGATGGCGGTCATGGCGACTCCTGCTCCCTATAGAGCTACTGCTCCCATTACTTTCCATGGGGTACCTACTACCCACGTGAATGTAACGTGCCCCGGGTCCAGTCCGAAACCCCTACCCGGAGGTCCTCACGTGATCGTCGTAACCGGCGCGACCGGCAACATCGGCCGTCCCCTCGTCCAGAACCTGCTCACCGCCGGCGAGACGGTGAGCGCCGTGTCCCGCGGCACCTCGGCGCCCCTGCCCGTCGGCGCGGGACTCACCGCCCTGCGCGCCGACCTCGCCGAACCCGACAGCCTCGCCCCCGCCCTCGAGGGGGCCGACGCGCTGTTCCTGCTCGTCCATGGCTCCGGCGACGACCTCGACCCGGCGGCGATACTCGGCGCCGCCAAGGCCGCCGGCGTGCGCCGGGTGGTGCTCCTGTCCTCGGTCGCCGCCGGTACCCGTCCAGGCATGTCCGCCTACGACGGGTTCCGCGCACTCGAAGGCGCGGTGACCGGGTCGGGCCTGGAGTGGACGGTCCTGCGGCCGGGCGGCTTTCACTCCAACGCGCTCGCCTGGGCGAGCTCGGTTCAGCAGCAGCGGACGGTGTTCGCGCCGTTCGGCGACATCGCGCTGCCGTCGGTCAACGCGGCCGACCTGGCCGACGTCGCGGCCGCGGCCCTGCTGGACCCACGCCACACCGGCCGGATCTACGTCCTGGCGGGGCCCGCGACCTCGCCGCGCGACCGGGCGGCAGCCCTCGGCGCGGCCCTCGGCGCTCCGGTGACCTTCGTCGAGCTCTCCCCCGAGCAGGCCCGGGAGCAGATGGTGGGCTGGATGCCCGCCCACGTCGCCGACGCCACCCTGAGCATCCTCGGCAGCCCGACCGCCGAGGAAAGGGCGGTCGGCCCGGACCTCGCCACCGTGCTCGGCCGCCCCGGCCGGCCGTTCGAGACGTGGGCGGGGAACAACCTGGACGCGTTCCGCTGATCCGACAAACCGGGCAGCCCGCCCCACCTGCGCGGGCGGGCGCGCCCGGTGTCACTTCTACAGGTGCACGCACTCCGATATCGGTTCAAATCCCCACCTCTCGCCGAGCAGGGCCCGCTGCTGGGGGAGCCGTACACCCGACAGCTCGACGGCAAGCTGCGGGAACTGCGGTTCCACCTGGGTGGCCAGGCGGTCCGAGTGACCTACTGGATCGCGCCGGGCCGGCGGGTGGTGCTGCTGACGATGTTCGCCAAGACCCGGATGAGGGAGGCTGGCGAGGTGTTCCGAGCGAGACGCGCGCTGGCACGCTGTCTGACTGAGTCGCACACGGTAGGTGAAGGAGGCGAGGGCGATGACTGAACGGGCGAACTGGGCGGAGCTGCGCGAGCGGCGGATCAGCGAGCCGGGCGCATGGGAGGCGTATCAGGCCGCCCGGCTGGCGTTCGAGCTTGGCCGGTCGGTGCGGGAGCTTCGCCAACGGCGTGCGTGGAGCCAGACCGAACTCGCCCGGGCGGCGAGCATGACGCAGTCGTCGGTGGCACGGTTCGAAGCCGGTGGCACCATGACGACCCTGCCGGTGCTGGAACGGCTCGCCGAGGCTCTCGACGCCGACCTCGACGTCCGCGTCGTCCCTCGCTCCGTGGCGTAGGCCCACCGCCAGAATGCCCGTCCGGCCTCAGCAGGGATGCGCAACAGGTGGGCGTCGGGGAGCCGGTCGCGTGGGCGCCTGGGATGGTGCTGCTGTCCGACGTCGGTCCGGCGGCGTGGGTGGACGGCGATACCGGTGGCCCGAGATCGCCGAACACCAGGGTGTCGCGCTGACGGCCGAGACCCGGTACCTGGATCTCATCGCCGGCTCCGACCGGTGGGGGCGGCCCTCCGACGGAGGCCTGGACGCGCATGAGACGGCGGCCCTCGCGAGGGTTCTGTCCCGCTTCACGACCAGCCCTGAGCAGGTCTACTTCTGTCTCTGGGAGGGATTCGGCCTTCCGGCGACGCGGGCCCGGGAAAACCGGCCGACCCGCGTGCGCACACCCCACCGGGCATATCGCCTGCTCGCCGGCCCGGTCAGCGCCGCCTCGATACTGCCGACGCCGGTGCCGTGGCGATGCGCGAGCCTGTGGTGGCCTCGCGATCAGTCCTGGCTGGTGGCCACCGATATCGACGGCTACCTGACCTACCTCGGTGCCAGCCACGCCGCGATCAGGGCGGTCCTCGCCGATCCCGCCCTCGACGCCGTGGCCGTGCGCCCCGAGACCCCGCTCGATCCCAGCTACGGCTGACCACGGCCTGCGCTGCCGCGTGGATGGCTCACCCTGGTAGGACTCCTTCCCGTCAGGGTGCGGGAGCGGGCACCGGCTGGATGTCGCGCAGGCCGAGCTGGCTGCGCAGGAGACGGACGCGCAGGCCGGCGGGCAGGCGCGCCACGATGCCGAAGACCCGGGCGTCCGTCGTCGCGAGGTACCTGGTCTTCGGCCTGCGGGCTTCGATAGCGCGGACGATCGTCGCGGCGACCTTCTCGGGCGGGGAGGGCTTGTTCCCGTCCAGGGCTTTGGCGACAGCGGCGAGCTGCTGGGAGTACAGCGCGACCTGGCGGGGATCGGCCGCGTCCATCGCTGCCTGGGACGCCGCAGCGGACTTGACGAAGATCTGGGTGTCGACCGCCCCGGGCACGACGACGATGACGGGGATGCGCCACGGTTCCAGCTCGACGCGCAGCGCGTCCGAGAGGGATTCCAGGGCGGCCTTGCTCGCCGAGATCGGGCCGGCGAACGGCACGGCGAGGCGGCCGGTCGGCGCGCTGATGTTGACGATCCGGCCGTCACCGTGGCGCAGCAACGGCAGGAACGCCCGGACCATCTCGGCGGCTCCGAGGACGTTCACCGCGAACTGGCGGTGCATCTCACTCGCCGGCACGAGTTCGAGTGGCCCCTGGACCAGGACGCCCGCGTTGTTGACGAGCGCCGTGAGGCCCGCGCCGCGCTGGCGAGCCGCGATCTCGTCCGCGGCCTCGCGCACGCTGCCCGGATCGGTCACGTCGAGCTCGATCTCCTCGATGCCCGCCGCGCCCAGGCGGCCCGCCGGGCCATCCGGGCCGCCAGGCCGGCGGACCCCGGCGTAGACGTGGTACCCGCGGGCGACCAGCGCCCGCGCGGTCACCACGCCGATCCCACCGCCGGCGCCGGTGACAAGGACGCTGCCGCGCGTCTGCTCGACCATCCGAAGTCCATCCTCACGTCGAAGTAGACATGTTCTTAGCAACATGTCCATATCGACATTAGGAGGCTGCGACCCGACATGTCAATGCACACATGTCATGCTTGACCTCGGCCGGTGGACCTGGAGAAAGGCGGTGCTCGATGTCGCTTCGGCACGCGCTGCTGGGGCTGCTGGCCGAGCACCCGGCCAGCGGCTGGGACCTGAGTCGCCGCTTCGACGACGTGCTCGGTGCGGTGTGGCCGGCGGGCCATCCACAGATCTACGGTGAGCTGCGCCGCCTCGAACAGGAGGCGTTCATCGAGGTCGAGTCGGAAGGCCCGCGGCGCCGGAAGGCCTACCGGATCACCGACCGCGGGCTCGCGGAGGTCCGGCGGTGGCTCACCACGGTCGAGGTCGATCACACGATGCGGCTGGAGGCCCTCCTGCGGTCGGCATTCTTCTGGCTGATGACACCAGACCAGCTCAGCGACCATCTCCGCCGCGAGGCCGCGTACTACGAGTCCGTCGCAGCCAGCTACCGGCAGCTCGCCGGGGCGAAGGACCGCGGCGAGTTCGGTCACAGCCCCCAGATGGAGGCACTGCGGATCGCCGCCGAAGCGGGCACCCGCCTCAACGCCGCCCTGAGCGAATGGGCCACCTGGGCCCTGGCACACCCGATCAGTCCGCCAGAGCCGGCCGCACCCTTCGACCCGAGCGAACCTGGCGACTGAACCGGTACCTGCCACGATCGATGGCGCTCCGCTGTCGGCCTCACACTCCGTTTCGGCACACCGGGGACTCGTCGGTGATGCGGTACGCCCGGCGCTCGGATTCGGTCAGCTCGCGTGATGCCAGCGAACACGCTCTGCGTGGCCAGGCGTTCTCGTCGGTGTTCCACACCACCAGGAATCCGGACATCGCCGCGGACAGGCGGCTGCCATCGGGACGGAACGACACCGCGGTGGACACCTCTCCAGCGCCAGGATCGAGGGAGTACCGCAGTCCCGCGTTGAGCGGCCGCTTCTCGTCGAGGTTCCAGAGGACAACTGTGTGATCCTCGCCGGCGGAAGCAAGCCGTCGACCGTCAGCCCGAAAGGCAGGACTCAGAATCTGATCGCTGTACGCAAGCAGCCTGGCCGTGATTCTCGGCAGCTGCATGTCCCACACCAGCACGTCTGGTCGTCGCTACCCGAAGCGAGGCTGGTGCCGTCCGGGCTGAACGCCAGCACGGAGACCCGCGGGCCATGGCGCCGCGGCGACCTCCGTGGACACCAGCGGGTCGATCACGACAACTCCGTGCTCGCCCTCGACCAGAGTCATGTTCGACAGGTCGAGGCCCCGGACCTGGTAGACCCCTGCCAGGCTGCGTCGAGCGCGAACGGCGTGCCGCCCCGGTGGACGACGGCGATCAGGAGTGCCGTCAGCAGGAGTCCGGACAGCCCCGCGACAAGGCGGCGGCAGATCCTCGCGCGGATCTGTCCGGGATCCCGCACCTGTTCCCGTTCCCTGACCGATATCACCCACTCGTTACGGGCGAAGCACGCTGTCGGGGCCGAGTCTGACGCTGCCGACATGTGAGGACGGTGTAGGCCTGGTACTTTTCTCCTGTGCGGCCGGCCAGGTGCGGAAAACGCGCACGGCCAGTCAGGTTTTCGTCAGGTTGGCAGCAGCACTCTTGGCGCCGTGAGCATGCCTACCGCAGCCGTGACGGCACGGGCCGGAAGTCGGCCGACGTTGAACAAAGTCCCTGAGATCACCGTCTACTTCTGGATAATCAAAGTCCTGTGCACGACGGTGGGTGAAAGCGCCGCCGACTATCTCAACAGCACCGTGGGGCTCGGCCTCGGCACCACGACGGCCCTGATGTCCGTGCTGCTCGTCGTCGCGCTGGCGGCGCAGTTCCGAGTTCGGCGGTACATCCCGGGCGTGTACTGGACCACGGTCGTTCTCATCAGCGTCGTTGGGACGCTGATCACCGATAATCTGACCGACGGCCTCAACGTGAGCCTCATCGTCAGCACGGTCGCCTTCTCGGCGCTGCTCGCCCTCACGTTCGTCCTCTGGTACCGCGTCGAACGCACCCTTTCGATCCACAGCATCGTCACCAGACGACGCGAGGTCTTCTACTGGCTCGCGGTGCTGTTCACCTTCGCGCTCGGCACCGCCGCCGGCGACCTGCTGACCGACCGCCTGGGGCTCAGCCTGTTCAGCGCGGTCGTCATCTTCGCCGTCGCGATCGCGGTCGTCCATGTCGCGCACCGGTGGCTCGGTCTGGGCCCGATTCTGTCCTTCTGGATCGCCTACGTGCTCACCCGCCCGCTGGGCGGCTCGACGGGTGACTACCTCAGCGGCGCCACCGACGAGGGTGGCGCGGGGCTCGGCACCCTGGCCACCAGTCTGCTGTTCCTCGTTGCCATCGTCGCGACCGTGGTCTACCTGACCGTCACCCGTAAGGACCGCACGGAGCTCGTCCAGCCCGGTTCCCACCCGATGGTGCCCGGCCAGCCAGGCGTGGAGCAGGCCGCCGTCGTCGACCGTTAGCAGGCGGCCAGGCCAGGCCGGGACGTCGACGGCCGCGGGTTGCGGGTTGCCGGTTGCCGGTTGCCGGTTGCCGGTTGCGACCATCAGATCTCCGGCAACGCGGGCAGCGTGACCACCACTCGGCTCCGCGGCGCGGGGAAGACCCGGACGTCTCCGCCGACGAGCCGGGCCAGCCGGCGCGCGAGCGGCAGTCCGAGGCCGGCGCCGTCTCCGCTCACGGCGATGCCCCGGTACCCGGGCTCGAAGACCGCGCCGACCTCGTCGGAGGTGAACCCCAGGCCGTCGTCGGTGATGGTCACCCGCACGACGCTCGGGCGGCCCGTCGCGGGTCCGACGTCGTCGATCTGGACGGCGACGGTCGACGCGGCGTGCCGCAGCGCGTTGTCGACGATCGGCGCGAGGATCCGCTCGGCCAGGTCCGGGTCGCACAACGCCGGCCGGGCGGTGCCGTGGACGGTCATCCGGGCACCGGGACGCAGGGCGGCGTCCCGCACGAGCCGCCCGGCCACCTCGGCAAGGTCCGCGCGTCCGGTCGTCGCGGTGGTGCCGGGCGCCTTCAGGAGGGTTTCGACGATCCTGGTGAGCTCGTCGACCTCGCCGACGACGCCCGCGAGGGCCGCCCGCAGCGCGTCGGGCCCGGTGTCGTACCGGGCGCTCGCCTCGGCGCCGGCCCGCATCCGGGCCAGCGGTGCCTTCAGCTCGTGGGCGATCTGCGAGGTCACCAGCGTCTCGTGGCGCAGGCTCGCCGCCAGCCTGGTGAGCAGACCGTCCAGCGTCGCGGCGAGACCCGTGATCTCATCGTGCGGCGGCCCCAGGCCGAACCGCTGGTCCGGGTCGTGCGCGCCCCAGTCGCGGGCGCGGACCGTCATTTCGGCCACGGGGTGCAGCGCCGAGCCGACCAGCCGGCGCATCAGGAGCGCCGTCCCGGCGAGGATCACGACGTCGAGCACGATCGCCGCGCCGACGGCGAGCCGCTCGCTGTGGATGTAGGGCGCCAGGCTGAGTGCCACCACGACCGTGCCGACGGGCCGAGGCCCGTCCAGGACGGGCAACGACCGCAGCTCGACCTGGCCGACCATCCGCGTGGCCGGTGCCGAGGACGCGAGTGCCGCCGCCGCAGCGTCCAGGGAACGGTGCACGGGCGGGCGTACCACCGGCGACGAGCTCAGGTCGAAAAGCCACATCTCCGGCTCGATCGCCTCGTCGCCCGGCGTCTCCTCGACAACCAGGTGGCCGGAGTCGACGGCGACGATCGCCGCCGCCGACCGGGCGCGCGAGGCCAGCAGGGCGTCGGCGTCGTGGCGGAGCCAGCCGCGCAGGAGCAGCCAGAAGGCCGCAGTGAGCAGTATGACCGAGACCGCGATGACCACGATCGCGAGCCGCACCAGCCGCCGCCGCATCAGTCGAGCCGGTAGCCGACGCCCCGGACGGTCGCGATCGACGGTCGGCCACCGACGTCGCGCAGCGCTCGCCGCAGCCGCGCGACATAGCTGTCCAGGGTGTTCTCCTGCACGACCGAGCCCGGCGGCCACGCGCTGGAGATCAACGACGCTCTCCGCACCACCTCGCCGCGCCGGCTGACCAGCGCCGCGAGCAGTCGGTACTCGGTGGGCGACAGTGGCCGCGAGTCAACCGGTCCGGCGACGACGTGCCGGACCGGATCGAGGACGAATCCGCTCGCGACGGCGCCGGGTGCCCGGCGCACCAGCACGTCCAGGCGCACGAGCAGCTCGTCGATCGCGAACGGCTTGGTCAGGTAGTCATCGGCGCCGGCGCCGAATCCGAGCACCTTGTCGGCGACCGAGCTTCGCGCGGACAGCAGCAGCGCGGGCGCGGCGACCCCGCGGCTTCGCAGCGCTCCCAGCAGGTCCCGCCCGTCGGTATCGGGCAGCGCGACGTCGAGGATCAACACGTCGGGCGCGATCGCACCGGCCGCCCGCCGCAGGGCCTCGCTGCCTGTCGCGGCGGACCAGGCCACGTCGAACCCCTCGAGGCGCAGCACGCGGACGATCGTCGCGCACAACACCCCGTCGTCCTCGACGACCGCGACGGTCCCACGCATCAGCCGTCAGCGTCCCTGGCGGGCCGACCAACGGCAGGAGGCGACCGTGGCCCGGGGCGCGCGGGCGCCGCTCCGGCTCGCGATCATCTCCTCGCGACGCCGCCCCGACATTGCTCCACGCTACGACACGGGTCCGAACGCGGGCCCCAGCAGCCGCCGATCCTCGCCTCGAGCCTCGGCCTGCCGGATGCCGCACCGTCATGCAATTCCGGTCGATCAGCTATTACGATTTTCAGCTCACGCGCATCCAGGATTCCTTTGACCACAAGCCAAACGGCCCGCGGGCGATGCGCGACCGGGCCGACGCGGAGGTGCGGGTCTCGGTGCTGGAGCGGCTCCAGCAGGCTGTGCGCGCCGGAGACGGCCGCGTCCCGAACACATCGGCCGTGCCAGGCGCGGCCCGGTCACCCCTTCCAGGAGCCGATATGAACAGCGCGATCGACCACCAGATCGACCAGTCTGCCGTCGACTCCCTCATCGCGAAAGCGTCAGGCGCCGGCGCCCCGCCGGCGAGTGTCGACACGGTGGGCGGCGGCACCTACAACACGGTTCTGCGGGTGGGCCTCGCCGACGGCCGCACGGTCATCCTCAAGATCGCGCCGCTGCCCGACACACCGTGCCCGGACTACGAACGAGACATCATGCGCTCCGAGGCGCTGTTCCTCGACCGAGCGGCCGCACTCGCCGACGTCCCGACCCCGCGGGTGCTGGCCACCGCGTTCGACGGCGCCGTCCTGCCGCAGGACGCCCTGGTCCTGACGGCGCTGCCGGGACGACCGCTGGCGGAGCGGGAAGGCACCGAGCTGGCCCGGCCGATCGTGGAGATCCGCGCGGCCGTCGAGGCGAACCTGGATCTGCTCGCGGACGTGCGCACCCCGGTGCTGGTCCACTTCGACCTGTGGGACAGCAACGTGCTCGTCGCGGACGATCCGCCGCGGCTGGGCGGGGTGATCGACGGTGAGCGGTTCTTCTGGGGCGATCCGTATGCCGACTTCGTGTCCCTCGCCCTGTTCGGGGACATCGAGGACGACCAGGCATTCCTCGACGGCTACCGCGCCGCCGGCGGGACCGTCGAGTTCACCGCGCGGCTACGCCGCCGGCTGAGCCTCGGCGCACTGGCGGGCGCGGCACCGCCGGCAATGCCCGGTACCGGCGGTCAGGAAGGCTGAGCGGCCGATGGTCGTCATCCTGCCGTCCGCAGTGGCTCTCGGCCTGCACGTCCCCGGAGTGCTGCTCGCCCGGGCGGCGCAACACCGGCTCGCCGCCGTGCGCCGCAGCGTCCCCGACCACAGCCACCGCCTCGCCCAGGAGATCACTGCCCCATGTTGACCTGGCCTGCCTCGGACTTCCAGCAGATCCTGATGATCAGCGATGTCGCCGCCGCGACCGGCAAACCGGATCCCGGCTTCACCCTGAGTTCGACGGCCCGGGTACGCGGGCCGCTCGACGTGGAGTGCCTCGACGCCGCCTTCGACGACGTCGTCGCCCGCAACGACATCCTGCGCACGACGCTGGTGCAGGAGCACGGGATGTGGTGCCAGCAGGTCCACCCGCACCGGACGGTGTCGCTGGAACGGATCGAGGCGGCCGGGCGCTCACCCGCGGAGCTGGCCCAGGCCTGGTCGGCGGTGCCGATAGCCGCCGACCGACCGCCGGTCATCCGGGGCTTCCTGAGTCGACTCAGCGACGACGACCACCTCGTCGGCCTGTCCTGCAACCACCTCTACATCGACGCCCGCTCGATCACGATCGCCGTCCAGGAGCTGGCCCAGGCCTACGAGGCGCGCCTGGCCGGCCGTCGCATCGCACCGCTGGCGTTACAGTACGGCGCCTACGTCCAGCACCAGCTCAGCCGTCCCCGCGACGAGGAGACGCTGCGGTCCTGGCTGCGGACCTCCGGCACCTTCCAGCCGATGAGTTTCCCCTGTGATCGCGACTGCGGCGACCGCACCGCGCCCGTTCCGGCGTCCTTCCAGGCGACCGTCCTGCGCGCCGCCGATGTGCGGCGGCTGGAACGGTGGGCGCTGTCCCACCGGACCACGCCGTTCTGCGCGCTGCTGACCGGCTTCGCCCTGGCGGTGGCCGCCCGGATCCCCGGCCGGGACCTGGCCATCCCCTCGATCATCGAGAAGCGGGGTCACCCGGACACCCGCACGATGATCGGCCCGTTCCTGCATCCGGTGATCCTGCGGATGTCCGTACCCGCCGGCAGCTCCTGGGAGACGCTGACGCCGACCGCGCGCGAGGCAGTGCTGGCCGCCTACGAGCACACGCACATCCCGCTCAGCGAGGTCCATGCCAACAGCCCGGACATGCCCAGGTTCTCCCAGCGCGGCGGATACATCATGTTCCAGTACCTGCCCCGCTACGGCAGCGAGGCGCCGATCCCGTTCGGCGCGGCCGTCGGGGCGACAGTGGATCCGGAGTCGCTGGCAGGCCGGATGGAGACGATCGGCATCACGGTCCGGCTGCGCCACGCCCCGAACGGCGATCTGATCGGGTGGGTCGGTCACGACCTGCGTGATCACAGCGAAGGCCAGGTCCGGGCCCTGTTCGACGACTTCGCCGCCGCCCTGACCGACGTCGTCCGACCGGCCGACGGTCGGGCGTCCCGTAAGCAGGCCGCTCAGGGCGCCATCCGGTAGACCCGCGGCGCAGGGACCGGGGCAGCATCGTCACACTCCCGAACCGCCTTTCCGCCTCGCGCTGCCAAACCGCCTTTTCTGCCCCCGGTCGCACCGCCCGGGTCCGGGACGCGGGCGGGCATTCCGACCCCTGCCACAGGGTCGACACGGCACTCGACCCGCCCTCGAGAGCAGCCCACACTGGATACATGCGATGGATCACGAGAGCGGGAAGCCGGATCGAGCTCCTCAATCCGGCGCTCGAGCAGGAGTACACCGATTATCTGCTCCGGGTCACTGCCGCCGACGGCACCGAGATCGGCTCCTTCGAGTCCGTCACCGACCTGCAGAACAACGTCGATCTGGCCGGGCTGCGCTCCGTCGACGACCTCGAGAAGGTATGACCGGAAAAGCAGATCCACGGCCGACGTCCTGACCCCGCGGATTCCCATCGCACCTCGGGCGCGTCCGCGCTGGCCGTATCAGGCGAGTTCGGCGAGCGCGACGCGCAGGTCGGACCACGGGAACGTGGTGTTCTCGCGGCCGGGCTGGTCCGCGCCGCCTCGCGGGTCGCCCGGTTGGCCGAACACCAGCCGGACCCCCCACGCCCGTAGCGCGTGCACGCTGGCGACGTAGGCGGGATGGCCGGCGAGTCCGCTGTTCGGATAGGGCGCCATGATGATCGGCAGGCCCGCGCCGAGCGCCTCGTTGAGCAGGCCGAGCGCCAGGGTGTCGGAAATGCCGGCAGCGAGCTTGTTGATCGTGTTGAAGGTGGCTGGCGCGACGACGAACGCGTCGGCCGGGGGCAGCACGTCCGCCTCCTCCGGCCGCTTGTACCGCGAACGCACCGGGTGACCGGTCAGCTCGGCGAGCCGCGGGACGTCGAGGAATCCTGTCGCGGCCGGTGTGGCGACCGCGCAGACGTCCCAGCCCGCATCCTGGGCGTACGCGACGAAGTCCGGCAGGTCCGCCGCCGGATATCCGCCGCAGGCCACCACGTAGAGCACCCGGTCACCGGTCGCCATCCGCACCCCCTCCACCTGAGTTCGCCGCCGCCGGACAACCACCCGGCCTCCATCGTCGCGCACACCGCTGTCACGCACACCGGCTGCCCCCGCGCACTGGCTGCCCCGCACACCAACGAAAGCCGGTGGACCAGGCCGCACAAGGCAATGGCACAATCGTGCGACGGAACCGTCATTCGGGGGTGGTTCCGACGGGGGTGACACCTGGTGTCGGCGGAAGAATCCGTAGAAGAAGAGTGGGACTTTCTCCTTTCGTACACTGCGCAGGATTGCGCCTGGGCCGAGTGGCTCGCCTGGCAGCTGGAATCCGCCCGGTACCGGGTCCTGATCCGCGCCTGGGACTGCGTTCCCGGTTCGAACTGGAGTACTCATGTCCAGGCTGGGATCGTGGGCGCGAAACGCACTCCGCTGGTGCTGTCCGCGGCCTATCTGCGGTCCCTGGACGATGTGCCCGAATGGCAGGCGGCGGTCGCGGCGAATCCGTCCGGGTCCGACCGCCGGCTGCTGCCGGTACTCGTCGAGGCGTGTGAACCGGTCGGCCTGCTTGCCCGGCTGGCTCCGATCGACCTGGTCGACGCCACCGCCGAGGCCGCGCGCACCACCCTGCTCACGCTCGTCCGGCACGCCATCGACGGACGGGCGAAGCCCCTGCGCGAACCCGCCTGTCCGCGCCGTCCAGCGCCCAGCGGCGACGAACCGGCCTTCCCTGTTCCCACCCGCGACCCGGACCACCGCGCAGACACCGCACCTCGAGCCACCCGAGCGGAGGAGTTTCCCACCATCGAGCCGCCCGCGATGGATGCGGCGAGGACACTACGGGCTTCCGGCAGCCTGGACCCGCGCGCGGCCCGGCCGGCTGCCGAGGGGCCACTGACCGCCCGTCGGTGTGGGAAGAGCGACTCCGGTGACCCGCGCCGTCCCGCGGTCACCGCCCGCGGCGGCAGCCGGCCGCGGGAACCGCGGCCGGCTCCGACCCACTCGGGTGCCGCGCCCGGCACCCCGACCCGAAGGCCCGCCCTGCGTGCGTCCGCCTCCCCCGAGCGCGCCTGGACCGGGTCGTACACGCAGACACGACCGGAGCGATCAACCTCGGCTGCCGCGCCGACCGGGCAGGCACCGCCCTCGGCCGCGCGGACGACGCCCACCCCACGGCCGGCGACGTCGGGCGCGCGGACAGCTCCGGCCGGGGCGGTGGCCGCGGCGGAGCCGGACGCGGGTTCGTGGGCGTCGCTTCCCGTCGCGCGGCTGGTGCGGCTCGCCGAGACGACCGACGCCGCGAAGATCATCGAACGGCGGCTGCGGGAGGACTACGACCGCGTCGGCTGCGTCCCGCCCTATCCGACCTGGCCGGTGACCCGGGCCGCCTTCGACCGGGCCCCGCAGTACACCCCGCGCGAACTGCTCCAGCGGATCGACCGGCACGTGCAGGAGTGTCTGGCCGCCGGGGTCGTCCGCGAGCTGCACGACTTCGCCGCCACGCCGGGGGAGGACGGCGCGGACCTGCCGGATGACGCCACGAGGCCCCGCGGGAACGGCGGCGGCCGCGGGCCCGACGAGCAGCCCGCCGTCGATCCGACCCTGCTGGCCGCACTGGATCGGCAGTACGACGAACTGCGCGAGACCGTGCCGAGTCTGACCGCGGCCAACGAGGACATCCTCGTGCCCACGCTGCTGACCGCCGGGCTGTCCGCCTGGATCGTGGAGAACGCCGGCGCGCGGGACTTCACCCTCGAGCCGAGTCCGAGCGCCCGCCCGCCCGCCGCTGCACGCCAAGCTGACCCACACGCTCGACGCGGAGACCGGCGAGGCGCTGCACTGGTGCTTCCGGGCGATCACCGCCGGGCACGGGAACGCGATCCTGCCCCGCATCACCGCGGCCTGCACCACCGCCGCCACCGCCGCCATCTCCGCCGGCACGCCACGGCGGCGACTGTTCCTGCTGCGCGACGAGCAGTGGAGCACCGGGACGAAGGTCCAGCAGGCGCTGGCCGCCTTCGACGCCGCCGGCGGCCGGACCCTGCCACTGACGCCAGCCGACCGGGCCGCCTTCGCCGCCCTGCGCACGCTGCTCGACGAGCGGCCACCCGGGCTGCGCGAGTGGCTGCTCGACCGCCGCCCCGCCAGCGCAACGGCCCTGCTGAGCGAGGCGCTCGGCGACGCGACCAACGCGGCCGCCGGCACCGCCGCCACCGCCGGCACCGACCGGGCAAACCCGAACACCGTCCTCGCGGACCCGACCCCCGACTCCGACACCGCGCCCGACACCGCGCCTGTCGACGAGCCGGCCCCGCGGGCGGACGATCGAGGCGCCGAGACCAGCTCCACGGCGTTCCGCCTCGGATCAGCCGCTACCGACGGCACACCGATCCCGGTGAATCTCGAGGTGCTGCGCCGCCATGTCGCGATCTTCGCGGGCTCCGGCTCGGGCAAGACCGTGCTGATCCGGCGACTGGTCGAGGAGTGCGCGCTGCGTGGGGTGTCCTCGATCGTGCTCGATCCGAACAACGACCTCGCCCGCCTCGGCGACGCCTGGCCGAGTCCGCCGTCCGGCTGGGCCGACGGGGACGCCGACCTGGCCGCCGACTATCTGGCGGCGACCGATGTGGTGATCTGGACGCCGCGGCGGGACAGCGGGCGGCCGTTGAGCTTCCAGCCGCTGCCCGACTTCGCGGGGGTGCGCGACGATCCCGACGAGTTCGCGGCGGCGGTCGACGCGGCCGTCGCGACGCTGGCGGCCCGCGCGAACGTCACCGGGAACACGAATCGGGCCAGCGTCGGCCGCGCGATCCTGACCGCGGCGCTGCAACGCTTCGCGAACGGGAACCGGACCGGGTTGACCGCCTTCGTCGACCTGCTGGCCGACCTGCCGGACGGGGTGGTGGACGATCTCGACCCGAAGGGCAGGCGGGCGGCGGAGCTGGCCCAGGCGCTGCGGGCGGCGATGGTCAACGATCCGCTGTTCGGCGGGAGGGGCGAGCCGGTCGACCCGGGGACGCTGCTGCGCCCGGCGCCGGGACGCCGCGCCCGCGTCTCCGTGATCAGCCTGATCGGGCTGCCGCAGGACGAGCAGCGGCAGAGCTTCGTCAACCAGCTCCAGCTCGCGCTGTTCTCCTGGGTGAAGCGCAACCCGGCCGGCGAGCGCCCGCTCGGCGGCCTGTTCGTCATGGACGAGGCGCAGACGTTCGCCCCGGCGGGGCAGTCCACCGCCTGCACGGCGAGCACTCTGGCGCTGGCCTCCCAGGCCCGCAAGTACGGCCTCGGGCTGGTCTTCGCGACGCAGGCACCGAAGAACCTGCACAACGGCATCCCCGGCAACGCGACGACCCAGCTGTTCGGCCGGCTCAACGCCCCCACCCAGATCGACGCGGCTCGGGTGATGGCCCGGGCCGCCGGCGGCGACGCGCCCGACATCGGCCGGCTCGGCACGGGCGAGTTCTACGCCACCAGCGAGGCGGTGACCTTCCGGACGATCCGCACGTCGCTGTGCCTGAGCCACCACCCGGCCTCGCCCCTGACCCCCGAGGAGGTCATCACCCGCGCCCGCGTCGACTGACCGGCCGACGCGCCCGGCACGGCGACCCCCGCCCGCGGTCGACGTCGGGCCGGACCGCCCCGATCAGTAGAGGACGCGCTGGCCCGGGCCGGTGGTGCCGGCGGCGAGGGCTCGCGCGGTGACCCGGTAGACGGACGCCTGGGTGGCATCGTTGCAGGAGTAGTACAGGTCGCCGGCGCGGTCGGCGGCGACGCCGAACAGCTGCTCGGTGTCGCCCACGCAGGTCCCGCCGAGCATCCGCGTCGGCTCCCCCGCCGCGGCGCCAGGGCCGGCGGCGATCTGCCACACCGTCCGGGACCGGGCGTCGGTGAACAGCACTCCCCGGCCGCCGGGGGCCGGCGCCAGCGCGGTGAGGTCGGCGTCGGCGAGGGGGCGCTGCACGACCGTCGTGATCGTGCCGTTGTCGATGAGGTGGATCCGGGCGTAGCCTTCGCCGTACGACAGGACGAACACGCGGCCCGCACCGTCGACGGCGACCGCGTAGGTGTTCTCCAGCGGAATCCTGGTCGCGGGCGCGGCGGCGGTGTACCGGCGTTCGCGGGTCGCGGGGATGCGGCGGTCGGCCTCGACGCCGTTGCCGGCGACGAGGGTGGCCGGGGTCGACCGGTAGTCGCCGGTGCCGGCGTTCGGATCGATCCGCCAGACCTGACCGGCGTAGCCGGTGGTGACGTACAGGGCACCAGTCGGGCCGACGGCGACCGAGGTCGGCGTCCCGATCCGCGCGCCGACACTCGTCGGGCCGGTCGTCGCGCCACGCGGACAGATGTCCGCCGGCGAGGGCGGGGCGTGGCCGGCATCGGAGCCGGGGTCGCTCGTGGCGCCGCCGATGCCCGCGTCCGCGCTGTCGTCGGCGGGGCGCCCGGCGACGGTCTCGACCCGCCACGGCTGGCCGGGTGGACGGTAGATCCGCCGCACGGCGCAGTTCCACTCGTCGGCCACGAAAACCGAGCCCGCCTGCACGGCCACTCCCCCCGGGCGGCGCAGGCCGGACGTCGCCGCCGGCTCGTCCCGCGCCGCGCCCGGTCGGCCGACCCGGTCCCCGCCCAGGTGGCCGATCAGCGTGCTCGCCGTCGCGCCGGTGAACTGGAGCAGGGAGTGCTGGCTGGAGTCGGTCAGGTAGATCCCGCCGGCCGGGCCGGCGGTGCTCCCGGCGCTCGCGTCGGCGGCGAGGCTGATCAGTCCGCGCAGCGGCATCGGCGCGGCCACCGGGTAGACCGTCGGCGGCGGGGTGCTCGCGCGGGCAGCCGCCGCAACGGCGCCACTGCCCGGTCCGACCCGCAGCACACCCGTCGCGAGCAGGGCCACGACGGCGACGATGACGGCGACCAGCGCCGCCGCGGACACCCGGGCCGAGCCGAACCGGGCCGCCGGCGGGTCCGCGCGCATCCACCGCGCCAGACTCAGCGTTCCGGGCGGCGGAATCCGTCCGGTCCGGCGCCCGGCGCCCGGCACCCGCGGCCGGCGATCCGGCGGCCAACGATCCGGCGTGTGCGGTGGCGGCCCGTCGACATCCGCCGCTCCCACCGGCCGGCCCAGCGGGAGCGTCCCGCGCGGGCCGGGCAGGCCGAACAGGCCGCGCGGGTCGGCCGGGTCCTCGTCCGGGCGGCGCAGGTCGTCGTCGCCGCGGAAGCTGACGCCGGCGCCGGCCAGCCAGCCGGGGCCGAACACCCGGTCGGCCACGGCGACGAGCTCCTCGACGAAGGCCAGCGCGCCGGGCTGGCGGTCCGCCGGGTCCTTCGCCAGCGCCCGCATCGTCAGCGCCTCGAACGCGGCGGCCGGAGCCGGCAGCGGCGGGGGCACGGCGAAGCGGTGCCGTTCGGCCATGACGTGCGGCCGCGGGTCGACGTCGAACGGCGGCGCGCCCGCCAGCAGTTCGTAGAACACGGCGCCGAGGGCGTACACGTCGGCCCCGACACCCGGGGCGGCAAGTTCGAACACCTCTGGCGCGAGGTACGGCGTGGAGCCGATCACGCTGGTCGGGGCGATGCCGCCGGTGGCCTCCAGCAGCCGGGCGATGCCGAAGTCGGTGAGCCGCGGCGCGTTGTCCGCGGCGAACATGATGTTGGACGGCTTGATGTCGCGGTGCAGCAGGCCGAGGCGGTGCACGCGGTGCAGGGCGGCGGCGACCGCGGCGACGGTGGCGCAGGCGGCCTGCGGCGACAGGCCGGCGTGGGCCCGCTCGGCGAGCGTTCCGCCCGAGAGCAGTTCCATGACGATGAGCGCCATGTCGGACGCGCGGACGTAGTCGAACACCCGGACGATGTGCGGATGGTCGAGGCGGGCGATGATCTGCGCCTCGGCGTCGACCTCGGCTCCCGCGGACACGTCCGACGCGGACAGCCCCAGGACCTTGATGGCGACGGGCCGGCCGAGCCGGCGGTGCCGGCCGGCGTAGACACGACCGAACCCGCCCTGGCCGAGCTCCGGCCCGACGTCGTAGTCGGGCAGCGCTGCCCGGACGTGCCCCTGCACGATCACACGCCGCTCCCGCGTCCGCAGCGTCGCCCGCTTCCCCGGCCGGTTCGGCTGGGCGACCTGACTATAACCGCGCGTCCCGCCGACCGCGGGGTTCGAAAGCCGTCGTGTAGGCGACCGTCCGCGGCCTGCGCGACGGATTGCAGGTAGCGGCCAGCGACCGAGAGACACCCACTACAGAAGGTCAACTAATTGCCATTCGACACACTGGATACACACTGGGCGGCGCGGCTACTCTGGCGACTCACCTTCCGAGGAGGAGCTTTGATCGACGTCATCGGCGCGGGATTCGGCCGTACCGGAACGCTCTCGCTGAAGCTGGCTCTCGAAAAGCTCGGGTTCGGTCCCTGTCATCACATGGATGAGGTCCTCGCGCGACGGGACTCCATTCCGGCCTGGACGGCCGCCGCCGAGGGGCACCCGACGGACTGGGACGAGATGTATGCCGGGTACCGCTCGACGGTCGACTGGCCGGGCGCGCTGTTCTGGCGTGAGCTCAGCGGACACTATCCGTCGGCGCGGGTGATCCTCACCGTCCGCGACCCCGAAGCGTGGTACTCCAGCGTCGAGAACACACTGCTCCGCTCGGCCATGACGGCGCCGCCCACGATGAGCGAGGACGGCCGGCGCGCCATCGCGATGATGAACCAGGTGGTGTGGAACGGAGCCTTCCATGGCCGTTTCAGGGACCGGGATGCCGCATTGCGCATGTTCACGGAGCACAACGAGTCGGTGAAACGCGAAATCCCGGCGGACCGGCTACTTGTCCTCGACGTCACCGAGGGCTGGGAACCCCTGTGTGCCTTCCTCCAGATTCCCGTGCCGGATGAACCGTTTCCGCGGCTCAACGACCAGGCGTCGTACGCGGCGAAACAGCGGGAGCGCATCCTCGCGGCCATGGGCGCACCGGCATCCCGTTAGCGGCGTCACCAGACCGGCGACGCGGCCCTTTCGGCGATCAGGCCGGGATCAGGCGGACCGGCAACATGCGGGGGCCGCGGACGGCCAGGTGCGGGCGGTAGTCCGGGTCGGCGGTGACCTCGATCGAGGCGACGCGGTCGAGCAGGGCGGTCAGCATGATCTCGGCCTCCAGGCGGGCCAGCGGAGCGCCGAGGCAGTAGTGGATGCCCTGGCCGAAGCCGAGGTGGCGGGCGGGCTGGCCGGGGCCGGCGTAACGGGTGACGTCGAAGCGGTCGGGGTCCGGGAAGACGTCGGGGTCGCGGTGGGCGGCGGCGAGCACGCCGATGACGCCGTCGCCGCGGCGCACCGCGTGCCCGGCGATCTCGGTGTCGGCCAGCACCGAGCGGGCCAGCCACTGGATCGGCGGGTCGAAACGCAGCGTCTCCTCGATCGTCGCGGGCACCAGCTCGCGGCGCTCGCGCAGCAGCGCGTACTGCTCGGGCGCGTGGGCGAACGCGAGGACGGCGGCCGAGACGATGTTGACGGTCGTCTCGTAGCCGGCGACGAGCAGCAGCACGCACAGGTCGAGCAGGTCCGCCGCGGACAGCCGGTCGTCCTGATCCTGGACGGCGATCAGGGCGCTGAGCAGATCGTCGCCAGGCTCGACCCGGCGCCGGGCGATCAGCTCGGTGAAGTACTCGTGGAAGCCGCGGGTGCCCTCGGCGCGCGCGGCGCGCTCCGCCGCGGACATCATCTGGTCGGGGTCCAGCCCGCGGGTCAGCGCCGACGCCCAGTCGCCGAAGACCTCCTCGTCCCGCGGCGGCACGCCCAGCAGGGTGCAGATGACCCGCAGCGGCAGCGGCCGGGCGAAGGCGTCGACGAGGTCGATCTCGCCGCGGGCGACGGCGTCATCGAGCAGGTCGGCGGCGAGTTCGCGGGCCATCGATCCGAACTGGGCGATCCGCCCGGCGGTGAATGCCCGGCTGACCAGGCGGCGCAGCCGGGTGTGGGTCGGCGGGTTGGCCCGCAGCATCGAGCGCAGCCCTTCCTCCACGTCCGTGACCGGACGGAAGACGCTTTCGGCCATCGTCAGATGACCGAAAGCCGGATCTGACAGCAGCCGGATGCAGTCGGGGTGCCGGGTGACCACCCCGATGCGGGGCGAGCCGGCCGACATCCAGTGGCAGCGGCCGGCCTCGCGCAGTGCCCGCAGGGCGGGATAGGGATCCGCCCGGTGGCGGGGATCGAAGACGGCGAGCAGCTCGGCCGACGGACCCGCCATGCCTGCGGGGACCGGCGGGCCGGCGGGGACCGGCGGGCCGGCGGCCGCCGCCGGCCGCGCGGTGCCGCCAGCCAGCTCGGGAGATTCGGTCGTCACGGTGCCGCCTTTCCGACCATGCCCGGGACCGCCGGGCGCGGATCCACCCATCACCCGGATCAGCGCGAATTCGCCCGGGGGGAACAGTACCGCGCCGACCCGACGGCCCGGTGAATTCCGAACGAAAGGTAATGGATTCGATATTTCTTTCGTATCGCACGATGAAATCTGGCCGAGCCGGCCGAAAGCGCCTTGACCCGCACGGGTGACGACCAGACGATGACGCCCGCGGGAGCGCGGAACAGCGCGCCGCGCATCTCCGAGGTAATCATCCGGATCCGCACCACGAAGGAGCGGGATACATGACCTCAACAGAGCTCGGCCGCGCCGTGCCCGACGCGCTCGACCTGTTCGACGACGCTCACCGGCTCGACCCGTATCCCGACTACCGACAGCTGCGGACGTCGGGTCCGACCGCCGTCCGGCTCGGCGACACCGAGGTGACCGTGCTGTCCCGGTTCGCCGACTGCGCCGCCGTGCTGCAGAGCCAGGCATGGGGGCACGGCAACGTCGACCGCCTCAGCCCCTTCTGGGACCAGGCGAAGAGCCTGCCGGGCTCGTTCATCCGGATGGACCCGCCCGACCACCGCCGGCTGCGCGCCCTGGTCAACAAGGCGTTCAGCGCCCGGATGGTCGCCGACCTCGCACCCATGATCACCCGCGTCGTGGACGGACTCGTCGACCGGGCGGTCGAGGAGGGCGGGCTCGACGTGGTCCGGGACCTGTCGTCACCGCTGGCCCTGGCGATGGTCGGGCAGCGCCTGCTCGGCGTGCCCGAGGAGGACGCCGAGCAGCTGCGGCGGTGGGAGCTGGCGATCGCCCGCGGCACCGACCCGGAGCCGCTGCTGTCCCCCGCGGAGATCGCCGAACGGGACGCGGCCGGCGCCGGCGTCGTCGGCTACCTGACGGACCTCGTCGCGCGCCGCCGCGCCCACCCCGAGGACGACCTGCTCAGCCGGCTCGTCGCGGTCGAGGAGGCCGGCGAGGTGCTCACCGTCGCGGAGGTCATCGGCATCTGCGTGCTGCTGCTCGTCGCCGGCATGGAGACCAGCATCAACCTGGTCGGCAACGGCATCCTGGCGCTGATGCGCCACCCCGACCAGCTCGAACTGCTGCGCGGGCGGCCCGACCTGGCCGGCCCGGCGATCGAGGAGATCCTGCGCTACGACACCCCGACACAGTTCACGATGCGGGTCGCCCTCGCCGACACGACCGTCGGCGACCGCCAGTTCCGCCGCGGCGACGGGGCCATCGTGCTGATGGGCTCGGCGGACCGGGACAGCGAGGTGTTCACCACCCCGGACGAGCTCGACGTCACCCGCTACGCCGAGCCCGGCCGCTCCCCCCGCCACCTCGGCTTCAGCCTCGGCCTGCACTACTGCCTCGGCGCACCGCTGGCCCGGCTGGAGGCATCGACCGCCATCCGCACCCTGGTGGAACGCGCACCGGGCCTGCGCCTGGCCACCGACGACCTCGACTACCAGCCGAGCGTCATCCACCGCGGCCTGCGCTCACTGCCGGTCGAGCTGGCCCCCGCCGCCCTGTGACGCCACCGGCCTGGGCGGCGCGAAGCCACCCTGGCCGGGACCTGACGGATCCTCGACGACCCGCGGACCAAGAGATGTGTCTTGACCACTCCGCCGTCCCCACCGAGCCGCTCCGGGTACCCAGTCGGTACCCGGAGCGGAGGTCTGATCGGGTTCAGCAAACGGCCGGAAGAATCACGCCGGCGATTCAGGCGGCGTGGAAGCGGACGGGGAGTTCGGACAGGCCGCGGATGAGCATGTTCGGCTTGTACGACAGGGTGTCGGTCAGCAGCTCCATGCCGCCGATGCGGCGCAGCACCGCCGCCAGCAGGATCTCCATCTCCAGCAGCGCGAGCGGCGCGCCGAGGCAGTAGTGGTGGCCGAGGCTGAACGACAGGTGCCGGCTGAACGGCTTCGCCGCGTCGGGCCGGGTGCGGTCGAAGCGGGTGAGGTCGAAGCGCTCCGGGTCGGCGTAGGCGGCCGGGTCGCGGTTGGCGCAGGCGATGAGGGCGACGATGCCCTCACCGGGGGCGAACACGCGCCCGGCCACGGTCATCTCGCGCTTCGCGGCACGGGTGTTCATGTGGATCGGCGAGTCGTAGCGCAGCAGCTCATCGACGGCGGCGCCGATCAGCTCGGGGCGCTCGCGCAGCAGCGCGAACTGCTCGGGATGGCGGATCAGGGCGAGCATCCCGTTGCCGACCAGGTTGACGGTCGTCTCGTGGCCGGCGACGAGCAGGGTGACGCAGGTGCCGAGCAGCTCCTCGGCGGTCAGCCGGTCGCCGGAGTCCTCGACGGCGGCGAGCAGGCTGATCAGGTCGTCGCCGCCCGACCCGCGACGGGCCCGCTCGACCAGCTCGCGGAAGTACGCGAGGAACTCGGGGATGGTCCCGTTGCGGTGGGCCAGCGACTCGGGCGTCATCAGCACGTCGGGGTCGAAGGCTCGGGCGATCGCCTGCGACCACACCTGGACCTGCGCGTGGTCGGCGGCGGGCACGCCGAGGATCTCGCAGACCACGGTCAGCGGCAGCGGGTAGGCGAGGGTCTGGATGAGGTCGAACTCGCCGGCGCCCAGGGCGTCGTCGAGCAGCTCCTCGACGAGCGCCTCGATCCGGGGCCGCAGGCCGTGCACGACCCGGGGGGTGAACGCCTTCGTGACCAGCCCGCGCAGCCGGGTGTGGTCCGGCGGCTCCATCCACAGGAACGTGGACGGGAAGGCCTCGGCGGGCAGCGTCGGGTGCAGCTGGTGGGCCTCGCGGTCGTGGCCCCAGTCCTGGTTTGCGAGCACCGCCGTGCAGTCGGCGTGGTTCGTGGCCAGCGGCAGGCCGAACGGGCCGTCGTGCAGCGGGCCGATCTCGCGCAGCCGGACGTAGATCGAGTACGGGTCGGCCCGGTTCGCCGGGTCGAACAGCTCGGTGATCAGCCGGGACGACGGGGTGTCGCCGCCGGCGAACACCGGCGCCGGCGGTTCCAGCGTCAGGGTCGGCCGCGCGGTGTCGGCCGGGTTCGGTGAGCGGGATGTGTCGGGATGGACGGTGACCATGGGGTCTCCTCCTGCGGAGTCGGGCGCCCGCCGCCGGCAGCGGACGGTCGCCCTCAGGGGCGAGCGGCCTCGGCGGGATCGGCGATCGCGCGGGCGGGACTGCGGTCGGCCGCCCGACCCGCCCGCGGGGTCGGGGCGAGCACCCGGACGGCGAGCGCCGGGCGCAGCAGGGCGGTGGGTGGGTCGACGAGGTTCACCACCCGCATGAGGGTCCGGGCGACCCGCGGGTCGTGGGCCGCGCGGCGCTGCGCCCGGGCGGCATACGCGCCGGTCACCCGCCCGCGCGGGCTGCGCCGGCCGGTCACCTGCGGATAGCGCAGGTCGGCGGACGTCGCCATGTCCCAGGCGACGTCCAGGACGGGGGCGACGGCACCGTAGAAGCGGCGCGGCACCCCGGGCAGGCCGGCGGCCAGGGCCGTGCGCAGCACCAGTGCCTGCTGGGCGGCGACCGTCATGCCCTGGGCGTAGAGCGGGTTGAAGCTGCACAGCGCGTCGCCGAGGACGACGAGGCCGTCGAGGGGGGCACGCAGCGCCTCGAAGCGGCGCCGCACCGACTCCCGGAACCGGAACGGCACGGGCGGAGTCAGCGGGGTGGCCGCGCGGACGAGGTCGTACACGTCCGGCACGGGCAGGGCGCGGGCGAACGCCAGGAAGCCGGCGTCGTCGGTCGGCGGGTGCGCGCCGAGCAGGCCGGCGAGCGTGACGATCCACCGGGAGTCCTCGGTCCTGGCCACGCCCGCGCCGATGAGCCCGGGCGCGGTGGCCACGATGACGCTGTTCTCGCCGTCGAGGTGCTCGGGTCGGCGCTCGTAGAGCCGGGAGGCGTAGCCGAGGTCGACGGTGACCCGTGAGATGGGTGGGGACTGCTGGCCGAGGGCGGCCAGCCAGTCCAGGCTGCGGGAGTTGCGCCCGCTGGCATCGACGACCAGCTCGGCGGGCAGCACCGTCTCGGCGCCCGGGCCGGCGTCGCCGCTGTCCCCGCCGGGGCGGATCCGCACGCCGGTGACCCGCCCGCCCTCGCCGCCCTCGCCGCCGGCGGCGCTGCCGACCAGGCCGGCCACCGCCGTGCGCGGGCGCACCTGGACGCCGGGCAGCGCGGCGGTGCGCCGCAGCAGGGTGCGTTCGAGTAGCGGCCGGCTCGCGAGCACGGAGACGAGCCCGGTCGAGGTCGGCCGCAGCCGCTGGCCGTGCATGTAGTAACGCCCGCCGACGAGGACCTCGCTGGTGGGCGCGCCGGCGGCGATCAGTTCCGCCACGGCGCCGGGATGCAGTTCCTCGACGATCTGGCGGCCGCGGTCCATCAGCGCGTGCAGGTGCCGGGCCTGGGGGACGCCGCGGCGGTCCCCGAACTGCCCGGCCCCGCCGGCGGCTGGGTCGGCGGCGGTGTCGGTGTGGAGGCCGGGCAGGTCGTCCCGGTCGAGGACGGTGACCCGGGCGAACGTCTCGGTGAGAACCCGGGCGGCGAGCAGGCCGGCGACGCCGGCACCGAGCACCACGGCGTGCCCGCTTCCGGACGCCGGCACCGGGGCGGGGCCGGCCGGCTGGACGGGGGTCAGCCCGGGGTCAGAGGTCAAGGGTCAGCCGCTCCGAGCGGGCCCGGGAGACACAGATCATCATCGTGGTGTTGCTGGCCCGCTCGTCGTCGGACAGCACGGAGTCCCGATGGTCGATCTCCCCCTCGAGCACGGGAGTCTCGCAGCTCGCGCAGGTGCCCTCCCGGCAGGAGGACGGCATGTCGAGGCCCGCGCGGTCCAGCGCGTCGAGCAGGGACTGCTGCGCGCCGACCTGGATCGTCCGGCCGGAGCGGGCCAGGCGCACCTCGAACCCGCGCTGCTCCTCAGGGTCGTCGTCCTGCGGCCGGGGCCGGAACCGCTCCAGGTGCAGGCTGCCGACACCGCGGTCGGCGAACGCCTTCTCGGCCGCCGCGAGCAGGCCCTCCGGGCCGCAGCAGTACAGCCTCGCGTTGTCGTCGAGCCCGGCGACCACGTCGGCGACGGGCAACCGGCCGGCGCTGTCCTCGGGCAGCACGTGCACCCGGTCCGGGTAGGCGGCGAGCTCCGGCAGGAACGCCATCCGCGAACGGGTGCGCCCGCCGTAGTAGAGCTGCCAGTCGGCGCCGCGGCGGGCGAGTTCACGCACCATCGGCAGGAACGGGGTGATGCCGATTCCGCCGGCCAGCAGCCGGTAGGAAGCGCCCTCGACGAGGGGAAAATTGTTCCTCGGCTGGCCGACCGTAATTTCCGAACCGGTCACGACCTGTTCATGGATGTAATGGGACCCGCCGCGGCTGATTTCCTCGCGGAGCACGGCGATCCGCCACGATCGTCGATCATCCGGATCTCCGCACAAGGAGTACTGGCGGATCTCTCCGGCGGGTAGCCTGATATCGATGTGGGCGCCGGGTTCCCAGCGCTCCAAAGCCTCTCCCTGGGGATCGGTCAGGGCGATGACCAGCACGTCCTCAGCGGCCAGCGTCGCCTCGTCCACCCGCAGGGCCGTCCAGCGAGATGCGGAAGTCACCCGCAAACCGTCTCATCCCGACCGCCCCGCCAACACCGATCAATACAACGGCAATCACCCCATCGAAAACCCTGATGGCCGGTGGCCACAACAGCGCTCGCTCGCAACAATGGCCCGGCGCACCGCGCATTTCGCGGCTGGCCCGAACAGCGGCGGCGAAAAGCGGAAGGTCCGCGCCCGCCAGGCTGGTGAACACTGTACGACCGGGTGTGATGACCGGGCGAAACGATGATCGGAACGCGACGGCGCAGGCCGGGCGGAACCCCGGACGGCCCTGAGCGCCGCGACGAGCTGGGAGCACACGCGTGAGCGAGACCCTTCTCGAGCCGGGCGAGGCGCATCTGCCGGCCTCGCCGGACGCCCCCCGCCCGGTGGCCACCGCGCCGGAGCTGGCGGCCCGCACCGCGCGGTTCGTGCGGGAGACGGTCATCCCGGTCGAGCGCGAGATCATCGTCGACCGGCGGCCGGTGACCGACGAGCTGCGCCTCGACCTGAACGCCGCCGCCCGGCGGGCAGGGGTCTTCGGGCCGCTGTCCCCGGTGGAGTACGGCGGGCTCGGCCTGGACTTCCGCGGTCAGGCGCACGTGCTCGGCGCCGCCGGCGAGAGCCTCGTCGGGCCGCTGGCGCTGCACTGCTGGGCGCCCGACGACGGCAACATCCACCTGCTCGAGGCCGCGTGCACCGCCGAGCAGCGCGAGCGCTACCTCGCGCCGCTGGCAAGCGGTGCGGTGCGTTCGGCGATCGCGATGACGGAGCCCGCGCCGGGCACCGGTTCCGACCCCGGCATGCTGCGCACGACAGCGACCCGCGTCGGCGGCGACTGGTCGATCAGCGGCGCCAAGCACCTCACCACCGGCGCGGACGGCGCCGGGTTCACGATCGCCGTGGCGCGCACCGACCTCGGGCCGACGATGTTCCTGGTGGACGCCGGCAACCCGGGCATGCGGGTGGTCCGGCGGATGCCGACGCTCGACTTCACCAGCGCCCCGGGCGGGCACTGCGAGGTGGTCTTCGACGACTGCCGGGTGCCCGACGACGCGGTGCTCGGCGAGGTCGGCATGGGGCTGGAGTACGCCAGCGCCCGCCTCGCGCCGTCCCGGCTGACGTTCTGCATGAACTGGCTCGGCCTCGCGAACCGGGCGCATGCCCTGTCCGCGGCGCACATCACCCAGCGGCACTCCTTCGGCGTCCCGATCGCCGAGCACGGCCTGGCGCAGGGGCTCGTCGCGGACAACGAGATCGACATCGCGGCGGCCCGGGCGCTCGTCCACGCCACCGCGGCGACCCTCGACGAGCAGGGAGCCACCAGCTCGGCGGCCCGCCACGGCGCGTCGATCACGAAGACGTTCGTCTCCGAGGCGGTGTGGCGGGTTCTCGACCGGTCCGTGCAGCTCTTCGGCGGGCTCGGCGTCTGCGAGGACTACCTGGTGGGCCGGTTCCTCGTCGAGGCCCGGGCGTTCCGCATCTACGAGGGCCCCTCCGAGGTGCTGCGGATGTCGGTGGCGCGCCGGGTGCTGCGCCGCGCCGCCGGCACCGGGCGTGCCGGCTGACCCGGCGCGCGTCACCATCCCGCCCCGCCTGATTCCCCGTCCGAGGACCACTGGGTCCGACCCCGTTGGGAGAGCACGGTGAGCAACCCGTCAGTCCTGGCTCCGCATGAGTCGGCGTTCGCGGCCTTCGCCCGGCCAGGCGCCGTCGTCCCGGACTTCGAGCACATCCGGCGCCTGGCCAACCAGGTCGTGCCGTTCGGCGCGTTCGTCGGCGTCGAGGTCACCGAGGTCGACGCCGAGCACGCCGTCGTGGAGATCCCCGACCGCGCCGAGCTGACCAACCAGATGGGCACGGTGCACGCCGGCGCCCAGTTCCTCGCCGCCGACATCGCCGGGGCCTGCGCGTTCGTCGGCGCGACGGCCGAGCGGATCGCCGATGTCGCCTGGCTCGTCGTGCGCGACAGCTGGTCGTCGTTCCGCCGGCCCGGCAAGGGCCTCGTCCGCGCCGTCGCCACGGTCGAGGAGCGCGGCGCCCGCCGGGTGCTCGCCGCCGGCCCGGGCGAGCGGATCGAGCTCGACGGCCGGGCGCAGCTGCACGACGCCGCCGGCACGCAGATCGGCGTCATCCGCTTCGCCTACGTCGCCGAGATGGTCGCCGCGCCGCAGGTCCCGACGCCATGACCGAGACCACTCCCACGGACCGGCCCGCGCCGCCGCCCGTCGAGGTCGGGCCACCCGCGGAGCAGTCCGCCGCCCCCACCGCCCCCGCCGGGGACGGCGGAAAGCGCCGCGGTGAGTTCACCACGCTGGAGTCGATCCCGGTGGCGAGCGAGGGGGGTGTCTCGTTCGTGCTGCGGGTGCTGCCGGCGGCCGACCCGGCGGCACCGGTGGTGCTGATCATGCCGGCGATGGCGCTGAAGGCGAAGTTCTACCTGCCGATCGCGAAGGCGCTGCACGCCGCCGGCCTGTCGGTGGTGACGACCGATCTGCGCGCGCAGGGCGAGGCCCATCCCGGCCTGCACGACCAGCCGACCTTCGGCTACCGCGAGCTCATCGAGGTCGACCTGCCGAGGGTGCTGGCCGCGGTGCGGGCCCGCTTCCCCGGCGTGCGGCCCCATCTGTTCGGGCACAGCCTGGGTGGCCAGCTCAGCCTGCTGCACGCGTCGGCGGCGGCCGCCGAGGCCCGCGCCGGCACGGCCACCACGGCCGGCGGGACCGGCACGGCCGACCAGTTCGGCGAGGTCGCCGGGGTGTGCGTCATCGGAACAGGCACCGTCTACTGGAAGGCCTTCGGCTGGCGGCGCTGGGCGGAGGCCCTGTACTCCATCCAGACGATTGGCCTGGTCGCGCGGGTGCGCGGCTACTGGCCGGGCGGAATGCTCATCGGCGGCGCCATGCCGGGCCGGGTGATGACGGACTGGGCCCGGCATTCCCTCACCAGCCGTTACCGCCCCGCCGGCACGACCCGGAACTATGACCGTCTACTGGCTGAGCTGGACGTTCCGGTGCTGGCCATCTCGCTGGACGCCGACCGGCTCGGGCCGAAGTCGAACGTGGACTTCCTGTGTCGGCGGATGCCGCGGGCCCGGCTGGACCGCTGGCACATCACCGCCACGTCCGGAGTCGCCCACCGAGACCATTTCGCCTGGGTGAAGGACGCCGCCGTCATCGGTCCCGCGGTGGCCGGCTGGATTCGTGAACGGCGCGTGCCCGAGAAGCCTTCGGCCTAGCGCATGGCGGCGACCGCGGACGCCGCCGGGACCGGTTCCTCTCGTGCCATTCAAAACTTCAATCAGGGGCGGTCAACGACCCTCTGGTTGCGACCCGTTCACCGCGCGGACACCGAGACCTGCTGGAATTCTGCTGCTCGCAGACACCGAAGTATTCGGCACATGCACGGTTCGGACGCCGGAAATTCATCGACAGAGCGGCGCCGCGATCCGGAAAAACCGGTCCGGGGCCGGCACCACTCGGGACACGACGCCAGTCCGGTGGAAGCCGCGGGACCGTCAGGGGGAGCCAGTGAGTCGCATCACCGTCCGGAACGTCACCCGGCGCTACCAGGACACGACGGCCGTCGACGGCGTCAGCCTCGACATCGCCGACGGCGACTTCCTCGTGCTGCTCGGGCCGAGTGGCTGCGGGAAGTCGACGCTGCTGCGCACCATCGCCGGTCTCATCGCGCCGAGCGAGGGCCAGATCCTCGTCGATGACCGCGACGTCACCGACACTCCCGCCCGCGACCGCGACCTGGCCATGGTGTTCCAGAGCTACGCGCTCTACCCGCACCTCACGGTTGCCCGCAACATCGGCTTCCCGCTGCGCGCCAAGCGCCGCAACCGGGCCGAGATCCGCACCCGGGTCGCCGAGGTGGCGCAGATCCTGGACCTGTCGGCGCTGCTCAACCGCCGGCCGCGGGAGCTCTCCGGCGGGCAGCGCCAGCGGGTCGCCCTCGGGCGTGCCCTGGTGCGCGACCCCGGCGCGTTCCTCATGGACGAGCCGCTGTCGAACCTGGACGCCCAGCTGCGCACCGCGACCCGCACGGAGATCACCGAGTTGCACCGCCGGCTCGGGCGCACCTTCGTCTACGTCACCCACGACCAGGTCGAGGCGATGACGATGGCGACGTCGGTCGCCGTGCTCAACAAGGGCCGCCTCGAGCAGGTGGGGACGCCGACCGAGGTGTACGACTCCCCCGCGTCCGCGTTCGTCGCGAGCTTCCTCGGCTCCCCGCCGATGAACCTCATCCCGGCCGAGGTCACCACCCGGGACGGCCGGCTGCACGCGGTCGCCGTCGGCGTCGACGTGCCGCTGGGCATCGACGTGCCCCGGTCGGCCGACGGCGAGCCGGACCCGTCCGCCGGCCGCGAGGTGCAGCTCGGCGTCCGCCCCGAACACCTGACCGCGACGCACGCCGACGCGGCCGACGACGACGCGGCGGTGCCGGCGCTGCGCGGCAAGGTCCGCACCGTGGAGAACCTCGGCAGCGAGGAGATCGCCCACGTCATCGTCGGCGACGGCGAGGTCCGCGTGCGAGCCCGCCGGCCCGCCGGGCTCGCCGCCGGCGACACCGTCGCGCTGCAGGTGCGGCCCGAACACACCCACCTGTTCGACCGCGAGTCGGGGCGCCGCCTCGTCTGGCGGCCGGACCAGCACAGTTCCATTCCTGCCGCTCGGGTGCCCGTCACCACCTGAGTCGGCGCCTCACCACCTGACCCGGCGCCGCAACCCGCGCGGAACCGGGCGCGGTCCCAGGGACGGGCCGCGCCCGGCTCAGACGTCCCGGAAATTCCCGTCACACCCCTTTCACGCCGCCGAGGAGCGTCCCGTGAGAAGACCGTTCACCCGCCGATCACTGTCGATGGTGGCGATCGCCGCCGCAACCGCCGTGTCCGTCCTGGCCGGCTGCGGCTCGCCCGGCGGGGACGCCACGCAGGCCAGCAGCACCCCTGCCGCAAAGGTGCCTGAGCTCGGCAAGGACCAGAAGGTCTCGATCGTCTTCGAGAGCTACAACTTCGGCCAGGCCGGGGCCTGGACCAACACGTTCAACGACCTGATCGGCAAGTTCGAGAAGGCCTACCCGAACATCCACGTCACGCCGCAGAAGCCGAAGGGCTCCAGCCCTAACCCGGCGGCCGACACGATCTCCAGCCTGCAGAGCCAGATCGCCGCGGGCTCGTCGCCGGACGTCGCGCAGGTCGGCTTCAGCGACCTCGACTTCACCATTCACTCCCTCGGCGCGCAGAACCTCGACGCCCTGTTCGGCAAGGACGCCGTCCAGAAGAACTTCGACGGCGCGAAGTACCCGTACGCCCCCACCGCGCGGACCCTCGCCGACTGGGACGGCAAGACCTACGGCGTTCCGTTCGTCTTCTCGACCCCGGTTCTGTACTACAACGCCTCGCTGTTCACCAAGGCCGGCCTGGACCCGGCGAAGCCGCCGACGACCTGGGCCGAGGCCGAGACGGCCGCGAAGGCGATCGTCGAGAAGACCGGCGACAAGGGTCTGTACCTGGACTGCCTCACGAAGATCGCCAAGGACTGGTGCTTCCAGAGCCTGGTCCGTTCCAACGGCGGCCGGGTGATCTCCAAGGACCGCACCCAGCTCACCTACTCGCAGGCCCCGGCCGTGCAGGTCGTCACGGACGCGCAGCGCTACGTCAAGGAGGGCCTGACCCCGGTCCTCGGCCAGAAGCAGGCGTACGAGAGCTTCGCCCGCGGTGAGATCGGCATGTTCCTGGAGACCAGCGCGATCCAGGCCACCTTCCAGAAGGGTGCCAAGGGCGCCAACTGGGACCTGCGCGCCGCCCGGATGCCGAGCTACGGCGACAAGCCGGCGATCGCCACGAACTCCGGCGCGTCGCTGTTCGTCCTGTCCAAGGACCCGGCGAAGCAGCGGGCCGGCTGGGACCTCATCAAGTTCCTGACCAGCGAGCAGGCCTACACCGAGATCTCCAGCAAGATCGGCTACCTGCCGCTGCGCACCGGGCTCGTCGACGACCCGGCCGGTCTGCAGGGCTGGGCCAAGGAGAACCCGCTGATCGTGCCGAACATCGCCCAGCTGGACAAGATGGAGCCGTGGATCTCGATCCCCGGTAACAACTACCTGCAGATCCGGGACGGGATGATGGACGCCGTCGAGCGCTCCGTCTACCAGGGTGCCGACCCGCAGTCGACACTGACCGCCGCCGAGAAGCAGGGCGCCGCCCTGATGCCGAAGGCCTGACAGCGATGACGACGACCGGACCGGCCGAGATGACCCTGATCCAGGTGAGCGACACTCACCTCGTCCCTCGCGGCCAGTTGGTACATGACCGGCTCGACACCTTCGCCATGCTGGAGTCTGTCGCCGCGACGGTGGCCGCCTCAGCCGGTCCGGTCGCCGGGATCCTGCTCACCGGGGATCTCACCAACGACGGCGCAACCGAGTCCTACCAGCGGCTGCGCTCGGTGATCGAGCCGCTGGCGGACCACCTGGGCGCCCCCGTCGTGTACGCGATGGGCAACCACGACGAACGCCCGGCGTTCCGCGCCGAGCTGCTCGGCGGCGCGCCCAGCGCGTCCACCACGGGCCCCGCCGCCCCCGCCGACCCCTGCGACCTCGTCCACCACCTCGACGGCGTGCGGGTCGTCGTGCTGGACTCGACCACCCCCGGCCGGCACGACGGCTGGCTCACCGACGAGCAGCTCTCGTGGCTCGCGGACGTGCTCGACGAACCGGCACCGCGCGGCACCCTGCTCGTCGTCCACCATCCGCCACTGCCCTCCCCCGTGCCGGCCGGTCACCTGCTGCGCCTGGCCGCCGCCGAACGCCTCGCCAAGGTGATCGAGGACACGGACGTGCGGATGGTGCTGTCCGGGCACTCCCACCACGCCGGCGCCGGTTCCATCGCCGGCATCCCGGTGTGGATCTGCCCGGCGCTCGCCTACCAGGTCGACGGGCTGCCGCCGGCCGGGCGCCACCGCGGCCTGTCCGCCGGCGGCTTCAGCCGCATCGACCTGATCGACGGCCAGTTCGTCGCGACGGCCGTGCCGCTGGAGGACGCCGGCGAGCTGTACAACCGGGACGGGGCCGACTGGCTGGCCTACGTCCGCAGGCTCACCCCGACGACGACCCCGGAGGCGTAGCCGTGTTCGTCGAGATCGCTCCCCCGACCCTGGCCGAGGCCGCCGCCGCCACCGCAGCGGAGGCAACGGCGACGCGGCGCCGGTCGGTGCGCGGCATCAGCCGGCTGCTCGGCCGGGGCGTCGTGCCGTACCTGTATCTCGCGCCGGCGCTGGGCCTGCTCGTGGTGTGGATCTACCGTCCGCTGGTCGAGACCGCCCAGTACTCGTTCTACTCGTGGAACCTCTCGCCCACGACACCGGCGATCCCGGTCGGCTGGCACAACTTCCACCGGGTGTTCACCCTGCCCGAGGTCGGCGACTCGGTGCTGCGCACCGTGCTGATGATCGGCCTGCTGCTGCCGTTCACCATCGTCATCCCGATCGTGGTCGGCCTGCTCTCCCGCGAGGTGCGCGGCCGGGCGCGGACGGTCTACCAGGCGCTGATCTTCGCGCCGTTCCTGGTGGCGCCGGTGGCGAGCGCCGCGGTCTGGGAGTGGATCCTCACTCCGGGCTCCGGGGTGCTCAACCGCGCGACCGGACTGAAGATCAACTGGCTGCACGAGCGGGTCCCGGCGCTGCTGTCCATCACCGGGATCGTCGGCTGGCAGATGCTCGGCTTCGCCGTGCTCGTCGTCGCCGCCGGGCTCGCCTCGATCAACGGCGACTACGCCGAGGCCGCCTCGGTCGACGGGGCGTCGCGCTGGCAGGCGACCCGCTGGCTGACGCTGCCGCTGCTCTCGCCGACGCTGGTGTTCCTGCTGCTCACGACGGTGCTGCTGGCCGGCACGTGGACGTTCCCGCTGATCGACACACTCACCCAGGGCGGGCCGGTCAGCGCGACGACGAACATCTACTACCTGCTCTGGAACTACGGTTTCAAGAGCTTCGACGCGGGCCTGGCGGCTGCGGCCGGTGTGGTGTTCTTCGCCGCCTTCACCGGGGTCGCGATGGTCCTCGTCTGGCTGTCCGACCGGCTCGCCTTCCACGACAACTGACCGTTTCGGCGGCCGGCCGGCGCCGCCCCCCGGGCGGCCGGCCCCCCCCCCCCCCGCCCCCCCCCCCCGGCCGCCGGCCGGGGGGGGGGGCGCCGTCAGGCCCGCCCGCGGCGGTACCGCCGCGCGGAGATGTCCGGCCAGACGGCGAAGAAGTCGCGCTCGGC
>NZ_JALKFX010000253.1 GCF_023243045.1 Frankia sp. AgB32
GATCCGAGTGTTCCGCGGCGCACCAAGATCCGAGTGTTCCGCGGCGCACCAAGATCCGAGTGTTCCGCGGCGCACCAGGCCGGGGCCAGGGGCCCCGGCTGGTGGGCCCGCCGGTGGCCGCGTCCCGTTCCGACCGATTCCGGCCGACCGGGTCATGCGGGGGCGGCCATCGCCGATCAGAAGCTGGGCGGGAGCCTCAGGACGAGGTGGCGGGCGGTGCCGACGACGAGGACGGCGACGCCGAGTGGGCGTTGCAGCGCGGCCTGGGTACCGGGCAGCGTTCGGACGCGGCGGTCGGTGGTGAGGACGCGGACGCGGGCGGTGTCGGGATCGGCGAGGAGGATGTCGCCGGTGGGGAGGAGAGGCCCGTCACACGCATCGGCGGGACACAGCCCTCCTGACACATAGTGGTCGGTATGTCTGCCGGTGACTGTCTGATCCTCAGCCTCAGGACGCCCATCCGATGACCGCCCTCCTCAAGCTCGGCGCCGCGCGGGACGAGCCGCCCACGCCGGGCGGGCCGTCCGATGCGGTGGTCGGTTCCGTCCCGGTGGGCGACGTCGTGGCCCGCGAGCTTCTGGGACTGCGGGTGGACCGGGCTGCGGGGCGCGGGGAGCTGGTCGCCGCGAAGCGCATCCTCAATCCGCGTGGGCTGCTGTGGGGCGGCTGCGGGCTGGCCGCGGGGATGGCCACGGCGGAGGAGATTCTCGACCGGCGCGCGCTGTGGGCGACGGTGCAGTTCGTCGGGCCGATCGCCGCGGACGAACGACTCGTGCTGGAGCTGGAGGTCGGTCGGCACGGGCGCGCGCTGACCCAGGCGATGGTGCGGGGCACCGTCGACGGGCGGCTGGCCATCCTCGTGACCGGTACCTTCGGCGCCCGCGAACGCTCCTCGAGTCACGCCGACAGCGCCGACGCCGACGCGCCAGCCTCAGTCGCGGCGCCGGCCAGTGGTGAGTCCGACGTGGACCGGCAGTTCGCGGCCGTGCCCGCCGGTGTGCCGGGGCCGGAGAGCTGCGTCGAGCGGCGGGAGTTCGGCCAGCAGCCCCGCGCCGCGTGGGGGTTGCGCACCGAGATCGAGGAGCTGTGGGTGCCGGCGGAGGCCATGGCCCGGGCCGGGCTGGTGGCGCCGGGGCGCAGCCTGATCTGGTTGCGGCCGCCGCGGCCGTTGCCGCTGACGGCCGCCTCGCTGGCGATCCTCGCGGATATGGCGCCGGCGGCGCTCAACGAGGCCATCGGCGTGGTCGTCCACGGGATGAGCCTGGACAACAGCATCCGGCTGGGTGCGGCGCCCATCACCGACGGGACCGAGGACTCGGCGTGGGTCCTGCTCGACGCCCAGGTGGAGACGTCGGTAGGCGGCGTGGTGCACCACAGCGCGCGGCTGTTCGACCGGGGCGGGCGCCTGCTCGCGACCGCGTCCCAGTCCCTGCTGCGACGGCCGCCGGCGCCGCGGCCCGCCACGTAGCCCGGGCTGGCGCGAGCCTCGGTCGCGTCGCGAAGCCGGGAACTGTAGGAACGCATCCTCGGGCTGCCCTGCGGCTGGTCGGACGCCGCCGCGACCCACGCCGGCGGCATCCGACCAGGAACGAGCGTCGATCAGGAGAAGAAAGGTGCCGTGCCCATGCCGGTAGGTGAACCACCCAGGCTGGACGTGATGTTGTCGAGTTCCGTCGTGGACGCGGCGGAGCGGGCGCGGGCGCTGGAGGCCGCCGGCGTCGACGGGGTGTTCAGCTTCGAAAACGCCCATGACCTGTTCTTCCCGCTGGTCGCGGCGGCGCCGGTGTGCTCGCTGGACCTGATGACGAACGTGGCGGTCGCGTTCCCGCGCAGCCCCATGCATCTCGCGCACGCTGCCTACGACCTGCACCTGCTCTCCCGGGGACGGTTCCGCCTCGGGCTGGGTTCGCAGGTCCGCGCGCACGTGGAGAAGCGCTTCGGCGCGACCTGGGGCCGGCCGGTGGCGCACATGCGCGAGTGGGTGCTGGCGGTGCGGGCGATCCTGGGCAGCTGGCAGGACGGCACCCGGCTGGACTTCCGCGGCGAGTACACCAGCCACACGCTGATGACGCCGGCGTTCAATCCGGGCCCGAACCCGTACGGGGTGCCGAAGGTGCTCGTCGGCGCGCTCGGCCCGAAGATGAACCAGATGGCCGCCGAGGTCGCCGACGGCATCCTGGTGATGCCGTTCAACAGCGACCGGCACATGCGCGAGCGCACCTGGCCCGCGATCGAGGCGGGCCTGGCCGCCGCCGGGCGCACCCGGGCGGACATCGAGGTGACCGCCGAGGTCATCGTCGCCGTCGGGCGCACCGAGGAGGAGCTCGCCGCGTCGCGGGCGGCGCTGAGCCTGCTGGCCTTCTACGGCTCCACCCCGGCCTACCGGGCGGTGCTGGAGGTGCACGGCTGGGATGACCTGCAGCCCGAGCTCAACGCCCGGTCCAAGCGCGGCGACTGGGCCGGGATGACCAAGCTGATCAGCGACGAGATGCTGCACACCCTCGCCGTGCACGGCACCCCGGACGAAGTCGCCGCCGAGATCATCGCCCGTTACGGCGACTGCGACCGGATCTGCGCCTACTTCCCCGGCTACCCGGCCGGCGTCGACCTGATCGCCGACCTCGCGGCGGCGCTGAAGAAGGCCGGCACCCAGTGAGCAGCACACGCCAGCCCGGCGCCGACGAGTCCGCGTGCGTCCTGTTCGACGTCGGTCGACCGGCCTCGTCTTCAGGGTGGCCGCGCCCCTGTCGGTGTCGGCCCCCTTGGGATCGTCGCTCCAGACGGCGACGAGCTGGGCCTGCGCGCCCTTGAGGGCGCTGTTCGGGTTCTCCGGCGCGTCGAGCGGGCGGGAGACCTCCTCGACGGTCGGGCCGTACTTCTCGGCCAGCGGCGCGAGCGCGTCGAGGTCGAAGCCGTAGAGCCGCGCGGCGTCACCGGCCAGCAGGTCCCGCATCTCCGGCTCGGGGATGTGCTGCATGACCTGGCGCAGCGCCTGGGTGGTGTAGGGGCCGGTGCCCTCGTCGTGGGGGTCGTCGCTGCCCCACATCCACCGGTCACGGCCGACGACCTCGCGGGCCGCGACGTCGTCCGGCTTCGGGAAGCTCGCGCCGACCCAGCAGTTCTGGTGGAAGTACTCGGTGGCGGTGCGCGGCAGCGCGATGTCCTTGGCGTACTTCAGCTCGCCGATCGCGCCGGCCTGCATGCTCGTGATGACATGGTCGAGCTGTGTGCCGGCCATCATGACTGGAACAACGTTCTCCTTTTTGGTTGCCAGGTGGCTCGACCGCCAGGAGGGACGGCCATCCGGCCCCCCGACGCCCGGCCGTCCTTCTGGGCGCCGTGGGCCGGCAGCCCCTGCCACGCGCCCGCGCCGACGGGTTGGGTGGAGATGTCGGACAGGCAGCAGTGCACTCCCCCGAAACAGGCTGGCCCGGCCCCAGTCGCGGGCCGGGCAGTCACGGCGAAAGCGAGACCTCTGATGAGTACCTACGACGCTATCGGCGGTTCCGCCGCGGTGAAGGCCGCCGTCGACGAGTTCTACGTGCGCGTCTTGGCCGACCCGGAGATCGCCCCGTTCTTCCGCGGCAAGGACATCCCGACCCTCAAGGCGCACCAGCGCGACTTCATCGGCGCGGCGATCGGCGGCCCCGAGGTGTACACCGGCAACCCGATCCCCGACGTGCACGGCACCCTCTGCATCAACGACGCCCAGTTCGACGTGGTGGTCGCGCACCTGCTCGGCGCCCTGAGCGGCCTCGGCGTCCCGGACGCGACCACCGGCGAGATCGGCAAGGCCCTCGCTCCCCTGCGCGCCCAGATCGTCACCGCCGTCTAACCGACGCGGACAGTCACCGGTCCGCGGCAGCGTCGCCTCGATCCGACTCCACCCACTCGGGTCAGTGACGAGGCCGCGGGCGTCATCCCGGTCGCCGTCCGGGCCGGGCCTGGTCGTCTCCGCTGCCGGCGGCGTCGCCGGCGCCCGCCAGCGGCGCCGGGCGGGCGGGCGGGCCTCGGTCGTCATCGGCCGCTTCCGCGGCCGGCCGGGCGCGGGCCGCGGGCGGGGTCCACGACGCCGGGCCGCCGGCCGTCGCGAGGACCGTCGCGGGCTCGCGGGGACGTCGGCCCGACAGGCGTTCCCGCAGGTCGTGCAGGCGGCCGCGCAGGGCGCGGCCGGCGATCTCGGCGAGGACGAGCAGGATGACGGCGACGATGCCGTCGGCCCAGAAATGGTTGGCGGTGACCACGACGACGAGCGTGGTCAGCACCGGGTGGATCACGATCAGCCAGCGCCACCGGCTCGGACTGATCCTGATCACCTCGTAGGCGATCAGGAACGCCCAGCCGACGTGCACCGACGGCAGCGCCGAGAGCTGCGCCGCCACCCCGCTGCCGAACTCGCCGTACACCGACTGGCCGAGCACCACCGCCTCGTCCACGAAACCGGCCGAGGTCAGCATCCGCGGCGGCGCGACCGGCAGGAACATGTGGAACAGCAACGACGAGCCGGTGAACAGCACGATCGTCATCCGCACCGACGGGTAGGCGGCACGGTGCCGGACGAACAGCCACACCAGGAACAGGTTCATCGCCGGGAAGTGCACCCAGCTGTAGAACACGTTCGCGGCCCGCAGCCAGCGCTCGTGGTCGAGCATGAACATCTCCATGCTGACCTCGCTGGGCAGGTGCAGCCAGCGCTCCGCGTGCCAGATCCAGTCCGCCCGCTCCAACCCGCCAGCGACCCTGGTCACCCCGAGGATGCGGGCGATCTGCCAGAGCGTGAACAGGCCGAGGATGGTGCCGGTCTCCTGGCTGCCGGCCGCGACGATCGCCAGGCCGCGTCGCGGCCACCAGTGGTGCGCGATCCGCAGCACCACGGCAAGCACGAGCAGCGCGCCGGCCGCGACCCCGGCCCGCTGCCACAGCGGCATCGGCGACCACAGCGGCATCGGCGACCACAGCGGCATCGGCGACCACAGCGGCATCGGCGACCACAGCGGCATCGGCGACGCACCTCCGGTCTCCCGGCGCCCCCACACCCCCGCGACCCTCGCGGTCCGGGACCGGTGCACCCCGGCGACGCCCCGGACGTCACGTTACGTCCTGCTAACGCCGCCGCGCCGCCACGCCGCCACGCCGCCGCGCCGCGCGCCGTGAGGGCTCGGCGGGTCCGCGCTCAGGTGTCCGGGCCGAGCTCGTGGCCGCAGACGTTGTTCTGATCGACGTCGAAGGCGTTGCCCGCCGGGTTCACCCGCAACACCGCGAGGCAGCTCGTCGGGTGGCGCTGCGCGGTGACGACGTTGATCGGCGGGATGAGGCCGTCGGCGTCGTAGTGGGTCAGCGTCCGCATGCCGGCCAGGAAGGAGGCGCGGGTCGGGCAGGGGCCGGCGGCCCGCAGCCCGCGCAGGAAAAGGTCCGTGTCGATGTACGACATGATCCCGGACTCCTGCGCCGGGTTGGTGACCTGCGGGGCGTAGCGGTGCATCGCGTCGAGGTACCGGGCGATCGGGGCGCCGCCCGCCTCGAAGGGGCGGTAGCCCACCGGCAGGAGCACCCCGGCGAGATCAGGCCCGGCGGTGCGCAGCAGATCGCGGTCGTAGCCGGCGAAGGACAGCACCACCGGCGGGTTCCCCCCGGCCGCGCGCACCGCGTGCAGCACCGCGGGCAGTGACTGCGGCGCGAGCATCGCGACGATGGTGTCGGCGCCGGAGTCGATGATCTGCCGGGCAACGGTGGCCGGGTCGTCCGCGCCGTCGGTGTACGCCTGGTCCGCCACCACCCGCACGCCGGCCGCCTGCAGGCTCTGACCCACCCGGTCGATAGCCCCGGATATACCTGCCGACAGACCCGTCCGCAGCAGGAACGCGGTCGTGCCGCCGTGCCGGGCGACGATCCCACCGTAGGTGTCAACGGCCGCCCCGACCGAGCTCGCCGGCGTGAACATGTTCGAATACCGGGTCCAGACGCTCTCGTCGGCGAGGCCCACCACCGGAATTCTGCGGTCGGCGAGGTAGGCCGCCCCGCCCTCGGCGGCGACGGTGAACTCGACGAGCCCGAACACGTTCTCGTCCTCGACCAGCTCACGGCTTCCGGTGAGATTCCGGGCCGGTATTCCCTCGTCGTCCCGCCAGTCGTAGACAATTTTCCGGCCGTATATTCCGCCGGCGGCGTTGGCCGCGGCGATCCGTGCGTCGATTCCGGCCCGCGCCGCGGGGAACGCCGCGCCCGCCGGGCCGGAGTCGGGGTAGAGCACGCCGAGCCGGACCTCCTTCCCGCTCACCCCCGGCGCCGTGTCACCACCGGTGCAGGACGATGCCCCGCCCGCCGTCGCCGAGCAGGCGCCAAAGCCGGCCAGCGCCACAGAAAGGGCCGCTGCCGGGATTCCCACCGTCGCAGTCAGCCGCTGCGCCGCCAGCCGGTTCACCAGGCCACGGCGATCCCAGGGCCGCAGCGGCGGCCGGTTCAGCCGGCCGTTTCGCTGTCGGCGACGCAGGGCCGACGCGACGGCGCGGCCCGGACGCTTCGCCTTCACTGCGTCGGGATTCGCGCCACGCCTGCCGCGCCACCGCCCCGCCGTCGCAGACAGCGGAAAGAGGCAGGCGCCGGCCGGCGGGGAACTCTGCGCTCCAGCACCCGATCGCCGGATTCACCGTGACCGGATTCACCAAAAGTTGGCTCATTATCTGCCGCGGCCCGCGGCGCCGGAATCAATCGGGCCACGGACGGCCTTAGTAGCACCGGAATTTCCCGCGTGTCGGCCGACGGATCGTCGCTGTGCGGCCGTTCCGGCGAGGGGGTCACAATTCGAGGGCGGCAGGACATGACCCAATGGTGCATGTAACCGACCGTGGCGACAACCATGCAAGTGGCCTTGGCCCCGGGTGCAACAGGGCGTTGCACCCTTTTTCATTGCACCCGGGGAGCCGCGTTTCAAACCGGTATCTTCAATGTTTCGAGTTTACTGAACGACGAAGGTTTGGTCAGACTTTACGGTCCAACGCGAACTCGGCCGGCACCAGGATGTCCTCGGGCGACAGTTCGTGCACCGACGACCTGCCGAGACCCAGCAGGGTCTCGCTCACGCCCTGGCGCAGGATCTCCAGCACGTTGGTCACGCCACGCTCCCCGCCGGCGGCCAGCCCCCACAGGTAGGCGCGGCCGATCATCACCGCGCGGGCGCCGAGCGCCAGGGCCTTCACCACGTCGCTGCCGCGGCGGATGCCACCGTCGAGCAGCACCTCGACCTGGTCACCGACGGCGTCGACGACGCCGGGCAGGCAGCGGATCGACGCCGGGGTCGAATCCAGGTTGTTGCCGCCGTGGTTCGACACCGAGATCGCGCTGGCGCCGACGTCGACCGCGCGCCGCGCGTCGTCCGGGCGGGTGATGCCTTTGATCATGAAGGGGCCGTCCCAGCGCTCGCGCAGCCAGGCCAGGTCCGTCCAGGTCGGCGGCGGGGTGCCCATCCACTGGCCGTAGGCGCCGAAGAACGTCGGCGGGGTCACGTCCAGCGGCACCAGGTTCGGCACGCCGAGGTCGGGCAGCGACCGGCTGCGGATCCAACGCCCCAGGTAGCCGGGGCGCAGCGCGACCTGCGGCGCGTACCGGGCCATCGCCTTGAGGTCGAGGCGCTCGGGGATGAACGGGCTGCCCCAGTCCCGCCGCGAGTCGAACACCCAGTCCAGCGTGACGATCAGGCCCTTGGCGCCGGCCTCGCGGGCGCGCAGCGAGCGGGCGAGGATCTCCTCGCGCGAGCCGAGCCAGTAGGTCTGGAACAGCAGCTTGTCGTTGACCGCCGCGACCTGTTCGATCGGCTTCGACGCGAACGCCGACAGGCCCATCGCGGTTCCCGCGCCGGCGGCGGCCCGGGCGACGGCGACCTCCCCGTCAGGGTGCACCGCCTGTACCCCCGTCGGCGAGATCAGCACCGGGAAGCTGATCTCCTGCCCCATCACGGTGGTGGCCAGGTCCCGGCTGGTCGGCAGGTCGGCGACGTGCGGGCGAACCTTCAGGTCCGCGAACGCGCCCAGGTTGTCGTTCATGGTCACGCCGGCCTCGGAGCCGGCGACCAGCGCCTGGTACACCCCCTTGGGCAGGCGCCGCTTCGCCCGCCGCTGCGCCTCCGCGACCGTCTCGAACCACGTTCTCGTGCTGGCCATCGAACTCCTACCTCGTCGCGGACGCCCCGGGGACCGGCCGGGACGAGAGCCAATTTGGCACCGAGTGCCACTGTAACGACGAACGCCGCCACGTGCCGCCGGTCACGTCCGCGCCGACACGGCGGGACGAACCTGCGCGCGGCGCGTTCAAGATCCTCGCCGCCCCTGAGCGCCCCCATCCCCACTCCGCGTCCCTTCGCTGCGCGGCTGAGCAGATCGCGGCCGCTTCTGTAGCGGCAAAACGGGCACGCGGCCCTGCAGAAGCGGCCCCAACAGCCGTCCCCACGCAGGGAGCGATCACGGATGATCGACAGGCGCGGGTGCGTGGCTGGTCTCTCGGCCTCGCCCTCACCCACCGCCGCGACACCTGACACCGAAGCGTCAGGCGGCCTCAGCCGAGGAGGCTGGCGAGCATCGGTGCCGGAACGGCTCTGACCGGTTGGTCGAGGTCGAGAACGGATTTGGTGGCGAGAATGCCGTGGCCGTACTTGGCGCCGAGGCCGCGGGTGTCGACGCGCCAGCCGGCGTCGATCCACGTGGACTCGACCGGAGTTGTCGCCGTGGGCCCGGCGGCGCTGGGGATACGGACGGGGCTGAGGTCGATCTCGTTCCCGGAGCCGGTGCGGGCGTAGCCGATGGTGTCGCCGGCGACCCAGCGTCCCTCGTCGTGCTCGTCGATGGCCCGGGCGAGGGCGACGGCGAGGGTCATCTCGCTCGGCGCGGTGTACTCCGGGCGGTGCAGGCCGGGGCTGGTCAGCGCAGGTAGCCAGGCGAGGAGTGGATCAGTCAGGTAGAGCTTGTACTGGCTGCCGGCGACCCAGCGCAGGGCGGCCCCGGCGTCGAGACCGCGGCCGGTACGATTCACACAGGTCCGTCCACATCTGCGTGGCTGCTGACGGACGACGATGCCTGGGAGCGGGTGCCCGCGGGACGGTTCAGGACCGTCGCCGGACCCACGCTCGCGATCGTCGTCGTCGTGATCGGGGCGGTGTACCTGGCCTGGCGTGCCGGCGGCCTGTTCTACGCCGCGGAGATCGCAAGCTACCTCGCGGTCGTGTGGACAGCGGTGATGACCTCCCGGATCCTGCCGGGTCACGTCCGCCACGCACCGGATCGCCACCCTCGCCGTGGTCGGGCTCCACCCGCACCCGGCGGACCTCTCCGCGCCGGTGTGGGCCGGCGCGCTGCTGGCGATGATCGCTGGTCCGTTGTCCGCGCTCTCGCGGCGACCGTCGCTGGTCGAACGGGCCCAGCGGCCGATCCGCGTCACCATCGCCGCGACGGTGCTCGGCTTCGCCGCGAAGGCCCTGCTCACCGGCTGACACCCGGCTGGAATCCAAGACCACCGCGGCTGGGTCGGGTCAGTCGGCTACGTGCACCGAAGGGCAGGTACCTGCCATGCACCGAGTGCTGGACGTCAAGCTTTCCCGAGCTGGCATCAGCTTCCAGGCCGGCCCGTGGTTCACGCCATACGCTTATGCCAATCGCCCTTCCCCTGCGAGTCCGTTTACTTTTTGTTGATCAAAGGATGTGGGCCGCGAAGTAAGGTCGACGTAGGAGCATGGCAGCGCGAGAAGGCAGACACGTGGCGGAGTTCAGAATGACTGACGCCGCGAGCAGGCAGTCGCACTCAACGTTGCCACCCCGGGTCCTTGCTGCATGATGACGGCGTGACATGGAACGTCCGGCTATGTCCGCCGGGTAGCCCGGGGGAATTTCACCCCCGGGCTCCCACAGAACGGAGCGTGACGATCTCTCGTCACTCCGCTCTTCTCACCTGATCCGTCAGAACTTAGGCATCCACGCCCAGTGAGCGAACAGTCCGGGCTGCCTTTGCAGGAGCCCG
>NZ_JALKFX010000254.1 GCF_023243045.1 Frankia sp. AgB32
GCACCCGAAGAACACCCCACCCGATCCCAAAAAAGATCAGGCAACAACCCCGAAGACGAACCACGCGACGTGTCGTTCCACGCCTGGAGTAGCTGATCGCGTTCCCCTTCGACGAGGATGTCATGTTCGGAAATCGGCCGGGCCGGATCGACGACAACCGCTCGAAGCAGCGCGCGGAGCCGGTCCAACAGCCTCGCGATCGTGGCCTGGTCGAACAGCTCGGCCGCGTACTGGACACCGCCCTCGATCCCACAAGGCGCCCCGGCCTCACTGTGCCGCTCGTTGAGGCTGAAAAGCAGGTCAAACCGAGCGATCTCGTTTCCGGAAGGATCGGCCAGCACCTCCAGCCCGGGCAGCTCCAGCCGGGCCTCCGGCAGGTTCGACAGCCCCAGCCACACCTGGAACAGCGGATGTCTACCCAGCGAACGGGCGGGGTTGAGCACTTCGACGAGGCGCTCGAAGGGCACGTCCTGGTGGGCGTAGGCCGCCAGATTCCCGGTCCGGATCCGGTCCAAGACCTCCCGGAACGACGGGTCGCCGCTCGTGTCCGTCCGCAGCACGAGGGTGTTGACGAAGAAGCCGACCAGGTCGTCGAGGGCGTCGTCGACGCGGCCCGCGACGGGTGAGCCGATGGGGATGTCCGTGCCCGCGCCCATCCTGGTCAATAGGACGGCCAGGCCGGCCTGGAGCACCATGAAGACGCTCGCGCCACGGCTACGCGCGAGCCTGGCGAGGCCCTCGTGCAGCTCCGCATCGAGCTCGAATCTCGCTATCCGCCCGGTACGGCGGCCGAGTGTACCCCGGGGACGGTCGACGGGAAGCGGGAGTTCATCCGGTATCCCGTCGAGCGCCGTCCGCCAGTAATCCAGCTGTCGCGAGATCAGACTGGTCGGATCGTCCTCGCTCCCGAGGAGCGCGTTGTGCCACAGTGTGTAGTCGGCGTACTGGACCGGGAGACGGGACCAGTCGGGAGCCGCGCCTTCCCTGCGCGCGGCGTAAGCCTGGCTCAGGTCCCTCGCCAGCGGGCCCGTGGACCACCCGTCGCAGGCGATGTGGTGCACCACGACAGCCAGGACGTGTTCCTGGGGCCCAACGGCGAACAGCCTTGTCCGCAGCGGCAGCTCCTCGGCCAGATCGAAGCCCTGACGGACGAACGCGGCAACGGCGTCCGGCACCTGTCTCGCCGGGATCTCGACGATCTCCAGCTTCGGCGCGCCTGCCTCGGGAGCCATGACCTGCTGCCAAGGGATGCCGTCCTGTTCCGGCAACAGCGTTCGCAGACTCTCGTGCCGAGTGGTCACATCGACCATCGCGGCCCGCAACGCGTCCCGGTCGAGCTCGCCCTTCAGACGGAGCGCGAGCGTCATGTTGTAGGTGGAGCTCTGTTGGTCCAGCCGGTTGAGGAACCACAGTCGCCGCTGGGCGAACGACAGGGGCAGCCTCCCAGGCCGTGCCGTCGCTGTCAGCGGCGGACGCACCTCTGCGCCGAGGTGCCGGATGACCTCGGCGATCCCGGCCACCGTCGGCGAGTCGAACAGTGCGCGGACGGGCAGCTCGACCGCCAGCACCGACCGGACGCGACTGACCAGGCGTGTCGCGGACAGCGAGTGCCCACCCAGGTCGAAGAAGTCGTCGTCGATGGTGACGGACGGGAGTCCGAGCAGCTCGGCGAACAACCCGCAGATAATCTCCTCGTGTGGGTCACGTGGCGCCCGGCCGCCAGCCGCCTCGCCGGACTCGTCGGGAAGTGGGAGCGCGTTGCGGTCGAGCTTGCCCGTCACCGAGACCGGCAGCGCGTCCAGCACCACGAAGCTGGCCGGGACCAGGTGGCGCGGGAGCGACTCACGCAGTTCCCGGCGCAGCCGCACGACGTCGGCCCTGCCGCCCACTCGCGGCACGAGGTAGGCGACCAGCCTCCGATCGGCCCCGGGGTCGTCCCGTGCCACGACAGCCGCGTCGGCCAGGTCACCGAGCCGCCGCAGCGCCTCCTCGACCTCGCCAGGCTCGATCCGGAAACCGCGGATCTTCAGCTGGTCGTCCGTCCGGCCGAGGAACTCCAGCTGACCATCTGGCAGCCAGCGGGCCAGATCGCCGGTTCGGTACATCCGCTCACCCACGCCGAACGGCGACGCGACGAACCTTTCCGCCGACATTCCGGCGCGGTTGAGGTAACCGCGGGCCAGCCCCGCGCCGGAGATGTACAGCTCACCCGGAGCCCCGGTCGGGGCGGGCGACAGTCCCGGGTCGAGAACATAGACCCGGGTGTTGTCGACCGGTCGGCCGATCGGGGTGCCGTGTCCGGCGACCAACGGTGCACTCATGGTCGCGCAGACCGTGGTCTCCGTCGGCCCATAGGCGTTCACCAGGCGCGACGTGACGGGCCAACGATCGACCAGGCCGGCGGGAAACCGGTCCCCCGCGACGATCACATTCGGGACGTCGTGGAGTTCCGCCCCGGCTCGGAATGCCGTCAGCATGACCGGAGGCAAGGTCACCTGGGTGATCCCCAGGTCCCGCATCATCAGCGGCAGGTCCTCAGCCGACCAGAGCGACTCCTGGGGAACCAGCACGAGCGTCGCCCCGGAGAGGAACGTCATACACATCTCGGAGACGGATGCGTCGAAGCTGGGTGAGGCGAACTGGAGAACCCGACTGTCCTCGTCCACCCCCAGCAGCCTCGTCTGGGTTAGCGCCAGATCCTGGAGGCCGGAGTGTGGGACGACGACACCTTTGGGCGTCCCGGTGGACCCGGACGTGTAGATCACATAGGCGGGGTGCGACGGGAACAACGGTGTTCGCCGGTCACCGTCGACAACATTGTCGGCGGACTCGGCGTCGATCTGGAGCCTGGTGGATGGATCGTCCAGCGCGAGGATGCCCATACCCACCGGCACAATGAGATCCTCGCCGGTGAGAATGCAGGCGGCGGGTCGGGCATCTTTCAGGATCTGTCCGATCCGGTCCGCGGGGGAGGCCGTGTCGATCGGCAGATAGGCGCCGCCGGCCTTCACCACCGCGAGAACCGCGACGAACAGATCGAGGGATCGTGGCAGGGCGAGCGCGACAAGTGTCTCCGGTCCCACACCTCTGGCGATCAGCTGTCGGGCGAGCTGGTTGGCCCGGGCGTTCAGCTCGGCGTAGGTCAGGGACGCCTTCCCCTGCGCGACCGCGACCGCGTCGGGTCCTGAGACCACCCGCGCCTGGAACAGCTCGGCCAGGGTCCTCTCCGTTCGCGCACGGCCGGTCTCGTTGTTCTCGACCAGGAGTCGGTGTCGCTCGGCGAGGTCGAGAACAACGACCCGGCCGACCGGCCGATCGAGATCATCCGCGATTGCCCGCAGTAGCCGGGCATAGCGGTCCAGGACCGTGCCCGCCTCGTCCCGGTCGAACGCTCCGGGCCGATAGTTGAGCCGAAGTCGGAGCTGGTCGGCGACCAGAGAAACAACGAGGTTCAGCGCGTAGTGGGTCGTGTTGTGAGCCGAGGCACCGGTGACCCTCAGGCCGGTCTCTTCGAGGCCGGTCGCGCTCCGGTCGAACGGATAGTTCTCGAAGGTGACCGTGGTGTCGAAGGGCTCGATGAACCCGGAGTCCTCGTTGATCTCAGTCAGACTGAGGTACTGGTGATCCAGCAACGCACTCTGCTCGGACTGGACACGCGCCATGAACCCGCCGAGCGGCTCCGCGGGCCGCGACGTGACCCGCACCGGCACGGTGTTGACGAACAAGCCGATCATCGTGCTCATGCCCAGGATCTCTGGTGGGCGAATCGACACCGTGGTGCCGAAGACGACGTCGTCCTCGCCGGTGAGCCGGGCCAGCAGAAGCCCCCAGGCAGCCTGGACCAGGATGTTCAGCGTCACCTCAACCGCCCGCGCCTGCCGCTGGAGCTGGGCGGTGAGCACCGCGGGCAGGGTCAGGGAGACCTGCCCGGAACACACGTCCGTATCACCGATCCCCGGCGCCATCAGGGTGGGACCGCGCAGCCTGGCCATGGCCGCACGCCAGGCGGCACGGCCCGCCTCCCTGTCCCGCCCCGCCAGCCAGCCCACGAAGTTCCGGTACGGCGTAGCCACGGGCAGAGCCGCAGCGGCCCCGCCTCCCGCGTACAGGGTGAACAGCTCGCGTAGGAAGACCGGCATCGACCAGCCGTCCAGCAGAATGTGATGACTGGTGATCAGCAGACGGAAACGTTCCGGCGCGAGTCGGACCAGGGTCAGCCGCAGCAGCGGCGGGTCGGCGAAGACGAACCCCCGTGTGCGGTCCAGCTCCTCGACCCGGACCAGCTCCGCCCCGCGCGCAGGCTCGTCCACCTCGCTCAGGTCCAGCTCGGCCCACCGAGTAGCGCCGGCTTTCGGGATGAACTGGACGGCTTTCCCGGAGCTCACCTGCCGGAACCCGGCTCTCAGGTTGGAGTGCCGGCGCAGCAGGGCGTCCGCGGCGTCCCGCAGCCGCCCACCGTCTACCGGTCCGTCCAGGTAGATGCCAAGCTGAAGGTTGTAGATGCTCGCGCCGTCAGCATCGTACAGAGCATGAAAGAGCATGCCTTCCTGCAACGAGGACAGGGGAAGGACGTCATCGAGGTGGGAAGTGGGCTTCGGCGCCATGTCAGTTGCTCCAGCCTGCTTCGAGTTCGTCGATCTCGTCCTGGACGAGATCGACGAAGGGAAGATCGGAGGGGGTCCATATGTCGGTTCCACGCCTGGCATCGCGAGTCAGCGCGGCCAGGGCGTTGAACCACAGTTCGGACAACTGCCGTATGTCGTCCTCGGTAAAGAGGTCAGCGGGCCACGCCCACGTGGCGGTCAGGATCGGACCAGCCGGTCCGTCGTGGTTCGCGACGTTCAGCTCCAGGGCGTGTCCGAACGGCGTCGCCGGGTCCATGGCCGCTATCCGCAGTTCCTCGGCCGCGGCATACCAGCCGTCGGACTGGCCGCCGCGGATCCAGCCAAGATAGTTGAACACGATCTGCGGTCGGGCCCCGCTGCGCAGCTCGGCCGCGGTCTCCCGGTTCAGATAGCGGAGCAGCCCGTACCCGAGGCCCTTGCCCGGCAGGGCCCGCAGCTGTTCCTTCACCCGTCGCAGCGCGCCTGCCGCCGCGCCTTCGGGAGCGAGGTCCCGGACCGCCGGGTCCAGCCGGACGGGGAACATGGAGGTGAACCACCCGACCGTGCGGGACAGATCGTCGCCGTCCTGTGCTTCCCGGCCGTGACCCTCCACATCGAGGAGGACCGAGGTGCCGCGGTCGCCCATGAGCTCGCGCCGCCACCGCGCCACCGCCACGGCGAGTCCGGTCAGCAGGACCTCGTCCGGTCCGGCCCGTAGCGCTCCCGGGACCTCGTCGAGGAGGGGGCGCGCATGGTCGGCCGGCAACACCGTGGTGAGCGTCTGGGCGGTGCCCCTCGTGTCCCGGGCGGCGTCGAGCGGACGGTCGGTGATCAGCGGATCGGACGCCTCGAGCATCCGGCGCCACAGGGGCAGCTCCGCGCGTACTCGGGCGGAGTGCGCCAGCTCCGCCAGCCCGTGCGCCCAGCGGCGGAAGCTAACCGGCACCGGCGCGGGGTTCGGGAGCCTTCCATCTGCCGCATCGTGCCAGGCCGCCATCAGGTCGGGCACCAGAACGCGCCAGGACACCCCGTCCACGAACAGGTGGTGAACCATCACGAGGAGCCTGCCCGGAGCCTCCGGTCCGGCATCGAACCAGATCAGACGGACGATGTCGCCGGTACGGGGGTCGAGTTCGCCGCGCGCGACGTCGGCATGGTCGGACAGCAGGGCGGAAAGCTCCCGCCCGGCGAGATCCGCCAGGTCGACGCGGCGGACGCAGTCGTTCGCGGACACGGCCCCCGGGGGTAGCACCTCTATCTCCCACCGGCCGTCGTCCCCGTCCACCAGCCGTCCACGCAGCAGGTCGTGCCGGTCGAGCAGGGCCTGGACGGCGGCCACGAGTGCCACGAGCCCAGGTCCCGGTGGCGTCCGCAGCAGGACCGACTGCTGAAAACCCGCGACGGGCCCGCCCAGCTCGCGGAACCAGCTCATGATCGGAGTCTGCGGGACCGTGCCGGTGCCGTCGCCGTCCTGGACCGCCGGGGCCCTCAGACCGGCCGTGGCAGAGGCCAGATCCGCCACGGTCTGGTGCCGGAAGACATCGTGGACCGTGAGCACGAGCCCCGCCGCCGCCGCCCCGCTCACCACCTGCATCGACATGATGCTGTCGCCGCCCAGGCGGAAGAAGTTGTCGTCGAGCCCGACGCTCTCGGCCCCCAGAACCTCCGCGAACACCCGGCAGAGGATCGCCTCGGTCGGATTGCGCGGTCCGCGGCCACCGACGGTGGCAGTGACAGGCGCGGGCAACGCGGCCCGGTCCACCTTTCCCGATCGGGTGAGCGGTAGCCGATCGACCAGGACGAACGCGGCTGGGACCATGTAGTCGGGCAGTCGCCGGGCGGCGTGCGCGCGGATCCGGTCGACGTCGGCGGGATCGGAGGGGTCCGGCACGGAATACGAGGCCAGATACCGGTCGCCACGACGGTCCTCCCGGACCGTGACAACCGTCTCCCGCAGGCCGGGGCAGGACGCCACGGCCGCCTCGACCTCACCCAGTTCGATGCGGAATCCGCGGACCTTGACCTGCGCGTCCATCCGGCCGACAAACTCCAGCTCGCCCTTCCTGGTCCAGCGGACCAGGTCGCCGGTCCGGTAGAGCCGGGCACCCACCGGCCCGAACGGACTGGCGACGAAACGCTCCGCGGTCAGCCCGGGTCGGGCGAAGTAGCCGCGGGCCAAGCCCTCGCCCCCCACGTAGAGTTCGCCCGCCACCGCGTCGGGGACGGGCTGGAGCCCGGCGTCCAAGACATAGACCGAGGTGTTGTCGAGCGGCCGACCGATCGGAATGGTTGCCTGCCCATCCCGAGGGGCGGACAGGGTGTGGTGCACCACGCAGAGCGTCGTCTCGGTCGGTCCGTAGCTGTTGGTGAGGCGGGCGTGCCCGGCCCGCTCGATCACCCTGCCCGCGGCGGCAGCCGACAGGGCATCTCCACCGATGTAGATGTCGCGGAGACTCCGGAACGCCTCTGGATAGTGCTCGGCCAGGAGCCGGAACTTGCCCTCGGAGAACAGGCCGACGGTCGCGCCGCCGTCCGCCATCACGCGGGCGAGGGCGGTGAGGTCGGCGGCGTCGCTCTCGGAGGCGACGATGCAGCCGCCGGTCAGCAGCGGCCCCCACAGCTCATAGGTCGCGACATCGAAGGTCGGGGCGGAGTGCATGAGCGTTCGGTGATGAGGACCCCCATTCCAATATCGATCACGGACAAGGCCGACAACATTGGCGTGAGTGATCCCCACGCCCTTCGGTAGCCCGGTGGAACCAGACGTGTACATGACATAGGCCAGCTGCCCGGGTAGTGGTGCGGCCGGCGGGTCGACGGCCGCGCCCGACCGGTGCGGTTGGTCCACCCGGACGACGGTGACGCCGGTGTCGGCCACCAGGGCGCTCGTCGTGCTGTCGACCAGGACGATCCTGACCCCCGTCTCGCCGAGGACGTGCCGGGTGCGGGCAGGCGGGCTTCGCAGGTCGAGGGGGACGTAGGCCCCGCCCGCCTTCACCGCGGCGAGCACACCGACGACATGGTCGGGCCAGCTGCCGAGCAGGACTCCGATCCGGTCCTCGGCCCCCGCACCCAACGCCGTCAGCAGGCGTGCGAGTCCGCTGGCCCGGGCGTTCAGCTCGGCGTAGCTCAACCGATGGATACCGCACACCACCGCGAGTGCATCAGGGTCGCGGGCCACCTGTTCCTCGAAGAGCTCCGGCAGCACCGCCTCACCGAGATCGTGTGCCGTGGCGTTCCGCTCCACCAGCAGTTCGCGCCGTTCGACGGCCTCCAGCAGATCGATGTCGCCGATCGGCATACCCGGCTCGGCCACGACCTGGGTCAGCAGCCGGACGAACCGGGCGACCAGCGCCTCGACGGTCTCCCGATCGAACAGCTCCACGGAGTACTCGACCGCCCCGGCTAGGCCGCCGGCGCCGTCTGCGACGTCCGGCCGTTCCCGGAAGCTGAAGGCCAGGTCGACCTTGGCTCCGATCCCCGGCGCTCCGTCGACCTCGACGGTGAGACCCGGCAGGAGGACCTTGGGCGCATCGGTGTTCTGGAGGATGAGCATCACTTGGAACAACGGGTTACGGGTCAGTGTCCGCGCCGGCCGGATCTTCTCCACCAGCCGCTCGAAGGGCAGATCCTGATGCGCGAAGGCGGCCAGATCGGTCTCGCGCACCCGGGACAGCACCTCTGCGAAGGACGGCGCGCCACCCGTGTCGGTCCGCAGCACCAGGGAATTGACGAAGAAACCCACGACATCGTCGAGTGCCTCGTCGGCACGTCCGGCCACCACCGTGCCGATCGGGATATCCTGCCCAGCCCCCAACCGGGTCAGCAGGACGGCCAGGCAGGCGTGCAGGGCCATGAACAACGTCGCCCCGGACGCCCTGGCCAGGTCGAGCAACCTGGTGTGCAGCCGCGAATCCAGCTCGAACCGGATGCTTGCGCCCTGTCCTCCAGGGGTGATCGGCCGGGGCCGGTCGAAGGGCAGGTCCAGTTCCTCCGGGAGATCGCTCAGAGCCGAGCGCCAGAAGGCGAGCTGACGGGACACGGCGCTGGCCTCGTCGTCCGGATCGCCGAGTGCGTCCCGCTGCCACAGTGCGTAGTCCGCATAGGTCACTGGAAGCGGGGGGAGGCTGACCGGAGTCCCCGAGACTGGTGCCCGGTAGGCCGCTGACAGGTCCCGCACCAGCGGTCCAAGCGACCACCCGTCCGCGACGATGTGGTGCATCACCAGGGCCAGGACATGCCGCGTGGGACTCTCCCGGAACAGCACGGCACGAAGCGGCAGGTCCACCGACAGGTCGAACCCGGCACTCGTCACGTCCTCCAGCGCGGCCAGGCCCCCGGCCGGCGTCACATCCACCAGCCGCAGTACCGGACAACCATCGCGCGGCTCGAGAATGCGTTGCTCGGGCACTCCCCCGTCGTCGGGGAAGACAGTCCGCAGCGGGGCGTGCCTGTCGACCACGGCGGCCAGCGCATGCTCCAGCGCCGCCACGTCCAGTACACCGGATATCCGCAGCAGGAGCGGGATGTTGTACATCCCGCTCCCAGGCGCGACCTGGTTGAGGAACCAGAGCCGGCGCTGGGCGAAGGACAGCGGCACGGTCTCGGGCTGCGCCCTCGGCGTGATCGGACGGACAGCGGGCGCGGTGGTCAGCCGGGCAGAGATCCCGGTCACCGTCGGAGCCTCGAACAGCGCCCTGATCCCCAGTTCGCCGCCCAATACCGTCCGTATCCGGTTCAGCAGTCTGATCGCGAGGAGCGAATGCCCGCCCAGGGCGAAGAAGTCATCGTCCACGCCGACGCGGTCGAGTCGGAGCACCTCCGCGAAGAGTCCGCGGAGAATCTCCTGCTCGGCGGTGCGCGCCGGCCGTGAATCCGACACGGCGCGGGTGGGGGCGGGCAGCGCCGCCCGGTCGAGCTTGCCGTTGTGGTTCGTCGGGAGCTGATCCAGGACGATGACGGCCGACGGCACGAGGTGTTCGGGAAGTAGCCGGGCGAGGTGGGCGCGCTGTTCGTCGCCGACAAGCCGGTCTCCCGCCACGTAGGCGACCAGCCGCCGGTCACCCGGCTGGTCCTCCCGGACGATCACCGCGGCTTCCCGGACTCCTGTACGGGCCAGCAGCGCCGACCTGATCTCACCTGGTTCGATTCGGAAGCCCCGCACCTTCACCTGATCATCGACACGGCCCACAAACTCCAACACCCCACCCG
>NZ_JALKFX010000255.1 GCF_023243045.1 Frankia sp. AgB32
GTGTCAACTATGATCTCCTCCGGACTGCCCCTATTCTAGTAGAGGCCCCTGTCCGGAATTAACGGGGCACCTCACCCACTCCTCGGTCGCAAACGCTGACCTTAGATAGGCAGCCGACAGCACAGCGACCGTCCTGCGATCCTCGGCTAACGCCCGATGCATCCCCCGACGAAATGCGAACCCGGACCGAAGTCCCACGCCTGGATCAGCGCATCATGCCCCGCGGCCTCCAACGTCCAGGCAACCCACTCCGCCCACCCGACATCCACACCCGTGTACGACACAAAGAAACACTGCACCCCGCCGCCCCCACCGGCCACACGATCAGCATCCCACCACCCGAACCCAGACACATCCGCAGCCCGTCTACCAGCGGAAACAGCCGATCGACCCCGGCGTGGTGCTGGCCCACCACTGGCACCCCGACGCCGTCGCGGCCGCCACCGACGACGCCCACGTCCACATGTACGGCGCGCCATCGCCCGCAAGAACTGACGAAGCTCGTCCCGCCCGGTCACGGAAACGACTCTCCTCCGGCTCCTGTCGAACACCGGGCGCCGAGTCGTGACGGCGGTCACCCTGCGCGATCTGCCGGGCCAGCCGGCCGGTGGGCGGAGCACACCCCCCGGCCGGTCAGACCGCGACCGTCTCCGCCAGGCAGGTGGCGAGGATGTCGAGGCCTTCGATGAGCAGCGCCTCGCTGATCGCCAGCGGCGGCAGCAGGCGCAGCACGTTGCCGTCGGTGCCGCAGGTCAGGACGATCACGCCCTGACGGTGGGCCGCGGCGGCAACGGCGCGGGTGAGGGCGGCGTCCGGGATCGTGGTGCCCGGCCGCACGAACTCGACGGCGATCATGGCGCCGCGGCCGCGCACGTCGCCGATGCGCGGGTCGGCGGCCTGGAGTCGGCGTAGCCGGTCGGTCACCAGGTCGCCGATGGCGCGGGCACGGGCGAGCAGGCCGTCGGCCTCGATTGTCCCGATCGCGGCCAGGGCGGCGGCGCAGGCCAGCGGGTTGCCGCCGTAGGTGCCGCCGAGGCCGCCGACCTGCGGGGCGTCCATCAGTTCGGCGCGGCCGGTGACCGCGGACAGCGGCAGGCCGCCGGCGATGCCCTTCGCGGTGACGATCAGATCAGGGACCACGCCCTCGTGCTCGCACGCGAACATCGCGCCGGTGCGGGCGAAGCCGGTCTGGATCTCGTCGGCGACGAACAGCACGCCCTGCGCGCGGCACCAGTACGCCAGCGCTGGCAGAAAGCCGGGCGCCGGCACGACGAACCCGCCCTCGCCCTGGATCGGCTCGATGACCACCGCCGCGAGGTCCGTCACGCCACCGGCCCGCTCGATCGCGTCGATGGCCCGCCTCGCCGCGGCCGGCCCGTCGACGCCCGGACTGTCGACGCCCGGTCCGGCCAGGCCGGCGCCGTCGCGAAACGGGTAGGACAGCGGGGCTCGGCGGACGTGACCGGCGAAGGGGCCGAATCCGTGCTTGTACGGCATGTCCTTCGCGGTCATCGCCATGGCCAGGTTCGTCCGGCCGTGGAAGGCGTGGTCGAACACGGCGATCGCCGGCCGGCCGGTGGCGAACCGGGCGACCTTGACGGCGTTCTCGACGGCTTCGGCGCCCGAGTTGAACAGCGCCGTCCGCTTCTCGTGCCTGCCGGGAGTGAGCCGGTTCAGCGCCTCGGCGACAGCGACGTACCCCTCGTACGGGGTGACGGCGAAGCAGGTGTGGGTGAACGCGGCCGCCTGCTCGGCGACAGCGGCAACGACGCGGGGGGCGCTGACGCCGACCGTGGTGACGGCGATGCCGGACCCGAGGTCGATGAGCTGGTTTCCGTCGACGTCGACGACGATCCCGCCGCCGGCAGCGGCCGCGTAGACCGGCATCGTCGACCCGACCGCACCGGCCACGGCGGCGGCGCGGCGCTCGGCGAGGACGAGCGAACGGGGCCCGGGGATGCTCGTGCGCAGCTGCCGGCGCTGAGGAACGTCCACCGCCCCACTGTCGGGCCGTGGCAGCACGCTGTCCACCATGGGCCACACGCGGTGTCCCGCCCTCGCCGTGCCTCGCGCGGGCGCACGCGGCCCCACGTCGGTGGGCGGCGGCGATCAGCGCGGATATGATCGCCCTGGGACGCGGGTTTTCCCGCGGTCGATCGCGTCGTCGTCATCGGGGGATGTGGCAGATGCCCGAATCCGACGGACTGGCCGCGCCGCGGGGGCGCGGGGTGCTCGACGGCGCCTTCGAGGTTCTCGACGCGCTGTCCTGGTTGGATGCGGCCAGCCTGTCCGAGCTGGCCAGGGCGGCCGGGCTACCGAAGACGACGGTGCACCGGCTGGTCGGGCAGCTCACCGCGCTCGGCGCCATCGACCGGGACGACGCCGGCACCTACCGGATCGGCGCGGGCCTGCGCCGGCTCACCGCGCCGGACCGGTCCCTGCACCGGCTGGCGCGGCTGGCCCGGGAGCCGGTTGCCGCGCTGAGCGCCGCCACGGGTTCGGCCGTCGCCGTCGTCGTCCTGCGGGACCGGCAGGTCGTGCCGGCCACCAGCGTCGCCGCCGACCGCGGTCTTGACCTGGGCGGCAGCCCCACGTCGCTGCGTCTGGAGACCGCCGGCGGCCAGCTGCTGCTGGCGTGCCGGTCCGACCCCACCGGGCCGCCGTCGATGTCCGCCCGGCAGTGGCGGCGCAGCGCCGCCGCGATCCGGCACGACGATGCGGCCTACGACCGGCAGGATCTCGTCGAGGGCATCTGCTGCGCGTCGGTCCCGGTCCGCGGCCGCGACGGGACGGTGGTCGCCGCCCTGACCGTGATGACCATGGCGCCGCGCCTCCCGCCGGAGCTGGTCGGCCGGGTCCGGCACACCGCGGCGCGGCTCGGCGCCCGGCTGCCCGGCCGGCCACCGCACGACCCCTCGGCGTGACGGCCGCGCCCCGCCGCCGAGCGACGCCGCCGCCGAGCCGCTCAGCCGCCGAGCTGGGCGCGGCCGCGGCGCAGGACCTCGTCGCGGCGGGCGCCGATGTTGCTCGTGCCCGGGCGCCAGGTCATCGACATCACGCCCTCCAGGGCGTGCGCCTCGTCGAGGGTCGCCGCGTTCGCGATCTGGCGGTAGTGGGCGAGCAGGCGGCGCACGCCGTGCTGGTCGTTGCCGGCGATGTCGCCGGCGAGGCGGCGGGCGACGGGCAGCAGCTCGCCGTGCGGCACGACGTGGTTGACCAGGCCGAGGCGCAGGGCCTCGTCGGCGCCGACGAAGTTGCCGGTCAGCGACATCTCGACGGCCCGGCGCAGGCCGACGGACTGGGCGAGCAGCACGGTGACACCGCCGCCGGGCATGACGCCGACCCGGGCGTGGGTGTCGGCGAACCGGGCCTGCTCGGAGGCGACGAGGAACGTGCACTGCAACGCCAGTTCGAGGCCGCCGGTGACGGCGGGGCCGTTGATCGCGCCGATGATCGGCTTGTCGAGGACGGGCAGGAACCGGAAGATCCCGTTGACGTCACGCTCGGGGCCTTCGCCGGGCGGGCGGGGCTCGGCCGGACGCGGTGCCTGGCCGGCGGCCTCGCGCAGGTCGACCCCGGCGCAGAACGCCGGGTCGGCGCCGGTGAGGACGATGGCGTCGACGTCCGGGCCGGCGCCCAGCGCCGTGACCGCGTCCCACAGCGCGCAGGTGAGCGCCTGGCTGAGCGCGTTGCGGGAGCGGGGACGGTTCAGCGTCACGGTCGCGACGCGGTCCGCCACGTCGACGAGGACGACGGGTTCCGCCTCGGCCGGCTGTGCCGTCACGGCTCTCCCTCGGGTCGGCCGCGCCCTTGGCCACAGCGCGGCGCGGCGCGCGGGACACCCGTGGGTGAGCGCCGTCACGTCGTAGCTGCATCCTTCCACGGCGCTCCTCGCGGTGTGCTCGCCGGCCCGCGGTACCGGGGCATCACCGAGGGCCCCGTCACCTGACGACGACCACGTCGATGTTCACGACGAGCGCGTGCAGACGCGCGCGGCCAGCCGCGTCGTCGAGGTCGAGGTCGAGCGAGCGCTTGCCGCGCGCGGTCAGTGCCCACAGGCCGGGGGCGCGGGTGCGGTACGGGTCGCCGCCGGACCGCTCCGGGCGCACGACGTCCGCGCCGTGGTCGGCGAGCAGCGACGAGATCAGCGGCGCCGCGTGGAACGTGGCCGCGTCGAGGACCCGCAGCCCCGCCAGCGCCGCGTTGGTCACGTGCCGGTGGGGCGGCAGGGCTTCTGGTCGGCGGTGGACGTCTCGATGTGCGCCGCGGTCGCGGCGAGGTTCAGCCCGGTGGCGTCGGTCGAGGCGTCGGTGACGGTCAGGTCGAAGGGCAGATCGCCGACGGGAATCGCGACCTGCGGGAAGTACTGGCCGAGGGTGCCGAGCGGGATGCTCAGGTTGAACAGACCGTTGAGCATGATCTGCGAGGGAACGAGCGTCACCTTGTTGTTGTGGACGGCGAAGGTCGTCACGCCGCCGACCTGCTGGTCGCCGAACAGTGGGATGTTCAGCGTCGCGGTGATCGCCAGGCTGCTGCCGCCGTTGACGGGGGTGATGTGCACGCGGCCGGGTTGGGTGGCGAGGTAGGCGTTGAGGTCGGCGTAGGTCATCCGGACCGTCGCCCGCAGGTCGTCGATGCGGATCGTGCCGTCGCCGCCGGTGGCGAGCTTGTAGATCGGGACGTGGATGCCGTGGGCGTGCGCGCTGATCCGCTCGATGCGCGGGCCGGTCGTGGGCAGGCCCGTCATGGTCAGGCCGACGTCGGAGAACGAGCCCGTGAGCACCTGGGTGAGGAACGGGAAGCCGCCGATGCTGACGTCCGAGACCGTCGGCGGGGTGGTGTCGCACGGCAGGTCCGCGAGGGCACCACTGCGGATCTGGCTGGCCATCGCCCGCTCGGCGAGCGCGACGGCGACCCGGTCGGCGACGACGAACTGCGCGACGAACGCGACCAGGGCGACGACCACGATCAGCGCGAGGCGACGCCGGGAACCGAGCGGCCGCCGGGGGCCGGCCGGGCGGCGCGACCGGAACCGACGGGTTCCGGCGGAGACCGGCGTGGTGGCCGGCGGCCAGCCGGCGGCGTCCCCGCTCTCGGCGGACGACGGATCGCTCGCCGCGGCGGCCACGGTGGACCGCACGGTGAAACGGCCGGTCCGCGACCAGGGTTCACTCCACGGCTCGTCCGCCGCGTCGTGCACCGGCTCGGTGTCGACCTCGGCCTCCCTGCCTCACGCGGTCACTGCCTGACGGGGTTGCTGCCTGACGGGGTTGCTGCCTCAGGTGTCGACAACGGTCAGGCTACCGTCGCCGGTGCCCGACGACGGCGGACCGTCGCGCGGGCCGCTTCCGGCGCGTCACCGCAGCGCCGCCGGGAACGCGGCCGTCAGGCAGAACGGATGGCCGGCCGGGTCGAGCAGCACCCGCCGGCGGTCCGGATCCGGCTGGGTCGCGGCGAGGGTGGCGCCGAAACGCAGCGCCTCGGCCTGTGCCGCCGCGAGGTCCTCGACGGCCAGGTCCAGGTGGATCTGCTTGGGCACGCCGGGCTCCGGCCAGGTGGGCGGCTGGTAGTCGGCGATCGGCATCGCGGTCAGCACGAACCCGTCCGCGACGACGCCGGCGGCGCCGGTGGCCGGACTGGTGAACGCCACCGTGCCGCCGAGCAGCCGCGCCCAGAACTCGGCCAGGACACCGGCGTCCGCGCAGTCCAGCGACACGGCTACCCGACGAACCACACTCATGGTCCACACGGTAGTACGCGGTCCGCACAGGAGTACGCGGCGTTCGCGCCCGGTCGCCGGGCGCAGCCACAGGACGTCGCCCGTTCGCCCACAGCGGATTACCTGCCGTGAGCGAGTCGGCGCCGGGCGCAGTTGGAATGCACGGGGGTGGGCCTGGGGTTGTCGCGGGCATGACAACTCTTGGACTCATCGGCAGCGGCAACATCGGCGGAACCGTCGCGAAACTCGCGGTCGCCGCGGGCTACGACGTGGTGCTGAGCAACTCGCGGGGGCCGGAGACCCTCGCCGACCTGGTGGCGCAGATCGGGCCGCGGGCGCGGGCGGCGACGGCCGCCGAGGCCGGCGCGGCCGGTGACCTGGTGGTCGTGACGGTCCCGCTCAAGGCCTACCGGGCCGTACCGGTCGAGCCGCTGGCCGGCAAGGTGGTCATCGACACCAACAACTACTACCCGGAGCGCGACGGCACCTTCCCCGAGCTGGAGAACGAGTCGACGACGACGTCCGAGCTGCTCGCCGCCCACCTGCCGACCTCGAAGGTCATCAAGGCGTTCAACAACATCTACTTCAAGCACCTGCTGGAGCTGGCCCGCCCCGCCGGCGCGCCGGACCGCTCGGCCCTCGCGATCGCCGGCGACGACCCGGCCGCCAAGGCCACCGTGACGGCGTTCTTCGACGCGATCGGCTACGACACCGTTGACGCCGGCCCGCTCGCCGAGGGCTGGCGCTACCAGCGCGACACCGCCGCCTACGCCGGCCTGTACTCGACCGCGGACTTCACCCAGGCCCGCTCCGCCGACGCCGCCACCGTGCGGGCCGCGCTGGCCGCCTCCCGCCGCTACGCGGACGCCGCGAGCAGCTGACCCCGCACCGGCGCCCGCACCACGTCGGCGCGGCGCGGGCACGGCCGGGCGCCTTCCTGCCTCTTCCACGGGCTTCCGCAGGGATAAATCGGACCTGGACCCCTGTGGAGGAGTCAGGTAGCCCCGCTCCCACGCTGACCGCCGTCCGGCGTGCGCCGTAGGGGTGGCAGGGCGCCGCGTTCACGGGTCCCACACAGGTTGCGTCCATAGGGTGGCGCTCGCGACCGGGCCCCGTCGGGGTTCGGCCCGACCCCGGAGACGGTTTCCAGGTGGCTCACGGCGACGGCACGCGGATCGCGACCCTCTGGCGGCTGCTGCTCGGGTTCCTGCTGGCCGTGCTGGTCGGCGGGGACGCCGCGGGCGTCCCGCTGGTCGTCGGCATCGACGCGCACCGGGCGGTGTCCGCCGGGCTCGCCCGCACCCCGCCGATGGGCTGGAACAGCTGGAACGCGTTCGGCGCGGACGTCCGCTCCGCCGACATCCGCGCCGCCGCCGACGCGATCGTCTCCTCCGGCATGCGTGCCGCCGGCTACCAGTATGTGATCATCGACGACGGCTGGATGGCTCCGGCGCGCGACGCCGACGGGAACCTGCGCGCCGACCCGGACCGCTTCCCCGAGGGCATCGCGGCGCTGGCGGTCTACGTCCACGCCCGGGGGCTCAAGCTCGGCATCTACGAGTCCCCCGGGCTGACGACCTGCCAGGGCCTGCCCGGCAGCTACGGCCACGAGGCCCGCGACGCCGCCGCGTTCGCCGCCTGGGGCGTCGACTACCTCAAGTACGACGCGTGCAGCTACCTGGGCCTGCGCCCGGCGGCCACCGACGCCCGGGGATGGCTGGTCACCGGCTTCACCCGGATGCGCAACGCGCTGGACGCCACCGGCCGCCCGATCGTCTACAGCATCAACCCGGCGGCGGGCGGCGACCCGGCGGCGCAGCAGCCGTGGACGTGGGCGCCGCAGGTGGCGAACCTGTGGCGGGCCACCAACGACCATGTGCCCTGCTGGACGTCCACCGAGCCGCTCGGCGGGTCCACCGGCGGCTGCGTCGCCGACAACCTCGGCGCGTCGTCCGCCTGGCAGCGCAGCGGCGGCCCGGGGCACTGGAACGACCTGGACATGCTCACTCTCGGCCTCACCCCGGACACCGAGAACATCGTCGTGCAGGAGATCGGCGCGATCGCCACCGGTTCGGACACGACCCGCCTCGACGACACCGAGGCCCGCAGCGAGCTGAGCATCTGGGCGATGCTCGCCTCGCCGCTGCTCGCCGGCAACGACCTGACCCGGACGGACGCGTCGACCCGCGCGATCCTCACCAACCGGGCCGTCCTCGCCGTCGACCAGGACCCGCTCGGCGCCGCCGCGGTCCGCCTGTCCCGCACCGACGGCCTGCAGGTGTGGACCCGCCGCCTCGCCGGCGGCGACACCGCCGTCCTCGCCGTCAACCCCACCGCCACCGCCCGCACCGCGAACCTCACCGCCGCCGAGCTGTCCCTGCCGACGGCCACCCGCTACCAGGCGAAGGACCTGTGGACGGGCGAGGTCGCCGCGTCCACCGCCACCGCCGACGTCGCCCTACCGGTCACCCTGGCGCCACACGCGTCGGCCATGCTACGGCTGGTCCCCGACTACGGTCCGCCGCACACTGCCGTGCATGGCGGTGTCGATCGGCGGGGCGGCGCCACCGCGGCCGTGCAGGCAGAAGTCGAAAGCGGCGACCATCTCGTCCTCGCGCTCCACCCCTCGTGGAGCACCTTTCGTGCGGACACTATATGGCGGAACTGGACAGATTTGCCAAGAAGGTACGCGGAGTAATCCAGATTTGACGAAACCCAGAGGATTCGGTCCGCCAGGATGGATGAAGGAAAACAAATCCATGCAACTATGTCCAGGGATGCGGAAGGCCGTGCATGTTCGGTAGTTCGCATGCCGCGTCAGCCGAGGTGCCACTTCCCTCCGCCCGAGTTGCGACCCCAGGACCGTGGAAGGACACTGGTCTCGTTACCGGCTAATACCCCCGTTTCCGCTGGGCGACAGAGCCGGTGAGAGGCGGCGATTGAAGGACGTGGCGCCCGCTCGCCAGTCACGGATGGCCGTACCAGCGGAGAGACTCCTTCAGAGTGCGAATCGGAAGGATCTTGACCATGAGTAATCTCGGCGACGCGGTTATGGACATGCTGGACCAGTTGGTCGACAAGGCCCTGGGCGGCCAACCTGTACGTAGCGACGGAAAGGCCGTGAACGAGGTCGTCTACTCCCAGTTGCGGACTGGGCGCCCGATCGACATCCGGGAGTTTGCCGATCCCTGGTCGCCGGCCGGTGGTTCGACCCTGCAGGCCGCGGTACCCGCCGGTACTACTCCGACCCCGGCTGCCCCGCCGCCCGCCGCGGCGTCCGTTGTGGACGGCAGTGCCTCGGCTGCAGCGCCCACCCCGGCGGCAATGCCGTGAAGCTTAAGTCGATCTTGGGTGGCTGATCTCCGACTCCTGGCCGGTGGGTTGGTACGGCGTGGCGG
>NZ_JALKFX010000256.1 GCF_023243045.1 Frankia sp. AgB32
CCGCGCCGCTTGCGGGGCGGGGGGCGGGGGGGGGGTCGGGGGGGCCCCGCCCCCCCCCCCCGCCGCGGGCGGGTGGCGCCGACCGGCGTCGGCATAAGGTCGGCTCATGGCGGTCAGTTCGGACATAGTCGTCTCGGCGGCGGTTCAGGCAGCTCTCGCCGCCGGTGAACCGGTGGTAGCGCTGGAGTCGACGCTGATCGCGCATGGGCTGCCGAGGCCCCGCAACCGTGACGTCGCCGTGGAGCTGGAAGAGGAGCTTCGGCGTCGAGGCGTGACGCCCGCGACGATCGCGGTGATCGACGGCGCCCCCCGGATCGGCCTTGAGGAGGCCGACCTGCTCCGGATCGCCGACGACCCCGACGTGGTCAAGCTGTCCGTCCGGGACCTGCCGGCGGCCTGTGCGACCGCCAGGTCAGGCGCGACGACGGTGGCCTCCACGGCGCTGCTCGCCGCGCGCGCCGGCATCCGCCTTTTCGCCACCGGCGGCCTCGGCGGCGTCCACCGCGGCGCGGGAGTCAGTTTCGACGAGTCCGCTGACCTGGTGACGCTGGCGGCCACCCCGATCACGGTGGTGTGTGCGGGGGTGAAGTCGATTCTCGACGTCGGCGCCACCCTCGAACGGCTGGAGACACTCGGCGTGACCGTCCTCGGGTACCGGACGTCCACCTTCCCCGGGTTCTACCTGCCGCACACCAGCTACGACCTGGACTGGCGGGTCAGCGATCCGCAGCAGGTCGCGGCAACGATGACAGCGGCGGACGCGCTGGGGCTCGGCTCCGCCATCGTCGTCGCCAACCCGCTGCCCGCCGATCAGGCACTCGATCCCGTCCTGCACGACCGCGTGCTGGCCGACGCACTGACCTGGGCGGCGGAACGCGGCATCCGTGGCAAGTCCGTCACCCCGTTCCTGCTCGAGACCTTCCACCGCGAGACCGGCGGGGCCAGCCTGGAAGTGAACATCAACGCCGTCCGGAACAACGTCATCGTCGCGGCTGAGATCGCCCTGGCCTGGCACGCGCCACCGTCCCCGACGGCTCGGTAACCACCGGGAGCTGCCGCATGGTCGGCTGATGATCCGTTCTCCGACTCGGCACATGAGCCGCGGACCTGCGACGATTCGTGTCGGGCCGTGACGCCGGGTCGCGAAGCAGATCCTGGCCGCGTCGGACGCGTCACTGTCCGACGTATGCCGGGGCGGTGACCCGCCCGTGGCGCGGCCGGGAGGGAGTTGGCGGATCGTGTCGTGGATCGTCGGGCGCCGATCCGCCTGGCTCGTGATCATCTTCTGGGTCGCTGTCGGGGGGCTACTCAGCCCGCTGGCCCTGCGCATCGACACCGCGCAGAAGAACGACGCTTCCGCCTACCTGCCGCGGGACGCGGAGTCCACCCGTCTGCTCGCGGCGCAGCGGCACTTTCCCGGTGGTGACGCCGTACCCGCGGTCGTGGTGATCCGCCGTTCAAGCGGCCTGACGCCGGCCGACCGGCGCGCGGCCACGGCGGTCGGCGGTGCGCTGCGCCGGTACGCCTCCGGGCCGGCGGTCGGGCCGATCGTCTCACCGAACGGCCGCACGCTGATCCTCACCATCCCGCTGGCCCAGCGGGATGACGCGAGCGCCTTCACCGCCGACGTGCGGGAGATGCGGCAGGCAGCGCGCCCGCTCGTCCCGGCCGGCGCCACGATCACGATCACTGGCCCGGCCGGGCTCATCGCTGACACCTTCCACCTGTTCAGCATGATTGAGACTCGGCTGCTCCTCGTCACCGCAGCGATCGTCGCGGTGATCCTTCTCGTGGTCTACCGAAGTCCGTTCCTGTGGCTGGTACCGCTGATGTCGGTGGGCATCGCCGACCAGACTGCCGCCGGCATTGTCTACCTGCTGGCCCGGCACACGGGGCTGACGGTCAACGGGCAGAGTGCCGGCATTCTGCGAGTCCTCGTCTTCGGCGCCGGCACCGACTACGCGTTGCTGCTGATCGCCCGCTACCGCGAGGAGCTCACCCGTCACCGCGACCCCCGGCAGGCGATGATCGAGGCACTGCGGCGCGCCGGCCCGGCCATCGTGGCCTCCGCCGGCACCGTGATCATCGGGATGCTCTGCCTGCTCTTCGGGGTGCTCGCGTCGGACCGGGGGCTCGGGCCGGTCGGGGCGATCGGCATCTCCACCGCCCTGATCACGATGACCACGCTGCTGCCCGCGGCGATGGTGCTGGGCGGGCGGCGCCTTTTCTGGCCACGGATCCCCCGGTTCGGGGAGCATCCACCGGTCACCGACACGGCCCGGCGCGGACCCGCGGCGCTCACCGCCCACGCCGCGGCGCTTGCCGCACCGACCGTCCCGGGGCACGAGGACCTGTCCGAGTTCGACCTCGCCGAGGAGCCGGGGCGCTGGGTCCGCATCGGCGCGGCGATCGACCGCCGGCCCCGCACCGTGTGGGTGGGCACTTCGCTCGCTCTCGGTGTCCTCGCGCTGGGGCTGTTCACGATGAACACCTCGCTGCGGGAGGACCAGGGCTTCCGGCGCGAGGTCGAGGCGGTGCACGGCATCGACCTGGTGTCCGCCGACTTCCCACCGGGGATCACGGCGCCGACCTACGTCATCGCGGCCCGCGCGGCGGCGCCGCAGGTCGAAGCCGCGATCCGGGGAACCCCGGGGATCGCCGGCGTGTTGGAGATCGGTCGCGTCGGCGCCCAGGTGCAGTACCTCGCCGTGCTACGGGACCGGCCGGACAGCCCGGCCTCGTTCGAGGCCGTGCGCGAGCTGCGCACCAGAGTGCACCGCCTGCCCGGAGCGCAGGCGCTGGTCGGCGGGAACACGGCGGTGAACCTCGACGTGCGGCGGGCGGCGGTGCGGGACCGCATCATGATCATGCCGCTGGTGCTGGCCGTGGTGTTCGTGGTGCTGATCTTCCTGTTGCGGGCGATCGTCGCACCGCTCGTGCTGATGGCGACGGTCGTGCTGTCCTTCGTCGCCGCGCTGGGAGCGAGTTCGGTCGCCTTTCGGTGGATCTTTGACTTTTCCGGTGCCGATCCGTCCCTACCGCTGTTCGGTTTCATCTTCCTGGTCGCGCTCGGGGTGGACTACAACATCTTTCTGATGACCCGCGTCCGGGAGGAGGCCGAGCGGATCGGCCCCCGCCCCGGCGTGCTGCACGCGCTGGCGGTGACCGGCGGGGTCATCACGTCCGCGGGAGTCGTGCTGGCCGCGACCTTCTCGGCGCTGATCCTCTTTCCGCTCGTCCAGCTCGCCGAGGTCGGCTTCCTGGTCGCGTTCGGCGTCCTGCTCGACACTCTGGTCGTGCGCTCGGTGCTGGTACCGGCTCTCGCCCTGGACATCGACCGGCGGATCTGGTGGCCCAGCCGGCTCGCCCGCCAGGACGACGGTCCCAGTCCCACGATCAACTCCGCGTCACCACCGATCATCGGCGCGCTGCCGCCGCCGCGGAAGGGGCCGTGACGGGCAGGCCGTGGTCGTTCGCCTGAGGACACTGGCACTGTCAGGCCGTCAAACCGGACGTAGGCTCGCGGGCTTCCACCGCTGCGGGCATTCCGGCCGGACGCGCCCAGGCGGCGACCTAAGGTTGCGACATGGCCGATGCGCTCCTGCCGGATCCCACCCGGTGGCGGGTTCTACCGCCGGCCCTGCGGCAGCTTCGGCGGACGCTCCTGTTGCTCGGTGCCGTCCCCGCGGTGGTGCTCACCATGCTCGTCTCGGCCAATCTCGGCGGCTGGCCGTGGATCCTGCTTACCGCCGTGCCCCTGGCGGCGGCGGGGTGGAGCTGGCATTCGATCGGCCGGGTCTGGCGGGCCTGGCGGTACGCCGAGCGAGAGGACGACCTGCTGATCAGCCGCGGCGTGCTGATCCGCCGGGTGGTCGTCGTCCCCTACGGCCGGATGCAGCTCGTCGACGTCACCTCCGGACCGCTCGCCCGGCGTTTCGGCATCGCGAAGGTGCAGCTGCACACCGCCGCCGCGACCAGCGACGCCGTCATCCCGGGGCTGTACCCGCCCGAGGCCGCGCGGCTTCGGGACGCCCTCACCGAACGCGGCGAAGCCCGGTCGGCCGGGCTGTGACCACCAAGCCCGGCGCCGCCGACGGGGCGCCTCCCCGGCCGCCCGCGCCGCAGCCCCAGGCCGCGGTGGTGGCGGGATCCGACGGGTTCAGCCGACTGCACCCGCTCACGCCGTTCCTGCGCGGCTGGGTGATCATCGCCGCGTTCGTCGCGACGGTCGGGCGTGATCTCGCCACCGACATCACCGCCCGGGCCTTCGGCCTCACCATGATCTTCCTGGTTCCGGCCGCGGGAACCTACGGCTACTGCGCCTGGCGGTTCACCCGCTACCGGATCGAACGGGACGGCCTGCGGCTGGACACCGGCGTGCTGGTCCGGCGCACCCGCTACGTCCGCCTCGACCGGCTCCAGTCCGTGGACATCCTCCAACCGCTGGTCGCCAGGATGACCGGGCTGGCCATCCTACGGCTGGATCTGGCCGGGCGGGAACGCCGGGAACATCGCGAGCGGCACGACGCTGACGGCGGCGACTCGGGCTCCGACCTGCGCTACCTGTCGATCGGGCACGCGCGCCGGCTGCGCGCCGAACTGCTGGCCACCGCGACGGGCCAGGCGAGCGACCTCGCCGAGGCGCCGCACCATCGCCTCGCCGAGGTCCCGCCGCGCCGGCTGATCGCCGCGATCGCGTTGTCCCCCGCACCGTGGGTCGCGCTGTTCGGGGCGGCGGCGATCGCCGTGCCGTCGCTGCTCACCGGCACCCTTGCCGGCGTGCTCGGGGCGATCCCGTTACTCGGCTGGCTCTGGCACCGGACCGTCCGGGTCTTCGCCACCGGCTACCCGCACATCCTGTCGGAATCGCCGAACGGCCTGCGCATCGACAGCGGCCTGCTCGGACGGGCGCACGCCACCATCCCGCCGGGTCGGGTACAGGCGATCAGCATCCGCGGGCCACTGCTGTGGCGGCCGTTCGGCTGGGTCACCGTCCGGATGAACGTGGCCGGTAGCGGGCCGTCGGTCCTGTTGCCTGTCGCCCGACGGGCGGATGCGCTGGCCCTCGTCCGCGCGCTGCTGCCCGGGGTGGACGTGGCGGCGGTCCACCTGACCCGCCCGCCGCGGCGCGCGGTCGCGCTCGCCCCCCTGCACTGGCGGGCGCTCGCCTGCGGTGCCGACGAACAGGTCTTCGTCTCCCAGCACGGTCTGCTGCACCGGCACCTCGACGTGATCCCCCACGGCAAGGTGCAGAGCATCCGGCTGGTGGCCAACCCGCTGGCCCGGCTGCTGCGGCTGGCCGACGTCCATCTCGACACCACCGGCGGGCCGGTCCGCGTGAAAGCCGCCCAGCGCGACGGTCAGGAGGCGCTGCGGCTGGTCGGCGGGCAGGCAGAACGGTCCCGACCGAGCCGGGATTGTTCGCTTCCGGACCGCTGGCTGAGCTGAACCCGCGGATGGGGCTCAGCCGAAGGTCGGAAACTCCGGGCCGAACACCGAGCCCCACAGGGCCACGGCCTCCTCGTGGTTACCGGCCTGTTCCGCGGCGACCGCCTTCGCCGAGTAGAGCCGGGCCAGCCTGATGTTCTCGCCCAGTACCTCAAGGTCCTCCGGGCGGACATAACCGGACAGGTCGCCGCGCACGTCGGCCGGGTCGGCCACGGCGAGGCCGTCCTCGTCCATGTGGCGGAAGACCTCGGCGAGGCCCTGTCGGGTGTTGAGACCGCGCCCGGCGAGCACCTGTCCGGCCAGCGCCTCGATGTGGAACGAACGCAGATGGCTGCCGCACACCCGGTTCCACGCCTTGAGCAGCCGCACCGCCGACATGACCCGCGGGCCGAGATCGGCCATCCAGCTCAGGTGCCGCTCCGGGCGGGTGGGCAGCCAGCCGCCGACCCGGTCGGGCATGACGTAGCCGGCCCGCGGATGGTCGAAGGCCGGCACCAGGTGCACGTCGGGCGGCGAGTCGTAGACGATGCGCAGCGCCTGGCCCCGGCTGCCGATCGTCTGGATCCGCTCACCGCCGATCGCGTTGCGCACACACAACACCAGGTCGCGGGAATCCCACCGGAAACGCTTCCAGGCGCTGTTCGCCGCGGAGAACACCGCGAAGATGTCCACCTCGTCCAGCGGACTGATCATCGTGTCCCGGCCGGCCGACCCGATCGTCGCCACCCCGACCAGCGGCAGCGCACACCGGGGTGGGAAGATCGCGCGCAGCGCCCGGTCCGCCTCGTCCCGGCGGGCGGCGATCACCGCCTTGTCCTCGACACTGAGCCGGATCAGGTCGTCGAGCTTGGCGAACGCCCGCGCGGTCGTCCCGACCAGCAGAGGGCCGGTCATCGCCCCGGTCGCCGGGTTGATCGGCGACATGGACGGCTGGTGACCCGCGGGATCGTCGGCCGGGAACAGCGCGTTGGGCGCGTCAGGCGTGGACTCGTTCGACCGCCGCCAGTGCGACGGAATGATCAGATGGTCGTAGGTGACCTCACCCGGCCGGACTCCGGCCGGCGTACCCCGAGGGGTTTCCACGCTCATGCTGCTGACCTCCCAGGCGCAGGTAGCGCCGAACCGTTCGGGCTCCCCTCCCCGGACGCGGGACGGGCCTCCCACGGACCGCCCCCGGACGTCCCGCCCTCGCTCGGCCCGTCGGCCAACGGTCGCGACATCGCTTTACATGGTGCCCCAGGGCATCACGGTCTGAACAGGGGGCTGCCGGCGCGGCGTGTCCGCCGGCCGGCCTGTGACCGCGAAACTACGAGAATGCTGCTGTCGCGTGCCCGACAATGGGCCACCGAAGGGGCAATGGATACACAATGTTGACCGTGTAACACAACAGTGCCCGTCGGACGATTCAGCGTTGCCTCGGCGGGGCGGGCCGCTCCGCCGCAGGTGGGGAGGCATGCGCGGGGGAAATCGCCCCGGGCGCCCCAGCAGGTCCACCTGGTGCGAGGCGCGGGCCGCAGACCTCCGGTCAGCCGGCCGGCGGGCGCAGCCAGATCCGCCACCACTCGGCTACCAGTACCGGGGTCGGCACGAACGAGGTCGCCTGTCCCAGCCGCTTACCGACCGCGTCCCCGCGGCGGATCCGCGTCTCGACCAGGACGCCGCGGTGCTCCAGCCAGCCGGCGCCCGCCCGCACCGCCTCGGTCGCATAGCCGTCGCGCCGAACGCCCTGTCCGATCGACACTCCCACCACGGCCCGCCGTCCATGGGTGTCCGCGGCCAGCAGACCCACCGCGGAGGGCTCGGACTTGCGGCGCAGTACCCAGGTCAGCACCGATCGGCCGGCACCGGCCCGGCGCCGCAACTCCCGACGCAGCGACCCGATCGGATCCTGCGGATCGGGCGGCGCCGCGTAGGGATCCGTGCCGACGAGGCCACCGAAGGATCCCACCCTCGCCTGGCCGCGCCCACCCGACGGCGCGGCGACCGCCGTGAACGCGAGCGCCGGGGCGAGCTCCTCCGCGACGTAGCCCGCGTTCCAGATCGTCAGTGGCAGTGCGAGCAGTCGGGGGGTGGTGAGGGTCGGCCCTTCACCCACGGTGCACCTGTGCCATGACGGGCTTCACTCGTGACGCACCTCAGCCACGGCGTGACGGCTCCCGGACTCCGAGCAGCCCCCGCTCCCGCAGCCACGCCTCCGTCCGGGCCATGCCGTCGGCCAGCGGGACGGTCGGCGCCCAACCGACGCGGTCCTGGATCCGCGCACCGGAGAAGCCGGCTGCCCGCGTCAGTTCCCGCACGCCGAGGGCACCGATGTCGACTCTCGCCCGCGGATCGACGCCTGCGGCGAGCCGAGCACCAAGGCCGCGCACCAGCGCACCAGCCACCTGACTCGCCGGCACCGCCTTTTCCTCTTCCGCCCCGACGCGTGCGCCGCCGACCCGCGCGCCGGCGGAGACCACGGCCTGCGCCGCTGTCGGCATCGGCGTCGACGCGGACCCGCCGCCCGCACGGTGACCCTGGGCCAGAGTGCGAACCCGCTCCCACGCGTCGACGGCCTCGAACACCCGGGCCGACACGGATCGGGGGACGGGCACGTCCAGCATCCGGCTGTAATACCCGAAGAACTCGGCGGCGAGCACCGGTTCCCCTCCGGTGACATGCAGGACCTCGCCGGCGACGGCCGAGCGGTCCGCAGCGGCGACGGCCGTCGCCGCGTCGACCACGTCGTCGACATGCACCGGGCTGACCACGCCGCGGCCACCACCCACCAGCACGAACCGGCGGGCCCGCATCAGCAGCACCGGCCACAGGGTCCACCGGCCGGCCCGCGGCCCATAGGCGTCGCCGACCCGCAGGATGGTCACGCCGAGGCCGTGCGCGGCGGCCGCGCTCACCGCCTGCTCGGCGGCGGCAAGTGCGTCGGCGCGTACGTCGCCGGTGAGCCCGACCGGAGCCGTCTCGTCCACCAGCGGGCCACCGGCCCCCGCGGGCGGGCCGCCCGACAGGCGCTGCGTGTCGTCGCCGGACACCGGGCGGGACAGCACGTCCACGCAGGAGAGATGGAGAAAGCGGTCGACGCCGGCCCGGGTGGCCGCGTCGAGCAGGTTCGCCGTTCCACCCAGCGTCACCCGGCGGATCTCGGCGCCGGACACTCGCGCCGGCCCGCCAGGGCGCCCCGCACGGACCGGGGTGAGTTCGGCGACCCCACCGGTGCCGACCGCCGCGGCGTGCACGACCAGGTCGGCGCCTTCCAGCGCCCGTTCCCACTCGCCCGGCCGGCTGATGTCGGCCAGAACCGTGCCGGGCGCGCGCCGGACGTCCAGCGCGACGACGTCCACGCCCTGCCTTCGCAGCGCGTGGGTGAGTGCCCCACCGAGAAAACCGGCCGCGCCGGTGACCACCGCCCGAACCACGGCCACTCCTTCTACCTGGGCACCCTCGCCGGGCGCCCCGGGGGGGGGGGGGGGGGGGGGGGGGGGGGGCGCCCCCCCCCCCCCCCCCCCCCCCGCCCCCCCCGGGCGGGGCC
>NZ_JALKFX010000257.1 GCF_023243045.1 Frankia sp. AgB32
GGGGCCCGCGCCCGCGGGGGGGGGGGGGCGGGGGGGGGGGGGGGGGGGGGGGGGGGCGGGGGCGCCCGCGGCGGGGGGCGCCCCCGGCGGAACCGGGCTCAGCGCGGGTCGCTGCCCCGCAGCCAGTCGTGCACCGCCGCGGAGGTGGACGCGGCGAACTCGTTCATCATCGTCTGGTGATCGCCGGCCACGTCGACGGACTCGTAGGCGAGGTCCCACTCGGGCCCCGCCGGCTCGGCGTCGGGGTCCCGTTCGGACTCGGGCTGCTCGGGCATCCGCTCCGTCGCGCGGAACAGCACGAGCGGCGTGGCGAGCGGTCCGGGGCGCCAGTGCTCGAACAGGTCGAGGTAGCCACCCTGCGCGGTGACCTGCGCCTCGGTCATCAGTGCGAAGGCCTGCTCGTTCACGGCGATGCCGCGCAGCTCCTCGTCGATGTCGTTGCGGCGGATGCGGTCGTCGGGGAACCAGGTGTCGAGCAGCATCACCGCCGTCGGGCGTCCGCCGCGCTGCTCGATCCGGGTCGCGACCGCGTGCGCCAGCCAACCGCCCGAGGAGTACCCGGCCAGGGCCACCGAGCGGTCGCCGAAGTGCCGTTCGATGGTGTCGGCGAGCAGGTCGACGGCGAGCTCGGCGCTGGCCGGCAGCGGATCGCCCTCGTCGAATCCCGGCAGGCTCAGCCCGTACACGTCGCGCTGCCCGTGCAGGTGCAGGGCCAGGCGGGCGAAGTTGTGCGGACCGGCCGGCGCGACCATCGCCGGGACGCACACCACGGCGGTGGCCGCCGGCCCGGCGGCGAGCTGGATGGGCGTCACCCGGCCGGCGAACTCGCCGACCTCGGTGAACACCGGACGCAGCCGTGCGGCCGCCCGCAGCAGCTCCATACCCGGCCGGAACTTGCCCTCCGCGCAGGCCTGCCGGTAGAGCTCACGCACGCCGCCAGCCGGCGCGCCCAGGGCCGGTCGCGGGCCGCCGACCCCACCCAGCAGCGCGGCGAGCTGCGGGCCCGGGGCCATCAGGCCCGCGCCCAACCCGCCGCCGGCCGCCGCCATGAGATCCGGCACCTGGCCGACGCTCGCCGGCAGGGCGGTGCGCGGACCGGTCTGGACGACGAGGGTGTCCAGGTGGGCGGCGAGGTCGTGCACGGTCGGGTGCTCGAAGACGACCGGCGGCCCCAGCGGCAGCGCGGTGGCCGCCGCCAGCCGGCGGCTGAGCTGGACCGACGCGAGAGAGTCGAAGCCGAGCTCCAGGAACCGGCGATCCGGGTCGATGTCCTCGGGCGAGTCGTGGCCGAGGATGCCGGCGGCCTGCGCGCGGACCAGCTCGACCAGCGCGCTCGCCCGCTCCGCGGCGGGCAGCACGGCGTAGTCGACCTGCGGCAGCGCCGCCTCGGCGCCGCCGTCCGGCAACGCGCCGGCGGGCTCGGCGGGCTCGGTGGGCACGGTGGGCGGAAGGTCGTCGAACAGGTGGCTCGGGCGGGCCGCCGTCAGCGCGGGCAGGAAACGGTCCCAGTCGACGTCGACGACGGTCAGCGTGGCCTCGTCGGCGGCGACCGCGCCGCCCAGGGCGCGCAGCGCCGGCCCCGGGGCGAGCGGGCGCAGCCCACGGCGGATCAGGTAGTCGCGCAGCTCAGGGTCGGCACCCATGCCGGTCTGCGCCCACGGGCCGAACGCGACGGCGGTGGTCGGGCGGCCGGCGGCGCCGCGGCGGGCGGCGAGCGCGTCGAGGTAGGCGTTGGCCGCGCTGTAGGCCGCCTGGTTGCCGCTGCCCCAGACCGCGGAGATCGACGAGAACAGCACCAGGGCGGTGTCCGCGGGCAGCAGCGCGTCCAGCGCGGCGGCACCGCCGGCCTTCCCGGCGACGACCGCGGCGATCTGACCGAGCTCAAGCTCCGCGAGCGGCACCCGTGGCCCGGCGACGCCGGCGGCGTGCACGACGGTCGTCACCGGCGTGCCGGCCGCGGCGAGACTGTCGAGCAGCGCGGCCAGGGCGGTCGCGTCGGCGGTGTCGCAGGCCGCGACCGTCACCTTCGCGCCGAGCGCGCCGAGCTCGGTCGCCAGCTCGTCGACTCCCGCGGCGGCGCCCCCCCCCCCCCCCCCGGGGGGGCGCCCCCCCCCCGTCTCTGCCCGCCGGCCCACGGACGTGGTGGCGGGTGCGGATCGACGATCCGAAGTCTGACGATCCGAAGCCTGCGATCAGGCTAGTGCCTCACGGCTGCCGATGCCGGGCGAAGGGCTGCGGCCAATGACCGCCGCGGCGATCCCGATCGGCGTCAGGAACGCCGATCAGCTCGCCAGCCGCTGCCCGCAGGGCCTTCGTGCCGCCATGGCCCCGCGGTGGCCCGGAATTCCTACCGGCTAGTTCTCGACCGCGAATCGTAGCCGGACCAAGGCGTACCAGGGCGCGGTCCGGGCCAGCCGCCAACCCGCGGCCATGGAGCGGTTCCAGGTCGCGGTTGCCGAGCGGCTCATGTCATCACCGCCAAACAGTCATCGTCAGGACACATTCAGTGACGGGCGCCGGACGTCCGGCGCGAACGGTCCGTGCGCACCGCTCGCGATCACGACAGCCCCGGACTCCGCGGCGGTCTCAGTCGGGCAGTCGCTGCCCGCAGTAGTTCGGGTCGACGACGTCAAGGCCGGTACCGGCGCTGTTCACCGCGGTGAACGCGGCGCACACGGCCGTCCTGCCGAAGTCACGGTCGAAATCGACCGCGCTGACGAGGCCGCCCGCCGTGTAGTTCTTCACCGCGCGCAGGCCGGCGATGAAGCTCTTCCGGGTCGGGCACGGCCCCGCCGCCTGCAGTCCGCGGATGAAGATGTCCGCGTCGACGTAGCCGACAAGCCCCACGGTCTGGTCCGGATCCTGCAGGTCCGGCGAGTACTCCGCCATCGCGGCGTGGTAGGCGTCGGAGGCGGGCGACTTGATCTGGATCGGCAGGATGGACCCGGCCGTCGTCAGGCCGGCGATCTGGGCACCATACCGCTGGAGCATCCCGGTGCTGACCGCGTCGGCGCCGGAGAGCACGACCTTCAGCGGCGCTCCCAGCCGCCTGGCCGCGATCATGATCAGCGCGGTGTCCTCGGTGGAGATCGAGCCGGATATCGTGTCGATGTTCGCGGCCAGTATCTGGCGCGCGACCTGGTCGATCTGCTGCGGTGTCGGCGACTCGTCGATCGTCGCCATGGTGACCGGGATGCCGGCCGCCTCGAAACTGGCCTTCTTCTGCAGGGCGGCGTCGCTCGAGAATCCGGCGGCGATCCTGGTGGAGAGGACCACGGCCTTCGTACCGCCATGCGCCTTGACGTACCGGCCGAACGTGTCGACGGCGCCATCGTTGTAGCTCGCCGAGAACATGTTCCGATACTTCGACCAGACAGGTTGAACCGCGATGCCGACCACCGGCACGCCTTGGGCGGCGAGGTAGTCGGCGCCGCCGGCGGCGACGGCGGTCATCTCCAGCACGCCGAAGACGTTCTCCTGCTCCACCAGTTCGCGGCTCACCACGAGATTGGTGGTCGGCAGGCCCTGATCGTCCCGCCACTGGTAGTCGATGCGGCGTCCGTTGACGCCGCCCGCCGCGTTCTGGACGGCGAATCGTGCCGCCACGCCGGCCCGGCCCGGCCGGAGCGAGTCGGCGCCGACGCCGGTATCCGGTATCAGCAGCCCGACCTTGACCTCGTTGGCCGTGACGCCTGGCGCGTCACAGGATGCAGCCGCCGCCGTATTCTTTCCGCTCCCGCAGCCAGCCAGACCGGCCAGGCATACAAGGAGCACGGATAATGCGGAAAGCGACCGACCCGTAACCACGAAGCCCTCCCACAGATCCCATCTGGATCTTAGATTTAAGATCTACCGTAACCGAATCATAGCTAAGATTGATCTACTTAATCACAACGGACCGTATTGACGCCACATCCACCCGGGCGCGAGCGGGATCCGACCCGTTTTGCCCTGTTCGCCTCGCGGGATCGAAGCGCCGAGCCTCGACGGCGAGCGTGTGACCAGGTCCGCGCCTTCCCGACCCGCGGACCTTGACCGGCGGCCGGCGGCCGGCGGCCGGCGGATCACGAGTCCCATTGAAGAACGAAAATCAACTTCAAGGGCGAGAGCCCGTGTTGTTCACCGACACGAACGCGTAGCACTCGGCCACCCTGCCGAAGTCGCGCTCGAGGTCGACCGCACTGATCAGGTCGCCCGCCGGGTAGTTCTTCACCGTCCGCAGCCCGGCGATGAAGTTCTGCCTGGTCGGGCACTTTCCAGCGGCCTGCAGGCCACGGATGAACATTCCCGCGACGATGTAGCCGACGAATGCGAGCGTCTGCTTCGAGTCGCGCTGCTCCGGCGCGCAGACGTGCTCCTGCTCCACCAGCTCCCGAGCCATCACGACGTTGGTCTCCTGCACGGCCTGCTCGTCGCGCCAGTCGTCGACGATGCACCGCCCGTTGACGCCACCCGCCACGTTCACGCCGGCGAACCGGGCCTCGATGCCGGCCCGGGCCGATGCCAGGGCGTCGGATCCCGTGCCGGTCGCCGGGTACGGCAGCCCCGCCTTCACCTCGTTGGCCGTGACTCCCGGGACGTCGCAGGATGACGCCGACGTGTCCGCTCCGCCGCCGCATCCAACCAGGAAAGCCGCACACAGCACAGCCGCGGGAAACGCCGCCAACACCCTACCCGTAACCACGCAGGCGTCCCGCACCTCAAAGGATCTCGACGGTCACAGTAGTCAAACTTATTTAAGCATTTGAGGACCACTCCTTGGAGGTAGAGGAATAGCGCACGCCATGATGCCCCTAACCTGCCGCGATACGAAACCTTGATATATTGCCCTAAGCTTCAAAAGATCAAACTTATTGATCAATTGCGGCAAAGGGTGTTCGCATCTGAACGCGGTGACCGCTGCGGCGACCCCGCCAGAGATCCACACAGGCGCGCCGATCTTCGTTAAATATCCGGGCAAGCCGGACTTTTCCGATAAATCAGGCCAATCTCGCGGCAAGAATCGCGCGCACCGCGGACCAGGGATCACGAGGTGCTCAGGTGCCGGCGTGGCTCAGGTGCTGGCTGTGACTCAGGTGCTGGCGTGGAACTTCCGCGCCGCGGCCCAGGACCTGGACCGACGGTGGCCGGACCGAGCCCGCACACCCGGCACGAACCGGAGTTCACCGGCCCACTCGATCGCCGCCGCCTCGGCATCGGCGGGCACCATCGCATAGGACCGCCACAGGAATGCCGTCACATCCCGCGCGGGAAGCTCGAACTCGGCCGTACCCGACGGGCTGGACAGGCACAGCGCGAGCGCCGGCGCGCCGCGCCGCACGATCGGCCGGACGCGGACGTCGCCGAGGCCAACCGGGCGGCGGGCCCCGTCGGCGAGCAGCCGGCGGGCGAAGTGCCACACCACGGGAATCCCGCCATGCCCCGCGACGGTGAGGGCGACCGCGATCGGATCAACGGCGTCGAATCCCAGCGTGAGGTGCACCTGGCGGGGCGGTTCGTCGTCAGACAGCAGTTCCGTGGTGATGCGGCGGGAAATGGTCCCGCGGCGCGCCGATCGACGGATCATCAAATGCCCTCCCTGTGGGCCTGTGTACTGCGGCTGGCGGCCGCCACCCCGCCACGGGTGTCGACCGGGTGGACAGACCAGACTCTCGGGTGCCCGCGGATCCAGAACGTCGACCGGGCTCGCCGCCGGCGGTGATCGGCGGTGGCCAGCTCCGAGTGCCATCCTCGCGAACAAGCGTACGGAGTCGGATACACGGATGATTCGGGTTCACCCGGACGTGAGCGGCCCCGGTGGCCGCCGCCGACATGTCGGGTGGCCCTCGTCCGGCGTAGGCTGCGCGGGCCGAGCGCCGCGACCAGCCCGCTCCCACCGGCCGTCGACGCCTCCCCGTCCGGCCGGCCGCGGCCAGGGCCGCCATCCCCGCCACGACAGCGCCAACCCGGGTCCGACGGGGCAGCGGCCGGGGACGTTGGTCCCCGGCTCGCGGGAATGTTCGCGGCGGCGCGCCCGCCGGTCGCTCAGCGGGCGGGCGCCGCCCCGGGGCCCGCCCGCCAGCCATCCCCGTCCACACCGCCCGGCACCGGCCCGGCCGGCGCGTACGGCCCACGGGTGAACACGAACGAGGCCAGTTCCAGATGGCTCACCCCGCCGTCCGGCCGGCGGCACGGGGTCAGCGTCTCCCCCGCGAAATAGCCGTCCACCCCGGTCCAGGTGTCCCCGGCGGGACCGGCCCGCAGGAGGGACGCCCGCCCCAGCCCGCGCACCGGCGCGAGGAGCAGGCTGCCGTCGGCCCGCAACGTCACCGAGTACGGCGCGGCCCCCCAGTACCAGACGCCGGTCAGCTCGAGCGGCTCCCGGCCGGCCGGCCCCGCCGGCACCCACTCGGCCGGCAGCGGCGGCTCGGCGGTGTCGGCGGCGTCGATCAGGCTGACGGCGAGCTCCCCGACCGCGACGCCGCTGGTCGCGTTCGCCATCGCGACCGCGGCGGTGCCCGCCGGACGCGTCCACAGCGCCGCGACGAAGCCCGGCATCGAACCGCCGTGCCCGACCAGCACGCCGGCGGGGACGCGCAGCAGCTGCACGCCGAGCCCGGCGCCGAGACGCCAGTCGCCGGTGTCGCCCTCGACCGCGGCCGGCTCGCGCATCTCGGCCAGGGCATCGAGGGACAGCACCGCGTCGGTGTGCCCGCCGAGCACCGCCGCCCAGCGGGCCAGGTCCGTGCCGGTCGACCAGAGCTGACCGGCGGGCGCCAGCACGCCCGCGTCATGCGCCGGCTCCGGCAGGAGCAGGTCCGCGTGCGGGTGGACGGCGTAGCCGTGGGCGTGCGGCGCGGTGGGCATCGCCGTCGTGCGGGTCATTCCCAGCGGCGCCAGCAACTCGCGGTGCAACGCCTCCTCCCAGCTCATGGCGCGCAGGCGGGCGACGAGTTCGCCGAGAACCGCGAACCCGACGTTGGAGTAGTGGTGGCGCCGGCCGGGACGGAACCGCGCCGGGGTCGGCCCGAGCGCGTCGGCGAGATCAGGATGAGCCGACCCCGCCACCCGCTCCCACCACGGCGGCGGCGTCTCCGCCGTGATCCCGCCGAGGTGCGCCAGCAGCTGGGCGATGGTGCGGTCGCCGACGGGCGTGCCCGGCAGGTGCCGGTCGAGCGGATCACCGAGCGCGAGACGCCCCTCCTCCCGCAGGCGCATGACCAGCACCGCGGTGAAGGTCTTCGTGATCGAACCGATCCGGTACTGCGTGTCGGGACCGGGACGACCCGTCCCGTCGGTGGCCGCCCCACCGAGCTCCGCCGCCCGGCCGCGGCCACCGGTCCACACGGGTCGGCCCGCGCGCACGACCGAGGCGACGATCGACGGCGCCCGCCCCTTCACCTGCTCCGCGGCCAGCAGTCTCAGCAGCTGCCGGCGAGTGCCGGGCAGCAGCTCCTGGTCGGCTGTCGGCAACGGGTTGGTCATCGCGGCGCTCCCTGCGGTCGGGCCGGCTGACGGCGCGTCCGGTGCTGGCGACTGCGCCGACATCGACACCCCCAAGCCGACATCGACACCCCCAACCTGGGCGGACACTCCGCCAGCGTCCCACGCTCATCCGATCAGTCCGCCTGGCAGCGCGCCAGCGGTACGCGCTGGTCGAGGCGCGGATCGCGGTGGGCAGGGCGGCCGGAACGCCCCGGGCGCCGGTCGAGCGCTGGAAACACCGGCAGCGGACGCGATGCGACGGTCGGCCAAATCCGTCACGTGATGACGGCCGGCGCGGCGCGGCATTTCGACCGACGGCACCCGTGGCGCACCTGCCCATCCGGCTCGATGGTGCGCATGATGGAAAACAATGCCGTCCGGACATCGCGACCTGTGCGCCGTAGTCGTTCGGAATGCCGCTGCGGGACCAAAGTCCGTCCAGGCGTCGTGTATCGCGCCGGATGATGGACAAGCGGCGCACCCCGAGCGTCGCGGGGCGGGACAGGAGCGAGATGACGACAGCGGTGGGCCCGGCGGGCACGGCAGGCGGCACCCGCTGTGCCCGCGGGAGTCTCGCTGTCGCCAGACGCCAGGAACCGGCCGGTGGCCCTCGTGGTCGACCGGCGGGCCAGCAGGGTGCTCACCAGTGTTTTCGCGGCTTGCCAGCCCGCCCCGATCGGTTCGATTCCGGTCCGCGCCCGGGCCAGCGGCCCGAGCGGCCGGGCGCGTCGACTCGACCGGCACGGTCCCACACCGGGTCCGCGCGCACCGGCCGGGTGACGGATCCGACGCGTCCACGGCGCCGGAAATCAGCCGATCTTCTTCTGATCCGAGGACGGCCCTACTGTGTCTGACTACTGCTGGTGCCTGGCCACCCCGGCCATCGAGGACCTTATCCGGGAGCACGACGAGGTTGTCGAACTCTCGGCGCTCGCCCGCGCGGCCTATCGGAGCGGCGACGTCGAATCCCTCGTCGAGTGCGGAAAGGCGATGTTCGCCGTACTAGGCCCACACAATGCCGTCGAGGAACGCGGTTTGTTTCCGCCGATGGCCGTCGAGTTCCCGGAGAAAATCGGTGTTCTGCGCGACGAACACCGGCGGATCGAGGCCGTCCTGACCGAGGCGGCCGACGGCTCGGCGCACGCCGATCCCTCCTGGCCGGCACGGTTCATCGAGACGCTGACCCTGCTCGGGCGGCACATCGTCAAGGAACAGGAGGGCCTGTTCCCCGCCTCCCTCGCCGTGCTGACGTCCGACGAGTGGGAGCTGATCGCGGAGATCCGCGCGGAGAGCGACCTCATCTCCTTCTGAGGGCCTCGTCCCACTGAGGGCCTCTCTGCCGGGCAGCGCCGGCAGCCTGGGCGCCCCCCCCCCCCCCCCCCGGGGGGGGGGGCCGCCCCCGTCACCCCCCGCACCAAGGCGATCATGCCGGTGCACATGGCCGGCCAGGTCTCCGACATGGACGCGC
>NZ_JALKFX010000258.1 GCF_023243045.1 Frankia sp. AgB32
GTACGCGATCGGCGCGTCCAGCCTCTACATCGAGCTGCGTCGCCCGTCCGACGTCATGCCGTACAACCAGGCGCCGGGGGGGGGGGGCGGCCGGGGCCCCCCCCCCCCGCGGCCGGCATGCCGGCCGCGGCGGATCGGACCAGAATGCAGGACGGCACGGAACCTGACGCCGACCGGCCGAGGCCCTGACCCGCGGCGACCACCCCGGTGGGCCCGCCCGCCGGGTCAGCCGACCATCCCGCGCGCCGCACGAGCACCGGACCAGGTGCGGACCCCCTGGTTGGCCGAACGTCGTCCGGCTGACCCCGCCGCGCCGCGGACGACGAAAGGCATGCCATCAATGTCCAACGGTGGACGGCGATCCCGCCCCGGTCCGACGGCGCGGGCCAGCGCGCCGCAGCTGCGATGACGGACGTCGCGATCCGCCCGGCGGAGCAGCTCCCCGAGCCCGCCGACCAGGTCGGCGGGCGGCCCGACCGCGGCGCGCGGATCTTCGCCGTGGTGGTCGGCCTGCTCGTCGCCGCCTCGGTGATCATTCGGTTCACCGCCAGCCAGGCCCTGTGGCTCGACGAGGCCCAGAGCGTCGCCATCGCGCGCCTGCCGCTGCATGGCGCGGGCGTCACGATGTGGGACGGTCTGCTGCAGGACGGTTCGCCGCCGCTGTACTACGTACTGCTGCACGGCTGGATCGACCTGTTCGGCGAGAGCAACCTCGCCGTCCGCTCACTGTCCGCGATGATCAACATCCTGGCCGCGTGGCCGCTCTACGTGCTGGCCGGGCGGGTGGTCGGCGAACGCGCGGCCAGGGTCTCCGTCGTGCTGTACCTGACCTCGCCGTTCGCCCTGTACTTCGGCACCGAGACGCGGATGTACAGCCTCATCGTGCTGCTCACCGCGCTCGGCGGAGTCGCCCTGGAACGGGTGCTGCGGGCACCGTCGGCACGCGCCGTGATCGGCCTCGCGCTCGCCGCGGGCTGCCTGGCGCTGACCCACTACTGGTGCCTCTACCTGCTGCTGACCGTCGGGGGCTGGCTGATCGGCCTGCTGACCGTGCGTCCCTGGCTGCGGGCGCGTCGCGCGCGCCGCGCCGGCACGGACCCGGCGGGCGCGGCCGAGCGCGCCGAGGACCAGCCCTCCCCCGGCGCCCTGGTGGCGACCGGGGAGAGCCCGGCGACCGAGCCCTACCCCTACTCCGGCACCGCCCGGGGTGCCGGCGCGCCGCCCGTGCGACCGGCCGGCCCCGCCGCCCGGGTCACCGGGGCCCGCAGCCACCGCTCGGCGACGCGTCGCACGGTGCCCGGCGACGCGATCGTCGCCCGCCGGGGCCCGATCCTCGGGCTGGTCGGCATCGTCGCCGGTGGACTGGTGTTCTCCCCGTGGCTTCCGAGCTTCTTCGACCAGCTCGCCCACACCGGCACCCCCTGGGGCGAGCCGGCGAGCTACGCGGCCATCTCCCACGCCTACGGCCAGTGGGCGGGCGGGCCGACGACGCTCGGCCGCCTGCTGCTGTTCCTGATCACCGGCCTCGCCGGGGCCGGTGTTGCCGGCCGCAGTGCCGGTGGCCGGTTCGTCCTGGTCGACCTGCGCGGCATCGAGCCCGGCCGGACCCTGTTCCTGCTGGCGACGGGCACGCTGGTCGTGGCCGTCACCGCCGGCAAGGTCGTCGGCAACGCCTGGGCCGACCGGTACACCGCCACCGCGTTCGTCCCGTTCCTGCTCGTCCTCGGGCTCGGCGCGACCATCATCGGCGACAAACGGGTGTTCCGCGGGGTGATCGCCGTCGCGGCGCTCGTCGGGCTGCTCGCGGGTACCAGCGACCTGCGCCGGGAACGCACCCAGGCGGCCGAGGCCGCCGGCATCCTCGAAAAGATCGCCCGCCCCGGTGACGTCATGCTGGTCTGCCCCGACCAGCTCGGCCCCGGGCTCGCCCGCACCGTGCCGTCCTGGCTGAAGGTCTACGTCGTGCCGACGTACGCGCCGCCGGACCGGGTCAGCTGGGTCGACTACGAGGACCGCAACAAGCACGCCGACGGCCGCGCGGTCGCCCGGCGCGCGCTCGCCGAGGCGGGCCCGCAGCACACCGTGTTCCTCGCCGGCTCCGGTTCCTACCGCACCTACGAGGAACTGTGCACCGTCGTGCGCACCACCCTGCAGGACGCCCGCCCGCACGCGGACGAGGTCATGGAGCAGGGCACGCCGGCGAAGGTGTACGAGAACTACGCGCTGCTGCGTTTCCAGGCGCGGTGACCGCCGCGCGGGGAACGTCCCCCCACCCGGATCCGCCGGCGCGCGACCGCGCGGCGGACCCGGGACGGGCGGGGCTCCCCGCGGGCACGAGCACGTCGACGGGGACAGGCGGGTCTCCCCCGCGCGTCGGTCCCCGCCGCGCGGGGACGCGGCGCCGTCCCTCCACCTGGCGGGCCGACCGCTGGCGGCTGCGCGACGTCGTGCTCGCCTGGCTCGCCGCCCGCCTCGTCGTCGGCGCCGCGCTGGCGATGACGACGTTCATCGCCGACCAGTCCGTGACCGGCCAGGGACCGCGCCTGCGCACCACCGGCCTGCTCGGCTGGGACGCCGGCTGGTACCGCACGATCGCCGAGGTCGGCTACAGCGGCGCCGGGGCGGACAGCCGCCGGTTCTTCCCCCTGCTCCCGATGCTCGTCCGCGTCCTGGACCACGTTCCGGGCGCCGGCGGCCACGCCGGGATCGTACTGCTGGCGATCGTCAACGTGGCCGCGCTCGGGTTCGCGCTGCTGCTGGTCCAGCTCGCGACGCTGGAGGGCTTCGACGAGGCCACGACCTACCGCCTGATCTGGCTCGCCGCCCTGGCGCCGCCCGCGTTCGTGCTGGTCATGGGATATGCGGAGGCCCTCGCGGGAGTGCTCGCGGTGGCTGTCCTGCTCGGGGCGCGGTCCCGGCGCTGGGAACTCGCCGCGTGCGCCGGCCTGCTCGGCGGGCTGTGTCGCCCGCTCGGGGTGCTGCTCGCCGTCCCGGTCGCCGTCGAGGCGGCGCGCGGGCTTCCGTGGCCGCTCGCGCGCCGCCTCGGCCCGGCGCCGACGCCCGGGCGGGCGCCTGGTGGTGCGGCGCAGATCGCGCGCCGGCTGGTCGCGGTCGTCGCGCCGCTGGTGGGCGCCGCGTTGTACGTCCTCTGGTCGTCGCACACCTACGGGGACGGCTTCGCGCCGTTCACGATCCAGCGCGACGCGGCCCGCCACGGCAGCACCGCCAACCCGCTGTCGGTGCTCTGGCACGCCGCCCGGGGGACGTTCTCCGGGCAGCTCGGCACCGGGCTGCACGTGCCCTGGCTGCTGCTGGCCGTCGTCGGCCTCGTGGTGATGGCCCGGCGCCTGCCGGTGTCCTACCCGCTGTGGTGCGCGCTGGTGCTGGCCGCGGTGCTGACCGGCAGCAACCTCGACTCGGCCGAGCGCTACCTGTACGGCGCGTTCCCCTTCCTGTTCGTCGCGGCGCTGGTCACCGCCCGCCGGGAGGTCCTCACCGCCGTGCTCGTGGCCTGCACCGCGGCGATGACCCTCTACGCCACCCTGGCGTTCACCCTCGCCTACGTCCCCTAGCCACCCGCGGTCCCCGAGCCACCCACCTACCCGGCGCCGACATGCGCGGACGTCGGACCGTCCGGGTGCGGGGGAGCCTTGCGGCAGGTAGCGGGACGGTTAACGTGGTGGGACCGCACGGTGATCGGCATGCTCGCCTCGTCGCGCCTGAGCGCGAACTGCCCAACGCGTGCGTCTTGATGTCCGTCACGTCGAGGTCAGGTCGCATTGGCTGGAGTCGAGCTCGAATATCAGAACCTCTACCTGCCGCCGGGCACGGACCGCCGGGCGGCCGTGCAGATCCTCACGATGCACGCCGAGTTCGGCGACTGGGAGCTGGACCGGCTGCGGCTGTTCCCGGACGGCTCCCGCCGCGTCGTGCTGCGCCGCCGGCGGCGCCCCGGCGGCCGGCCGGGATACCTGCCCACCTGAGGCGAGGCACCGAGGACTGAGAACGCCCCGGGGCGCCGGCGGTTCAGCCGCCGACCTCCTTGCGGACCTGCACGGGCGTCCGCACCTCGACCGCGTCGGGCGCGCCGCCGTCGGCCTGCAGCTGACGCCCCCACGGGGTGTCGCCGGGATCGTCGCGGCGGGGGCCGCCGGTCGCCGGGCCCAGTAGCCAGACGTCGACGCGGAACCACAGGTCACGCCAGTGCGCGCCGTCGTCGGCCCGCATCTGGACGAACCGGCGGCGCAGCACCTGGCGGGCGACCTGCGAGGCGCCGTCGACGCTACGCTCGAATCCGCCGGCGGGCTCGGTCCAGTCGGCGTTCCAGCGCCCGCCGTTCGCGCTGACCTGGACGAGATAGGCGTAGGTCGGCGGCGTCCGGGTGGCCCCGTCGCCCCCCGGCCCCTCCAGACCAGGAGCCGGAAGCATGTCGTTGGCCACAACACCCATCATCTCACCGGGTCATCCGCCACACCTCGCGCGGCGCCCGCAGACGGCCCGCGGCGCCGCACACCCCGCGCCGCGCCTTCGACGGATCGACGCCTCCGGTGACGCTACGCACCTGCGGCGCGCTGAGCCCGGACGGACCCGCAGCGGCACAGACGGGGTCACCGTGGCCGGCGCCGGCGCTCCCGCCGCTCACCTGCACGAACAGGGTGATGACGAAACATGCCTTGCCTATAGCGATTCAATATGGCATGAATCATATCTCGGCCTCGACCACGTATGAGGCGACAGAGCCGGCTGTGGGTTGGATCGTCCAGAGATCCGACTTCGGCAACGACCCGGGCCCGGCCATGGCCGTGGATCCGGCCCAGACGAGGAGCCCGAGTGTTCACCCTGCGGTTCGATCTGCGTGCGCCCGCCACCGGCGCGCCGGCCAACGTGTTGTACGCGGCAGCCCTGGAGATGTCGTCCTGGGCGGAGGCCCGGGGCTGCATCAGCGTGACGGTGTGCGAGCACCACGGCGCCGAGGACGGCTACCTGCCCGCCCCCGTGATCATGGCGGGCGCGCTGGCGGCCCGCACGACGACGGTGCCGATCACCGTCGCCGTCGTCATACTCCCGCTGCGCGACCCGGTGCAGCTGGCCGAGGAGATGGCGGTCGTCGACATCCTCTCCGCCGGCCGGGTCTCCTACGTGGCCGCCATCGGCTACCGGCCCGTCGAGTACGAGATGTACGGCCAGGAGTTCCACCGCCGCGGCAAGATCGCCGAGGAGAAGCTCGGGGTCCTGCTGCGCGCGAAGACCGGTGAGCCCTTCGAGCACGAGGGCCGGCGCATCCACGTGACGCCGGCGCCGCACACCCCGGGCGGGCCGCTGGTGTTCTGGGGCGGCGGCAGCCCCGCCGCCGCGCGCCGCGCCGGCCGCCACGGCGTGGGCTTCTTCGCCCAGAACGGCGACGCCGAGCTCGGCACGATCTACGAGCAGGCCGCCCGCGACGCCGGGCACGAGCCCGGCATGTGCATCCTGCCGCCGCCCGAGCTGCCCGCCTCGGTGTTCGTCGCCGAGGACGTCGACCAGGCCTGGGACGAGCTCGGCTCCTACCTCATGCACGACGTCCTGAGCTACGCGGCGTGGAACGACGACCTCACCGGCACCACCAGCCTGTCCGCCGCGCAGACCGCGCAGGAGCTGCGCGCGGAGAAGCGCAGCCACCAGATCCTCAACGTGGACGAGGCGGTCGACCTGGTCCGCTCCGGCATGCCGCTGAGCCTGCACCCGCTGATCGGCGGCCTGCCGCCCGAGATCGCCTGGCGCTACCTGAAGGTCGTCACCGACAAGGTCATGCCGGCCCTGTCGTCCTGACCAGGGCCGGCTCGACCAGGGCCGCTGGAACGTCGCCGGCCTGGACACCACCGGCTGGACACCACCGGGCCGAACGCGCGGACGGGCGGCGGCCCGATGCACCCGCCGCCCGTCGGGGCGGTGCTCCGGCCGCTCCTGCTGCACGTCGAGGTGGTTGATGGGGTGCTCGGGGCGGTGGTAGCCGTCGAAGCGCGGCTCGCCGCCGCGCAGCTCCCGGATGGTCAGGAAGTCACCCTTGTTGCCCTTGTGGTCCCACGGGCCGAACTGGATGTAGGTGGCGGGGCCGTTGGTCGCCGGCATCCAGCGGATGCGCTCGGCGTATGCCCGCTCCCCGATCCGGCCCCCACCCTCGTACCACTTAGTTACGCCGTGGTCCGTCGACTCCGGGAACATGCGTTCGATGAACTTGCCGTCCGAGGGGAAGTGGTCATCGACCGCTCCGCCGCAAGGAAAGATCTAAAAGATTACGCGTCAGGATATAATATAAGTATGCAGCCGGCTGCCCCTACCAGCGCAGATGCGACCCAGGGCCGACCGCGGGACCCGCGGGTCGACGAGGGTGTCCGGCGCGCGGTGCTCGAACTGCTCGGCGAGAAGGGCTTCGCCGAGACGACGATCGCCGCCGTGGCACGCCGCGCGGGGGTGGGACCGCCGGCGATCTACCGGCGCTGGTCGTCGCGGATCGCCATGATCGAGGACGCGGTGTTCCCCGGCTTCGACCAGGTGACGGTGCAGGCCACCGGCGACCTGCGCGGCGATCTGCGCCGCTACGTCGACGCCTTCGTCGCGACGTTCAACCAGCCGGCGGCGCGCGCCGCGCTGCCGGGCCTGCTGAGCGTCTACCAGTCCGACCCGGCCAACCACGCGATGGTGGGCGAGCGGGTCGGTGGCAGCGTGCGCCCGGGATTCCGCGCGATGCTGGCCGCCGCGGCCCCCGGCGCCGCCGCGGGCGTGGCCACCGACGACGTCCTCGACCTGCTGGTCGGCGCGGTGCTGTTCCACGTGTTCATCCGCTCCTTCGCCGGGCGGGACATGTGCAGCGACTACATCGTCGACCTGATCGCCCGCGCCGTCACGGCGGACGCCCACCCGGAGTAATCGCCCACCCGGGGTCGCGCCGCCCCGCTCTGTCGCGCCTCGGAATGTGATCCAACTCATGCACCGTTAACGGCGGCGCCGGGCTGTGCGGTGTCATAGGGGCCGAGGACGAGCCGGGTGACGGCCTCGACCTGGTCGCGCAGGTCGGCGAAGGTGATCCGGCCGACGGTCCAGGAGGTCAGCCCGGCCCCGAGGGTCGCGTTGATGGCGATGGTCGCCGTCGGGACGACCTCCGCCGGCACCCCTCCCATCAGCGCCGCGAGCATGTCCGCGTTGTCGCCGGCCCGCGCGGCCAGCTCGGCGCACGCGAACGGGTCGGGCGAGGCCTCCACGTAGGCGACCAGCCGCGCGAAGTTGGGGTGGCCCTGGAACGCCCGCAGCTCCCGGTCCAGAAACCCGAGCACCCGGCGGCAGGCCCCCGCCCGGTCACCGTCGCCCTCGCGGCCGCCGCCATCGCCGGCGCCGGGGTCGGCGTGGCCGGTCTCGACGCGGACCCGGTCGGTGAGGCGGCGCTGCCACTCGACCCAGGCGGCGGCGAGCAGGTGGTCGCGGGAGGAGAAGTAGCGGTAGGTCGTGCCGAGGGCGACGCCGGAGCGCTCCGCGACGTCGCGCATCTGCAGCCGCTCGGGGCCGCCCTGGTCGATCATCTCGATGACAGTGCTGGTGAGCCGGTGGCGCCGGGCCAGCTGGGCCGCGGTCATGCCCTGCACCGACCGCGGCGGCATCTGTTCCCCGCGTACCATCAGCCGCCGCCTGGCTGGTCCGTTCCGGCGGCGCTCGCCGACATCGCGTCGATCACCGGCACCACGGCGCGCCGCAGGTAGGCGCGCAGCCGCGCCTCCGAGGACGTCCTGGCGCTGTCGAACATGAGCAGGGAGTGCAGCCAGCGCACGGCGGTCTCGACGATCTCGTCGAGGAACGGCTCCAGCGCGGCGTCGTAGTCGACGATCGGCGCGATGATCGGCTGCGCCACCGCGAGCGCGCCCGCTGAGAGCGCGTCGTGGGTGTCCCGGTGCCCGCCGCCGAGCAGCGGGCGCAGCGCGGGTTCGGCGCGGAACTCCCGGCGCACCGCGACCAGCGCCTCGACGAGGAACTCGCCCGCGGTCCGCGCCCGGCGCCGGGCGGCGCCGACGACCGTCCGGCCGACCTGCGCGCCCACGGCCGTCAGCGCGGCGGAGACCAGCGCGTCGCGGGTCTCGAAGTGGGCGTAGACGGTGGGGCGGGAGACGCCGGCGGTCGCCGCGATCGCGCTGATGGAGGTGCGCTCGATGCCCCGGCGCCGAATGCACGTGACCGTCGCGTCCACGATCTTCCAGCGGATGGAGGCGGCGCCCTGCCCGCCGGCCGGTCCCGCCGCGCGGCCCGACCGGGCGGCGACGGCGCCAGCCACGCCGCTGCCGGCCATGTCGTGCGCGCGGTCCACGGGGCCCCTTCCAGACGGCGGAGCGGGCCATGCCGATGCGGGCCCGCCTTCCGGTCCGGTCTGGCCAGGGTATCCCTGCCGTACCGGGCGGCGCCGGCCGGCGCCCGGGGGTGCCGGTGGGTTTAAACCAACAGGCGCGGGCCGCGCAATGCA
>NZ_JALKFX010000259.1 GCF_023243045.1 Frankia sp. AgB32
GCACCCGAAGAACACCCCACCCGATCCCAAAAAAGATCAGGCAACAACCCCGAAGACGAACCACGCGACGTGTCGTTGCGGGTGATCAGAAGCTCGCGCCTGGTCGCCGCATCCAGTAGTTCGAGATCGCCGATCCGGGATTCTGGGGCAGCCACCGCCGCTTCGAGCAGGCGGACGAGCCCGGCCGCGAGCGATTCCACGGTTGCCCGGTCGAACAGGTCTCCGGCGTAGCCGACGGCCAGGCGAACCCCAAGCGGCGATCCGTCGTCGGCGTGGTTCTCGGTCGCGGTGAACAGGAGGTCGAACTTGGCCAGGCTGGGCTCAAGCTGCTCGATCTCGACCTGCAGGCCGGGGAGATCGGCCTCATACCGGGGCTGGTTCTGCAGGACGATCTTCACCTGGTAAAGCGGGTTCCTGGTCAGTGAACGCACCGGATTGAGCGCTTCGACCAGCCGCTCGAAGGGCAGATCCTGGTGCGCGAAGGCAGCGAGGTCGAACGCACGGACCCGATCCAGCAGCTCGCCGAATGTCGGGTCGCCGCTCGTGTCGGTCCGCAGTACCAACGAGTTGACGAAGAAGCCGACGACGCCGTCCAGCGCTTCGTCGGTACGGCCCGCCACGGTCGCGCCAATCGGGATGTCGGCGCCCGCGCCGAGCCGCGTCAGCAAGGCGGCCACTCCGGCCTGCAGGGCCATGAACAGCGTGGCGCCCCGGTTCCTGGCCAACTCCATCAGCCCGACATGCAGTGCCCGATCCAGTGCGAAATGGACGATTGCGCCATCTCCGGCGTGCGCGGCGGGCCTCGCCCGATCGACTGGCAGCTCCAGTTCCGTGGGCAGACCGGCGAGGGCCTCGCGCCAGAACGCGAGCTGGCTGGCGACGACACTGCCCTCGACTCCATCGTCACCGAGGACATCGTGCTGCCACAGCGCGAAATCCACGTACCGCACCGGCAATTCGGGCAGATCCGCGGAGTCCCCGCCCACAACGGACGCGTAGGACGCCGACAGGTCGCGCAGCAACGGCCCCAGAGACCAGCCATCGGTGACGATGTGGTGCATGACCAGCACCAGGACGTGCCGGGTCTCAGCCGATCGCAGCAGCACCGCCCGCAGCGGTAGCTCCGTCGCAAGGTCGAATCCCTGACCAGCGATCCGGGCGACGGCCCCCGCGAGCTGTTCCTCGGTCACGTGCACCAGGTCGAGCACCTCGCCGACGCTGTCCAAAACCAGCTGGTACGGGACGCCGTCCGTCTCAGGGAAGATCGTGCGGAGCGACTCGTGGCGCGCCAGCACCGCGGCCAACGCCCGCCGCAGTGCCTCGACATCGAGCAGACCTGACAGCCGCACCACGACCGGGACGTTGTAGACGCCTTCGGCGGGATCGATCCGGTTCAGAAACCACAGACCCAGCTGGCCATGGGACAACGGTGCCGGCACCGCCCGATCCCGGCGAACGATCGAAGGACGTGCCCGCGCCGCGCCGGCCAGGCGGCGGGCAAGCGCCGCGACGGACGGCGCCGAGAACAATGTCTCCAGGTCGAGTTCCACGTCGAAAACGGTCCGTATCCGGGCCACCAGACGGGTGGCCAGCAGCGAATGGCCACCCAGCGCGAAGAAGTCGTCGTCCACCCCCACCCGGTCGACGCCCAGCAGGTCCGTGAAGAGTCCGCAGAGGATCTCCTCCTGAGGCGTGCGCGGTTCCCGGTATCCGGCCTCGGTGACATCGGGCATGGGCAGAGCCCTGCGGTCGACCTTGCCATTCGGCGTCAGCGGCAGCGCCACCAGCGACATCAGGACCGCGGGAACCATGTGCTCGGGCAGTCGTTCGGCCAGTGCGTCCCGCAGCGTCCGGACATCGTCTCGGCCGACGACATGGCCGACGAGCACGGGCAGTCCGCCGGGGCCCCGCGCCGCGGTCACCACGGCGTCGGTGACCCGCGGCAGCGCACGCAGCCGCGCCTCGATCTCGCCGAGCTCGACCCGCTGACCGCGTACCTTCACCTGTCCGTCGCGACGTCCGAGGAACTCCAGCTGCCCATCCGTCAGATACCGCACCCGGTCGCCGGTCCGGTAAAGACAGCCACCGGCGTCCGAGAAGGGATCGGCCAAAAAGGCCGTAGCGGTCGTAACGGCGTCGTTCAGGTAACCGCGGCCCACCCCGGTACCGGCCACATACAGGTCCCCGACGATTCCCGCCGGGACCGGGCGGAGCTCGTCGTCCAGGACGTAGAGGCGGGTGTTGCGGATCGCGCGACCGATCGGCGTGGTGGCTCGGTCGCCGCGGGAGTTCGGGGTGATCACGGCATGCGTGACATCGTCGGAGCACTCGGTGGGCCCATATGCGTTGACCACCGGAATGGCCGGGAACCGGGCAAACCAGCGGTGGCACAGTTCGAACGGCAGTTCCTCACCGGTGACGACGAGGTACCTCAGCCGGGAGAGCGTGGGCACCTGGCCGCCCGCGTCCCAGCTGTCCAGGGCTGACCGCAGCACAGTGGGCACCACCTCGAGCACTGTGACCGGCTCGCGATCTCCCAGGTCGAACAGCGCCAGCGGGTCCGCCGCCGTGGCCTCGCTGACCGCACGCACACATCCGCCCACGAGCAGCGGCGAGAGCATCTGCCAGACCGAGATGTCGAAGGTCAGCGGTGCGTTCAGCACCACGGTGTCCATCTCGGTCAGCTCAAGCAGGGCCACCTTCGCCATCAGATGATTGACCATCCCCCGGTGGTGCACCATCGCGCCCTTGGGCCGTCCCGTGGACCCCGAGGTGAAGATCACGTAGGCCAGCTCCCCAGTGTGCGGCTCGTGATGGGCGACGGCGCCGCCACCACCGTCCGGGCCCAGCAGGAGGATGTCCGCCATTCCGGCGGCGATGTCGGCGGCCAGGGCGGCGCGTCCGGGCCCGGCCAGCAGGCAACCGGCTCCGGTAGCCGCCAGCAGCTCGGTTCCGCGCCGGGAGGGGGCGCGGGTGTCCAGCGGCACGTAGGCGGCGCCCGCCGCGAGAACGGCAAGCAGCGCGGTGACCGCCCACCTTCCCCGGTCCGCGAGCACGGCGACGAGGTCGCCGGGGCCCACACCTCGTGTCCGCAGGTCGTGCGACAGAGCTCCGACGTGGGCCATGAGGGTTCGGTAGTCCACGACACCGCCGTCATCCATGACCGCGGGTGCCTCGGGAGTCCGACCGGCGATCTCGGCCACCCACGTCACGAGACCGGTCAAGGCGTCGGGGACAGTGGTGGCGTTCCACTCCGCGAGCAGCCGGTGTGCCTCGGCATCGGTCAGAATCGGGACGGCCCCGACGGGCCTGTCCGGGTCCGCCACCGACGTGGACAACAGGCGGGCGAGCCTGTCGAGGAAGGCACCGGCCGTCGTCTCGTCGTAGACGTCCTCGCGGTATTCCAGCGCCATCATCAGGGTGTCGGGCACACCTGACTCCGTGAAGTAAGGCCGCATCGTGAAGGAGAAGTCGAACTTGGCCGTACTCAGGGGGACATCAAGCAGGTTCAGTTCGAGGCCCGCTGCCCGCGGTGGGGTGTCACTCAGCGCGTCCATCGAGAGCATCACCTGGAACAGGGGGTGCCGGGACAGCGAGCGCACGGGATTCAGTTCCTCGACCAGCCGTTCGAACGGCAGGTTCTTGTGAGCGTACGCGGCCAGGTCGGTTGCGCGAACCCGAGCCAGGAGCTCACGGAAGGTGGGCCGTCCGCTACTGTCGACCCGCAGCACCAGCGTGTTGCCGAAGTATCCGACGAGCTCCTCCAGCGACTCGTCGTCGCGGTCGGCCAATGGCGTCCCGATCGGTATATCGGTGCCCGCGCCCAGCCGGGTCAGGAGCGCGGTGAGCGCGGCCTGCAGCACCATGAACGTGCTCGTTCCGGTGGCACGACTGAGATCCACAATCGCCTGGTGCACATCCGGCGAAAGCACACGCCGAACCATCCCCGCCGTCGGAGCCGCCAACGTGGGGTGCGGGCCCCCGAAGGACAGGTCGAGATGGTCGGGCAGGCCGGCCAGTTCGCGCCGCCAGAACTCCAGGCTCTCAGGGTCATCTCGGTCCCGGGTTCGCCAGGCGGCGTAGTCCGCGTACTGCAGGGTGAGCGGCCGGCGGGAAGGCGCATGGCCCTCCCGCCGAGCTTCATATGCCTCGAGGAGATCACGCAGCAGCAGGCGCGCGGAGTCGGCATCCGCCGCGATGTGATGGACGATCAGCGCGAGAACGTGTCTTCTCGGTCCCAGCTTGAACAGCCGGGCCAGGAAGGGAGGCCGTTCGCCGAGTTCGAATCCGATCGCGGCGGCTTCGGCCAGGTCGTCGCGCAGCTTGTCCTCCGTGGTCTTCACCACGTCGAGCAGACTGGTCGAAGCCGGTGCCACGATTCGCTGGCGCGGCTCGCCCCCCACCTCGGGGTAGAAGGTCCGCAGGATCTCGTGGCGGGCGACGACGTCTTCCACCGCCGCCGCCAGGGCCGCCGGGACCAGATCCCCTTCGAGGGACAGCGCCAGAGGGATGTTGTACGCAGCGCGGAAACCCTCGAGCTGATTCAGGAACCACAGCCGCCGCTGGGCGGAGGAGAGCTCAGGATCACCCCTTCGGGTCACCGGGACCAGCCGGATCTCCGCCGATGGCGCGAGCTCGAGATGACCAGACAGGTCCGCCACGGTCGGGAAGCGAAAGATCGCCTCGATACCGACCTCCACCCCGATCCGCGCACGAATGCGCCGGGCCAGACGGTTGGCCAGGAGCGAATGCCCGCCCAGGCCAAAGAAGTTGCCGTCGATGTCAACGCCTTCGACGCCAAGCGTCTCCGAGAAGATCTGGCAGAGGACATGCTCACGTGGAGTTCTGGGCGGTCGACCGGTCCCACCCTCGGCGGTCATGGCCGGCGCGGGCAGAGCGCGCCGGTCCACCTTGCCATGAGGCGTCACGGGCAACGCATCCATGGTCACCAACGCTGCCGGCACAAGGTATTCGGGCAGTGCTCGCCGCAGTTCGGCATGGATCTCGTCCGGCCGGATGGTCTCGCCGGGACTCGCCACGACGTAGCCGATGAGTCTAGGCTCCCCGGTTCGATCCCGATCAGCCACGACCACGGCCTGGTTGACCGCAGCCAGGCGCAGGAGGGCGGCCTCGGCCTCGGCCGGTTCGACCCGGTAACCGCGGATCTTTAGTTGATCGTCCGCTCTGGAGACGAACTCCAGCTCACCGTCCACCCGCCGCCGAACAAGATCACCGGTGCGGTACATCCGTCCGGCGGTCGGAGCAAAGGGATCAGCGACGAAGCGCTCGGCGGTCAGGTCCGGCCGGCCATGGTAGCCCCGGGCGATGCCAGCCCCGGCCACGTAAAGTTCGCCGACGGACCCAGGCGGCACGGGCTGCAGGCTGCTGTCGAGCACATGCACTCGCGCACCCACGATGGCTGTACCTATCGGCGGAATGCCGTCGTCCGTCAGGGGTCTGCTCATGGTGGCGCAGACGGTGGTCTCCGTTGGCCCATAGGCGTTGACGAAGAGCCTTCCGGCCGACCACCGGGAGACGATCTCCGGCGAGCACGCCTCGCCGGCCACCGTGATGGTCATCGTAGGCGGCAGGTCGTCCTCCGCGTCGAGCACGGTCAGGACAGAGGGGGGCAGAATGGCATGGGTGATGCCGGCGCCATTGGTCAGATCCGCCAGGGGATCGCCCGGTACCAGACGCCAGGATGGCGCCAGTACGAACGTCGCGCCCGCCAGCAGGCCCATGCAGAGTTCGGGGACCACCGCGTCAAAGCTTGTCGAGGCGAACTGCAGTATCCGGCGACCAGGACCGACCTGCAACCGCCGATTGAAGGTCTCGGCCAGGCACGCGATGCCCGTATGGGGCACCAGCACGCCCTTCGGATTCCCGGTGGAACCGGACGTGTAGATGAGATAGGCGGGGTGAAGGGGGCTTAGCGGGGCGGTCCTGTCCCTGTCGGCCAGGTCCGAATCGGGCCAGGCGGCGAGGGTCCGCTCCACCACCGGGTCGTCCAGGACCAGACGCGGGCACAAGGGAGCTGTCGCCCCGGCGGTGGCCTGGACGGTGATCGCGTACGCGGGTGCCGCGTCCCGGACGATGTAGTCGATGCGATCGGGTGGATAGTCCGGATCGACCGGCAGATAGGCGGCGCCCGCCTTGACCACCGCGAGCATCGCGGCCACGAGCTCGACGGAACGCGGGAGCAGGAGCGCGACCCGGTCCTCTGGACCGACTCCTGTGGATACCAGCGATCGCGCGATCCGGTTCGCCCGCCGATTGAGCTCGGCATAGGTCAGGGTCGTGCCCTCGAACTCCAGTGCCGGCGCGTCCGGCGTCGCCCGCACCTGCCGTTCGAAGAGCTCGGCCAGTGGCACGTTCGGCACGTTCGGCACGTTCGGCGCGTTCGGCGCGAACACGGCAGGTAGATCGTCTTCGTCCAGGACCGCGATCCGGCCAATGGGTGTCGGAGGAGCGTCCGACGACTGGATAACCCGTTCCATGAACCGGACGTAACGCTTCTGCACCCTCGCGAGCTCGTCGGGTTCGTAAAGTTGGTAATGCGCGTCGAAGTCGATTCGAATATCTCGCCTGTCCGCGCGGTCGTACACGGAGATTGCCAGGTCGTCTATCAGCCGAAGTGACATGTTGTGCGCCTCGGCGGGGAACCCGCCGAAACGAAGGTCGTAGGAGAACGGCACGACATTGATCATCGGGCCGAAGAACCGCCGCCCGTTCTCCGGTGGATGGAGCACACGGCTCAGTTCTTCGCCACGGTACCGTTGGTGGGCAACGACCTCGCGCAGAGTCTGCCGCGTCTGCTCGAGGAGGTCGGGCATGGTCAGTTCGGGACGTATCCTGAGGCGCAACGGCAATATGTTGGCCGCCATACCCGGGATGTCCCTCAGCTCAGCGCTGCTCCTCGCCGTCACCGGCAGGCTCAGCACCACGTCGGTGAGACCGGTCAGCCGGTGGAAGTACGCAGCCGTCGCAGCGATGATAATGCGCGACGGGGCCATGCCGAGCCGCTCGGCCGTGCCACGCAGTGTGCGCAGGGCGTCGCCAGACAACAGAGCGGTCCGGCGGATGTACCGAGGCGAGGGCACCAGCGGTCGCTGGGACAGCGTGACGGGCTCCGGATCATCAGCGAACCGGTCGAGCCAGTACGCTCGGTCCGCCCCGAACGACGCCGACGACCGGTACTTCTCCTCTGCGTCCAGCAGAGCCCGGACCGATCTGAACGGGCTCGGCTCCGGCGAGACGCCCGCGACGAGCGCGGAATAGACCGACGCCATCCGCCGCACCATCAGCGCCGCACCCACCCCGTCGATCAGGATGTGGTGATAGGCGTGAAACCAGAACCATCGGTCCTCGGCGATCCGGAACAGGGCAAAGGTGAACAGCTGTGAACTGGTCAGATCGATCCGGCGGTGCAGATCCCGGTCCATCCACTCCTCGGCCGCGCGCCGGGGATCCGGCTTGTCCGAGACATCGATCAGGTGGCACCGCCACTCCGGTTCCGGACCGACAACCTGCCCTGGGCCCTCGTCGGTCTCCAGAAAACGCAGTCTCAGCACGTCGGCTTCTGCCACGACTCGCCGCAACGCCCGTTCGAACAGGACCGGATCGACCTGGCCGTGAATCTCCAGGTACTCCGCCCCCCGGAAGATCGCGCTGTCGGGGTGTATCCGCTGCGCGAACCACACGCCGGCCTGCGCCCCACTGAGCGGATGGACCCGTCCTAGGCCGTCCTCAACCTGGGCCATGCTCTCCTGTCCTTCAATCCGACATCGCCACGAGCACCCGACGAGGGCCCGTGAACGGCCTGCGGCCGTGTCCGACCAACACGTTGTCAATCAGCAACAGGTCCCCGGGCCGCCATTCGACATCCACTGCGAGTCCGAGCCCGACCTCCTGCACGTGCCGAATGTGCTCGGCGGGAATCGGGCTGCCGTCAGCGAAGGTCACAAATTGCGGCAGTTCATCCTCCGGAACGAGCTGCGTGAGCATCGCGGCCTCCTCACTCAGGCCGGCGGGGTGGAACTGGTCAGCCTGGTTGAACCAGACCTCCGTCCCGCTGACCGGGTGACGGACGGTCGCGGGGCCGACCATGCCGATCCACAGGGTCCCGTCCGGCTTCCAGCGCCATTGCGAGCCCGTCCCGTCAAGAAACGCCTCCACAACGCCGCGGTCTCCGGTCTCGAAGGTGGCCTGCCAGCTCTTACCGAGTCCGAGCCCGTCGTGGAGGTTCTGCAGGTACCGAACACCCCCGGCGAACGCTGCAAGCACCTGTGGATCGATCGCCTCCAGCCAGGACCGGCCGTGGGGGGGCCGCGGGGGGGCTCCCCCCCGGGGGGCGCGGTCTGCCCCGGGGCCCGGGGCGCCGCCGGCGACACCGAGGACCGTCCCACCGGGCGCATCCGCGGCACCCGCGCCCTGCTGACCACCGCCG
>NZ_JALKFX010000260.1 GCF_023243045.1 Frankia sp. AgB32
GAAGCCACGAACCGTGACCAAACCACCCAGCGGCACTGAGGCCACGCCGCCACGCCGTACCAACCCACCAGCCACGAGCAGCGGAAGATCAACCAATCAAGATCGACTTAAGCTTCACGGCATTGCCCCCACGGGGACCGCTACCTGGCCAACAACGAGGACTTTCTCATGGCCATGGACACTCTGACGCCGAAACCCGCACACAGCCGGCCAGAGCGCCGATATCGCCCCCGATAGGCAGCCTGCAACGTCAACTCGCGTCAGGGTTCAGCCGGTGCCAGCGCGCGGGCGGGGGTGCGGCGCGCTGGCAGTGAACACACTCTCCCGGCTAAAACGGGAGGACTGGACGCTTGTATGGTTTCGGGAATGTCCCGTCATCAGCCGATGGATCGTCGGCTCCTGCTGTCGATGTTGAGCATCGGGGCGGCCCAGGCGCTGATCGGCTGCGCGAACAATCACCCGGCCGCGTCCCCGTCACCCGCCCCGAGCACCGTCGGCTCCACCCCGACCGCGCTCGGGAACACCCCCGTCCAGCTCGCCGCCCCGCGACCGGCGCCGCCCGCGCTGCCGCCGGTCCCGCCCCCGCATCCGGGGCCGCCGACCGTGGTGTCCCGCGCCTCGAGCCGGACCCGGCAGATCGCGCTGACCATCGACGACGGCTACGATGCGCAGACCGTGGCGGGCTATGTGGAGTTCGCCCAACGCTCGAAGATCGCCATCACGTTCTCGCCGAACGGCGCCTACAGCGCCATCTGGAACCGCCATGCCGACGTGCTGCGTCCGCTGGTCGAGACTGGCCAGGTACAGATCGGCAACCACACCTGGACACACAAGGACCTGCTCGATCACCGGACCGACGCCGAGATCCACGCGGACGTCGAGCGCAACGAGCAGTGGATCCAGTCCACCTTCGGGATCACCAGCCGACCCTGGTTCCGCCCGCCCTACGGCTCCCACAACCACCACGTCGACGCACTCGTCGGCGAACTCGGCTACACCAAGATCCTGCTGTGGAACGGCAGTTTCGGTGATTCCACCCTTCTCACCCCCGAACAGCTGCTCGCCCTGGCCACCCGATACCTCCAACCTGGGACGGTCATGCTCGGACATGCCAACCACAACACGATCCTCGGCCTGTTCGCACAGGTGGAGCAGCTCATCGCCCAGCGCCAGCTCGAACCGGTCACCCTGGACACCATGTTCGGCACCTCCCGCGCCGTCGGCTGACGGCCCGCGCCGGGATCGACGGCGCGGGTTCAGCCGATGACGGCCTGCGGGCGCACGGCGCGCCGTCACAGCTGCTCGTCGACACCCTGCGCGACTCCGGCTGGTTGGGCCGCCGGGAGGTCGAGGTCATCCCGAACCCGTTCGACGCTGCCCCCTGGCACGACATCGGCGACGTCGCCGAGACCAAACCCACCATCGCCGTTGTCGGCCGGCTGGAGGCCTACAAAGGTGTCGACGTGGTCCTCGGTGATCCGTGGAAGAACGTCGAACAACAACGCCGACCCGCCGGCGGTTCGAGTGATTCGTTGATCCCGTCTGACCGAGACCCGCGAAGCCGGCCGGAATGACCTGGACCCCATCTGGCAGGCATGGACCTGCCAGACCCGAGTACCCGCCCGACTCCGACTCCGGCTTCTGTCGATGATCTACTTCCGCGACGGCGGCGAGACCTGCGTCTGCGAACTCACCGAACCCCCGGGCCTCGCCGGCGACCATGATGCGTCCGGTGGCGTGAACCTTGCGCTGGGCGCGCAGGGACTCGGCTGGCAGCGGGAGCGGCGGTAGCGGGGCCGTAGGTGTTCTGGCGCCGCGCAGGCGGCCGATGGTGGCGATGGGGCAGGGCCAGTTGCCGATCAGGGCGCCCTCGGCGACGGGCGTGCAGGAGGTGGCCCGTCCAGGCGCAGAGCGATCCGGCGTCCGGCCCAGGCGAACCCGACGGGCGTTGTTGCATTGGGCGGAGGTGGAGCGTGGTGGAGCCGTCTCGGGCGGGTGGTCAGATGGCCAGGGTGAGTTCGGTGAAGGCAGCCGTCAGCCGGTTCCGGGGGTCGGCATCGACGCCCAGTTCGTAGTGACCGCGGCGGTCACCGAGCTGCCGAGTGATCATCCACGCTGGCCCCCGCCGGGCCCCTATCGGACACTCGCCCTCTGCTCGTCGGCAGCGAAGCCGGAGACCCCGGAGACGCCCTGCCGTGCCTGCTTGGGTGGGGGGAGCGTACGGCCCGGGCCGCGCACGGCGGGCCGCCCGGTGGTGGCCAGCCAGGTTCCGACGACCACCGCGACCGCCGCGAGCACCAGGATCGGCACCCGCACGCCGCCGGTGGCCAGGTGCTCGTGGAACGCGGTGATCCCGATGACCGTGCTGACCACCGGATCGACAAGGGTGATCATGATCAGTGGTACGGCGAGGCTGTCCTGGAACGCGTTCTGGTTCAGCACGTACCCGACCGCACCGATGCCGACGAGGGCGTACAGCTGCCAGTCGACCAGCAGGTGGACCGGATCGGTGCCGAGCCGCACGACGCAGTCCTTCATCAGCCCGGCGCTCACCCCGTAGCACAGGCCCGTCGCGAGACCCAGACAGGCCACCCGGCCCGCCGCGGATGTGCGGCGGGCGAGGCCGAGGGTCAGCACGATCATCGGGCCGACCGTGACGGCGATCAGCAGCCAGGCTCCCTCGGACGGCTCGGAGATCCCATCCGAGGGGGCGGCGGTGAGCAGGAGGACGGCGAGCGCCACGCTGGCGAGCGTGACGGCGGTGAGATCCCGGCCTCGTGGGCGGCGGCGTTCGAGCGCCGCCTCGAGTGGCACCGCCAGGAACAGCCCGCTGACGAGCAGCACCTGGACAACAGCGAGGGCGCCGAGGCCGAGTGCCAGCGTCTGCAGGCCGAGACCGGCAACGTCGCTGACTCCGCCGATCAGCCAGCTGGGCCGGCGCACCAGCCGGACCAGCAGGCGGGGGTCCAGAGCAGGGTGGACGGGTTCCTGGCTGGCAGCATGGTGCTGCAGCGCGGAGGCGAGCGCGAAGCAGGCCGCCGCCGCCAGCGCCACCACCACCGCCGCGAGAGCGCTCATCGCGTCCGCGCCGGACCCTCGCCGATGCCCCAGGCCAGCCCAGCCGACGTGGCCGGCTCGGCAAAGTGCTCGCGCAGCGGACCCACGCGTAGGCCGCGCTCGGCACACTCGTCGAGCAACGCCGGAAGCGCGCCCAGCGCCGACCGCCAGGAATTCGGGGCCGAGGTGCAGTCGGAGTCGTGCAGCAGCACGGTGCCGCCGCCGGCCAGGTCTCGGCGCACCGTGCGGAAGACTGAACCGGCCGTGGCGCGGGCGCTCCAGTCCTTCCCCCACGCCGTCCACAGCACCGGACGCAGCCCGAGGCACCGCGCGGAGCGCAGCGCCGCCGTACTGAGCACGCCGTAGGGCGGACGGAAATAGGTCGGTGCCCGCCCCGCGACCTCGCCGACGAGATCCCGTCCGCGGGCCAGGTCGTCATGCGTGGCGCGCGGGCCACGCAGCACCAGATAGCGGTGCTCCCATCCATGGACCGCCACCTCGTGGCCGGCCGCCACGAGCTCCCGGCCGAGCTCGGGTGACTCGGCGAGCATCGAGCCGAGCAGGAAGAACGTGGCACGCACCCCCCGGGCGGCCAGCAGGTCGAGGAACTGCGGGGTGGACGCGGGATCGGGCCCGTCGTCAAAGGTCAACGCCACGTGACCGGGATCCCCCACGCCGGCAAGGCCGGGGGTGAGCCGGTTACGCGGCGCCGGCAGCGAGGTGATGGCGGGGGCCGCGTGTGCGATCGCGGTCACCCCGACAGCGATGACACCCGCCACGGTCGCACGGGGCGCGATGGAGCGCGCGGGACCGGTCATGTGGCGGGCTCCGACAACGAGCCGACTCGGATCTCCTGGCCGGCCGTCTGACGGTCCAACCCGGCGAAGGTGGTGGCGAGCCCGCAGTCGGGCTGCTGAGCGCACTCCACAAGCACGATCTCCCCTTGTTGCAGCGGCGGCATCACGGATCCGCCGTCGACGGACCGGCTGGGACGAACGACGATTTCGTGGAGATACGTCACGATCCCCAGATCAACCGCGTCCAGATCACCATCGCTCAGGAAATACCGCGGCGAACGCCCGCCCTCCCGGCGTAGGCGGACGGCGGCGCGGCGGATCGCGGACCGGCCGCCGACGATTCCCGTCTCATAAGGTTGACCGCCGCCGGCGTTGACCAAGGTCAGCCCGGACCCGGCCAGCGTGCGCGCCGAGTCCGGACGCAGGTCGAGAAACCGGGTGTCGATGGCGACCGCGGCCCGCTCGTCCCGCAGCCGCAGGACGGTGGCCGCGTCCAGGCGGGTCTGCGGGCTCACATGCACGATGACGGAGACCTCCCGGCGCTCGCCCGGCCGCGCGGCGTCCAGGCCGTGCGCGACCGCGATCTGGGTGCCGATCGTCGCGTTCCAGCCGACCACCGCGGCCGTGACCGCCGCGACAGCCGCCCGGCGCGCCCAGCGCTCCCAGGCCGGCCCGCCGCGCCCTCCCAGCCGGCGGCGGGTCCCGAGCACGGTCCCGCCCGCCCGCCGGTCAGCGGCCAGCGGGTGAGCGGCGTCGATGGCCGGGAGCGCGACCGCCATGGGGTCGTTCTCGAACAGCGCTAGTCCCGCGGCCCGCTGCCGCCGGCTACGAGGCCCGTCCACCAGCTCGGCCAGAGTCGTGGCCAGGGCGGCGGGGGAACGGATCCAGCTTGATACGCCGGCCTGCGCCAAAGCAGCCGCGTTCGTCCGGCCGTGGCCGGGAATCGGCCGGTAGCTCGCCACAGGCAGGCCGCTGGCCATCGCCTCCAGCGATGTCAGGCCCCCCGCGTTCTCGACGAGGACGTCGACCGCGCGCATCAGTTCGGGCATGTCGTCGACCCAGCCCAGCGGAAAGCCCACCGCCGCGTCGGCCAGCCGTTCCCGCAACGCGGTGTTGCGCCCGCAGACGACCACCGGCACCGCCACTCCGGTGGCAGCGATCTCCCGGGCGGTGCGCTCGACGTCGCCGACGCCCCAGGAGCCTGCCACCAGCAACGCCAGCCGCCCGTCGGCAGGCAGCCCGAACCTCTCCCGAGCCGCCCGCCGCTCCGCTGCCCCGGCAGGGTGGAAACGGTCGGCGACCAGCGGGCCGGTGACCGTGACGTTCGTCGCGCCGAGTGCCCGCGCCTGGGCCGCGCTGACCGGGTGCAGGACGTAGTGGGCGTCGACACCCGGCGCCACGCACAGGCGGTGGACCGAGAAGTCGGTGAGGAAGGTGAACGCCGGCACCGTCAGCAGGCCGCGTCGGCGCAGCTTGCCGATGAGCTGGCCAGCCATCGGATAGGTCGTCACCACGGCGGCAGTGTCCGGCGGGAACAGGTCGAGCAGCCTCGGCAGAAACGGCGCCAACAGATTCCGGGCGAGCAGCGCCGCCCCGACCGGCAGAGTAGTCAGCCGGAAGATCACGGAATAGATCGACGGCGCGCGGTGCAGGACGGTCTCGTAGACGTCGCGCATGCCGACCCCGAGCACCCGGCCCAGCACGACCAGGAAGTCGTAGACGTCGACCTCGAAGCCGAGCTCGCGAAGCCGCCGCGCCCACTGCGCCGCCGCCCCGTCATGCCCGGCCCCGACACTCGCCGAAATGATCACTACCCGGCGCCGCACGACCGTCGCCACCACCCCTGCCCTCCGGCCGCCGCATCAGATGCGGCAGCGAACCCTCCTGGACCAGCGAGCACCGGTCGTCCCCACGGAGGTGAGTGCGACACGGCCAGCGATCACCTCACCCGCCACAACGGCGAATGTGGTGCTGGGTGACGCGGATGCCGACGAAACATTCCCTCCTCGCCACACGCGACCATCCTGGCACCACCGGACCGACCGGGCACCCGGCGAACCACCGGAGAGGAAACATCCTGGGCGGACGCCGGTGGCAGGGGCCGGCACAGTCCGGCACGTGGGATCCGGTCGGGTGATGCGGCGGGCGCTGGTGCGTCCGGCCGAGGCAGGCCTTCGTGCTGGCGATCGGGCATGATCAGGTGACGCGGGGCGGGCGCGTCCGCTGGAGCGCCGGCCGACCTGGCCGCCATCCAGCCCGCGTCACCTCTCTACACAGAGCATCCTCGACTCGGAAGGCTGCGGAAAGGTGAGAACTGGGGCAAGGCAGTGACGGGTACTGTCAACGCCGACAACGTGCTCCGACAGGGACGGATCGGAAGAATGTGACGCTTCCCACTTCCTGGCCTGTGGATGCGGGAGAGGGAAGGGGGGCTCGGTGCGGATCACCGCCTGGCCGTTTCTCGTCGTGCTTTACGTGCTCGGCCTGCTCTGTCTGGTAGCCGTCTACGTAGCTTGGAACCGGTGGCCACGGGTCGCGGCCGTTCCTGGACGTGTCATCGGCATGATTTTGATCATGTCGATGGGTGCGGTCATCGCGATGGCTCAGGTGAACCATCAGTTCGGGTTCTACACGTCGCTGTCGGACCTGCTCGGCAACCCAGGGACGGAAAACTCCCTTGCTGTCCCGGTGCAACCACGGAGTGCCTCCGGCGTCGATGTCCTGACGGCGGACTGGCTGGCTGCCGGACGCCATGCGGCGCGCCACGGCAAGGGCGAAATGCTGTCCGTCATCTTCCATGGTGCCCACAGCGGTCTGAGTCATCACGGACTGCTCTACCTGCCGGCCAGCTATTTCCGGGGGCCGGTCGACCAGCGATTTCCCGCCCTCGAGGTGTTTCACGGCTTTCCCGGCTCACCGGAGACGTTTCCCGGAAACATGTCCATTCAGTCTCGCCTCGAAGCCGAGATCGCTGCCGGCCGGATCCCACCGATGGTCCTCGTCATTCCCCAGGTTTACCAGGCTGGTATCAGCTCGGAATGCGTGAACGCCGTGCGCGGGCCGCAGTTCGAGACCTACCTTGCTATCGATGTTTTTGACGACGTCGTAGCCGGTTTTCGCGTACTGCCGGCACGCTCCTGGGCGACTTTCGGCATCTCCACTGGCGGGTTCTGCGCAACGAACATCGCCCTGCACCATCCCGAACGCTACGCTGCCGCGGCCAGCCTGTCCGGCTATTTCAACGCCGCCGAGGATCCTGGTACATCGGCGCTCTACCTTGACGCACGATTCGGTCGCCGGATCAACTCACCGATCTGGTGGGTGCATTACCATGCTCCGGAAGCGCCGGCGCTTTACCTTTTCGCCTCCGGCGGCGATCCGCCTGCCGTCACCGAAGCCAAAGCGATGACCGAGGCTCTGCGCCGGTACTGTCGGGCACTCCCGACCACCACCGTCATCACCGGCCAGGGCGGCCACAACTGGGGAGTCTGGTCCGCGGCCTTCGCCCCCGCCGTCGACTGGCTCGCCCAGTACCTACCGGCCCCACTCACCCCACCCCGCTAGTTGTCAAGTCAACTGCGACAGTTGGTCGTCGCTCGGTTGGCTTGGAATGGGCTGGTTGATCCACACGGTCTTGGGTAGGCGGGGTGGTCGTGGCCGGCGGGCGAACCGCTCGGGGTGGGCCGCGTGGGCGCGGTCGAGGGTGGCCTGGCGGTGGGTCTGGACCTGGCCTGCGGTGCCGAAGTGGACCGAGGCAGGGGTATGAAATCCGATCCCGGAATGGCGATGGTCATGGTTGTAGGCGGTGAAGAAACCCTCGCAGTAGGCGCGGGCATCGGCCAGCGACCCGAACCGGTCCGGAAAATCATAACTGTACTTGAGAGTCTTGAACTGCGCTTCCGAAAACGGATTGTCGTTCGATGTCCGTGGCCGTGAATGGGACCGGTGGACGCCGAGGTTGACGAGGAGTTCCGACACCGGTTTCGAGACCATCGCCCCACCGCGGTCCGCGTGGATCGCCCGGGGGGCGGTCCCGTTCCGACGGATCGCGTCCGCGAGGAAATCCTTCGCGACCACCGCGTCCTCGGCGGCAGCGACAAGCCAGCCGGTAACATACCGGGAGTAGATATCAAGAATCACGTAAAGCTTGTACCAGACGCCTTTCTCGGGTCCTTTCAACGCGGTGATGTCCCACGACCAGATCTGGGACGGTTCGGTCGCGGACAGCTCGGGGCGGACCCGCGGCGGGTGGGTCGCCTGGGCGCGGCGTTCCCGGGTCTGCCCGGCTGCCCGGGCGATGCGGTACATCGTCGACAGGGAACACCAGTAGCGGCCGGCGTCGAGCTCACGGGCCCAGACCTGCGGGATCGCCAGATCCTGGTAGACCGGGCTCGCCAGGACCGCCAGGACCTGCTCGCGTTCGGCGTCGGTCAACGTCCCCGGTGGAGGCGTCCGCGCCAGCCACGGCCCGTGCACCGGCCCGCGCGGGGAAACGTGACGATAATGCAATGGCGCTTAGTTAAGCGGTCCGGGCAAGGATGATCTTCGGTGGCTGATCATGTCGGGTGCCGGTGTCTGTTGG
>NZ_JALKFX010000261.1 GCF_023243045.1 Frankia sp. AgB32
AAAAATCAACCAACCACCCACCGGGGGCGCCCCCTGCGGGGGGGGGGGGGGGGCGCCCCCCCCGCCCCCGCCACTCGCGCTTAGGGGCGGCTCAGGCCGTCCCGCAGACATACGAGGACCCCGACGCCAGCCGGCAAGCAACGCGTCGGGGTCCCGAGGCCAACCCGGTAGGAGAAGACCTTGTTCAATCATGCCCTTTCCCGGGTGTTTCCGGGTGCTGATGGTGATCGGCCGTGGCCGGTGTTGCCGGGTGATCGTGAGCCGTCCCGGTGGACTGTGATCGTGGATGGTCGGCGTGGTACGTCGGGTGGTGGTCGCTGATGTCGGGGTTCGCTCGGCTGCGGTGGCGGACGTGTGGCCGTTGCGGCGTGTCGTACACGTCGGAGCGGGGTCACCCGTCCTGCTCGAAGTCGCGTCCGGTGCAGCGTCCGGCGTCGGGTGGTGGCCGATGAGCGCCGTTGCCGTGCCGTCGGTCGTGGTGCCGGTGGTGGATGCCGAGATCGTGGCGGGTCAGGTGGCCACGCTTGAGGTGGCGTTGGCGTTGCTGGCGCTGGTGGATGTGCCACTTGAGGTGAGGGTGTCCCCGGTCGCCTACCGGTACAAGGAATCGGCCCCGGTGGTGCTGGAGACCACGGTGGCGATCGCGTCACCGCGGGGTGCGCGGGACGGGGAGCGGCTGGCCGCGTTCCGCCGCGCCCTGAAGACGCTGCGCCCCCTGGGCGCCCCGACGATCCACGTCTCCATGTCGAAGACCCCCTGCCTGCTCGTGTGGGCGGAGTCGACCATCGGGGTGGTCCCCGTCCAGCTCTGGGCCAGCCTGACCGACCCTGACGTCATCGTCGAGGCCCACGCCGAGTTCGCGGAGCCGGTCCGATGAGCGGCTACCTGGATGGCCTGTCCGGTCCCACGGCCCGTGACCTGCGGGCGATCGAACGCGAGTGGCCGCTGATCGCGGCCGGTCTCGCCGAGGTCGACGTGCTGATCGTCGAGGTTCTGGCGGACGTCCGGCCGGCGGTGGCGTGATGACGAAGCCGGGGGTGTGCCCGCAGTGCAGGGGTCGGGGCAAGAAGGGCAAGGACCTGTGCCGGGCGTGCAACCCGTCGGGCGCGGTCGGGGACCGGGTCGCTGGTGCCGGGCGGCGTCTGGCGGACCGGCTGACCGGAACGTCGGTGCAGCTCACGCCCGGCGGTGTCGTGGAGAAGAGCCGCGGGCGGGTGAGGGTGAGCCGCCTGCCCGCTGACCTGACCCCGCCCGGCGCCCCCGCGATCAACCCGCAGGCATGCGACCGGTGCGGCCGGACGGGTCGGGTGCTGAACCTGACCCGCAAGGGCGCGGTCTGCCGCGGCGGCTGCTGACCCCGACCCGCCCCGGGGGGGCGACCCCTGGTCGTCCCCCGTCTCCGCCGCACACCCCCCGTCTCTCCCTAGAAGGGAGTTCGCTGTGATGACCGATCCGACGCCGCCGCCGGTGGCCGACCGGATACGCGTCCGTACCGACCTGATCGCCAGCATGCGCGCCGAAGCGGCCCGATCCGACGGGCAGGTCGGGATCGTCCTGGCCGGTGCGATCGCCGCCGCCGGGTTCATCGCCACGACCTGGCCCCCGACCCATCTGCCCACCGTCGTAGCGGTTCTGTGGTGGGTAGGGATGGGCACCGCCGCCGGCGGGATCACCGCGCTGGGCTTGTCGCTGTTCCCCGCTGTTCCCCCCCGCCGGCCGGTGGCACCGCCGGCGGCGGTGTTCCACTGCTGGGACGTCCTGGCCGCCGCCGACGCCGGGGTCCTGGGCGACGCGTTGGACCGCACTCCCACCGCGGTGGCCGCCGCCGACCGTCAGACCCACACCCTCGCCGCGATCCTCGCCGCGAAGTGGCACGGGAACCGCATCGGCCTGGCGCTGCTGGGCACCGCGATGATCCTTCTCGCCGCGACCGGGATCACCGGACTGGCGACCTCATGACCGGCCGGATCCGGGCGCGGCGCTGGAAGGGCATGGACCTCACCGCGTGGCATCCCGCGCACCGCTCCCCGACAGGCGACGTCTGGGCGGTGACCCCGCCCTGCGGCACCGGCGAGTGGGCGCTGTTCGCGCCCGGATCGCCGACCGGCGGCCCGATCCCCTACGCCGGTGTCACCCCGGCCGCGCTACACCCCACCCGCGGGTTCGGGGGCGACAACGACCGGCTACGCCTGGTCGACGTCCACACGTGGATGCGCCCGTGGATCGAGCGGATATCCGGCGGGCGGGTCAGCGAGCTGGCCGAAGGCTGGTCGGCGCCCTACGGCCCGACCGGCACCACCCAGGAATATGTGATCTACGCCCGGGTGGCGTCATGACCAGCTGGGCGGACACCCGCCGCGCCAACCAGGCCGCCGCCGCCGAACAGAACCGTCTCGACAAGGCCGCGGACCGCGCCGAGGCCCGCGCCGACGCCGCCGCCGCGGCCGTCCTGGACCGCGACTCGCGGAGCGCCCGCCAGGCGGCCCGCGCGACGAGGCGGGCGGCACGGTCGGCGTGGCGGTCGGCGCACGCCGTCGAACTGCTGATCTACCCGCTGGCCGTCGTGTCGGCGCTGATGGCGATCCCCGCCATGGCCCTGTACGGCCTGGACCTCTACGACAACCCGACCGGCCTGGCACTGCCGCTGCTCTCCGAGCTGGGTGTCTGGGCGTTCGCGATGGCGGTCCTGGTCTCCAGGCGTCGCCACCCCGACCGGCCCACGGCGATGCTGAGTGCCGGGGTGGTGCTCTTCGGCGCGGTCGCGTTCGGACTGAACCTCGCCCACGGCCTGGCCACCGGCGGACTGGTGACCGGACTGGTGATGGGTGTCGTGTCCGTCGCCGGAGTCATCGCCCACCAACTCGCCGTCGCCTCCCCACCCCGTAGCCGCGCCGACCGTGCCGCCGCCCGCCACGCCCACGCCGCCGCACGCCGCGTCGACCATGCCCGCCGGCTCGCGACCCGCCACGCCGTCGTCGCCCTGGCCGACGACGGCACGGCCCGCCTCGTCTACACCCCCGGCACCTACACCCCCCGCCGGCGCCGCCTCGTCCCGATCGTCGTCCCCGGCCTGGCCGTCGCCGACCCGTGGGACGCCGCCCTCGCCGACCTCGACCCCGACGGCGGCCCGGTCGAATCCGTCCCGGCCGATCCGATTACCGAGCCCGACCAGCACGAATCGGGCCCCGAAACCGGTGGCGGCGGGGTCGACCTCGCCGACCCACCCCCGACCACGAGCCGCCCGGCACCCCGACGGCCCATCGACCCGATGGCCCGGCGGAAAACCGACCGGGCCGACGCGGTCAAAGCCGCCCGGCGCCTCGCGAAACGCCAACGCCGGCCACTGACCGCCGACCAGATCCGCACCGAACTGCACATCGCCCCGGGCGCCGCCCGGGAGATCCGCGACCAGATCAACACCGAGCTGTTCCCCGACCAGTAAGGAGAACCCCCGATGATTCAGATCTGCGACCAGGACACCTGTGTCCTTTCCGCACCCCACCTGATCACCTGCCCCGACGCCCGGGTGTTCGTGCGGGCCTGCGGCACCCACCACTCCCTCGCGGTCCGCCTCATGAAGAAGCTGCACCCCGGCAAGCGGATCACCGTCCACTCCGACTACCTCGGCACCGTCGAGGGCAAGCTGCGCCGCACCCAGTACAGCTCCGTCGCCGAGCAGACCGCACTGGAGCGTTAGACCGTGGCCCCGGCCCGCCGGTCCCCCCGCCGCCCGGCGGGCCGGGCCAACCCTGCCACCCGGGGCAACCGGTGAGCGGCGCCCGCGCCGAGCTGCGCCGCCTGCCCTGGTGGGCCGCGATCACCGTCGTCCTCCTCGGTCTGATCGTCCTCGCGCTACGCACCGCGGGCCTCGCCGTTCTGCTCCTGGTCGACCTCGTCGAACGCCTCGACGTCGCCGTCGGCACCGCCGCCGGGATCAGCCCACTCGGCGCGTCCACCGTCCTACTCCCACCCGACCTGACCGCCGCGTTCCGGGGAGGTGCCCGATGAGCGAACAACCCACCCACGTCGACCCGTCCGACCCTGACGGGCCGGACGCCACCGTCCTTCCCGGCCCGTGGCTACCCACGACCGACTCCCGGGCGGAGCCGGGGGTGCTGGAAGGGGAGGTGATCGACCAGGCCGGCCGGCCGGTGGCCGTCCCGCCGGCGACTCCGCCCGCGCGGCGGGCCCCGGTGGTGCCGGCCGGGGGTCGGGAGCTGGCGCGGACAGCGGGACGGGTGATGGTGCAGTCCGCGCAGGGCCATGCCGTGCTGGTCCGCCGGGCGAAGGACGCCGCGACCCACGCGGCGATCCGCGAGCAGATCCGCGCGGCCCGCGCCCGCGGCGACCAAGCCGAACTCGCCGCATGGCTCGACCGCCTCCACACCGCGAAGGAATCCCGCCGCACCCGGGTCGCGAACCTGCCCGCGGTCCTCGCCGCCGCCGGGATGTCGGTGCTGGCGACGGTGCTCGTGGTCGCCGCGACGCTCGTCGCGTTGGGCATCCTCGCCGGGGTCGTGCACCCCCTGGGCGTGGGCTGGTCGGCCTACTGGCACTTCCTCGGCTGGCTGCTACGCACCCTGGTCACCGTCATCACCGTGCTGGTCCCGATCGCCGGGTTCGGCGCGGTCATCGGCTGGATCACGGCCACCCGCCGGGCCGGGCAGGACGGCGCGGCACTACCGGCTCGCCTCATGCCCGTCGGGCAACGCGCCCAGGTCGGAGAAGAGATCACCCCATCGATTGTGGTCACCGCGTTGCGGGACCTGGGCTACGCCGAGCTGCGGAAGAGCATCCGGGACATGCCGGACTACGGCGCGGGGATGCTCGGACCGATCGTCCTGGCCGGCTGCGGTGTCGAGGTCGACGTCGCCCTGCCCTCCGGCACGAGTACGGAGGAGATCCAGAAGCGACACCGCAAGCTCGCCGAGAACCTCGGCCGGCACGAACACGAAGTGTTCATCACGATCCCCGGTGAGCTGCGCCGCACCGTGCGGCTGTGGATCGCCGACCCTGGCGCGCTCGACCTGCCGATCGGCCCGTCTCCGCTGGTCCTCGACCCGGACATGACCGCCGACTACTACACCGGCCGCGCCCCGTGGGGCCAGGACCTGCGCGGCGACGCCGTGCTGCTGCGCCTGTTCCAGTGCCATCTGCTGATCACAGGTCTGTCGAACCAGGGCAAGACCGCGGCGTTGCGGGCGCTGCTGCTCTGGCTCGCCTCCGATCCGATCGTCGAGTTCTGGATCGCCGATCTCAAGGGAATCGGGGACTGGTCGATGTTCGAGGGCCTGGCCACCACCCTCATCGAGGGACCCACCGACAGCCACGTGATGGCGGCTACCGCGATGCTCGAAGCCGCCGTCGCGGAGATGGAACGCCGCATCATCGCCGTCCAGGCCTCCGGGTCCCGCAACGGCATCACCCGGGACATGGCCCACTCCGGGCAGGGGTTGCACCCCCTCGAAGTCGTCGTCGACGAGGCACAGGTCGCGTTCATGTGCCCCGCCAAGGACGACCAGAACCGCCCCTACGGCGGTACCGCCGCGAATTCCCGCTACTTCCAGGCCGCCCGCCGGCTCCACAACCAGGGCCGCGCCGTGAACGTCATCCTGCGCCAAGGCACCCAGGACCCCACCGACCAGAACCTCCCCAAACTCGTCCGCGAAGGCGCCCACATCCGCGCGTCCCTCGTCCTGGGCACCGAGTCGCAGGCCAGGATGGCCCTCGGTGAGAAGGCCGTCGACCGCGGCGCCGCGCCCCACAAGCTCCGCTACGGCCTGGACAAGGGCACGCTCGTCGTCACGGGCGAAGGCGTCCCGATGCCGCCGGGGGAGTCCAGCATCACCGTGCGCACCCACTTCGTCGACGGCGACGACGCGGCCGTGATCGCCGACCGCGCCAAGCTGCGCCGCGCCCAGCACCACACCCGCACCGCCGAGGGGCCGCCGCCCGACCACCTCGCCGACATCGCCGCCGCGCTGCGCGGCGAGGACCCCGTGCGCACTCAGGTCGTCCTCGCCCGCCTCGCCGAAGCCAACCCCACCACCTACGAGAAGTGGACCTTCCAAACCCTCTCCACCACCCTCGCCGACCACGGAATCAAGGTCGGAAAGTCCGTCGGACAGAGCGTCGTCCGCGCCGCCGACATCCACCGGGTAATCACCGAACGTGACGATCAAGCCGGGGGAAGCGGCGGGGGAAGCGCCTGAGAGCCGGGGAAGTTTCCCCAACCCCTTCCCCGCCCCCACTTCCCCCGTCCCACCAGCGGAAACACCCCGTTGGGGAAGTCCGACATCCCTTCCCCCAACCCTGCTAGCCCCCCCGGGAGACAGGCCAGGCCACCTCGTGGCCCCTCCCTCCCCTCCCTCCCCACACCCATAGACCGTCACACACAGTAATCAACGAAGGGATCGGATCATGACCCGCAAGGCACCTGGGCGGATCGTCGGGGGACAGTTCCTCGGTCTGAGTCGCCGCGTTGACGGCAAGGTCCGGGCGAACTGGCTCACCGACCCCGCGACCGGTCAGGACCGGGCGGTCGTCAAGGCCACCCGCCGCGCCGCCCGGGCCACCGGCCGGCGGTCCGACGCGGCGGAGCGATGAGCGTGCCCACCCTGGCGCGCTGCGACTACTGCGCCGTCGCCGCGTCGCACGTCTACGACACCGAGGCCCTGTGCCGGGTGCACCAGCGGGAACACGGCACCCGCCACGTCCACACCCCCGCCGAAACCCGACGCGCCCGCCGGCGGGCCACCCGCCAGCACCAGGGCGCCCCCACCAGCCAACGAGGAGCCCCATGACGCATTCCGCGGACGAACGCGGCGGGCTGATCGCCGACCGCGACGCCCAGATCACCTCGTGGACCGAGCGCCTGTCCCGCCTCGCCCCCCACAGCGCCGAGGCGGCCGAGCTGCGTCGGCGGATCAGGGCGATGAACGCCGAAATCGACCAGCTACGCGGACGACCCCCGGCCAGGAAGAGGAAAAGGACTGTCATGAAAACCAGCTACGTCGACCACCGCAGCGGCGCGGACATCACCCTGTTCGACATTTCAGATGGCCTCTGGGAAATCACCCGGATCAAAACCCCCGCCGCCGGTCGTCGTCAGCAGGGCGCGACCCGGCTCCTGCGGCGGGTCTGCGCGGATGCCGACCGCGACGGTGTCGATCTGGCCATCGACGCCACCCCCTACAAGGAAAAGGGAAACATCAGCCGGGCGGCGCTCGTGGGTTGGCTCAGCCGTTCGGGATTCACCCGGCACCCCGAAGGATTCCTCATCCGACACCCCACCGCGTAGAAAGGCCCGCCAATGCCCGCCAGTGTGGAGAACCGCATTCGGGACGTTTACTGGAATCTCGCCGCGCGCCCGCTGTCACGGGTTCTGCTCACCGATATCCGCCGGCGCCTCGACATACCCCGCGCCGACGCCGCACAGCTCTACCACATCACCCCGTAAAACCCCCTCTCCCTTTCCCCCGCGTGTTCGCACCCGGCTACCCCCATGCCAAAAACAGGCCGTCACAGCAGGAAAGGAAACACATTCCAATGGCAAGGAACGGTGAGCGCACCTCCTGGGGTGACCACCCGGGAAAGCCGATCGAGTCGACGAGGGTCACCCGCCGCGACGTCGCGAAAATCGCCGGGAAAGCGGCGATCGGCGTGATCGCGATCAGCGGTGGTGTGCACAGCAACAACGAACCCGACGTGAACCTCGAAACCAGAACCCGCCGCCGCCCCTAACCCCACACCCGCCACCGCCTGACCCTTCAGGAGAACCCATGCCCCGGAAAATCGTCATCACCTCGTTCGGTTTCCTCCACAGCGACCAACCGCCCGCCGCCGACCTCGTCGTGGACCTGCGCCCCTACCGCGACCCGCACATCTCACCCGAACTACGCGACCTCACCGCACGGGACCCCGCCGTCCGCCGGGCCGTCCTGACCACCCCCGGTATCCGCCAGCTCATCGACACCACCGTCGCGAGCCTGCGCGACACCGCCAGGGACCACCGCGGGTCGACCTACCGCGTCGCGGTCGGTTGCGCCGGCGGACGGCACCGCGCCCCCACCGTCGCCGACAGCATCGCCGACGGCCTCCAAACCTTCGCGAAGGTCACCGTCACCCACCGCGACCTGCGCAAGGCCGTCGTCCACCGCTAGCCCACACCCCCCGGGGGGCCCCCCGCCCCCCCCCCCCCCCCCCCCCCCCCCCCCCCCCCCCCCCCCCCCCCCCCCGGCCCGCCCCCGCCCCCCCCCCCCCCCCCCCCACACGCCCCCCCCCCGGGGGGGGGCCCGG
>NZ_JALKFX010000262.1 GCF_023243045.1 Frankia sp. AgB32
TGTAGGGCGAAGAGGGTGGGTTGGGTCCAGGCGGTGTGGTGGATGAGGTCGGCGTCGGGGCTGTCGGGGTCGGCGTGTAGGACGGACAGGAGGGGCCGGTCGAGGTGCTGGTCCAGTGCGGCGGCGACCTCGTCCAGGGCGGCCCGGTAGATCGGGTGGGTGTCGTAGAGCTCGTGGCCCATGCGGGGGCGTTGGCTGCCCTGGCCGGAGAACAGGAACGCCACCGGGCCCGGGTCGGCCACACCGATGACGACGCTGCGGTCGGGCTGGCCGTCGGCCAGGTTGTCGAGCGCGGACAGCAGGGTCGCCTCGTCGTCGGCGATCGCGACCGCCCGGTGGGCGAAAGCGGTGCGGGTGGCCAATGCGGCGGCCAGCTCCGCGACCGGCGCCCGTCCGCTCTCCACGTCCACGTGGTCGGCCGACGCCGGGTCGCCGCCGCGGCCGAGACGTTCGCGCAGGTGGGCCGCGAGGTGGCGGGCCTGGTCACGCACGGCCTGCGGCGAGCGCCCGGACAGCGGCACCAGCACCGGCGCGCCAGTCCACGTCGACTCCGCGAGAACGTCGGCCCGTTCGCCGACCACGCCGGTGCCGTCAACCACGCCAGCGCCGTCGACCACGCCGGGGCTGATGGCCGCGGCCGCTGCCGGGGCCTGCTCCAGGATGATGTGGGCGTTCGTGCCGCTGACACCGAAGGCGGAGATCCCGGCGCGGCGCGGGGCGCCCGTCTCCGGCCACGGTCGGCTTTCCCGGAGCAGCTCGACGGAACCTGAGGACCAGTCGACGTGCGGCGTGGGCTCGTCGACGTGCAGAGTGCGGGGCAGGAAGCCGTTGCGCAGGGCGAAGACCGTTTTGATGATGCCGGCGGCGCCGGCGGCGGCCTGGGTGTGGCCGATGTTGGATTTCAGGCTGCCGAGCCACAGCGGCCGGTCGTCGGGCCGGCTCTGCCCGTAGGTCGCGAGGATCGCCTGGGCTTCGATCGGGTCACCGAGGGAGGTGCCGGTGCCGTGTGCCTCGACGGCGTCGACCTCCGCGGGGCTCAGCCGGGCGTTGGCCAGCGCCGTGCGGATGACGCGCTGCTGGGACGGCCCGTTGGGGGCGGTGATGCCGTTGGACGCGCCGTCGGAGTTCACCGCGCTGCCGCGCAGCACCGCGAGGATCGGGTGGCCGTTGCGCTGGGCGTCGCTGAGCCGTTCGACGAGCAGGACGCCGACGCCCTCGGACCAGCCGGTGCCGTCGGCCGATGCGGCGAACGCCTTGCACCGGCCGTCGGCGGACAGCCCGCGCTGGCGGGAGAACTCGATGAACGGCGCGGGAGAGGACATCACCGCGACCCCGCCGGCCAGGGCGAGGTCGGCCTCCCCGGAGCGCAGTGCCTGGGCGGCGAGGTGCAGGGCGACCAGCGACGACGAGCAGGCCGTGTCGACGGTGACCGAGGGCCCCTCGAAGCCGAACGTGTAGGAGATCCGCCCGGACAGCACGCTGCCCAGCGTGCCGAGGCCGACATACGCCTCCAGCTCGGCGGGGATCTCGTGCAGCCGGGCCGCGTAGTCCTGGCCGGCGATCCCGGCGAACACCGCGGTGCGGCTGCCCCGCAACGTCGTCGGGTCGATGCCGGCCCGCTCGAACGCCTCCCAGGACGTCTCCAGCAGCAGCCGCTGCTGCGGGTCGGTGGCGACCGCCTCGCGAGGGGAGATCCCAAAGAACTCGGGGTCGAACTCGGCGGCGTCGTAGAGGAAGCCGCCGTGCCGGGTGTAGGACTTCCCGGCCGCGCCCGGGTCGGGGTCGTACAGGTCGTCGACGGGCCATCCCCGGTTCGTCGGGAACTCCCCGATCGCGTCGCGTTCGGCGACGACCAGGTCCCAGAGCTCCTCCGGGGTGCTCACCGAGCCGGGCAGCCGGCAGGCCATGCTGACGATCGCGATCGGCTCCCGCCGGCTCGACTCGACCTCCCGCAGGCGCTTCTGCGCCGTTCGCGCGTCGCTGAGCGCGCGCTTGAGATATTCGCGCAGCTTGGCGTCATCGGCCATGACAGGTCGCTCCCTTGATTCGGGCGGGGGACCCGGCGAGCGGGTCGGTCAGCTAGGTGTCGGCGCTGCTCAGTAGGTGTCGGCGTTGCTGTCCATCAGGGCGAACAGTTCGTCGTCGCTGGCGGCGTCGAGGTCGATGTCGTCGTCGATGACATCCGGCGCCGTCGCCGTGCCGGGCTCCCAGCGGGCGAGGAGGGTCCGCAGCCGGGCCACCGCGGCGACGGTGTCCGCGTCGCCGCCGCCGGCCGCCGCCAACGCCGCCTCCAGCTGGGCCACGACCGCCACCGGCGACGCGGTGGCGCTCGACGTGGAACGCAGCTCGCCGGCGAGGAACTCGGCGATCGCCGCGGGGGTCGGATAGTCGAACACGAGCGTGGCGGGCAGCGTCAGCTCTGTTGCCACGTTCAGCCGGTTGCGCAGGTCGACGGCGGTCAGCGAGGTCAGGCCGAGGTCACGGAAGGCGCGGGTCGCGCCGACGGTCGCGGGGCTGTCATGGCCGAGGACCACGGCCGCCTCGGCCCGGACCACGTCGAGCAGCAGCTCGTCGCGTTCCGCCGGGGCGAGCGCGGCGAGCCGCTCGGCCAGGCTCGGCCCAGCCGCGGTGGACATGTGCCGGTCGAGCGCCCCGGCGCTGCCTGGCGCGTCGGCGACGAACGCGCCGTCGACGAGCCGCAGCGGCGTCGGATCCAGCCAGTACCGGCGGCGCTGGAAGGCGTAGGTGGGCAGGGTCACGTGCCGCCGCGCGTGCCGCCCGGCGCCGTCGGCTTTGGTCGGCCGGTGGGTGCCGAGGGCGACCCGCCAGTCAACCGAGGCGCCGCGCACCCAGGCGTCGGCGAGCGCCGCGTGGAACTTGGCCGGCCCGCCCGCGTCGCGGCGCAGCGTCTCCGCGACGGCGACGGGGCCGGGCAGGTCGGCGGTGGTGTCGAGGGTTTCGGTGAGCGCGGTGGTGAGGCCGGGATGGGGGCTGATTTCGATGAACAGGTCGTGGCCGGCGGTGAGCAGGGCGCGGGTGGCGGGTTCGAACAGGACGGGTTGGCGCAGGTTGGCGTACCAGTAGTCGGCGGTGAGGGTGGTGGGGTCGATCCAGTCGGCGGTGACGGTCGACAGGATCGGGATGCTCGCCGGTTGCGGTCGGACGGGTGCGAGGGCGGCGAGTAGTTCGTCGCGGATCGCCTCGACGTGCGGGGAGTGCGAGGCGTAGGTGACGGGCAGCAGCCGGGTGCGGACATCGCGCTCGCGCACCGTCGCCAGCAGCGCGGTCAGCTCGGCCTCGTCGCCGGCGACGATGGTGGTCGCCGGACTGTTGACCGCGGCGACGGACAGGCCCGGGGTCAGCAGCCCCTCGACCTGGCCCGCGGGCAGATTGATCGACGCCATCGCGCCGGGCGAGGCGATGGTCGTCAGTGCCCGGCTGCGCAGGGCGACGATCCGGGCGGCGTCGTCGAGGGTGAGCGCGCCGGCGATGTGGGCGGCGGCGATCTCGCCCTGGCTGTGGCCGACGACGGCCTTCGGCTGGACACCGTGGTGCTGCCAGAGCCGGGCGAGGGCGACGAGGACCGCGAACAGCACCGGCTGGACGACGTCGACCCGCTCCAGGCTCGCCGCGCCCGGCGCCTCAGCGAGGACGTCGAGCAGATCCCAGTCGACGTACGGGGCGAGGGCGGCGGTGGCGGCGTGGAGGTGCTCGGCGAACACCGGGCTGTCGGCGAGCAGTTCGCGGGCCATCCCCGGCCACTGGCTGCCCTGACCGGGAAAGACGAACACGGTCGAGCCGGTCGTGTCGGCGCCGCCGCGCACCACCCGCGCGCTGGGGGTCGAGCTGGCCAGCGCGCGCACCGCGGCCAGCAGCCCGTCGTGGTCCGCGCCGAGCACCACGGCCCGCTGCTCGAACACGGTCCGGCCGCTGACCAGCGCGTCCCCGACGTCGACGGGGTCGAGCCCGGCGCCGGCCAGGGACCCGGCGAACTCCGCGAGCCGGTCCGCCTGCGCCCGCAGCGCGTCCGGGGTGCGGGCCGACAGGACCCACGGCAGCGTCGCCGCGCCGCCGGTGCTTGTGTCGATCATCGGTGCGTGGGTTGGCTCGTCGGGGGCCTGTTCGAGGATGACGTGGGCGTTGGTGCCGCTGATGCCGAACGAGGAGACGGCGGCGCGGCGGGGGCGGCCGGTGTCGGGCCAGGCGCGGCCCTCGGTGAGTAGGCGGACGGTGCCGGTGGACCAGTCGACGTGCGGGCTGGGCGCGTCGGCGTGCAGGGTCGGCGGCAGGGTGCCGTGACGCATCGCCATGATCATCTTAATGATGCCGGCGGCGCCGGCGGCGGCCTGGGTGTGGCCGATGTTGGACTTCAGGCTGCCGAGCCACAGCGGCTGGTCGTCGGGCCGGTCCGCGCCGTAGGTGGCGAGCAGCGCCTGGGCTTCGATCGGGTCGCCCAGCGGGGTGCCGGTGCCGTGCGCCTCCACGGTGTCGACGTCGGTGGGGCGCAGCCGGGCGCCGGCCAGGGCGGTGGAGATGACGCGTTGCTGGGACGGGCCGTTGGGAGCGGTGAGGCCGTTGGACGCGCCGTCCTGGTTGACGGCGCTGCCGCGGACGACGGCGAGGACGGGATGGTCGTTTGCCTGGGCGTCGCTGAGGCGTTCCAGCAGGAGCATGGTGGCGCCTTCGGCCCAGCCGGTGCCGTCGGCGTCGGCGGAGAATGCCTTGCACCGCCCGTCCGGCGCCAGCCCCCGCTGGCGGGAGAAGTCCACGAACGCCGCCGGGGAGGCCATCAGCGCCACCCCGCCGGCCAGCGCCAGGTCCGACTCGCCGGAGCGCAGCGCCTGCGCGGCGAGGTGCAGGGCGACCAGCGACGAGGAGCAGGCCGTGTCGATGGTGACCGACGGTCCCTCGAAGCCGAACGTGTAGGAGATCCGGCCGGTGGCGATCGCCCCCGCGTTGCCGTTACCGAGATGCCCCTCCAACCCCGCCGGGACGGCATGCACCCGCTGCAGGTAGTCGTGATACATCACGCCGGCGAACACGCCGGTGCTGGAGCCGCGCAGCGACGTCGGGTCGATCCCGGCGCGCTCGATCGCCTCCCAGGCGATCTCCAACAGCAGGCGTTGCTGCGGATCGGTGGCCAGCGCGTCCCGTGGGGCGATGCCGAAGAACTCGGCGTCGAAGTCGGCGGCGTCGTGCAGGAAACCGCCGTGGCGGGTGTAGGACTTGCCCGGCGCGTCAGGGTCGGGGTCGTAGAGCTCGTCGAGGTTCCAGCCGCGGTTCACCGGGAAGCCGCTGATGGCATCGGTGCCGGTATCGACGAGGCGCCAGAGGTCCTCGGGGGTGGTGACGCCGCCGGGCAGCCGGCAGGCCATGCCGACGATCGCGATGGGCTCCTCGGCGTCCCGGCGTCGGTTCGCCGCCCTGGCGGGTCCGCGTCGCGCCGGCGACGCTCCGACGAGCTCGACGCGCAGCAGTTCGGCGACGGCGGCCGGGTTCGGATGGTCGAAGGTGAGCGTCGCCGGCAGCCGAAGGCCGGACACCGTGCTGAGGCGGTTGCGCAGCTCGATGGCCGTCAGCGAGTCCAGCCCCAGATCGGAGAAGGCCCGGTCGGCCGGCACCGAGGCGAGGCCTGGGTGCCCGAGCACGCCCGCGACCTCGGTGCGCACCAGCTCCACCAGCAGCGCCGTCACCGCCGCCTCGGCCAGCCCCGCGAGGCGCCCGGCCAGCGCGGACGCCCCGTCCGCCGGGCCGCCCCTGGCCGCCGTGCGGCGCGGGGGCCGGACGAGGGCGCGTAGCAGCGGTGGGACGCCGTGCTGGGCGGCGCGGGCGCGGATGACGGCAAGGTCGAGTGGCACGGGGGCGAGCAGGGCCCGGCCGGCCGGCCCGGCGGCGTCGAATAGCCGCAGGCCGTGCTTGGCGCTCAGTGGGCGGACCCCGCCGCGGGCGATACGGGCGTGGTCGGTGGTGTCGAGGCTGGCGGTGAGGGTGCTGGTGTCGTCCCAGAGTCCCCAGGCGAGGCTGGTGGCGGGTAGGCCGTGGTGGTGGCGGTGGTGGGCGAGGGCGTCGAGGAAGGTGTTGGCGGCGGCGTAGTTGGCCTGGCCGGCGTTGCCGGTGATGCCGGCGATGGAGCTGTAGAGGATGAAGGCTTTGAGGGTGGGGGTGTCGCGGGTGGCGTGGTGCAGGTGCCAGGCGCCGTCGACCTTCGGGGTGAGGACGGCCCGCAGGCCACCCGGGGTCAGGGCGCTCAGCGTCGCGTCCTCGGTGACGCCCGCGGTGTGCACGACGGCGGTGAGCGGATGCTCGGCCGGGACGGCGGCGAGCAGGCCGGCCAGGGCTGCCTGGTCGGTGATGTCGGTGGCGGTGACGGTCACCGTCGCGCCGAGTTCCGTCAGGGCTCCTCGCAGCGCGGCGGCGTCCGGGTGGTCGGGGCCCTGTCGGCTGACGAGGTGCAGATGGCGTGCATCGTGGCGGGTGACGAGGTGGTGGGCGAGGCGACGGCCGAGGGCACCGAGGCCACCGGTGATCAGCACGGTTCCATCCGGGTCGAGACCCCAGCCGGCCGGATCGTCGTCGGCCGGCGGCGCGGCGACGGGTCGGACGGCGACCAGACGCGGGGCGTGGGCGGCGCCGTGGCGCAGTGCCAGGTGCGGCTCGTCCGCGGCGCGCGCGGCGGCGACGGCGGCGGGCACCGCAGCGAGGCTCGCCGGGTCGTCGTCGAGGTCCAGGTGCAGGAACCGGCCCGGGTTCTCGGTGCTGGCGGTGCGCACCAGCCCGGTGAGGGCGGCGGCGGTGAGATCGACGTCCTCACCGGCGACGCTGACCGCGTGCGAGGTGAGGACGACGAGGGTGGCCGCGTCCCGGTTCGGGTCGCGCAGCCAGTCCTGCAGCCGCGCCAGGGTGTCGGCCGTGACCGCCCGCGTCCGCGTGGGGACGTCGCCGTCCACGGCCGCGGGGTCGGGCCGGACCAGGGCCTCGATGCCCGTGCCGGCGAGCGCCCTGACCAGCTCGCCGTCGCCCAGCACCGTCCAGGGGCCCGACCCGGCCGGGGAGGCGGCGCCCGAGAGCTCGACCCGCGGCCAGCTCAGCTCGTGGAGCCCGGCGGACGCGCCGTCGCCGTCGCCCCGCGCCGCGACCTGCTCGGCCGAGACCAGCCGGGACCGCAGCGACGCCACGGTGAGGACGGCGGCGCCGGCGGGGTCGATGGCCGCCAGCGAGACGCCGTCCTCGCCATGTCCGGTGAGGAGCACCCGCAGGGTGCTCGACGCGCTGGCGTGCAGGCGCACGCCGTTCCAGGCGAACGGGATGCGGCTGTGGCCCGCCGGGGTGTCCGCGAGGCGGTCCAGCGCGGCCGGGTGGAAGGCGGCGTCGAGCAGCGCCGGGTGCAGGCCGAAGGCGCCGGCCGGCTCGGCCTGGCTCGCGGGCAGCGTGACCTCGGCATAGAGGCGGTCGCCGTCGCGCCAGGCGGCCCGCAGGCCCTGGAAGGCCGGCCCGTAGCCGAGGCCGGCGGCGGCCAGCGTGGCGTAGGCCTCGCTGAGATCCACCGCGTCGGCCGTCGCGGGCGGCCAGGCCAGCTCCGCGAGTTCCGCCAGATCCGGGTCGTCGGCAGCTGCCGTGGCGCCGCCGGGCGCGAGGGTGCCCTCGGCGTGCCTGGTCCACGTCGCGGCGTCGGCGTCGGCCGCGTCGGTGTCCGGCTGGGAGTGGACGGTGACCGGGCGGCGCCCCGTCTCGTCGGGGGCGGCGACGGTCACCTGGATGGCGACGGCGCCGCGCGTGGGCAGCACGAGGGGGGCCTCGACGACGAGTTCGTCGAGAACGTCGACGCCGAGTTCGTCACCGGCGCGCAGCGCCAGGTCGACGTACGCGGTGCCGGGAAGGACGACGCTGTCCTGCACGGCGTGGTCGGCCAGCCACGGGTGGGTCGCCAGCGACAGCTGTCCCGTCAGCACGACCGTGTCGTCGGTGGCGAGCCGGACGGTGGCGCCGAGCAGTGGATGCCCCGCCGCGCGCAGACCGGCCCGGGACAGATCACCCGCACCACCCGGGGTGCTCGCCAGCCAGTAGCGCTGCCGCTGGAACGGGTAGGTGGGCAGGTCGGCGGGGGTGTCACGGGTGCCGGTGGTGGTGAGGGTGGTGTGGGTGGGGGTGTGGCCGTGGGTGTGGAGGGGGGGGAGGGGGGAGGTGGGGGG
>NZ_JALKFX010000014.1:0-30227 GCF_023243045.1 Frankia sp. AgB32
CGGTACGCCGGCGTACCGCGCAGCCGCACCGCCGACAGCGGCGAGCAGGCTGCCTGGGCTCGGGAGGGCCGGGTGGGCGACTCCCAGGACGTCGGCGGGTGGCCGGTCGGCGACCCCGCCGAACAGGCCTGGTCGGCACGCCGGGACGACGCCAGCGCCCACGCGGGCTATGGCAACGCTCCCGTGGGCCACGGACCGCCGGCGTTCTATGACCAGGTCACCGACCGGCCCAGCGACTCCAGGTGGCCCAGCGATTCCGACCGACCCGGTGACTCCGGGTGGCCCGATGACTCCGGGTCGGCGGAGGACGCCTGGGTGGAGCCGGACTCGGACTCGGACGGCATCTGGGTCGACGAGGGGTATGCCCGGCCGCCGGCGGGCCACGATGCTCCGCGGTGGCAGTCCGCCGGGCCGACGCACACGGGATGGGACGCGCAGGGGAATGGCTGGGCTGCGGCGGGCGGCTCGCTGACCGGTCCCAGCCGCCTGCCCGCCGATCCGGACTACCTGGACGAGGCCTATCCGGGCGAGCTGGTCCATGAGGCCGGCTGGGGCCATGAAGCCCAGAGCGGCCCGGCCGAGTATCCGCGTCGGGCCGCACCGTACCCTCCAGCCGGCGGAGTCGGTCGGAACTGGACGGAGCGAGGGTAATGATCGTTGGGCTCATGGGTGTGGGACGGCTCGGCGGGGCGGTGCTCTCCGGCCTGTTGACCGCCGGCCACCCGGCCGGGGATGTCGTCGTGGCCGAGAAGGACCCGGACCGCGCCCGCGAGATCACCGCCCGGCACGGGGTGGCCGTGGATTCGCCGGCGGCCGTCGCGGCCAGGGCGGACGTGCTGCTGATCGTCGTCAAGCCGCAGGACGTCGGCGCGCTGCTGGCCGAGATCGCCGCCCAGGTGTCGGCGGAGACCCTCGTCGTGTCGCTGGCGGCCGGGGTGACCACCGACGCGATCGAGCAGCACCTGCCGTCGTGCCCGCCGGTCATCAGGGTCATGACGAACACGCCGCTGCTCGTCGGGGAGGCGATGTCGGCGATCTGCGCGGGCGCGTACGCCGGCGAGGAGCAGCTCGCCGCCGCGACGGCGCTGCTCGCCCCGGTCGGTCAGGTACTCCGGGTCTCGGAGGCCCAGCTCGACGCGGTGACGGCGCTGTCCGGCTCCGGGCCGGCGTACTTCTTCTACCTGGTCGAGGCGATGGTCGAGGCCGGTGTGCTGCTCGGCCTGCCGCGCCCGCTGGCGGCCCGGCTGGTCAACCAGACCGCCCTGGGCTCCGCGCGGATGCTGCTCGACGGTGAGCACCCCGCCCTGCTCCGGGAGGCCGTCACCTCACCGGCCGGCACCACGATCGCCGCGCTGCGCGAGCTCGATCGGCACGGGGTGCGCGCCGCCCTGATGGACGCCCTCGAGGCGGCCCGCGACCGTTCGCGTGAACTCGGCCGCGCCTAGTCCGGACCACCGCGCTCCCGTGCCTCGTCGCCGAGACGGGTAGGCTCGCTCGGTAACCTCCTCAACATAGATCGGTCGGGTACGTGGGCTCAGTCATCAAGAAGCGTCGTAAGCGGATGGCCAAGAAGAAGCATCGCAAGCTGCTGAAGCGCACCCGCGTCCAGCGTCGTAACAAGAAGTAGGTCGCGGCCCCCCGCGCCAGGCGGGGTCGTCGCGGCTACGCCGCGGCGCCCACGCATGCTCGCTCTACGTGCCTGAACGATTGCCCTGTGGCAGGCTTGTCCTACCAGTGGGCGGAGCACCGGACGCGCAGGCAGGGGTACGCCGATGACGGATTCGTGGATCAACTTCCTGTCTGACTATGGCGCGGACGACTCGTGCGTCGGGGTGTGCCACGGGGTGATAGCTCGTCATGCGCCGGCCACCCGCGTGCTCGACGTGTGTCATTCGATCGCTCCGCAGGACGTGGAGCACGCCGCCATCACCCTGGCCGACGCGGTCGGCTACCTGCCGACCGGTGTCCACCTCGTCGTCGTCGAACGGCTCGATGTGGACGGCTACACCCATGGTGTGGCGGTGCGCACGACCCACGGGTCGATCTTCGTCTGCCCCGACAACGGGGTCGCGTCGCTGGCCTGGGACGCTCTCGGCGGAATCGAATCCGTCCACGAGATCGCCAACCGGGAGCTGTGGCTACCGCTGCCCACCGCGGTGTTCCGTGGGCGGGACGTGTACGCGCCGGTCGCGGCGCGGCTCGCGGCGGGTATGGACCTGGCGGACGTCGGGCCTAGGCTCGAGCCGGACACGCTCACCCAGTTCCGGCCCCGGACGTGCGTCGTCGATGACGATCACGTTCACGGCGAGGTCGTGTCCATCGACCACTTCGGCAACATGTCGCTGAACATGACGCGCCTCGACCTGGAGGCGGCCGGCATCATGATCGGTGATCCGGTCGAGGTCCGCGCGGGAACGCGGATCATGCGCCTTACCTTCACGCACACCTACGGCGAGGTTCCCCGTGGCGGGGTGACAGTGTGCGAGGACGCGCTGCGCCGAGTGATGATCGCGGTGAACTGCGGCCGGGCCTCCGACACGCTGCGGTTGCGACGCCAGGATCCGGTGGTCGTCAGCCAGGCGCCGCGCGACGCGTCGCCATTCCAGATCATCCAGGATCTCCGTTTCCCCCCGAATTTCAATTACGCTTAGTAGTTGACACGCCGGACTGTCTCACGCTGCGCAGCGAATGCGCCGAGTGTGGGCGTACGATGACCGCTGGCCGGGGTCGGGAACATCGCCTTCGGTGTTGCGGGGAGACCGCGTTCCGGGGAGACGACGATGAGACCACGCCGGGTGCTGGTGACCGGTGTCGCCCGGCCGTTGGGCGCCCAGGTTGCCGCGGCGCTCGCGGCCGATCCCGACATCGAGGCGGTGGTCGGTGTTGACACGGTCAGTCCCGACACGATCGATCCCGACGCGGATCTCGGTCGGACGCGTTTCGTCCGGGCCGACATCAGGCATCCGCTGATCGCAAAAGTGATCTCCACGACGGAGATCGACACCGTGCTGCATCTCAATGTCATCGCGACGCCGCTGGGCGCGGGCGGTCGGACCGCGATGAAGGAGACCAACGTCATCGGCACGATGCAGCTCCTCGCCGCCTGTCAGAAGGCGAGGAGCGTCACCAAGCTGGTGGTGAAGTCCACGACATCGATCTACGGGTCCTCCCCGCGGGACCCGGCGCTGTTCACCGAGGACACCGAGCCGCGCGCGCTGCCGACCGCCGGCTACGCCAAGGACGCCGTGGAGGTCGAGGGCTACGTCCGCGGGTTCGGCCGGCGTCGCCCCGACATCGCCGTCACCGTCCTGCGCTTCACCAACGTTCTCGGACCGCAGGTGGACAGTCCGCTCGCCCGCTACCTCGACCTGCCCGTCGTGCCCACCGTGCTGGGGTTCGATCCCCGCATCCAGCTCCTGCACTCCGAGGATGCCCTCGCCGTGCTGATGCGCGCCACCCGCGAGGACCACGCGGGAACGTTCAACGTCGCCGGCGAGGGAGTGCTGCTGCTGTCGCAGGCGATCCGCCGCGCTGGCCGTCCCGGTCTGCCGGTGCCGTTCCCGGCGATCGGCGCACTCGGCGGCGCCGCGCGCAGACTTCGGCTGGTCGACTTCTCGGCCGAGCAGCTCGACCTGCTCGCCCACGGCCGTGCCGTCGACACGACGCGACTGACCACGGTGTTCGGCTACCGGCCTCGGTATTCGACCGTGGAGACCTTCGACGCCTTCGTTCGCGCTCGCGAGCTGCGGTTCACCGTCGACCGGGAACTGGTCTCCCGGATCGAGAACGGTCTGCTCGGCTCCCTGCGAAACCGCTGTCTGGTGGGCCCGTCATGACCCGCCTGACCTGCGGCGACGCCTGGGCGGGCCCGGATGCTGGGGGAGGCTCGGCGCATGGGGGACCGTGACGAGAACAAGCAGGACGCCGGCCGGGCGGGCGACGCCCAGATCATTCCGCTGAACACGGACGGGCGGGCCGACGGCGCGCCCAGCGCCCGCCCGGTTCGCCGTCGCGGTTCGCGCGCCCAGGCTGGCGTGCCCGCACGTCGTCGCGCACCGGCGCGGGACCAGCCGGCCCAGGGCGCACCGGCCGGCGACCCGGTCGACATGGGCCCGCCCGACGCCGATCATCCCGTTCCCGCGCAGCCCGGGGACGGCCCGGACCTGGCGGGTGGCGGGGACGACACCGACGGTTCGGACAACCCGACGGGGGCAGCCATCGGCGAGCTGGAGGCCGCGCTCGCGGGAATGCTGGCCTTCCTGCGGCGGCGGATCACCGGCGACTACGTGATCGACGAGCACGGCTTCGACGCGGATCTCACCGAGCACCTGCTCGCCCCGTTGCTGCGACCCGTCTACCGCGACTACTTCCGGGTCGAGACCCGAGGGTTGGAGAACATTCCGGACACGGGCGGAGCCCTGGTGGTCGCGAACCACTCGGGCACCCTGCCGGTCGACGCGCTGATGATGGCGATGGCGATCCTCGATCACCATCCGGCCCACCGCAATCTGCGGATGCTCGCCGCCGACCTGGTCTTCGCCGTGCCGTTCCTCGCCCCGTTCGCCCGCAAGATCGGCAATACGCTGGCCTGCCAGCCGGACGCGGAGCGGCTCCTGCGGGCGGGCCACCTGGTGGGCGTCTGGCCGGAGGGCTTCAAGGGGGTGGGCAAGCCGTTCCGCGATCGCTACACGCTGCAGCGTTTCGGCCGGGGCGGCTTCGTGTCGGCGGCGCTGCGCACCGGTGTGCCGATCATCCCGTGCACCGTCGTCGGGGCCGAGGAGATCTACCCGATGATCGGAAACGCGCGCAGTCTCGCCCGCCTGCTCGGCCTGCCGTATCTGCCGATCACTCCCACGTTCCCGTGGCTCGGCCTGCTCGGCCTGGTACCGCTGCCGTCGAAGTGGTTCATCGAGTTCGGCGAGCCGGTGCCGACCGACGGCTACCCGCCGGAGGCCGCGGACGACCCGATGCTCGTCTTCGAACTCACCGACAGCATCCGAGAGACCATCCAGCACACCCTCTACAGCCTGCTGATGCAGCGCCGCTCGGTCTTCTTCTGATCTTCTTCTGACCTGCCGTCCTGCCGCTGGCTACCCGCCGCTGGCTAGACACTCGCGACGCGTCGGCGCAGTGCCATGCCGGCGACCACGCCGCCGGCCAGCGCCCCGGCGCTCGCGGCCGCCGGAATGCCGATCCTGATCGCGCGCCGCGCAGTGCGGAAGTCCTTGATCGGCCAGTCGCGCTCGCGGGCCACGGCCTTCAGATCCGGGTCCGGGTTGATCGCTACCGGATGGCCGACGAGGGAGAGCATCGGCAGGTCGTTGATCGAGTCGGAGTAGGCCCAGCACCGGGACAGATCCAGCCCCTCCCGTTCGGCCAGCGCCTGCACCGCCTCGGCCTTGGCCTGGCCGTGCAGCAGACCGCCGACCAGCCGGCCGGTGTAAGCGCCGTCGCTGACCTCGCTGACCGTGCCGAGGGCGCCGGTCAGGCTGAGGCGCCGGGCGATGATCGAGGCCAGTTCGACCGGCGTCGCGGTCACCAGCCAGACCCGCTGTCCGGCGTCGAGGTGCTGCTGGGCGAGTGCGTGCGTGCCGGAGTAGATCTGCTCGGCCATCCGCTCGTCATAGATCTCCTCGCCGAAGCGGACGATCTCGGCGACCGACCGTCCGGCGACGAAGGCGAGGGCCGTCTCCCGCGCGTCCCGGATCCCGTCCGCGTTCTCGTGGCCGCGCAGCCGGTACGTGACGTGCTGCAGGCCGAACCGGAGAAGGTCACGCGAGTCGAAGAAGTCCCGGGCGGCCAGCCCGCGAGCGAAGTAGAAGATCGAGGCGCCGGCCATCACCGTGTTGTCGACGTCGAAGAACGCGGCGGTGGACTCGTCGAGCGGCGGGCGCGGTACCTCCTCGGCGGCGACCTTCAGGGCGGCGATCGCCGCCGCCTCGGCCGCGAGCCTGGTTTCGGCCGCACCTCTGCGTCGCACCCTCATAGGTCATCTCTCCATGCGGTCGGCGGTGGAGCCGCTGGGCCCGGACCACCATGGCTGGCCGGTCGGCGGCGGCCGCCGCCCGGGTGCCAGCACCTCGGCGGGCGGGCCGCATCCGGTTCCTCGGCACGTCGTCAGACTACGGCGCCACCGCGTCCGTCCGCCGCAGGCAGCGCGGATCTGACCGCGCGAAGGTGCCGGCGTGGCAACGATAGTGCCGTGATCTCAATGTGATCCGCGTAATCCGACGTGTGCTCGGCCAGGGCGCTCTGGTCCGGCGCACCCTGGTCAGGCGGATCCCGCCTGGGCCAGCGTGCGGGCGAGCGCGCGCACGGCACGCAGCTGCAACGCGCGCACGGCGCCCTCGTTGCGGCCCATCGCGTGCGCCGTCTCGCGCACCGACATTCCTTCCAGGAAGCGCAGCGACACGCATTCCTGCTGGTCAGGGCGCAGACGCCGAACCGCGTCGAGTAGTTCGCGGTGGGTCAGCCCAGCCAGGATGGACTCCTCGGGCCCCGGCACGGCGCCGGCGGTGGTCCCTTCCGCGGCGTCGCGGAGGTCGGCGGTCGGGATCTCCATCCGCCGCCGGGCCGACCGGGCCTGGTCGACGACCAGGTTCCGGGCGATGGTGATGAACCAGGCGCCGATGTCGCGGCCCTGCCAGCGGAACTGGCCGATCATCCGGAAGGCGCGCAGGAACGTCTCGCTGACGATGTCCTCGGCCGCGGCGGGGTCTCCGTTCAGGCGGTACAACGCATAGCGGAAGACCAGCTCGGCATAGTGGTCATAGAGCAGGCCGAACGCGTGGGTGTCGCCCGCGCGGGCCCGGGCGACGAGGGCGGCGCGTTCCCGCGCCGCGGGGTTCTCGCGCGCCGCCGCCGGCTCGGTGCGCACACTGCGCAGCAGCGGCGGCCGACTGTCACGCCCGGGCGGCGGCGTCGCCCGCTCCAGGCTCGGCCCCGCCGACGGGTGGGCCGCCGCCGATGGGACCGTCGACTGCTGGACGGCCGCCTGCGCTGCCCTGCCGCCGGTCGCCACGAGCCGCGGCGGCGGCAGGGCGGCCGCGGCCATCCATCGACGGAGGCCGCGCAGACCGACGCGGAGACCCGGACGGGCCGGCAGAAGGGGCACGAGTCGCCACGCGTCCGGACCTCGCCGCGCGGCGGCGAGGCCGGCGGCGAGCTCGGCGAGCGTGCAGTCGGTCACGGCCCGGACTCCGGAGGATGAGTCACGACAGGACGGGCCGGCAGGCCCGGGGGCAGAACAGTCAGGTAGCTGAGTGTAGCCGCAATGTTCACGACGGGCAGTCGGAGACTGCGTCCGCACCAGTCGCAGCCGGCGTCGGGCCCGGCCCACCCGGGCCGCGGGCCGGACTTACCATCGTGAGATGGACGACGATGCCCCTGGGCCGGCGGCCCCTGGCGACGGCGGCACCCGCATCACCCTGCTCACCCGGTCAGGCTGCCATCTGTGCGAGACGGCGCGGGACGCGGTGGCCAGGGTCGCGGATCAGGAACGGGTCGGATGGCGCGAGGCGGACGTTGACGCCGATCCCCAGCTGGCGGAGGAGTACGGCGACCGGGTGCCGGTCGTGCTGGTCGATGGCCGCGAGCATGGTTACTGGCGGGTAGAGGAAGACCGGCTCCGGCGGGCGTTGGCCGGCGGTCGCTGGTCGCTGCGCTCCGCGCGCGGCCGCTGATCGCAGTCCGGGTCGCTCCCGCGCACTTCGTGAATCCCTTCACGAAGTCGTACACTGCCCGACGACAACCGACTTGTGGCGCCGAGCCCCGGATCAGGGGCGCGGCGGGGCCACGGATTCGGGCCTCTGGCTCCGGGCGGAGTCGCGTGCCCGGAGATCGGAGCCGCGGATGAGTCAGCCACGACGTCGCCCCGCGGTGATGCGGCGACGCTCCCGCAGCCAACCGGCAGCCGAGCGATCGCCGGTGCCGGAGGCGACGGTGGCCCGGCTACCGCTCTACCTTCGGGTGCTGACCACGTTGGCGGAGGGCGCTGTTCACACTGTGTCTTCGGACACCCTGGCGGCCGCCACCGGTGTCACTCCCGCGAAGGTTCGCAAGGACCTGTCCCATCTCGGTTCCTTCGGCACGCGAGGGGTCGGGTACGAGGTCGACGTCCTGCTCGACTGCATCGCGGCGCGGCTCGGCCTCACCGAGGACCGTGCGGTGGTGCTCGTCGGAGTCGGCAATCTCGGGCATGCCCTGGCCGGCTATGCGGGGTTTCACGCCCGAGGCTTCCGTATCGTGGCTCTGGTCGACGCGGATCCGGACCGGGTCGGCGAGCGGGTCGGTGAGGTGGTCGTCCGCCCGGTCGACGAGCTGGAACGGGTCATCGACGAATGTGCCGTCACGATCGGGGTTGTCTGCACCCCGGCCGCTGCGGCCCAGCGGGTGTGTGACCGGCTCGTAGCCGCCGGGGTCACGAGCATCCTCAATTTCGCCCCAACGGTGTTGTCCGTGCCGGAAGGGGTGGACGTGCGTAAGGTCGACCTCGCTGTAGAACTTCAGATCCTTTCGTTCCACGAGGCTCGTAAGCGTCCCGCCTCGCCGCGCGAGCAGGCTCCCGGCCGGCCAGCGCCGGCCGAGCAGGACGGTCCGGACGGTGTCGCCGCCCGCGGGTCCTGGTCCTCCCGGGTCACAGCGGTGCCGCCGGCAGCCGTCGGCGCGGAGTCGGTGCGCGAGCCGTTGGCAGGCGCGGGTGCCGGGTCGGCGCCCGCGCTGCCGACGCCGCCGCCGGGGGAGCTGGCGACCGGGGAGGCGGCGACCGGGGAGGCGGCGACCGGGGAGGCGGCGGCCGCCGGCGAGGTGTCGTCGGCGGCGGGCAGCGCCGGGGCGGTGTCCCGGGCAGAAACGGTGCCCCGGGCGGACACGGGGTTGCGGACGGACACGGGGTCCCGGACAGACAGGGTGTCCCGGGCAGACAGGATGAGGACCGAGACGGATGGTGTCGTGCGGGTGACTCGTCAAGCCGTACCGGCGTGGCCGGCGCAGCCGCTTCTGCCGACCGGATTCGGCCAGGTGGACCGGGCCGGCCGGCCGCCTGCGCCGCCCTGGGCGCGGATGGGTCAGGCGCAACCGGCCCCCGGCCTGCCGCCGCTGGCCGGGCAGCCCCTCGCCCGTGGGTTCGTGGGTGGTGGGCCGGCATGAGCCTGCTGGTGGTGGGGCTCAACCATCGCACCGCGCCGACCTCGCTGCTGGAGCAGGCCTCGGTCTCCGCGACCGACACCGCCAAGGTGCTGCATGACCTGATCGCCGCAACGCATGTCACCGAGGCGATCGTGCTGTCCACGTGCAACCGCATCGAGATCTACGCGGAGGTCGAGACGTTCCACGGCGGCGTCGCCGACATCTCCGACCAGATCAGCCGGATCAGCGGCATCGATCTCGCCGACCTCGCCGCCCACCTGTACGTCCACCACGACGCCCGCGCGGTCGGCCACCTGTTCTCGGTCGTCTGCGGGCTCGACTCGATGCTCGTCGGCGAGTCGCAGATCCTCGGGCAGGTGCGCGGCGCCTTCCGGGCGGCCCAGGCCGCCGGCAGCGTCAGTGGCGAGCTGTCCGCGCTGTTCCAGGCAGCGCTGCGGGTCGGGAAGCGGGCGCACTCCGAGACGTCGATCGACGCGGCGGGGGCGTCCATCGTCGCGGTGGGCATCCAGCTGGCCGCGTCCAGCCTGGGCATCCTCGGCGAGGAACCGGTGGTGCCGGTGGCAGCGCCCAGCATCGGCGCGGGCGGCGTGGCATCCGGTCAGGCCGGGGCCGCGCCGGAGGCCGAGCAGCTGCCCCTGGCCGGCGCGCGGGTGCTTCTCGTCGGCGCCGGCGCGGTCGGTTCGCTCGCCGCGCAGACCGCGCGGCGGGCCGGCGCCGCGGACATCGTGATCGCGAACCGGACACCAGCGAGGGCAGCCCGGGTCGCTGACCTGCACGGCGGGCGCGTCGTGGGCCTGACGGACCTGACGCACGAGATCATGATGGCCGACCTGGTGATCTCCTCGACTGGTGCCACCGGCCTCGTCGTCGAGCACGACGCGGTGGCCGCGGCGCTGTCCGGGCGGGGCGGGCGACCGCTCGTCTTCCTCGACCTCGCGCTGCCACACGACATCGACCCGGCCGTGCGCGCGCTGCCCGGGGTGAGCCTGCTCGACCTGGAGGCGCTGCGCGTGGCGCTCGACGGCGCGCAGGTGGCGCACGATGTGGAGGCGGTTCGCAGCCTGGTCGCCGCGGAGGTCGCCGGGTTCCTCGACCGCCGCCGCGCGGTGCGGGTCGCCCCGACCGTGGTGGCGCTGCGCGCCCACGCCGATGCGGTCGTGCACGGCGAACTCGCCCGGTTGCACACCCGCCTGCCCGACCTGGACGATCGGGAGTGGGCGCAGGTGGAGGGCGCGGTTCGCCGCGTCGTGGACAAGTTGCTGCACGCCCCGACCGTGCGCGTCCAGCAGCTTGCCGGAGCGCCCGGCGGTGATTCCTACGCCGAGGCGCTGCGGGAACTGTTCGATCTTCCGCGTGAGGTGCCCGCTGTGGTGTCCGCGCCTGATCTTGATCTGGTGGAGCGTTCGTGACCGACCCGACGAGGACCGACTCCGACGCAACTGGCCCATCGGGCCGGGCCGGCGCGCTGCGCGCCCGGTTCGCGGGTCGCCGGCTGCGGTTGGGAACTCGGCGTTCGGCGCTCGCGATGGCCCAGTCCGGGATGATCGCCGCCGAGCTGCGCGACAAGGTCGGCTGCGAGGTGGACCTGGTCCCGATCGTCACCGCGGGTGACCGATCGTCCGCCGCGGTCAGCCAGATCGGCGGAACCGGGGTGTGGGTCAACGCGCTGCGTGACGCCCTGCTCGCCAACGAGATCGACCTCGCGGTGCACTCCCTGAAGGATCTGCCGACGGCGACGCCGGCCGGCCTGGTCCTCGCCGCCGTGCCCCGCCGGGAGGACACCCGGGACGTGCTCGTCTCGCCTGGCGGTCGCCGTCTGGCGGAGCTCGGCGCCGGGGCGCGGGTCGCGACCGGCGCCCCGCGCCGCGCCGCGCAGCTGCGGGCGCTCGGGCTCGGCCTCGACGTCGTCGCGATCCGCGGCAACGTCGACACCCGCCTCAAGAAGGCGATCGACGGCGAGGTCGACGCCGTCGTCCTGGCCTACGCGGGCCTCGCGCGCCTGGACCGCCTCGACGCCGTCACGGAAATCCTCGACCCGTCGATCATGCTGCCGGCGCCCGGCCAGGGCGCGCTGGCGGTCGAGTGCGCCGGCCTGCGGGGCCTCGCCGTCGCCGGCCCGGCCCGGGCGCTGGTGGGTGCCGCAGTCCCCGCCGGGCGGCCGGCAGGTGACGCCGAGGGTCCGCGTGTGGGACAGGTCGGTGGCCATACGTGGCCAGATCCTGGTCAGCCCGTCGATAGCGAGCTCGCTGAGCTGCTACGGTTTGTGCTCGATGACGCATCGTCGTCCCTCGCGGTGCGAGCGGAACGCGCGTTCCTCGCGGGAATCGAGGCCGGATGTTCCGCTCCGGTCGGCGCGCTGGCAGTGGCAGAACCGGCGCTCGCGGCGGACGCTGGCCCAGTGGCACCGGCCGACGATGCGTCCCCCGTGGGTCGACTGCGCCTGCGGGCGGTCGTCGCCGCGCCGGATGGCAGCATCGTCCTCCGGCGTGACGTGACCGGATCCGCCGTCGATCCGGAGGCGCTCGGGCAGCGCCTCGCGGACGACCTGCTGTCCGCCGGAGCACACTCGCTGATGGGAAATCGCTGAGCATGGCCACCCGACGCACGAAGAAGCCCGTCTCCCCGGTTGCACTGGTGGGCGCCGGCCCCAGTGACCCGGGGCTGTTGACCGTCCTGGCGGTCGAGACCCTGGCAGCGGCGGACCTCGTGGTCGCCGACCCGGACGTCGCACCTGCCGTCGTGGAGAACCTCTCCGCCGAGGTGCTGCGCATCGGCGACCTTGAGGCAGCAAAGCCGGTCCGGGACGCCGAGGCGGCGACGGCCGCGGTCGTCAGCCGGGCCCGCGCCGGGGACAAGGTGGTCCGGCTCTACGCGTCCGACCCGTGGCTGACCCGCATCGGCGCCGCCGACGCCCAGGCGCTCGCGAAGGCGCGCATTCCCTACCGCGTCGTGCCCGGGATCCTCACCGGCGCCGCCGTCGCCACCTACGCCGGGGTGGCTCCTGGATCTCCCATCACCTTCGCGACGACCTCCGGTGTCTTCTCCTCCTCAGGCACCCTGCCCACGCCGTCGCCGTTCGGCACCGGGGAGCCCGTCGGCCCCCTGACCGGCCCCGCATTCGGTGCGGGCCGCCTGGGCGCTCGCCCGATGACCGGTCTCGGTGGCGGTCTCGGCGCGGGCCTCGGCAGCGGTGGCTTCGGCTCACCGCTCGGCCTGGGCAGCCCCGGCTTCGGCGGTTTCGGCACACCGGTCACGTCACCCGGCGACGTGGACTGGGCCATGCTCGCGCAGCTTCCCGGCACGCTCGTCGTGACTGCGGCGCCGGCTGAGACCGGCAAGGTCGCGGCGGCGTTGGTGGAGCACGGCCGGCCCGGTGACACCCCGATCGCGGTGACCGTCGACGGAACCACCACCGACCAGCGAACGATCACCTCCACGCTGGACCGGGTGGAGGGCGACGCCGCGCCGCTGCTGAACGCCACCTCCACGCCCATCACCCAGGTGGTGCTCTCGGTCGGCCCGGTGGTCGCCACCCGGTCGAAGCTGTCCTGGTGGGAGACCCGCGCCCTGTTCGGCTGGACGGTGCTGGTGCCGCGGACCAAGGAGCAGGCGGCGATTCTGTCCGACCTGCTGCGTTCGCACGGCGCGAGCCCGCTCGAGGTGCCGACCATCGCCGTCGAACCGCCCCGGACGGCCGCCCCCATGGAGCGGGCGATCACCGGTCTGGTGTCCGGCCGGTACCAGTGGGTCGCCTTCACCTCGGTGAACGCCGTGCGCGCCGTGCAGGAGAAGGTCGAGGAGCGCAGCCTGGATGCCCGCGCCTTCGCCGGGGTCAAGGTGGCCGCGATCGGTGAGGCCACCGCGGACGCGCTGCGCGCCTTCGGCATCCGGCCGGATCTCGTGCCGTCGGGTCAGCAGTCCAGCGAGGGGCTGCTGGAGGACTGGCCGGAGTTCGACGAGTCGCTCGATCTGCTCGACCGGGTGCTGCTGCCGCGTGCCGACATCGCGACCGAAACGCTGGTTGCCGGGTTGAAGGACCGTGGCTGGCAGGTTGATGACGTCACCGCGTACCGCACGGTCCGGGCCGCGCCGCCGCCCGCCCCGATCCGCGAGGCCCTCAAGGGCGGCCGCGTTGATGCCGTTGTCTTCACGTCGTCCTCGACCGTGCGCAACCTCGTCGGCATCGCCGGCAAGCCGCACGAGTCCACGGTGATCGCCGTGATCGGCCCGGCTACCGCGGCGACCGCGCAGGAGCTCGGGCTGCGGGTCGACGTGCAGGCGCCGGAGGCGACGATCCCCGCGCTGGTCACCGCGCTGGCGGACTTCGCCGCCGAGCACCGTGAGGAGCTTGGCAAGATCGGCCCGCTGGCGGCCCGCCTGCCCAAGCCCCGGCGCGGCTCGCGACGGTGAGCCTGCCCGGGTTTCCGGGCACGCGTCCCCGGCGGTTGCGCCGCTTGCCAGCGCTGCGCCGGCTGGTTTCCGACGTCCGGCTTCGGCCGGCGGACCTGGTGCTGCCGCTGTGCGTGCAGGAAGGGGTGGACCGGCCGGTCCCCATCGCGTCGATGCCGGGCGTCGTGCAGCACAGCCGCGCGTCGCTGGTGACGGCCGCCGTCGAGGCGGTCGACGTGGGGGTCGGCGGGTTGATCCTCTTCGGTGTGCCGGCCGAGAAGGACGCCCGCGGCCCGGCCGCCGACGATCCCGACGGGATCGTCCAGCAGGCGGGGCACATCGGACAGCGGCCCCTGCAAACAGACCAGTCGGCCCCTCCGCGGAACCCGACCGGCTCACCAGGCCACAACTGACAAAGAGACGACTCACCCACCAGCGGGATCGCCCGGACACTGCCCGGTCGGCGGCGCGCCCGGCGTCGAACGCAGGTTCGATTCCCGGTGTTGGAGTGGCGCCATGTGCGCGTCAGTGCCAGCTTGCGGTGTTCGTGACGTGAGTGTGGAGTTTGCCCCGACAGGGTCGATAGTGCCGCCGGGGTAGGTCGTGCGCCGCCTCCCGCGTGTCTGGGAGCATCGAGGAATCCCTGGTGCGGCCGCCCCGCCGGGACCGGCGCTGCCGCCTGGTGTCGGCGGTCGCCGTGCCGTCGGGCAAACTCGCCGCCGGGCCGCCGCGGAGGCCCGAGATCCTCGCCGCCGGTGTGTCGCGGCGGGCACCGCCCGTGTCCACTCCCGTTTGCCGTGATCTCCGTCGCCTGCTTCGGATACCCCCAGGGGGTAGTTGTGGACCATACGGGGGAGGGGTATGTTTCGAGCTGTCGGACGGCCCGTTCGGCGTTGTGAAACCACGGCAGACGAGACGAGGACGACGATGACCACGACCGCCTACACCGTCACCGGCATGACCTGCGGCCACTGTGCCCAGTCGGTGACCGAGGAGCTGGAGCGGCTGCCCGCGGTGTCGAACGTCGAGGTCGATCTCGAGGGCGGCCGGGTGACGGTGGTCAGCGCGGACGCGCTCGCGGATGGTGACGTCCGGGCTGCTGTCGTGGAGGCCGGATTCGAGCTGGTCGGGCGGGTCTGACGCCCGAGTGGAGGAGCACGGGATGACCACCATCGGCGTCGGTTCCACGGGGCCGGGTCGAGTCGAGCTCGCGATCGGCGGGATGACCTGCTCGTCCTGCGCGGCGCGGGTGGAACGCAAACTCAATCGGCTCGACGGCGTCTCCGCCTCGGTGAACTACGCCACAGAGAAAGCCACCGTCACCTTCGTCGCGGGCGCGGAGCCGCTCGCCGCCGAGCCGGTGACGGTCGAGGAGCTGATCCGGACGGTGCAGGCCGCCGGCTACTCGGCGAGCCTGCCGGCCCGCCCGCCGATGCCCCGGGTGGAACCACCCGCCACCGGCGGCGGCCTGGACAAGGCGCCCGGACCGGAGCCCGAGGGGCAGCCCGAGCGGCCGGGCGCGGACGGGTCCGCCGGCGCGGACCCGCGGGCGCTGCGCCGCCGGCTGGTCGTCTCCACGCTGCTCGCGGTGCCGGTGGTGGTGCTGGCGATGGTGCCGCCCTGGCAGTTCGACTACTGGCAGTGGGTCAGCCTGGGCCTGACGATTCCCGTGGTGTGCTGGGGCGGCTGGCCGTTCCACGCCGCCGCGGCGCGCGCGGCCCGGCACGGCGCCGCCACCATGGACACCCTGGTGTCCGTCGGTACGCTCGCGGCCTTCGGCTGGTCGCTCTACGCGCTGATCTTCGGCGGCGCCGGCGCGCCCGGCCTGCGGCACCCGTTCTCGTTCACCGGTCCGATGGCCGATCTCGGCGCCGGCGCGGCGGCGGCCGGTCACGACACGATGACCATGGGTGCCGAGAACGGCGGTGGTGCCGCCACCGAGATCTACCTCGAGGTGGCCGCCGGGGTCACGGTGTTTCTGCTGACCGGGCGGTTCCTGGAGCTGCGGGCCCGGCGGCGATCCGGTGCGGCGCTGCGGGCGCTGCTGCATCTCGGCGCCAGCGAGGTGACGGTGCGCCGACCCGCGGAGATACCCGGCGGGCCCGCCGAGGTGCGGATTCCCATCGACGAGCTCCGCATCGGCGACGAGTTCGTCGTCCGTCCCGGGGAGAAAGTCGCGACCGACGGGGTCGTCCTCGACGGCATGTCCGCTGTCGACGCGAGCATGGTCACGGGCGAGTCGGTGCCGGTGGAGGTCGGCCCGGGGGACGCCGTTGTCGGGGCGACGGTCAACGCGGGCGGTCGCCTCGTCGTGCGGGCGACCCGGGTCGGCGCCGACACCCAGCTCGCCCGCATCGCGCGGCTGGTCGAGCAGGCTCAGAGCGGCAAGGCGCGCGTCCAGCGACTGGCCGACCGGATCTCGGCCGTGTTCGTCCCGGTGGTGATCGCGGCCGCGCTGGTCACCCTCGGCGCCTGGCTGCTGGCCGGGCAGCCCGCGACGGACGCCTTCACCGCCGCGGTCGCGGTGCTGATCATCGCCTGCCCGTGCGCGCTTGGCCTGGCGACGCCGACGGCGCTGCTGGTGGGCACGGGTCGGGGCGCCCAGCTCGGCATCCTCATCCGCGGCCCGGAGGTGCTGGAATCCACCCGCCGGGTGCGGACGGTGCTGCTGGACAAGACCGGGACGGTGACCACCGGCCGGATGCGGCTGAGCGCCGTGCACGCGGCGCCGGGGGAGGATGTCGCCGAGGTGCTGCGGATCGCCGGCGCGGCCGAGGACGCCAGCGAGCATCCGATCGGCCGGGCGATCGCCCAGGCGGCCCGCGCGGACGGCCCGCTGCCGCCCGTCCTGGACTTCACCGGAGACGCCGGGCTCGGCGTGCGCGGCACCGTCGAGGGCCGGGCCGTGGTCGTCGGCCGGGATCTGCTCTTCGGTGAGCTGCCGGCGCCCCTGTCCGACGCGCTGGTGACGGAGCGGGGACTCGGCCGCACCGCGGTCGCGGTCGCCTGGGACGGTCAGGTCCGTGGGCTGATCAGCGTCGCCGACTCCGTCCGGCCCACTGCCGCAGCGGCGCTCGCCGCGCTGCGTGGGCTCGGCCTGCACCCGATGCTGCTCACCGGCGACTGCGCCGCCGTGGCACACGCGGTCGCGGCCGAGATCGGCATCCCGCCGACGGATGTGATCGCCGAGGTCCTGCCCGAGGAGAAGGTCGCGGTCGTCCGCCGGCTGCAGCAGCAGGGCCGGGCGGTCGCGATGGTCGGTGACGGCGTGAACGACGCCGCCGCCCTCGCCCAGGCCGACCTGGGGCTTGCCATGGGCGGCGGGACGGACGCGGCGATCGAGGCCTCCGACCTGACCCTGGTCAATGCCGACCCGCGGCTGATCGCCGACGCGATCCGGTTGTCCCGCGCGACGTTGCGGACGATTCGCGGAAACCTCTTCTGGGCGTTCGCGTACAACGTCGCGGCGCTGCCGCTGGCCGCCGCCGGCCTGCTCAACCCGATGATCGCCGGTGCGGCGATGGCCTGCAGCTCGGTGTTCGTGGTGACGAACAGCCTGCGGCTGCGTCGGTTCGGCGCGCGCTGGGGCGACCCGGGCGCTGTCGGAGCGCCCACCGCGGCCGAGCGGACCGACTCGGCACCTGCCCGGCGGCCCTAGCGCCGCCGGGCCGCGTGTCGCTCAGCTCGCGGGCGCTTCCAGCCGGGGAAAGACCGGCGTCGGCTCGGCGACGTGGTCACCGCCGTCGCCGCACTGGGCGGCGATGCGCGGTGCCGCGTCAGGCAGGAACGGCAGCAGGTGCGCCGCGAGGTCACGGCAGGTCGCGACCAGCTCGGCGAGCACGGCGTCGAGGGCCGCCGCAGGCGCGTCCTCCTTGCGCTCGGCCTTCGCCAGCTCCCAGGGCTTCGCCGCCTCGACGTAGCGGTTGCCCTCGTTGCCGATCGCCGTGATGACCTCGGCGGCCCGGCGGAAGTCGAACGCGGTGAACGCCGCGTCGATCGTCGCCGCGGCCTGCTCGCGGACCGCCCGCAGCGCCGCGGCCGCCGGGTTGTCCGCGGCGACCGGTGGGATCAGCCCGTCCCGGTAGCGCCGGACCATCGACACCGTCCGGTTGACCAGGTTGCCGATGTTGTTGGCGAGGTCCTCGTTGGCCCGGGTGAGCAGCCGCTCGGTGGTGTAGTCGGTGTCGCCGCTGCGGGCGACGTCGCGCAGCATCCACCAGCGCAGAGCGTCGGTGTTGTAGGCGGCGACGATGTCCGCCGGGTCCTCCGCGTTGCCGGCCGACTTGGAGATCTTGGCACCGTCGGCGGTGAGGTACTCGTGCACGAAGATGGTGTCCGGCAGGCGCACCCCGGCCGAGAGCAGCATCGCCGGCCAGTACACGGCGTGGAAACGGATGATGCCCTTGCCGATGACGTGCACGCGGGCGTCGCTGTCGTTCCACCAGTGCTGGAACGTCGCATCGTCGCTGCCGTAGCCCGGCGCGGTGATGTAGTTGCCGAGCGCGTCGAACCAGACGTAGATGACCTGGTCGGGGTCGCCCGGCACGGGGATGCCCCAGCCGCGGGCCCGGGTCATGCTCCGCGAGGCGCTGAAGTCCTCGAGCCCGGCCTCGATGAACGACAGCACCTCGCGCTTGCGGGTCGCCGGCTCGATCCGCAGCTGGTCGGTGGAGATCAGTTCGCGCAACTGGTCCTGGTACCGGCTGAGCCGGAAGAACCAGTTGCTCTCCTCGACCAGGTCCGGGACGGTGCCGTGCTCCGGGCAGCGACCATCGACGAGCTCGTCGGGCTGGTAGAACAGCTCACAGCCGACGCAGTACAGGCCGGCATAGCTCTTGCGGTAGAAGTCGCCGCGCTCGGCGCAGGCCGCCCACAGCTTCTCGACCCCCGGCCGGTGCCGAGGGTCGGTGCTGGTCTTGATGAAGTCGTCGAAGGACAGCCCGAGCGGCTCCCGCAGGGAGATGAACCGGGCGGCGACCCGGTCGACATACTCGACGGGGGTGATGCCCTCGGCCTCGGCGCTCTGGACGTTCTTCAGCGCGTTGTCGTCGGTTCCGGTCTGGAACCGGACCTCGTCACCGCGTGCCCGCAGGTGCCGGGCGTACGCGTCCGTCTCGACCAGCTCCAGCGCGTGCCCCACGTGCGGCTTGCCGTTGACGTACGGAATGGCCGTCGTCACGAAGTAGCGACCCATCGGTTTCGGATCCTTCCGCCCCGGCCGCTGCCTCGTCGACGAGGCTCCGTCGGGGCCTCATCGGTGGTCTGTCAGGACGCGCGGAGAAGGCCGGATGGCATGTGCATCATCCGGCGGCTCGCCGTCTGGGCGGTGACCCGTGTCGTCGACACAGGGAAATCCTACCCGCGCCAGACGGCGGTGCACGTCCCCGAGATCAGAGCGACCGCTGGTAGGTCCGGAAGGCTCGGGCGGCCAGCGCACCCGTCGCCACGGCCAGCGCCGCCAGCGCGCCGAGTCGCCAGCCGGCGGCCGTCCAGTCCGGGTCCGCGCCGAGCGCCTCCCGACCGGCGGTGATGGCCCAGTCCACCGGGTTGTAGCGGGCCACGGTCGCGATCCAGCCCGGGAGCAGGTCCCGGGGCATCATCGCGGACGACAGGAACGTCAGCGGCAGCACGATGAACTGCGACGCGGCGATCAGCGACTCCTCGTTGCGCACCAGCAGCGCGAGCGTGATCGAAAGTCCGGAGATGAACGCTGCCAGCAGGACCGCGGCGACGAGCAGCACCAGTGCCCCGGCGGGCCCGGACCGGAAGTGGGTACCGAGCGCCCAGCCCAGCACGACGATGATCACCGTCTGGATGGTGATCATAACCGCCTGGTAGGCGATCGGCCCGGCCACCAGGGCACCGCGCCGGGCCGGCGAGGTCAGCAGCCGGTCCATCACCCCGCCCTCCATGTCCTGGATGAAGCCCATTCCGGCCCACCCCGAGGTGAAGAGCGCCGTCATCGCGACCACACCCGGCGTGAGGTAGCCGAGGTACGAGCGCCCGCCGTCGAATCCGGGGACGTCCGCCACGTGCCGGAACAGCGAGCCGAACAGCGGCAGCCAGATCACCGCCTGCATCAGGCTGATCGACAGGTAGGCGGGCTGGCGGCCCAGCAGCCGAAGATGGCGCATGAGCACGGCACCGAACTGGGTGCCGAACGACGCCTCCGGCGCCGGTGTCGCGGTGAGCTCAGCGGTCATCGTCCCGCCTCCCTGGCAGTGCCGGTGCCGGCACCGGTGTCGGCGGTGAAGCGGTGGCCGACATAGCGGAGATAGACGTCGTCGAGGGACGGGCGGGCGACGGTGGCGGAGGAGACGGCCAGACCCGTCCCGCCGACCGCCGCGAACACCGCCGGCAGGGTTCCCGCGCCGTCGGCGACCCGGGCGTGCAGCCGGCGGCCGACCACGCGCACCTCGTGGACGGCGTCGAGCGCCAGCAGCCGTTCGCGCAGCCTGGTGACTGCGGCCGGTCCGGGTCCGCCGGAATCGTCCAGCTCGCCGGCGAGCTCCAGCTCGAGGGCGTCGCCGCGCAGTTCGCTCTTCAACCCGTCCGGGCTGCCCTCGACGACGATCCGGCCGCCCTCGATCAGCGCCACCCGGGCGGCGAGCCGGTCGGCCTCCTCCAGGTAGTGGGTGGTCAGCAGGATCGTCAGTCCCTCGGTGGTGAGCCGGGAGATCTCCGCCCACATGGCGCTGCGGGCCTGCGGGTCGAGCCCGGTGGTCGGCTCGTCGAGGAAGAGCACCGCCGGGCGGTGCACCAGCCCGATCGCCACGTCGAGGCGGCGCAGCATCCCGCCCGAGTAGGTGCGCGCCAGCCGGTCCGCGGGCGCGGCGAGGTCGAACTGGTCGAGCAGCTCGCTGACCCGCGACCGCGCCGCCCGGCCGGTCAGGCCGTGCAGGTACGCCTGGAGCACGAGGTTCTCCCGGCCGGTGGCCTCCGGGTCCACGCCGGACTTCTGGGTGACCACGCCGATGGCCCGGCGCACCCGCCCGGCCTGGCGGCGCACGTCGTAGCCGGCGACGCTGGCCCGCCCGCCGTCCGGGCTGGTCAGCGTGGTCAGGATGCGCACTGTCGTCGACTTGCCGGCGCCGTTCGGCCCCAGTAGTCCGAACACCGTGCCGGCGGGCACGGTGAACCCGGCTCCCGACAGGGCGCGCACGGGTGGCGCACCCCGTCGTCCCGGATAGGTCTTGACCAGCTCGTGGGCCTCGACGGCGGGCGCGGCGGAACCGCTCGCGGAGAGTCTCTTCGGTGGTTCGTCGGCGACCGTACGGATCGCGGACGACGAGGTGGGTGGCATGACGTGACCTCTCGGCCTCTCGGGGCGGCCGGTGGAACGGCCGCGAGCGCGGACGTTCCACCGGCGTGGTGGTCGGGCGGACGGGGACGTCCGCGCACCAGCCGAGAGGGACCGACGCCGACTATCGTCGACGGTGCGGAAGGTTGCCGGGCCCTCGTCGGCCAGGTGCCTGCTGAAAGCCGGTCTCCCGGGTGGGTGCGCCAACACCTGCCCGGGAGACCGGTCCGGCACTACGTCATCGGGCCCTCCACGCGGCTCGGGGTGGCGGGCCCGTCCAGCAGCTCTCGCGGGGCCGGTGCCGACAGGTTCGCGGTCATCCGGTCGAGCTCCCGGCGCAGTTGTGGGTTCGCCTCGGCCCACCGGCCGCCGTCGAGCTGCTCGCGGACCTCGGCGAGCCGCTCGGCGTTGCCGGCGTCGCCGGGTTCGGCGTGGAAGAGCTCCCACAGCTCGAGGCCGTCGAGGGTCCGCGCGCGGATCTGTTCGAGCAGCCCGTCGACGAAGTCGAGCTCCGCCTGCCGCAGCGCTCGGACGTAGCCCGCCTCCAGGCTGAACAGCTGCGGCAGGCCCTCGCGCTCGACCAGGGTCTGGGTGGCGTGCTCCGCCTCGACCTCCGCCACCAGCCGCGAGCGCCGCTCCGCCAGCAGGCGGACCGCATCGCTCGGGGCGAGCACGGGGAGCAGCGTCAGCGCGGCCTCGAACCGGGTGTGCTCCTTGATCGGCGTGGAGAGCAGCTCCGCCATCCAGTCGTAGAGCTCGACCCGACCCGGCTCGGTGAGCGCGTAGATCGTTCGCTCCGGCCGCCGGCCCTCGCGCACCGTGTGGGTCGCCACGATGAATCCGGCCCGGACCAGCGCCTCCACCACGGAGTACAACGAGCCGTAGTTGAGCTTGATGCTCTTTTCCTTGTTCCGCTCGCGCATCGTCGAGGACATCTCGTACGGGTGCATCGGTCGCTCGCTCAGCAGGGCCAGGACGGCCAGGGCCAGCGGGTTGGACACCTTGCGACGACCCACGATCGACCCTCCCCGTCGGCGCCGGGCGCTCACCACACGGCACTCGGATACTCGACATCGAGTATCCGGGCACGGGTACAAAGCGTCAAGGAACCGGCAGAACCATGATCGCGATGAGAATCCTCACACCCGACCGGGTGCGTGTCTCGCGTCACCATGGCAAAAGACCCGCGCCGTCCGGCGAACCCCCAGGTGGGGGTCTTCCCCCAGGCCAGTCCCGCCTGCCGATCAACCGATGGCGGCGAGGCACCGCGAGGGCGGGCCGGGCAGTATCGGGTCAACATATTCATGACGCTCCGCCGTCCAGCCCGCTGTCGGGTTCGCAGCCCCGTGGGGCAACGGCGCACATGCCGCCGCCGGTGGGCGGCCGGGGCAAACCCCCGCCCACCGGCGGCTCCCACCGCCGGCTCCCACCGCCGGCACGGGCCGGCCACCCGGAGGCGGACGTGCGCCTGACCACGCGGAGCGCGGGACGCGAGACGGACCTGCGAGGATCGGGGGCATGGTGGTTCCCTCCGCCGCGCCGGCCTCCGAGGAGCTGTTCCGGCGCGCCGAGCGTGTAGTTCCCGGCGGGGTCAACTCCCCGGTCCGTGCCTTCCGAGCGGTCGGCGGCAGCCCGCGGTTCATGGTGTCCGGCGACGGCCCCTACCTGACCGACGCGGACGGCCGAACCTACGTCGACCTCGTCTGTTCCTGGGGGCCGATGATCCTCGGCCACGCCCATCCCGCGGTCGTCGAGGCGGTGACCCGGGCGGTGTCGGCCGGCACCAGCTTCGGCACCCCGACGGCCGGCGAGGTCGAGCTCGCCGAGCTGATCGTGGAGCGGGTCGGGCCGGTGGAGAAGGTGCGGCTGGTCAACTCCGGCACCGAGGCGACGATGAGCGCGGTGCGTCTCGCCCGTGGCTTCACCGGCCGGTCGACCATCATCAAGTTCGCCGGCTGCTATCACGGGCACGTCGACGCGCTGCTCGCCGCGGCCGGCTCCGGGGTGGCCACCCTGGGGCTGCCCGACACCCCCGGAGTGACCGGCGCCGCGACGGCCGACACCATCGTGCTGCCCTACAACGATCTCGCCCTCGTGGAGGCGGTGTTCGCCGAGCGCGGCGAGACGATCGCCGCCGTCATCACCGAGGCCGCCGCGGCCAACATGGGGGTCGTCCCGCCGCTGCCCGGCTTCAACGCCGGCCTGCGCCGGCTGTGTGACATCCACGGCGCGCTGCTCATCCTCGACGAGGTGATGACCGGCTTCCGGATCTCCCGCGCCGGCTGGTGGGGCATCGAGGGTGCCCTCGAGGACTGGTCGCCCGACCTGTTCACCTTCGGCAAGGTGATGGGCGGCGGCCTGCCGGCGGCGGCGTTCGGCGGCCGGGCCGACGTGATGTCGAGGCTCGCGCCCGCCGGCCCCGTCTACCAGGCCGGCACCCTGTCCGGGAACCCGATCGCGGTCGCCGCGGGTCTCGCCACTCTGCGGGCCTGCACCGACGAGGTCTACGCCACCGTCGACGCGCGGGCCGGCGACGTCGCCGGCATCGTGTCCACCGCGCTCACCGAGCAGGGCGTGGCCCATCTGCCGAGCAGCGCCGGCTCGCTGTTCAGCTTCTTCTTCACCGAGGCCGCCGCCGTGATCGACTACGCCGCCGCGCAGGAGCAGAACACCGCCCGGTACGCCGCCTTCTTCCACAGCATGCTCGACGCGGGGATCTACCTGCCGCCGTCGGCGTTCGAGGCGTGGTTCGTCTCCGCGGCCCACGACGACGCGGTGATGGAACGCATCGCTGCCGCGGCGCCCGCCGCGGCCCGCGCCGCGGCGGCGGTTCCCGAACCGGCGTCCGCCGCCGGAGTGGGCGGAGGCCGCGCGTGAGCGCCCCCGCGGGCGGCAGCCCGACCAGGGTCCACCTGGTCCGCCACGGCGAGGTCTTCAACCCCGGCAAGGTCCTCTATGGCCGACTGCCCGGCTTCGGACTGTCCGACAAGGGCCAGAACCAGGCCAAGGTCACCGCGGAGTTCCTCGCTGGTCTGGACGTCGCGGCCGTGGTGGCGAGCCCCCTGGACCGGGCCCAACAGACCGCCGCGCCGATCGCGGCCGCCCACGGCCTGACCATCGACGTCGATCCACGCCTGATCGAGAGCCGCAACGCCTTCGAGGGCCGCACCTTCGAGGCCGGACCGGCCGTCCTGCGCTATCCCCGGATGTGGCGGTTGCTCGTCAACCCGTTCGAACCGTCCTGGGGCGAGCCCTACGTCGAGATCGCCGAGCGGATGCTGGCCGCCGTCGCCGAGTGGCGCGACGCCCACCCCGGTCGGCACGTGGTGCTGGTCAGTCACCAGCTCCCGGTGTGGACGACGCGCCGGGCGCTGGAAGGGCTGCGGCTGTGGCACCGCCCCGACCGGCGCCAGTGCGCCCTCGCGAGCGTCACCACGGCGGTCTACCAGGGCGAGCGACTCACCGGAGTCGAGTACGCCGAGCCCAACGGCCCGACCGGCAACACCCCCGGCTCGGTCGGCGCCTGACCGGCACGGGCCTGGCGGCGGCGCTGCCGGTACTGCGCTGCCCGGTGTGCGCCGCGACGCTGCGGCTGGCCGACGGCCAGGTGCGCTGCGCTGCCGGGCACGGCTACGACCTTGGTCGCGGCGGCTACCTCAACCTGCGAACCGGACGGGCGCGCCGGATCACCGGGGACGGCGCGGAGATGGTCGCCGCGCGCGAGGCGTTCCTCGGCGCGGGCCACTACCGCCCGCTCACCGACCGGCTGGGCGAGCTCGCCGCGGCCTCGAGTGGTGACCAGCCGGCCCCGACGGTCCTGGAGATCGGTGCCGGTACCGGCCAGCACCTCGCCGGCGTGCTGGCGGCCCTGCCCGCCGGCGCGGGCGGCATCGCGGTCGACGTGTCCCGCCACGCGCTGCGCCGCGCGGCCCGGGCCCATCCCCGGATCGGCGCCGTCGGCTTCGACGCGGCGGCCGCCTGGCCCGTCGCCGACCACAGCGTGCACGTGCTGCTGGACGTCTTCGCCCCGCGCCACCCGGCCGAGATGCACCGGGTGCTGCACCCGGCCGGGACGCTGCTGGTCGTCACCCCGGCTCCGGGCCATCTCGCCGAGCTGCGCGGCCCGCTCGGCCTGGTCGGCATCCAGCCGGACAAGGGTGAGCGGCTCGACGAGCGGATCGCCAGCCGGTTCGAGCCGGAGACGACCGAGTGCCTCGACGTCCCCCTGGCACTGTCCGTGGCGCAGACCGTCGACCTGGCCATGATGGGCCCCACCGGCCATCACCTCGCCCCTGACGACCTGCGCGCCCGGGCCGAGGCGCGGTGGGCCGCCGGCCAGGTGTCAGCGACCGCGTGCTTCCAGGTTCGCCGCTACCGGCCCATCCGGGTCGCGCCGTGACCGCGACGACACGTCCTGCCGGGCTGCGCGCTGCCGACCTGGGCGGGGCGGTGACCTCCCGGTAGGCGCGGACGACGGCCGAGGGCGCGTGGGGAACCACACGCGCGCCTGCCGGTCTCGGCGCCTACGCTGAGTTGAGTTCTACAGTTGGTCGTAGACGGGTGCCGGGAGCGGAAGGGGCGGGGCACATACTGAAGGGCGTGGCGAAGAAGGGACGGCGGTCCGCGTCTGGTGACGGGTCGGACGCGCCGCGGAGGAATCGTGCCCGAAGGGGCGTCCGGCCGGCAGCGGTGCTCGCGCTGGGGCTGGTGCTGGCGCTCGCGGGGACGCTGACTGCCTGCTCCACCAGCGGCAACGCGGCCGACGCGACCGGCGGAGACGGCTACGGCTTCGTCCAGCAGGCCGCCGGGAAGGACTTCGTGCCCGCCGGCAAACGGCACGCGGCGCCCTCGTTGTCCGGCCAGAACCTCGACGGCGAGGCGATCAGCGTCGCCGCCTATCGCGGGAAGATCGTCGTTCTCAACTTCTGGGCCTCGTGGTGCGCCCCCTGCCGGGCGGAGTCTCCGGGCCTGGCGAAGCTCGCCAAGGCCAACCCGCAGGTGGCCTTCCTGGGCGTCAACGAGAAGGACTCCGTGTCCAGCGCCAAGGCCTTCGCCCGCGACGCCGGCACCCCCTATCCGAGCATCGTCGACCGGCTGGGCACGCTGGCAGCGGGCTGGCCGGTGGCCCTGGGCCTGCCGTCGACCATCGTGCTCGACCCGCAGGGGCGGATCGCCGCCCGGTTCACCGGGGGCGTGCTGCCCGAGGACGTGAGCCCGGTGCTGACCCGGCTGCGGGCCGAGACGTGAGTGCGGTCGGGCTTGTCACTGATGGGCCGGTTCTGCTGGCCGCACCGGTCGCCGCCGCCGCCGGGCTGTTGTCGTTCCTGTCTCCCTGTGTGCTGCCCCTGGTCCCCGGCTATCTGAGCTTCGTCACGGGACTGTCCGGCGAGGAACTACAGGACCAGGGACGGGACCGACCGGCGGACGCCGGGGCCGCGTTCGCGACGGGCGCCGCCCGGCCGGTCACCGTCGGGGTGGGTGCGGGTGTCGGGGGCGCAGCCGTCGTCGGGGTGACCGGCGGCGGGGGAGTCGGCGCGACCGATCGGTTCGCGGGCCTCGCGCCGCGGTTGCAGCGGCTGCGGGTCGGTGGCCGGGTGGCGGCTGGCACGGGCCTGTTCGTGCTCGGTTTCACGCTGGTGTTCGTCTCCTACGGCGCGGCGTTCGGCGGGCTCGGCCAGTGGCTGAACCGCCACCAGGTCGGCGTCAGCCAGGTGCTCGGCGCCGTCACCATCGTGATGGGCCTCGCCTTCGCCGGAGTCTTCTCGCGGATGTCCTGGGCGAACCGGGAGTGGCGCTTCCACCGGATGCCGCGTCCCGGGCTGCTGGGCGCACCCGTGCTCGGCGTGCTGTTCGGCCTGGGCTGGACGCCCTGCCTCGGCCCGACGCTGTCGGCGGTGCTGGGGCTGGCGGTGACGAGCGCGACGGCCGGGCGCGGGGCGTTCCTGTCCGCCGCCTACTGCCTTGGGCTCGGGCTGCCGTTCCTCGTCGTCGGGCTCGCCTTCCGACGTGCTGTCGGCGCCCTTCGCCTGCTCCGGCGGCATGCCCGCGCACTGTCCCTGGCGGGCGGTGCGCTGCTCGTCGCGGTGGGGCTTCTGCAACTCACCGGGGAGTGGGCTGATCTGATCGCCCACCTGCGGCCTTACACCCCCGGCTTCTCGGAGACGCCGCTGTGACCTCGCCAACCCGATCCACCAGTACCGCCGCGCAGCGGCCGGACGGACCGGACGGACCGGACGGACCGGACCAGGAGGCGGTCGGGTTCGACCCGGACGCCTCGGCCGCGCGCCGGTTGCCCGACGGGCACGCCGACGGGCGCGCCGCGGTCGCCCCGGACGCGTTCGCGCCGCCCGAGCGGCCCGGCGGTGCGCCGCAACCCGCCGACGGCGCCAGGCCGGTTGCGGCGGGGAACGCCGCAACCGGTTCCGGTCGACGCCGGGCGCTGGCTCTCGTCATCAGATCCTGGCGGCAGCTCACCAGCATGCGCACGGCGTTGTTGCTGCTGTTCCTGCTCGCGCTCGCCGCGGTGCCGGGTTCGCTGCTGCCGCAGCGCAACATCAACCCGATGCGGGTGGAGCAGTACCTCGCCGCCCATCCGACGCTCGGGCCGCTGCTGGACCGGTTCTCCGGTTTCGACGTGTTCAGCTCGCCCTGGTTCGCGGCGATCTACCTGCTGCTGTTCATCTCGCTGATCGGCTGCCTGTCCTCGCGGATCCGCTGGCATGCGCGAGCCCTGTTCACCGCGCCGCCGAAGGCGCCCGCGCGGCCGGGTCGGCTGCCCGGCGGCAGTTCGTGGACCAGCTCCCTGCCACCCGCCGAGGCCCTGGTCGCGGCCCGCGCCGCGCTGCGCGGGCGGCGGTTCCGGGCGAGCGTGGCCGCGCCGGGCGCGCGCCGCCCGGACGGGTCGCCCGACCACTCCGTCGCGGCCGAGAAGGGCTACCTGCGGGAGACCGGCAACCTGCTCTTCCACGTCGCCCTGGTCGGGCTGCTCGCGGCGGTCGGCTTCGGATCCTGGTTCGGGTACTCGGGAACCACTCTCGTCGTGAACGGCGACGGGTTCGCGAACACGGTCATCTCCTACGACCAGTTCAGCGGCGGCAAGCTCGTCGACGCCGCGAAGCTTCGCCCGTTCTCCCTGACGCTCAACCGCTTCCAGGCGTCCTACGAGCCGAACGGCGAGCCGAGGGACTTCCGTGCCGACGTCGCCTACTCCGACGACCTGAACGCGCCGACGCGTCCGGCGACCATCCGGGTCAACCATCCGCTGGTCATCGGCAACACCAAGATCTACCTCATCGGGCATGGCTACGCTCCGCACTTCGTCCTGCGCAACGTGAAGGGCACCGTCGTCTGGCAGGGCAACGTGCCCTGCACGCCGCGTGACGGGATGTTCACGTCCACCTGCACGATCAAGATCCCGGACACCGGCCTGCCGCCGACGGGCTCGCCGCGGCGACCCCAGCAGCTCGCCTTCAGCGGCGTGTTCACGCCGACGACGCACCTCGACCCGGCACGCGGCTATGTCTCGATCTTCCCGGCGGCGACGGCCCCCGGGCTGACGATCACCGGTTTCGTCGGCAACCTGCACCTCGACGAGGGCGTGCCGCAGAACGTCTACACCGTGGACACCAGGGACATGAAGCAGATCTCCCTGTCCGGCCCGGCCGGGGCCGGACGCACCGCGCAGGTGCTGGCGCTGGCCAACCCGCGCCAGCGCACGCTCACCGGGCTGCCCGGCGGGATGAGCCTGGAGGCGGACTCCGTCGCGGAGTTCGCCACGTTCCAGGTGAAGTCCGACCCGTTCAAGCGGGAGGCGTTGCTGTTCGCGGTGCTCATCATCGTCGGACTGATCGCCAGCCTGCGGGTGCGCCGGCGCCGGGTGTGGGTGCGGGCGCGGCCCGCCGCGACCGGCGACGGATCGGTGGTCGAGATCGGCGGGCTGTCCCGGTCGCACGGCGACGGCTTCGCGGTCGAGCTGGGCCAGCTCACCACCCTGGTCCGAGAAGCCACCCTGGTCCCGGACGCTGCCGAGGTGGCGCCGGACGGCGGCGCCACCGAGGTGGCGCCGGACAGCACGGAAGCGCGTGGCGCCCCAGTTGGTGATGCCACGTCGAATGCCAGCGAACAGGAGCACTGATGGCGGTCAACGACGGCATCTCCAGCCTGTCCGATCATCTGTTTGGCTGCGGGATGGCGGCCTACGCCGCCGCCATGCTCGGCTACGCGGCCGAGTTCGCCTTCAGCCGGCTGGGAACGCGCCAGACCGACGCGGAGGTGGCGGCGCAGGCGACGGCGGAAGTTCCCGCAGCCCGGGCGGCGGCCGACCGGCCGGGGGTGCTCGTCGGCGCCGGCGCCGCCGTCGGCGCGGGCGGGGAGGCGGACCCGGCGGTGCCGACGGCGGCGGACCGGGCCCGGGAGATCGAGGCGGCGCGCCGACGGGACCAGGCCGCGCACACCCTGGCCGCGGGCAACGACGGGGACGTCGATGTGCCGGCCCGCGCCCGGTGGGTCGGGCGGATCGCCGTGGGGCTCACCGTCCTCGGCTGGGCGCTGCACCTGTCCTCGGTCGTCACCCGCGGGATCGCGGCGGACCGGGTGCCCTGGGGCAACATGTACGAGTACTCGTCGATGATCTGCCTGATCGCGGTCACGACGTTCCTCGGCCTGATGATCCGGCACAACGTCCGTTGGCTGGGCGTGTTCGTCATGGTGCCGACCGTGCTGTACCTCGGTTTCGCCGGCACGGTTCTCTACGTGGCGCCCGGCCCGCTCGTGCCGGCGCTGAACTCGTACTGGCTCAAGATCCACGTGGTCGGGGCGATCATGGCAAGCGGCGTGTTCCTCGTCTCCGCCGTGACCACCGTGCTGTTCCTGGTCAAGGAACGGTGGGAGAGCCGACTCGCCGAGGTGGCCGCCGGGCGCGCGGAGGCAAGTCGGGCGATGCAGAACCGGGGCGGGATCGTGATGCGCCTGCCGTCGTCGGCGGCGCTGGACACCCTCACCTATCGGATCATCGCGTTCGCGTTCCCGATCTGGACGTTCGCCATCATCGCCGGCGCGATCTGGGCGGAAGCGGCGTGGGGCCGCTACTGGGGCTGGGACCCCAAGGAGACCTGGTCGTTCATCACCTGGGTCTGCTACGCGGCCTACCTGCACGCGCGGGCCACGGCCGGCTGGCGGGGCCGGCGGGCGGCGGCCATCTCGCTGTTCGCCTTCGCGGCGCTGTTCGTCGACTACTACGTGGTGAACCTCGTCATCACGGGCCTGCACTCCTACGCCGGCGTCTGAGTCACACCGGCGTCTGAGTCACACCGGCGTCTGAGTCAGTCGGCGCCGCCCCCGCCCCGCGCCGGCGGGGCCGGGGGGGGGGGGGGGCCCGGGGGGGGGGGGGGGC